>CALWVM010000026.1 GCA_944384985.1 uncultured Clostridia bacterium | reverse complement strand
AAAGCGGTTCAGCACCGCATTGCCGAACGATCCTGTGCCGCCCGTTATGAGCAGCGTCTTATTTTCGAAAACAGACACGTTTCCCTCTTCCTTTCCGAAGCTTTTTCGGTTTACAGTGTGCCGCGCACGGCGTCGAGCAGCTTGAGCATCCGCTCGGTCTCGCACGGGGCCTCGTTTTCAAACACCGAGTTGTAGGTGGTAAAACTCAAATCGATATACAGCGCTGCGCGCACCTTTTCAATGGGCTGCCATTTGCTGAAATACTCCGTCAAAAGCGTCAGACGCGCAGCCGTGCCGAATTCTGTATTGCGCAACACGTCGTTGCGAATAAAACGCGCCGTTTCAAATGCCAACGGCGCGCGAAACCCGATGGGGTCGACCGCGACGTAGCCGTTTTCGCCTTTCAGGATATTGAACTCGTGCAAATCGCCGTGAATAAGGTATGGTGTATCCGCCGAGAACCGTTGTTCATAAAGCGACACGGCAAATTGCAGGCTTTCTCGGATGGGTGCGCTGCAATACGGCAGGTCTTTCGCGCTTTGCAGGCGATCCAGCAGCTCGGCATAGTAGTCTGTGCCTTGCCCGTCGGGCGCCGGCAAGGCATGCTCGAAGACGCTGTCCCAAAACCGCGTAAGCATCAAATTGTCCTCAAAACGCGCGTAATCCCCCGGCTTCACCTGCTGGAGCAGCAGGGCGTCCGCCGCATCATCACTGTCGTACATTTTGCACATGAACGCGTCGGACAGCGCCATATAACAGCTTTTTTCGTTGGCGTAACGATCCACAAACGGTGGAATCAGTTTGATGATGACTGCGCCGTAACGCGCGCTTTGCGCGAGCAGCACAAGCCCGTAACGGCTGGTCTGATTGGCGATAAAAGAAGTGATCTCCCACTTCTCGGCAAGGCGCGGATAGCTTTCGGCAACCTTGGAAAGCCAGGCGTTGGTCTCTCCAGCATTCGTGCGCAGCAGGAAGGATTGCAGCCCCTCGGTGATGAAAGCCTCTTTTTCATAGACTTTCACGCTGCGGCGGTACCGCTCGCGAAAATAGGCGATCATCTGCTCGGCATATTGCAGCTCGAAATCGTAGGTGATCTTCAGGTTGTTTTTAAAGTCGAAATTCAAATACCGCTTTGTGTTCACAGGCAGCTGGTTGGCAAGCTCGGACGACGGAAATTCGGGGTTAAAATACCGCATCAGGAGGCTAAAGCGGAACGCCTCGGGAGATTGTGAGATATAGTATTGATTGCGGTCTAAAATATCGTAGTCATAATTGCCCAGTTCCCCGGTGATCTTCTGACTCGTGATCACGCAGTCGTAATCGGCAAGGCGGGCGAAATACTCGTCTATGAGCTCCGGATACACAAACGGCGCGACCGCGTCGAGAATGCAGATGTTGTCGCAGTTGTAATTCTTACGGATAAATTCCAAACCGTTTTGCAGCGAATAGCAGCGCTCGCTGCCGTTCGGGGCGATTGCGATGTCGCCTTTGGAGAGTTCCGGGCTGAACCGCACACACTGCGGGTCGCAGACGACCACGATCTTATCCACCGTTTTTGCGCCGCGGCAAGCGTCGATAACATAATCGATCACGGGCCGCCCGTGAATCAGGTTGTATTGCTTGGGCAGCAGCGTTCCGAACCGCTTGCCGACGCCGCCGCTCATGATCATGGCAATATTCACAGTATTTCCTCCCTGATTTTTTCTCCCCTGCCTGCTTCAGCGCAGATATGGCTCGAGAAAGTCTACCACGCGCTTTGTAGAAAAGCCGTCCGCATGGGTATGCACACGATCCCGAATCGCGCGCCGTGCTTCGCAAAGCGCATCTTCCCCTTTTGCGACACTTTCCACAAAAGCGCACAGGTCGTCCGGCGTGTAGATCTTGACGCCACCCGCCATAATGTCCTGCGGGTCCAAAAGGAAGCCTTCGCGCGCTTTATATTCTTCAAAATCGTCCCAACAAAGCCCGATGGGCTTGTCGGTGAGCAGGTAGTCGTAATAAACCGAGGAGTAATCCGACAGCAAGGCGTCCACGCTGCGCAGCAACACATAGTTCGAAATGCTTTTTTCGTTCAGGAAATCGTTATCGATGAACTTCAAATGGCTAAGCTCCATGCTCTTAATCTTGGAAACATCCTGCGCAAAATGCGGCTTCACAATCAACAGCGTATCATTTTTCGCCGCGCAGTCGTTGATCTTACCGGCGATGTCTTCGTCATAAAGGATCGGCATGGAGATGTTGGAGTGCACCAGCCCGTTTTTATGCTGCCGGTAGGTGGGCATCCAGTAGATCGTCTTTTGAAAAGCAGCGTCGGGAAACAGCGTTTGAAGCGGCAGCCTGTCGCCGAACAGCTCGTCGTTGCGCGGATAACCCAGCGGCAGCATTTTTTCCGCCGGATAACCGAGATTCTGCGCGTCGTATGCGCCGAGATACGGCGAAAGGGTCAGCGCGCAGTCAATGCTTTCGGGCAGCTCGTATTTTCCGCGCACGTCCTTGAGCGCGCAGCCGTGCGCAAGGTACATGGTAAACTGCCGGCTCGTGCGCTTGACGAGCACCTCATTGCACATCAGCTGCATTCGGGATTCGAACGTCAATTTTTTAAACTGAACGTCATCCGCACGGTTTACAAAGCGGACATTCGGAATTTGGATATCCGCGAAGTTTTCCACCGGCTCGGAGGTGATCCAGACAAATTCATAGGACTCGTTCCAGCCGCGGCGAACCATTTCGTCGAACACCGCTTTAGTATTGTCCGTAAGCGTTGGCATACTTTCAAACAGAATGATTTTTTTTGTGGGAAGCGGCAGCTTTTGCAATATCCCCCGCACCGCCTCTTTGGCAGAACTCATTGCGTATCCCCTTTCTTATGAAGTTTGGAGGTGAAACGGTTCACGATGCCAAGCACCAGATCCTTTTCACTGCGATTCATGGAAAGGAACCAGATATTCAGAACATATACAGCGGCGTAAACAGCGATCCAAAGCGCCAGCGTGATGTAAGACTGCATGGAGGCATACCGCGCAATGAAAAATCCACAGATACACGGTACGATCAGCCCGGCGCTCTCACGCAAAATATTTTTCCAAAAGCGGAAAACATTGATCCCCGTTTTTTTATAATAGAACCAGTTGAGCAAAAACAGATCGCATACAACCGCCGCTATACCCGTTGCGGCGGATGCGCCGACCGCCCCCCAGCGCTGGCACATAAAGATGGTCAGCACCAGATTGATTAACGCCATGATAATCATGGAATACGCACGGTATTGATGCACATTTTTTGCACGCTGGATCTCGATGCCTGCGTTTTGAATCAGCGCCACGGTCGCGGGCACCATGCGGAACAGTGCGACCCAATAGGACGCCTCATATCCGTCGCCTGCCCAAAGAGCAATAAAGGCGCGGCCAAACACGATAAAGCCCGTACAGACCAAGGCGAGCACCAGAAACTGGATGCGCCCAACCTTGATGAAAATCTCGGTGAGCTGACGGTTTTGTTCCAATTTATCCTGCACAGAATTGACGATTTTATGGATACGCGGGATAAAAACGGTCGAAATCGAGGTGGAAAAGATCGTGTAATAGCCGCAGAAGGTCGCGCCGATAGAATACACCGCAACTTCCGCCGTGCCGCAGAAACGCCCGAGCAGGACGCTGTCCAAGCTGTTGTTGACCTGGTCCACGATCACGTTGATCGCGATAAGCCCGGAAAACAGGAACAAGCTTTTGAACAGCCCCTTTTCCCAGTGCCCGAGCTTCATGCGGAAGTTCAGCTTTTTGATGGAATAGATGACCTCCGCCAGATTCACCAACATGTTGAAAGCGAAGATGACCGCCGTCATGCCCACAGCGCCAAAGCCCATCAGCAAAAGCGGGATCTGCACAAACGGGCTGCAAACGATCTTGATAATGTTGATGGCATAGATGAAGGCGAACCGCTCGTGTGCGTTGATGTAAGACGTAAAGGTGCTCATGGGGAAAGAGACCCCCAGGTTGAGCGCCAAAAGGATCATCATGATTTTCGCCTTTTCAAGCTCGTCGGGGGTCAGACCTTCGTCAAAAACCAGTTTCAGGTTGAACGAGAGATACATCCCGCACAAAAAGGCGATGATCCCGATGATGAAATACACAAGGAGGAACAACCCGTTTAAGCGCTCGATCTTTTCCTTTTCCTCATTGACCTTATACCGGGCATAGAACCGGATATACGCATTGGAGAATCCAAGACTTAAAACGCTTAACATGCTGATGGTGGACGAGACCGTGTTGTATAGCCCGTATTCGTTCTGCCCGAGAATGCGAAGCATCACGGGTGTATACAGCAGCGCCACCAAAATCTGCGCGCCGGTTTGGACATAAGACAGGAACGCGCCGATCTTCAGTTCATTGGAATTGTTTAACCTTCTCATGCCGATTCCTCGCGCTTCATCTCACAAAATTCCAGATTCATCCCGATCGCGGAAAATGCCGAATATATATAGTCTACCAAATTTTAGAAAAAAAATCAACTTGGAGCACTTTTCGATGCGGGTCCGCCTGTAGGTGTTACAATGATGTGTGACAAATAAGAAAAAAGATAGCGAATAGAAAGGACCTGTGTTAAGGTAGAGT
>CALWVM010000025.1 GCA_944384985.1 uncultured Clostridia bacterium | reverse complement strand
CAGCGCAGCCAGCGACAGTCTGCGGTTGCCGCCGCTGCTTACCAAAGCGGCGAAAAGCTGTTCTGTGAATACGACCAGCAAGTAAAGCACTACCCGGAAAAGCGTGGTATCGTCCACAATGAAATCCTGCTCCCGGCAAATGCCCCACAGGAATATGCAGACCGCAATACTTTATGGAACGCCGCCGAAGCGATGGAAAAGCAATGGAACTCCCAGCTTGCAAGGCGGTGGGTGCTTACCATTCCCAGAGAGATACCGCCCGACCAGTACGCTGTCCTTGTACGGGAGTTTTGTGAACAGCAGTTTGTTTCCAAAGGCATGATTGCTGATTTTGCCATCCATGACCCCCATCCGCCGGGACACAATCCCCACGCCCATGTCCTGCTGACTATGAGAGCAATGGACGAGCATGGAAAATGGCTTCCCAAGAGCCGCAAAGTTTATATTGCGCTTGCTGTGGCGAGCGCATGATGGTCAGCAACGAAAAGAAAAAAGACGGAACTGTTTACCCCTACTTTGTCTGCGCTGGACGGCATAGCAAACGCCATCCGGAATGCACCACCAAGGCCGTTCTGATCAGCGCTGTCGAAGAAGCGATTGAGCAGATTTATATTTCCTACCAGCTCCCGGCAGAGGTAAGGGTAATGTTGGAAAAGCAAGTGACCACGCTGATTGAAAACGAAAAAGAAAAATACAAAAAAGAGCTGAACGGTCTGAAAGGTCAGAAAGCCAAACTGGAAAACAAACGGCAAAAACTGCTTGAAGCCCACTATAGCAACGCCATCCCTTTGGATCTGCTTAAAGCTGAACAGCAGAAAATCGCCAAAGAGCTGGCGACCATCGAGCATGAGATCCGCATCCACAATACCACTTTTGAGGCGATTGTCGACAATCTTAAAGCTGCATTGGACATTGTTGAGAACTGCGGAGAGACTTACCGCTATGCCGATGATGCCACGAAGCGGCTCATGAATCAAGCTATCTTTAAGCGTTTCCTTGTCAGTAATGACTCGGAAAACGGTCTTAAAGTAGATGCCGAGTTGGCTTCACCCTTTGCCCAGCTGCAGGAGCCTATCAAGGACGACCTGATAAGAATCAACCACGTCAGTCCTGAACGCGCCAAAACTCTCTTAGATACAATCAAAGCCCATCTCCAAGCCTATTTCGGAGATGGGCTTTATGATGATGTTTTATCGGCGAATAGTTCGAGTAAGGGCAAAAACTTGGTGGATACCTCAAAACTCGAAAAATCTGATAAAAACGTCATAAATTCCGCAGATTGTCAAGACGCGCGTCAAAGTGAGGACAAGAAAAAATCAGCATCGAATTTCTCAGATGCTGATCTTCCCTATAAATCCACGTTTATAGAAACTCACTCGAACCCATCAAATTTTTTTGGTTCAAATAGTTCGAGTAAGGGCATTTTGGTGGAGATGGCGGGAGTCTGCCCGCGGACTGACCAACAGTCCACCGGACTGTTGGTCGCGCGCTGTGGCGCGCCGTCCTGTTCGACTCCGCGCCCTCAGGACACAAACCGACCCCGCCCCGCCGGGAGACGGCGAAGCGGGGTCGCTTGGTGGAGATGGCGGGAGTCGAACCCGCGTCCGAAAACGCGTTCCCGCAGCTTTCTACGAGCGTAGCCGTGCGTTAAAGATTCCCTTAGCAAGGCACCACACGGCTGGCGGCTTGCTTCGGTAGCCTCGTTGTGTGTGACGGGTCACGAGGCGCTTGCCCGTGCACATTTACCGCTGATGACGCTCCTGCCCCGACCGCGGTGCTCCGGGAGGAACGCTTGCCGCTAGTTAAGCAGCAAGAAGTACTTTTTGATCTTTGTCGTTTATTTTCATAAACTGAGGCTGTTTTAAGCGGTACCCCACCGCTGCTCGCTTACCACGGTGCAGCATCCCCGTCGAAATCCTTTCATCCCCGTGGGAATCATATTGTATCACAAACCTTGCATTTTGCAAGCGGGAAATGTCGCAAAAAAAGACAGATTTTTCCGTAACTACAATAGTTGGGAATTCCAAGTGCATGCAAGGCGTCTAAGATTTTCTGTTCTGTCGTAGGACTTGCTCCGGTCCGATATTTCAGTGTGCACGTTCTTTCATTTCGCGCTCGATGCGGCGGTCGGCTTCCTTTTTGGCGGCAACGTCGCGCTTGTCATAGAGCTTTTTACCCTTGCAAAGCCCGACCTGTACTTTGGCGCGTCCTTTTTTGAAGTACACCGACAGCGGGATGAGCGTCAGCCCCTGCTGCTTGGTCGTACCCAAAAGGCGCATGATCTCGCGCTTATGCATGAGGAGCTTTCGCACGCGCAGCGGGTCTCGGTTGAAAATATTGCCGTGGTCGTAGGGGCTGATGTGCATCCCGTTAACGAAGATCTCACCCTCGACAATGCTGCACCAGGCATCCTTGAGGTTCAAGCGCCCTTCGCGGACGCTTTTAACCTCCGTCCCGCAAAGCTCGATGCCCGCTTCGTACGACTCCAGCACAAAATAGTCGTGCAGGGCTTTTTTATTTTGCGCCACCGTTTTGAGCGCGTTTTTTTGTGCGTTTGCCATACTGTCACCTGCCCTGCTTTATTCTTTCTCTTTTTTGGATTACGCTTGCGCATATGCGGCGAAGCGTTCTTCGACTTGTACTTCACACGCGCGCATGGCTTCGAGCGTTTTTTCGAGCAACTCGTCGAGCGGCCAGCCGAGCCGCTCGGCACCCGTAGAGATAATTTCCCGCGAACAGCCCGCGGCGAATTTTTTATCCTTGTATTTCTTCTTTAAGCTCTTAAGCTCCATATCCTGCACGCTTTTGGACGGACGCATGAGCGCCGCCGACCATATAAGCCCGGTCAATTCGTCCGCGGCGAACAGGACCTTTTCCATTTCCTCTTTCGGCTCGCAGTCCGAGCAGATGCCGTAGCCGTGCGAACAAACGGAATAGATCATATCCTCCCCTACGCCGCCGGCACGCAGCAATTCAGGCGCTTTTTGGCAGTGTTCGTCGGGATACTGCTCAAAATCAATATCGTGCAGAAGCCCGACGATGCCCCAGTAGTCTGCTTCGTCGGAAAACCCGAGCGTATTTGCAAACCACGTCATCACAGCTTCAACCGTGAGCGCGTGGCGGATATGGAAAGGTTCTTTGTTGTATTGCAAAAGCAGCGCGAACGCCTCGTCGCGCGAGATTTTGGAAGCGTGCATATATGCTCCTTTTTACAACAGGCTTCTGCCCGCGAGCGCGCGGGTGAGCGTGACTTCGTCGGCATATTCAAGATCCGCGCCGACGGGGATGCCGTAGGCCAGGCGCGTCACCTTAACGCCCAGCGGCTTTAAGAGCCTGCTGATGTACATAGCAGTCGCCTCGCCCTCGACGGTGGGATTCGTCGCCATGATGACCTCTTCCACGGTATCGTCCTGCAAGCGCGCCAGCAGTTCTTTGACAGTCAAGTCGTCGGGGCCGACGGAATTCATCGGCGAGATCGCCCCATGCAGCACGTGGTAAAGCCCGTGATACTCATGCGTGCGCTCAAACGCGAGCACGTCGCGCGGGCTTTCCACCACACAGATGGTGCTTCGGTCGCGCTCCGCACTTTGACAGATCGAGCAGACCTCGGTTTCGGTCAGGTTGCAGCAGACCTTGCAGCGATGGATTTTTTCGTGCGCGCTGCCGATGGCGTTTTGAAGTTCTCTCGCTTCGTCATCCGTCAGCCCCAGCACATAAAACGCCATACGCTCCGCTGATTTCTGCCCGACAGAGGGCATTTTTCGAAATTCGTCGATCAGTTCATCCAGAACGGGAATGGAATACGACATCAAAACATCCCGCCCATACCGGGCATGCCGGAAAGGCCGCCTGTGATCTTGCCCATTTCGCGCTCGGCGGTCTCATCCGCCTTGCGCATGGCTTCGTTGAGCGCTGCCAAAAGCAGATCCTCGAGCATGTCGGGCTCCTCGGGGTCCATGACCTCGGGCTTGATATGGATGGCTTTGACTTCATGCGAGCCGTTGACGGTCACGTCTACCGCGCCGCCGCCCGCACTGGCAGAATATTCCGCCACGGCGAGCTCGCCTTGCAGCGCTTCCATATTCGCCTGCATTTCCTGCAGCTTTTTCATCATATTGCCGCCCGTCGGGCCCTGATTTGGAATTCTTGCTTTCATATGTTTCTCCTTTTAAGGATTATTTACTGGTCAACGACCTCCACACCGAGCGACTGCGCACGGTTTAAAAGGTTTTCAAGCGGGTCTTTTTTCGGTACGGCGGGCGCTGCGGCAGCGCGCGGCGCATGGAAAATGCCGAGCTTATACTTTTTGCCTGTTACGTCATACACGGCGCGCATAATGCAGTTGGCGTGCGAGCCGGTCTGCAAGAACTGCTCAAGCAACGGGTTGTCGCTTTGGATAAGCAGCATATCCCCGCGCTGCACCGCCGACGAGCCGCGCATATGCGGCACAAGCGGGCGGTCAATGGCGGAAAGGCGTTCGAGCGCTTCGCTCCATTTTGGGAACGGCGTATCCGAGGGGGCGGCCGGTTTTGCCGGCGCGGCTTTTTCCGCAGCGGGCGCGGCAGATTGCGGTGTCTCCTGCGCTTTCGGCGCTTGCGCCTTTTCGGATTCGAGAATTTCCGTGCGCTTCGGTTCGGGCTGTGCAGCCGGTTTTTCCGGCGCTGCCGCCGATTTTGCAGAGCTCACGAACGCACCCGTGTCCAGTCGTCGTTCGAGTTCCGCAATGCGGGCGGTAAGTGCACGGACGTCTGTATCTAAACTCGGGTCGGACAGGCGCAGCAGCGCCATTTCCGCCGCAGTGCGTGCGTTTGCACCGCCCTTCAAGCGTCCTGCCGCCTCTTGCAGCACGTCCATCGCGTTTAAAATGCGGGCAAGTGAAAACCGCTCTGCCTGACGGCGGATCTCTTCCAGCTCACTTTTCGGACAGACGATCAAATCACCATAATTCGGCACGCTGCGCGCCAGCATCAGACTGCGGAAATGCGAAAGCAGATCCAAAAGCAGCCGTTCCATGCTGCAGGAATTTTTATAAAGGGCATCCAAAAGCTCAATCACCCGTGCCGTGTCCCGCTCGGCGACGGCGTCGGTCAATTCCAGAAGATGCCCGTGCCCGGCAAGGCCCGCCGCATCGCTCACAACCGCTTCGGTGATCTCGCCGTCATACGCGGCGCAGCGGTCCAGAAGCGAGAGCGCGTCGCGCATGGCGCCGTCCGCCACGCGGGCGATGAGCATAGCGCCGTCTTCTGTCAGGGAGATGTTCTCCTGCCCGGCAACATACAGAAGCCGTCCGGCGATGTCACGCGGCTCGATACGTTTGAAATCGAACCGCTGGCAGCGCGAAAGGATGGTTGCGGGCAGCTTATGCACTTCCGTTGTCGCCAAAATGAATTTGACGTGCTCGGGCGGTTCTTCCAGTGTTTTTAAAAGCGCGTTGAACGCACCGACGGAAAGCATATGGACTTCGTCGATGATGTAAACGCGGTATTTCGTATTGGCGGGCGTATAATTTGCCTCTTCGCGCAGGTCGCGGATATTATCCACGCCGTTGTTGGAGGCGGCGTCGATCTCGATGACGTCCAAAATCGTGCCCGCGTCGATGCCGCGGCAGATCTCGCATTCGTTACAGGGGTTGCCGTCCACGGGGTGCAGGCAGTTGACCGCTTTCGAGAGTATCTTCGCGCAGGAGGTCTTGCCCGTGCCGCGTGAACCTGTGAACAGGTATGCGTGCGAAAGCCGGCCGCTTTTGACCGCGCCTTTGAGCGCCGCCGTCACCGCAGGCTGCCCGACCACATCGTCAAAAGTTTTCGGCCGCCATTTGCGGTAAAGCACCTGATACAAAACGCACGCCTCCTTAAAATAGTCATAAAAACACCTTAACTCGGTCATGCACCGTGCAGGCGATCTGCGGCGCACAGGCTGACCGCTTAATGCTGCTCGGTTCCCCGCCTGACATGGTTCACGGAGCGCTGTCGCACAGGACCCACACGGCACA
>CALWVM010000024.1 GCA_944384985.1 uncultured Clostridia bacterium | reverse complement strand
CAACTCTACCTTAACACAGGTCCTTTCTATTCGCTATCTTTTTTTCTTATTTGTCACACATCATTGTAACACCTACAGACTGCCGCTTTATGTTCGCAAAACAAAAGGTTTACTTTTCAACCTATTTCCTTTATAATGATTGTATATTTTTTCCAAGGGGGAGAATTTATGTCCCAAGACACCGTAAAAGTGTTGATCGCGATGTGCGGGTATATGCTGATCGTCATTGCCATCGGCATTTACTTTGCAAAGCGGTCGCAGAAAAATTCCGACAATTACTTTTTGGGCGGGCGTTCGCTGGGCCCGTGGGTAACCGCCATGAGCGCCGAGGCGTCCGATATGAGCGGCTGGCTTTTGATGGGGCTGCCGGGCGTCGCGTACTGGTGCGGCCTTGCCGATGCGCTTTGGACGGCTTTGGGTCTGGCGCTTGGTACATACATCAACTGGCTGATCGTGGCAAAGCGCCTGCGCAGCTATTCTGTCGTTTCGGGCGACGCAATCACCATCCCCGACTTTTTAAGCAACCGCTACCATGAAAAGAAAAAGGTGATCCTGTCCGTCTCTGCGCTGTTCATCCTTGTGTTCTTCACGGTCTATGCCGCCAGCTGCTTTGTTACCTGCGGTAAGCTGTTCAGCACGCTGTTTGGGTTTTCCTATCATTCCATGATGATCGTCGGCGCGGTGTTCGTGCTGATCTACACATTCCTCGGCGGCTTTCTTGCCGAAAGCGCATCCGACTTTATGCAGGGCGTGGTCATGTTCGTCGCGCTTCTGGTCGTGCTCATCGCCGGCACGATCAACGCGGGCGGCTTCTCTGCCGTGATCGAGAATGCGCAGTCTATTGAGGGCTTTTTCTCCCTGACTTCCACCGCCTCTCCCGTTGTGGATGCAAACGGCGTCCAGCAGGCGGTAAACGGCACGCCGTTGTTCGGCGAAGCGAGCAGCTACGGCTTTTTGACCATCATCTCCACGCTCTCTTGGGGGCTTGGGTATTTCGGTATGCCGCAGGTGCTGCTGCGCTTTATGGCGATCCGCAAACGCCGCGAGCTGACCCGTTCGCGCCGCATCGCCACCGTCTGGGTCGTGATCTCCCTGACCGCCGCCGTGTATATCGGGCTTATGGGCCGCGCCATGTTCCCCGTGAACGAGACGCTTTCCACTGCCAGCGGCGCAGAAAATATCTTTATCGTCATCAGCCGCGCGCTGTTCCACCCTGTGGTGGCGGGCATTGTCATGGCGGGCATCCTCGCCGCAACGATCAGTTCTTCGGACTCGTATCTGCTTATCGCGTCCTCCGCGTTTTCTAAGAACCTCTTCGAAGGTGTGCTTAAAAAGAATGCGACCGACAAACAGGTCATGTGGGTTGCGCGCATCGTGCTGCTGGTGATTGCGCTCATCGGCATTGCGATCGCCTGGGATGAAAACAGCGTGATCTTCACCGTTGTTTCGTTCGCTTGGGCAGGCTTCGGCGCGACGTTCGGGCCGATTATGCTCTTCTCCCTGTTCTGGAAACGCACCACCCGCGCGGGCGCTGTGGCGGGCATGGTCACGGGCGGCGTGATGGTGTTTGTCTGGAATCTGCTCATTCGTCCGCTCGGCGGGATTTTTGATATCTATGAGCTGTTCCCCGCATTTGTGCTCTCGTGCATTGTGATCGTCGTGGTGTCGCTTTTGACCAAAACGCCGGATAAGACCATTACCGACGAATTCGAGCGCGCCAAGCACTATAAAGAGGAAGAAGCGTAAAACACTGGCGGGATGATAATAAGTAGAATATAAAAAGACCGGCTGCCTTTGCAGTCGGTCTTTTTGCTTGCCTTTTTTTAGCGGGGGCGGTACAATATCCCTAATGAAAAACCATTGGGAGCGTGCCACATGGAACTGGATATTTATGATTTTGACAAAACCGTCGTGCCGTTTGACAGCGGCTCGACCTTTCTGCTGTTTTGCATGCGGCGGTACCCGTATCTTTTGTTTTTGCTGCCGTACTACATCGTTTTAGGCGCGCTTTATGGGCTGCGCATCATCGGGCTCGACCGCTTCAAACGCCATATTTTTGTCGCCGTGCGCTTTATCCCGCTTCAAAAAGCGGTGCGCGCATTTTGGGATAGGCACGAGCGTGACGTTTTCCCCTGGTTTTTGCCCGAACACCGCGCGCGGTATACCGTGGTCATCAGCGCAAGCCCGGATTTTTTACTTCGGGAAATTGCCGACCGTTTAAAAATAGATACGCTCTTGTGCACGCGCCATGACCCGAAGACAGGGACACTGCTGGGGGAAAACTGCCGCGGCGAAGAAAAGGTGCGCCGATTTATGGCGACGTTCCCGGACGGCGCGCATGTCTGCACCGTGTATTCAGATTCCTACCGGCACGATCAACCCATCTTTTCGCTGGGCGAACGGTGCGTCCACATCGAAAAGGACGGCACACAAACAGTATTTTCCTATGAAAAGCAATACGGCAAAAAGCGGGAGACCTAAAACGTGTTATTCGTCGCCGTAAGGCTCCGATGGGTAGAAGTCCCACAGTGCGCGCTCATCGTCCTCAGAGAGCGGCAGGGCGGGACATTCCGCGATGGCTTCAAGCTTTCCGGTGTGCGACCACAAAAACGGGTCGATGCGTAAGGTATAGCCGCAGCCGTTGGGCGTGAGCCACTCGTGCATGGGGGCTTCGGGGATGGCAAACGCCGTCATCAGCGCCATGATGACGCCGCCGTGCGTCACGATTGCCGCCGAATGCACGCCGGACTGCAGCACACCCTGCACGATGCGCTGGAACGCCGTGCAGATGCGGCGGTTGAAATCCACCTGGCTTTCGCCGAAGGGCACGGGCGTTTCAGGTTCTGTCCCCGCAAGCCAGATTTTGAACGTATCCAGATCTTTAAGCTCATCGGCCGTCTTGCCTTCAAATTCGCCGAAGTCGTATTCGGCGAGCTCTTGCATGACGATCGGCTCTTTGTCGGGATAAATACGCTTTGCCGTTTGCAGGCAGCGCTTTAAGGGACTGGAGAACACCGCTTCCACGTCCGGGTAGCCGCCGTATTCCTCTTTCAGGTCGTCCACCTGCCGAAGCCCCTCCTCGGTGGCGGGCAGGTCGGTCTGCCCGATATAGCGCCCATCCTCGTTGCCCTCGTCGGCGTGGCGGATCAAATGGATCTGTGCGGTTTTCAAAGCGATCACCTTTCCGTTCTTTTTAAATCAAATATACAAATTGTAGATTTTGTGATACAATGGTATTCCATATTGTAGAATTTCGGAGGCTTTTTATGAACTCGGTTTTTCCCGCGCGGTTGTCTGCGTTGCGCCGCGAGCGCGGTTTGACACAAAAGGAGGCGGCAGCTGCCATGGGTATTTCCGGCGCACTGTTGTCGCACTATGAAAAGGGCATCCGCGAGTGCGGATTGGAGTTTCTGTGTGCCGCCGCCGCGTTTTACGATGTAAGCTGCGACTATCTTTTGGGCGTGAGCAACACCCGGCGCGCGTTCAATGAGGAATATGACGAACGCGACACCGCGCAGGACCGGGAGTTCCGAACCGGTACGCTGTTCCGCGCCGCGACCATGCTCAGCGATTCGCTCACCGTAACGAATCCCGCAGCCGCAGACCTGCTGCGCAGTTATTTCGCGCTTGCCGTTTACCGCGTCGCGCTGCAGGCGCGCGATGCCGGCGTGCTGCCGGCGTCGTGTGCATCCATGCCGACTTCCTCGGGGGAAACACTCAGCGCCGCGCTCATGGGCAGCCTCATGCAAAAGCTGCACGGCGACAGCCCAAGCGAAAAGCCAAAATTGGCGCGGCCCGTATGCGTGCACACCGTCATCGAAAACAGCGAACAGATCCTGCGCCGCGCACTTGCCCCGTTTGCCGGGGAAAAGAGCGAATAACGCGGGGTCAGGGGGTGCCGTCTCGAAAGATCGTTTCGGCGTGCGAGGCGGCATAGGCCCAAATCTGCGAAAGCAGCGTGTCACGATCGAACTGTTCGGCAAAGCGTGCATCCAGTATATCCAGCTGCCCGGGGTCTAAGGAAACCTCCTCGTTGGATTCGTCGAACATGGCGTACATGGTTCCCGCAATTTCCCCAAGCGTCTTTGCACCAACGGCTTCGAGCGCACGGGAACAGACGGCACGCAGCGGGTCGCCGTTGTTTTTGAAGAAGAATGAAAGCGAGGTCTGCACATCCTCCATGAGCCAGTAGAGCGTGTAGACGTTTTGCTGCGGTTCTGCCATCTCTGCAAAACAGCGGTCGCTGTCGTCGGCACGCTCAAGCTGCGCCTGCAAAACGGCAAAAGCACCGTCCAGCACGTGCGCCGCATCTTCCCCGCGTACTTTTTCTGCCGAAGCGCCGCGAAAATCCGTCTTGAGGGCAGTCAGCCGCTCAATCTCGGCTACCGCGCGCTTGGTTTCTTCGTTGTGCCCGCGCAGTGCTTTAGAGGCTTTTAAGATCACAAAAACCGTCACCGCGCATAGAACGGCGAAAATCACCCACAAATACCAATATTCCATAGTCCCTCCGAATTACTGCGTCAGGGCTTTGTAGATCTCGCCTTTTTTTAGTCCGCTTTTTGCAGCCGCCGCTTTGGCGGCTTCTGTTTTAGATGCACCCGCGCGCACCTGCTCTTCGGCAAAAGCGACGGCTTCTTCCAGGCTCCATACTGTTTCGCTGGGCGCGTCTGCACCGTGCACGACCAGCACAAATTCGCCTTTGACCTCGCCGCCCGCGTATTTTGCGGCAGCAGCAGAAAGCGTCGTGCGCTCCACGGATTCGTGTATCTTGGTCAGCTCTTTGACCAACGCCACTTCGCGGTCACCGAACGCGTCGAGCAGATCCTGCAAGGTGCGCGCAAGGCGGTGCGGCGCTTCATAAAAGACCATGGTGCGCACCTCGTCTACAAGCGACTGTAAATGCGCGTGGCGTTCCGCCTTTTGTACGCTCAAAAAGCCCTCAAAGGTAAATCTTTTGGATGGCAGCCCCGAAACGGCAACAGCGGTCGCAAACGCCGTTGGGCCGGGGACAGCTTCCACGCGTACGCCGTGTTCGTGTGCAAGTGCGACGAGCGCTTCGCCGGGGTCGGAGATCGCGGGCATCCCCGCATCGGTCACCAATGCACAGCACTCGCCCGTAAGCAGCCGGGCAAGGACCTTTTCACCCGCCGAACGGCTGTTGTGCTCGTGGTAACTGACCGCCGGCGTCGATATGGCAAAATGATTGAGCAGTTTGCGGGTGACGCGTGTGTCCTCTGCCGCGATAAAGTCGCAGTTTTTTAGGACCTCGACCGCGCGCGGGGAGAGGTCGGAAAGATTGCCGATAGGCGTGCCGACCACATATAAAGTACCGCTCATTCTTTCGCACCCCCTTGCAAATAGGGCTGCTGTGACCCTTGCATTTCTGCACACAGTACCCCGTCTTTTGTATACAGGAACAGGCACGGCAGGATTTTTAACCCGCTTTTGCCGTCGCGCCGCCCTTCCAAAAGGCAGAGCCACGGCGCGCATTCTTCGTTTTTCGCCACAAGCCGCAGCCGCTTGGGCTCCAAGCGGTGCCGGCGCATGGCGTGCATCGCATCGCAAAGGCGCTCGGGGCGCAGGCAGATGCAAAACCGCCCGCCGCTGCGCAGCAGAACGGAAGCGGCGTGTGCAATGTCGTCGAGCGTGCAGTGTGTTTCATGCCGTGCCATACGAGCCGCAGGATTCAAGCTTTTAAGCCCCGCGTTTTCCGCTTTGTACGGCGGGTTCATCGTGACAAGGTCATAGCTGCCGCGTTTGAGGAAAGCGCCCACGTCTTTCAAGTCCGCGTGGTGCGCGGCAAGCGAATCGGAAAGGCCGCTGCCGCAAATGCCGCGCGCAAACTGCGAGGCGGCCGCCTCCTGCAGTTCCACGCCGTCCACAAGGCCGCAAAGTCCGCGGCTTTTCCAAAATAGGGGGATGATCCCGCAGCCCGTGCCGAGATCGCAGGCGCGTGTATCCTTTTTCGGCGCGGCAAAATCGGCAAGCAGCAGCGCGTCCGTGCCGAACGTGTGCGCGGGCGAAACGACCACGCCGACGCCGCGGCGCAGATATTCCACGTGTTCATCCTGAAAGAGCGTAAATCCCATATGGGCATTGTACCATAAATCGGCAAAAATGCAAAGAAAAAAGACCGCCCGCAGGCGGTCTTTCTGTTTTTGTCGGTTGCTTGGCTTACTCCGCTTGCGGAGCACCCACCGGGCAGACGCCGGCGCAGGAACCGCAGTCAATGCAGGTGTCCGCGTCGATTACATATTTGCCGTCGCCCTCGGAAATTGCCTCCACGGGGCATTCCGAAGCGCAAGCGCCGCAGGCGATGCAATCGTCGCTGATATGATATGCCATTTTTGTGACCTCCCTTATACAATGTACTCTCATTCTAACACAAATTTCGAAAATAGCAAGACTTTTTATTCAATTCCTTTCAGCGCTTCCAGCTCCGCTTTGTTGAGCCGGATATGCGCATCGCGGATGAGCTTCACCTCGTGGCGTTCCACAAGCAGGGGGGCGGCGTCGGGGCGGCGGTCAAGCCGCACCTTGAGCATCCCCGTGAGCAGATTGTTCTCCAGCACCACGCCCCGCCCTTCGCGGGTCTCCACCACCGCGCCGACCTTTGGCGTATGGCGCAGCAGGTGCTCGTAAGACTCCTGTTCGTACTTTAAGCAGCACATCAGTCTGCCGCAGGTGCCACTGATCTTGCCCGGATTCAGCGAAAGCCCCTGTTCCTTTGCCATTTTGATGGAAACGGGATGGAAATCGCCCAAAAACGTGCTGCAGCAAAACGGACGTCCGCAGATGCCGAACCCGCCGATCATCTTGGATTCGTCACGCACGCCGATCTGGCGCAGTTCGATGCGTGTGCGGAACGTGCCCGCCAAATCCTTGACGAGGCTGCGGAAATCCACGCGCCCGTCCGCGGTGAAATAAAACAGGATCTTGCTGCCGTCAAACGTGTATTCCACGTCCACGAGCTTCATGTCGAGCTTGTGCGCACGGATCTTTTCCTCACAGATCGGGAACGCTTTTTTCTCTTTTTCGCGGTTTTCCTCGAGCGTTTTGAGATCCTCAGGGGTGGCGGCGCGGATGATGCGCTTTAAGGGCTTGATGATCTCCTCGTCGGGCACCTCGCGGTTCGGGAGCGCGATCTCGCCGCATTCCACCCCGCGCGCGGTCTCCACAATCGCGCGGTCCCCCTTTTTAAATTGCATGGCGTCGGGATCAAAGTAATAAACTTTGCCGACATTTTTAAATCGAATTCCGACAACTTCAGCCATGGGTACTCCTTTCCGAAGCTGTGTGCCGCCCCATTTGGCGGCGAACTGTCATGTGTGTTGTTCCGTTGCGCGGTACAGGCGGTAGCAAAGCCCCGTCAGCAGCAGATTCGCGTTGGCATAACCATCGTTTTCTGCCGAAAGCTTCTGCGCAGCTTCCAAAAGCGCATACAGCCGCGGCTTAGTGAATTGCGCTGCAAGGGCTGCCGATGCTTCGCCGCTGCGCCCGCGCGCCGCCGCGCCGGATTTAACGCGTAAGGCGTCCTCAAATATCTCCGCAAGGCAGAGCAGCACGTTGCCCGTTTCCTCACGGTCGCGCTCCAGCGGCGCGGTCGTCTGCAAAAGCGCCCATTCCGAGCGCGCGCACAGCGCCGCCGCAATTTGCGCTGCCGTTTGCAGCGTCTGTTCGGAAAACGGCGTCTCGCTCCCGCTTAAGGTGATCGTCACGGCACGGGAAAGGATCGTGGGCAGCATTGCCCCGCGAAATGAGCACGTCAGCAAAAAGTATACGCCTGCGGGCGGTTCTTCGAGGATCTTCAGAAGCGCGTTTTCGCTGCTGTCGTTCATGCACTGGCAGTCCTCTAAGATATAGACTTTTGTGTCGCCGTCGTTTGGCAGCACAAAGGCATCCTGCCGTATGGCGCGGCACGTCTCTACCTTGAATACGCCGTTCTTCTTTTCAGGGCCGAAGCGCTGAATGTCCGGATGGCTGTCGGAACGGCATTTTTGGCATGCGCGGCACACCCCGCACGGGCGTGTGCCCGTACCGGTGCAAACCAGAGCGTTTGCAAGATATTTGGCGAGTGCAAGCCGTTCGTCTTCATCCCCGCCCGCCAGAAGGACGGTCTGCGGAAAGGCGCGCGTGCGCAGGCGGTATTCCAGAAATTGCCGGTCGCCGCCGGAAAGGGAAAAACCCGTCAGGCTCATAATTTATAGAACTGCTCGACGTCCAGCACGAATACCGTCGCGCCGCCTACGGTGACCTCCACAGGCACCGAAAGCAGCGAGTCGCCGACGTATCCGGGGCTTACGGGGATTTGCTGTTGGCGCTGGCAGCTGAATTCTTCGATCACGGAAAGCGCATCCGCGACCTTTTCCTCTTCGAGCCCGATGAGCATGGTCACATTCCCGGCGCGCAGGAACCCGCCGGACGTGGAAAGCTTCGTGACGCTGAACCCCTTATTGGTCAGCTCCGACAAAACGGCGGAAGCGTCTTCGCTGTTGACGATGGCGATGATAAGTTTCATGGAAATCCCTCCGTGATCCAATCGGATCCTGATATTTTCAAACCTGTGTCAGCGCAAAGCGCACAGGCATGGCGGCGATGGAAACGAGCAGGCGTGCAGGGGAAAATCAAGCGTCCGCGGCATCTGCACCTGCATCGGAAGTCGTGCCCGATTCTTCGCTTTCAAAGGCACTGTCCGCTTCCGGTTCTTCCGAAGCGGGCCTGCCAAAGCGCATATGCTCGAAAATATAGAGGATGGCGAACACGCCGAAACCGATCTCTCCGAACGAAAACGGGAAACCGTCCGCAAGCAGATCCCCACGCCCCGCCACGGTGCAGATGAAACGCGAAATGCCGATGACCATCGCAAGAAACGACGCGGGCAGCCCAAAGCAAACGAGCTTGCGCATTTCACCTCTGGGGTTCACCTGCGATGCAATCCGCGCGAACGAGAGCAGAAACAGCATCATAAACGCGAGCATTGCAAGCTCTAAAAGCAGTTCGGAAACCATCGTGAAGCTGATCTTCGTCATGAAGCGCAGCACGATGCGGAACATCGACCAAAACAGCGGCATGAGCGCGAGAAAGCGGTATTTGGCAAACTGCGCCTCGCCCTTCAGGTAGGAGATCGCCGTGACCATCATGTAGACGGCGGCGAGCACACCACAGACCGTCTGTAAAACTTCCGCAAGCAGCCCTTCGGAAAACAGCAGCGCCGCAAAAGACAGCCGTCCGCTTTCCGACAGGGTCCCGGCGGCGTTCATCAGGCTGAGAACGGCGTCGTAAACGAGACCTACTGCAAACAGAGCACTGCCGAAAAACAACCCCCGGTCCCGGCGCACAATCGGCCGCGACGCAGGCAGGCGCGCACTGCACGCGGGCAAAATCGCCAAGAGCAGAACGGCGGCGAGCAGTATGCCGTAGACGACGAAGACGGTCCAGTCCACCGCTTCGAAAAAGCCGGTTTCAGGTTCAATATTGGTGAACAGCTGCACGGTGCGCAGCGCCGCGCCCAAAACGCAGGCGATGCCCCAAACGCAAAGCAGCAGCCGTGCGTCGATCTGTTCGGATTTTCGGAAATCATGTTTCATGGCAACGATCCCTCATTTTTTTGCGGCGCTTCGCGCCGGTTTTACCGCTCCTCAGGCGGGATGTATTCTGTCTGCACAACATGGTTGCTGACGCGCTCATCCAGCGGCACAAATCGCCGCGGCAGCGAGACGTTCTTATAGGCGGGGCGCATGATGCGGCTGCCGGATGTGAGCTCCTCGAGCCGGTGCGCCGACCAGCCCGCGATGCGCGCCGACATGAACAGCGGCGTGAACAGTTCCTGCGGGATGCCGAGCATCTCGTAGATGAGCCCCGAATACAGGTCCACATTCGCGCACATTTTTTTCTTTTCGCCTTTGTACTTGGCAAAAAGACCGGGTGTGAGTGTTTCGATGAGCTCCAGCGTGCGGAAACGGTCCTCAAACCCGTGCGATTTCGCAAAGGTGCGCGCGTGTTCGCGCAGGATCACGGCGCGCGGGTCCGAAAGGGTGTAGACCGCGTGCCCCATGCCGTAAATGAGCCCGGAGCCGTCGCCTGCCTGCTTATTGATGACCTTGGTCAGGTAATCCGCGACCTGCCCTTCGTCGGTGGGGTCAGAGACGTGCTGCCGCATATCCTCCACCATCTTATAGACCTTGATGTTCGCGCCGCCGTGCTTCGGCCCTTTGAGCGAACCGATGCCCGCCGCGATGGCGGAGTAGGTGTCCGTCCCGGAGGAGGTGATGCAGCGCGTGGTGAACGTCGAGTTGTTGCCGCCGCCGTGTTCGGCATGGATAATCATGCAAAGGTCCAAAAGCTTGGCTTCCTCGTCGGTGAACTTGCGGTCGGGCCGGATGGCATGCAGAATGGATTCGGCGGTCTTTAAAGCCTTGTCGTTCTGGTGGATATACATGCTTTTGTGGTCATAGACGCGCCGCTTGACCTGATAGGCATACACCATGATGGTGGGAATTTGCGCGATGAGCTGGATGCATTGCCGCAGCACGTTTTCCACCGAGGTGTCGTCGGGATTTTCGTCAAACGAATACAGTGCCAAAACCGAGCGCGCGACCTTGTTCATAATGTCGGGCGACGGCGCTTTCATGATCATATCCTCAATGAATTCGTCGGGCAGTTCACGGCATTCCGCCAGAATCTCACAAAAACGGTCCAGCTGCTTTTGCGTCGGCAGATCGCCGAACATCAAAAGCCAGGCGACCTCTTCAAAGCCGAAGCGGTCCTTTTCAACACAGTCACGCACGATCTCGCTCAAGTCGATCCCGCGGTAGGTCAGGCGCCCTTCTTTCGGTACGCGCTCGCCGTCTTCGATATAATACCCCTCCACCGAGCAGATACGCGTAAGACCTGCCATAACGCCTGTGCCGTCGGCATTGCGAAGCCCGCGCTTGACTTCAAAGCGCTGGTAGTCTTCGGGGTGGATGCGGTTATTTTTGGCAAGCTCTTCGCATAAATTAGAAAGAGCATCGTTGGAAATCGGGGATATGTAACCGGGCATGTAAGAAAGTCTCCTTTGGCGCACCAACTGTGACGCGGCGCGGAAATATATCGAGATCGGCACAGCCGAAAAAGATTCTATAGATAAAGATTCAATAGATTATCATTGTATCGCAAAACAGCGTTAAAGTCAACCAAACGCATGGGAAATTCCGAAAGGCAGGGAACCGATGAAAACCTATGGCATTTTATGTTTCGTATTGGCGCTCGCCATGTTTGCGGCACCCGTGGCGGTGCTGGATCTCGGCGACTTTTCGTTCGCCGCCGCGCGCGAAGTGCTGTTCGGGGAAGAGAATGAGACGGCAGAAACAGAAGAAACCGCCGCCGGCGACAGCGAAACCGTGGCGGTGCTGCAAGCGGCGAGCGGGAACGTCGTCGAGATGGACACGGTCGAATACCTTGTCGGCTGTGTCGCCTGTGAAATGTCCGCCGAGGCGGAACCGGAGGCGCTCAAAGCGCAGGCGGTGGCGGCATATACGAATGTGCAGCGGCTCAAAGCGGACCCTGATTCGACGCTTGCGGGCGCGGATATCTCCGACGATCCCGCGCGGCATCAGGGGTATTTGGACGAGGCGGCGCGGCATGAAAAATGGGGCGACAAGTACGACGCCTATAACGAAAAGATCACCGAGGCAGTAAACGCCGTGCGCGGACAAACCCTCACCTGCGACGGCGCATACATCACGGCGGCATACTGCGCACTGTGCCCCGGGCGGACGGAAAGCGCCGCAAACATCTGGGGCGGGGAGGTGCCGTATCTGCAGTCGGTCACAAGCCCCGGCGACCGCCTTTCCCCGGATTACACCGAAACGACTGCCCTTTCCGCAGACGAGTTTCGCGAGAAGACGGCGGCGGACGCGGAAATTGTGCTCGGCGACGACCCATCTGTGTGGCTTGCCGATACGCAGTATTCTGAAAATGAAACAGGCGTGGTCACATCTGTCACTGTCGGCGGCAAGACGATGACCGGGCAGAAGCTGCGCACGCTTTTGTCGCTTCGCTCGCCCGCGTTCACGGTAGAATACGCCGACGGGCAGTTCACCTTTACCTGCACGGGTAACGGGCATTTGGTCGGTATGAGCCAATACGGCGCGGACTATATGGCGCGGCAAGGCTCGACTTACGAAGAAATTCTGGCGCACTACTACCCCGGGACGACGCTTTCCGGCGCATAAAAAACGGGCTGCCCCAAAGCAGCCCATCTTTATTTTACGCCTGTGCGATCTGCCCGATGACGGAAATCACTTCCGGCACGGCGAAATATAGAATCGGCAGGGCAGTGAGCCAAAGCGTTTTGAGCTTAGGCAGCTTGTAGATGCCGAACGCCGCGCCGCAGAAGATCAGAATCTCAAAGACCGTGCGGATCAGGACGTTTATGCGGGCGAGAACCGTTGCCTCTGCGTAAAAACCCAAAGCAATCCAAAGGATATGATGCAAAAGCTGCCCGGCAAGCACCGCACTGAACAAAATCAGCAGCGTTTTGCGCCCTTTTTGGGTGTCCGCTTGTGCGGTGGCGTTCAGGAAAAACGCCAAAAAGACAAGGTCTATCACCATCAATACAAGCGAAACTACCATTTCCGCAACAAACCATGCGGAACCTATACCGGCTCGGGCGGTTTTGGCGGTAAACGGAAGGATCACCCAGGAAACGACCGAATCTGCGACAAAGGGGTACAGAAATTCAAAATCTGACACCCGCCCGCGGAAATTCGTATGCTTGATGAGATACGACCCCAGGAATATGCCCGAGCAGATCGTAATGACAGCCCGGCAAATGTCCACAACGATATGGTATCCATTGGAAACGCTTGCACCGAGTGCGGCAGCTATGCTGCCGGGCGTTTCCAGCGCGGTCTGCACTGCAAAAACCAAAAGCCACCAGATGAATACGATTTTCGTCAGATACAAAACCGGCCGTTTCGGCGTCTTGCGCGCCGCAGCGCGCGCGGCGGCTTCCATGGCGTCGATGTCTACCGTAAAATAGTCGGCGGGCAGGTGATACGTTTCGATGATCTTCTGCGCCGCGTCTTCGGGCACCTCGCCCGTCAGTTCCAGCCGCTCGACCTCCGCTTCCGAGATCGAGAGCAGTTGTGCTAAATCCCCGCGCCAGATATTCTGTTCCGCGCGGAATTGCGCGAGTGTGCGTGTTGCCATAGGAAAGCCCCTTTCTGTATATGCATACGCCTTATGCCCAAGGCGGACAAGTCCGAAATTTCATCATATCCATTTCCCGACTATGGAGAGCGCTTCGGGAATGACGCAATACGCGATCGGCAAAGCCGTCAGCCACAGCTTTTTCAACTTCGGCTGCTTGTAAATGCCAAACGCCGCGCCGTAGCATACAAGCGCGAATACCAGCAATTGGAAACCAAAATCGATCCACTCCAGCGGCGTATACCCCGCGCATCTGCCAAGTGCAGCGTACAGGATGCAGTACAACACCTGGCTGCCTAAGCAGACCGCCAAAAGAATCGTCATGGCCTTGTGTCCTTTTTCCGTATCCGCCTCAGCGGCGGCTTTTAAGAAGAAAGCTAAGAATACAAGGTGCAAAACAAGAATCGGCAGTCCTGCCGCCATGTAAGCAAGATTCCACACCGAAAGGATGCCGGCATCGGTGGCACGCACGGCAAGCGGCAGGAGGATCCAGCCTGTGGCGTTGGGCACGAATGCATACAACAACGCAAAATCCGCAATGCGACCGCGAAAGGTGGTATTTTTGATTATGTATCGGCTAAGCGGAATACCTGAACTGAGCATAATCGCCGCTGTGACGATGTCGTAAACCACATCCAGAAACTGAGCAATTCCCGCCCCGGCAGCAGAGAGAAAAGAGAACGGCATGGTGATCGCCGTCTGCACAAGCATAACGAGCAGCATCCAAACAAAGCCGACTTTCATCAGATACGGGATCGGCTTTTTCGGCGTGATGCGCGCCGATTGGGCCGCGGCTGCTCGTTGTGCGGCTGCGAGCGCATCCGGGTCTACGGTGAAATAATCCGCGGGCAGGCGATAGGCGTCGATGATCTTTTGCGCAATATCCGCCGGCACTTCCTTTTCTTCCTCCAGCCGCGCAAGTTCCGCTTCCGAAATCGAAAGCAGGCCGGCAAGGTCTTTTCGCCAGACGTTGTGCTCTGCACGAAAATCAGCAAGTGTGCGTGTAGCCATACATATCCCCCTTATTCTTTTGTGTCACCCCAATATAGCAAACGGCAGGGTCGTTAAGCGGCAATCCATTTTTTTGCAACAGAAAAAACGCTCGGCAGCACACAGTATAAAATCGGCAGGATATAAAGCCAGAGCACTTTGAGCTTCGGCAGCCTGTACATGCCGAAAAACCCGCCGAAAAGCAAGGCGAAAAAGCAAACCGCCTGCACCGCCGCCTGCACCAGGGCGTAGGTGGAAGCATTTGCAAAACCGCCGCGCAAAGCCGTAAGGAGCAGGGAAAAACAGTATCCCGCAAGCGCAATACAAAACAAAATGTTTAACGCCTTTCTGCGCTTTTGCGCGTCTGTCTCGACGGCGGCACGCAGGAAAAAGGCGAGGTAAACGAAAAAGGCCGCAACCGCCAGGACACAGGCGAGGATATGCACAACCTGCCACGCCGCGGAAGACGATGCGCGCGCGGAAAACAGGCGGCTTAACCACTGCACCGCCGCGAGCGGGACACAGTAATACATCCATTGAAAATCCGCAACCTTGCGGCCCAAAACCGTCTTTCTTTGTAAGTAAGCAGATAAACACACGCCGAAAGCCAAAACCGGGACAAGACCGCTGAGATCAAGCAGCGTGGCAAACGGTTCGCGCGCAACGCTGCCGGAAGCCGTAAGGTAGATCAATACGGTCAGCAGCACGACGGCAAGCAGCATGAGAAGTGCCATGCCAATCTCGATTTTGACAAAATAGGCCAGCGGGTGCTTTGGATTTTTTCGAGCAGCCTTGTGTGCAGCGCGGCGCTTGGCTTTGCTTTCTGCTTTTTGCACAGCCTTTTGCTGTTCGCTGCGCGGCACGGGCGCCTGTCTCTCCATCCTGTGTCCTCCGTTTCCCGGTTTGCAGCCGCAAAGCGCGATGTTTTGCGCTTTTTCGCTTGAATTTTTATAAGCCGGTCTAATTTATTCTACCATATCTCCGGGCGGGTGTAAAGTAAGCGGCAAAAGAGAAAGCAAGAAAATCTCCCGAAAAGGGCTTGACTTTCTCTTTGCGGCATTGTATAATACCACTTGCAATTTCACACAGCGGTATTGTGTAATGGTAGCACAGCGGACTCTGACTCCGTATGTAGAGGTTCGAATCCTTTTACCGCTGCCAGAACCCCCAAAGAGGCTTTTGCCCCTTTGGGGGTTCTTTTTTAGATAAAAAGGATTCGAACCTGGGAAGGTCTGAGCGAACAGGCAACAGTCCGGGGGACTGTTGCCCGCGAGGAGCGCGAAGGCGGTACCGCACGCGAAGCGTGGGGTGTCCTGAGCGAAACGTATGCAAGGCGCAGCCGCGGCATACGGTCGAGCCTTTTACCGCTGCCAGAACCCCCAAAGAGGCTTTTGCCCCTTTGGGGGTTCTTTTTTTAGATAAAAAGGATTCGAACCTGGGAAGGTCTGAGCGAACAGGCAACAGCCCGGGGGACTGTTGCCCGCGAGGAGCGCGAAGGCGGTACCGCACGCGAAGCGTGGGGTGTCCTGAGCGAAACGTATG
>CALWVM010000023.1 GCA_944384985.1 uncultured Clostridia bacterium | reverse complement strand
CAACTCTACCTTAACACAGGTCCTTTCTATTCGCTATCTTTTTTCTTATTTGTCACACATCATTGTAACACCTACAAGAAAAAGCAAAAAAGATAAAATTTACGGTTGACATTTCGCAAAAGCAGGGGTATAATCTGTATTGCTGTTTGGGCCCGTAGCTCAGCTGGGAGAGCGTACGGTTCGCATCCGTAAGGTCGAGAGTTCGATCCTCTTCGGGTCCACCAATCGGGTATTGGGCGAACACTTGCTTTTTTGCAGGCGGCTTTGCCGTGAAATGTCCGCTCTGATACCAAAGCAGAAAACGCCGCCTTGGATTTGTTCCAAGACGGCGTTTTGCTATGCCGCAATCGGTACATTGGTATTTGCTCTTTTCCTTCTGTAAAATGAAACTATCATAAAACGCAGGAGGAAAACACGATGGAAAAATCATTATTTGAGCAATTAGGCGGGACATACACTCAGGCAGGAGATTATCTACTACCAAACTTGACAATTCCCGAAGAAGAACAAAAGCCTATCGGTATTTGGGGACAGCGGCACGCACGCTATTTGAAACAGCACCACAAAATTTTATATTATAACCTCTTGACAAGCGGGAAACTGAACGCTCATCTTGCCGGAATTGACCGGCAGGCAGAGGACATGTTTTTTAGATTGGTAAAACAAATGGCTGAGCGTGAGGGCGTAACGGAGCAGCTTAAGGCGGAAAATCAAATGGAATGGGTTGGAAAAATGAATAATATCCTTAATTCCGCTTTAGAGGTTATTAATGCAAAGCTTATATATTCCTAAAAAGCTTGCCCACAGGTTCGCTACAAACCTGTGGGCGTTTCACCTTTAATTCTTATTTACGCATCAACAGATGAACTCCGGATAAACAAACGCATCCAAATTTCATCTGTTTTTTATACACGATATGGTTATACGAATTGTGTTTTTTATCAGAAACTAAATTAAATTTCCGGTTGACCAGCATATCTCATAATTATATTAATATGATCTAATGTTTTAATATGCTCTGCTGTTTCAACAGAAAAATACGATACTGATGCCACCATACAGGTAAGCAGTTTAGCCATTTTTGCATATTCTTCTTCCCGCGTTTTGACAGGTTTATTTGCTCCGTTAGAAGAATTATCTTTTTCTAATTTAATGACAGAAGACTCGCCGTCACCAAATGTGATAGTTAATAGCGGAGTATCTAACCCAACGACTTCAAAACTAAAATCCGTAATATCTTCTTTGATATTAAGCCGTCCTTCTTCTGTTGATTTTAAACCGACTACCGAATGAAATACCAATTCGGCAGATCCTAACTCACCACCTGTAAATCCCACTTTGCAGCCTTTGTACTTACCTTCAGCAACCACTCCGTATCCTTGAGCGACAGCAAGAACTGCTGATTTAGCTACAGAACCCGCTGCTGAAGCTGCATTTTTCAATTTGTCCATAAAGCCCATAACAAAATTCCTCCTAATATTCGATGCTTTTAGCGTATACCATATCAATGTTTTGAAACAAATGAAGCGCAGTTGTGAATGCCTCCGTGGCAACCATGCCCATAGTTCTTACATGCATAACAACGGGTAAGATCTGCGTGTGTGACTTTATATTGCTCTCTGGCATTGTTCTGTTGTTTTGCCAATCGATTCTGCTCTCGAGCAATATTAGCTTGTTCTCGAGCAATATTATTTTGTTCTCTCGCTGCTGCTTGCATGGCCAGATTATGCTCACGGGCTTTCCGTTCCATTGCTGCGTTGTGCTCCCTTGCGGCTCTCTCTAAAGCTTCTGCCTGTTGTTCAAGAATCGCTTCTTTTCGAGCTGCTTCAATCTGTCTTGCTTCCTCTTCAGCGTCTTTGCGATCCTCGTCGAAGGCAAGATTGATTGCTTCCTTTAATGTATCTGCTCTTCCTGTCTCTATGAGTTTTGAAATATGTAAAGCGCTTCCAAACAAGTCCGGGTGAATGAGCGTTACAGCGCTTAACTGTGTTTCTGTATTTTCCAACTGATTATTAAGGTCATCGTGTTTTTTAGAAAAAGCTTTTTGAATATTGTTTATAGCGATGGCGTTTTTTTCTTTTTCGGCTTCGTAATATCCATCACATGCTTTTACCAGCTCTAAAAATTCATTTTCGAATTTTATGCATTCTGAATAAAAACGTTCGTTTTGTCCATCCGCAAAGGAAGTTTTCGCCGTGTTAACCCAATCGTTAAGCTTTTCCTTGTACGAAAAGTATTGATTTACGATGCTTGCAAAATGTGCAAACCAAGCGATACCTCCTACTATAGCTGCGAAAAACGATATCTGCCCAAGCAGACCAAAAATCTGTGAGAGGAACGGAATTGTTATTGTGAAAATTTTCAGTATAAAGCTAATGATAAATAACGGTATGGAAGCAAAGAAAATAATACCGACTATTGCCCCAAGCGTAGGATCTTTTGGATTTTGCGGAGGTATCGGTATCGATTTTTTTATTATAGCGTTGTTTTTCGGAATTTTAAGTTTTTTTGACTGTTCGGATTGATATCTGAATAAGTTTGCAACAAAATTATCTTTTTGTGCTTCAAGCTCTTCTTTTTCTTCAAACGCCAGATCATCCAGTTCGTTTCTCAACGTCTCTTTATCCGCATATAGTTCTCCGATCCTGCGCAGCTCTTTTACATTTGAATCCATTTCTTTATTCATCGTCTACTTCCTCCTCTCCATCCATTGTTGCCAATATTATTTCATGTGTGATCTCATACCTAAACGGAAGATTTTGTAATTTGTCTTTTTCGTCACATTTTCCTGACCATATAATATTTCGTTCAATTTTTTGCATATCTGAATATGTACCGTCCGTTGAATAGGTTAATTTTAGATATGCCTTTTGCAGTGGGGAAAAATAACCTTCTATATCATTTTCACCGTCAAGAGTAGCAAGCAAAACTGCCGTCTCAAAATTCTTGTTATTTTCAGGAGACACAAAACCGTCTTCGACCAGCCCTATAAATGGGTTTTTATCTTTATCCAAAATGTTTGGATATCCTGCAAACGGCAAATTAGATTGATCCATTGAATTTGCCATAATAAAAGCTATTCTCTCTAAAAAATCAAGATTTTTCTTATGAGGAGATATGCAACACAGATAATTATAAAAATATACAGTTTTATCAGGAACGGTATGTGCTCTGTTATAAGCCTGATGACCGGTTTCTGAAAAAAACCATTCTCTTGTGCGAGGGATAAGATAGTCTTGAACCCCCGCTTTATCTTTAATAATTTCAATCAATTTTAATGGGGAAGTGAGTGACGACATATTTTACATCTCCTTTATCAAAGCATCAATTTTCTTTTTTAACAATTGCGCAGTGACTAAATTTTCCCTATTAATCTCTGCTGGCGCAGTACATTTTTCTTTCACAATGCAATCCATGTCTTGAATACTCCAATTTTTGTATAACTCTTGAAATTTTTTATGCCTATTGTCATTAGGTCTGCCGGCACAAACAATAATATCTGCATATCCGTTATGCTCGCAAAATCTCTTATTCAATTCTGTTGCATCGTCTCCAAAAGTGGTAATATAAATCAATTTATTCTTATACAATATAGAGCATTGTAAATCTTTCGGCTTTTTATCGAGATCAAGTGAGTTTAAAATTGTATGGTAACGCTGAGAATCCCTATTACAAATAAAACGAAATTCATCTGTTCCTACTAATTCCCTGATAAATAGTATTATACTCGTACTTTTTCCGCAATCTAAAGCACCTTTTATAATAGCAAATCGTGTATTAACATTTAACATAAAAAACCTTCCTCTTTCTGTTTTAGCAACATAAACGGTATTATGTAATAAACACAAGTTGAAATCTGATGTTTGGGATTGCCGAATTTACATAAGCCGCAAGACTGAATTTCAAAATGGGTACAGAAAGCCAAGCCTTTTCAAATTTTCTATTGAAAAGGCTTGTTGGTGCTGCTTGTTTTTGACAATATCCCGTAGAAATCATACTTTTCTTCGCTAAACTGCTTGTAATTTTTTCGCAATCATGATATGATATAATGACATCAATAAAATGAGTTTGGTATACCCATTAGCAACATAATACCGTTTATGTATTCAGCCGCCGGTTCGGGCGGCTTTTTTCATAGGATCAGCCGCATATGTTCCATCCGTCTGCGGTGTTCATTGCCGGTGGAAATGATGTAAATTCTTGTAGTGTTGATACTGCTGTGGCCGAGAATATCGGCAAGTTTGGCAATATCCTTTTCGATTCCGTAAAACACCCTTGCGAACAGATGACGAAGGTTATGTGGGAACACTTTCTGCGGATTTACGTCTGCCTGCTCGCAAAGCCCTTTCATTTCCCGCCAGATATTCGTGCGGCTCATTGGTTTTCCTGTGCGGGTAATAAAAATGGAACCTGAATTTATTCCTTGCTCCGCCGCATAGCGGAACAGTTTCTTTTGCAGTTTACGTACAATAAATATTGTTCTTGTTTTGCCTTTGAGGGAAACAATCGCTTCGCCACACTTTACCGCTTCCACCGTTATGTATTGCAGTTCGCTTACCCGAATCCCTGTGCCGCAGATGGTTTGTAAAATCAGGTTCAGCCGCTCGTTGCCCTTTTGCTTTGCCGTGTTCACCAGACGCATATACTCCGCTTTGGTCAATTCCTTCTCTTCGGGGCAGTAAATTTGCCGCTGAAGCTTGATGGATTTCACCCTGCAATCCGTCCAGCCTAAAAACACAAACAGACTGTTGAGGCTTGCCAGCATGGAATTGACGCTACGCACGGTATAGTTTTCGGAAAGCAGTTTGTTTTTGTAGGCAATGACTGCTTCTTTCGTGACCTCTGCACCGCTGATATAAGCAGCAAAAGCCCTCACATCACGCAGGTATTTTTCTATGGTGTTTTCGCTTTTTTCCTCGCTTTTGAGATAGCAGGAAAACTCCTTAATCATTTTTTCTGTTAAATTTCGTCCTTTCATTTCGATTTACCTCCGGATATCTATTTTATCCGAAAAGCATGATTTAAGAATTGTCCTCTCCATTTTAAAGAAAGACAATCCACCGATCGAATGTGCGGGTTCAGCATAAAGACAGCCCCGTTTGGTTAGCAAAAATTTTTGCTTTCCTAACGGGACTTTTTGTGTTTTTTGGCAATTTAAGAGTTTCTTTTAATTTTACTCAAAATGTTATATAATGTTTTTTGAATTTATAGGAACAAAACGAGATTTCTGTGTCGTTTCTTTTTCACTATTCATAATGCTCAGAATTGTCATTCCCGGCGAACAGAGAAAAGGAGCCGCCATGACTACCGCCGATTACAAAAAAATCGAAGCCTATATGCACGACTGCATGCTGGAGAGCGCGCACGACCGCGAACATGTGTACCGTGTGCTGTATACAGCGCTTCTCATCGCCGACGGGGAAGAAACGGTGGATTACGACGTGCTGCTTGCCGCGTGTCTGCTGCACGACATCGGGCGGCTCGAGCAAAATCAAAACCCGGCGCTCGACCACGCCGAAGTCGGCGCGCAAAAAGCACGGACGTTTTTGGCGAAAAACGGGTTCTCGGAAACATTTTGCGCGCGTGTGGCAGATTGCATTTATACGCACCGCTTCCGCAGCGCCTGCCCGCCCGAAACGCTCGAAGCGAAGATCCTGTTTGATGCGGACAAGCTTGATGCGACCGGCGCGATGGGTATTGCGCGCACGCTGTCCTACCGCAGTATCGTGGATGAACCGCTCTACACGCGCTGCGCCGACGGCACGGTTTGTGACGGCACGGGCGATGCGCCGCCATCCTTTTTTCAGGAGTACAAGTTCAAGCTTGAACGCCTCTACGACCGCTTTTATACAGAGCGCGGCAAGGCGCTTGCACTCGAACGCCGTGCGGCGGCGGTCTCGTTTTACGAAAGTCTGCTTTCTGAGGTCCGTGCGGCGTATGACGGCGGTGAACAACGGGTGCTGCCGCATTTGAACGATTGATTTTTCCTGCATGGCGCTGCGGACATTTGCACGCATAACCGCGAAAAGCGCGGGAAAACTGCTTTTGGGTGATACCATGCAGAAAAAGGAGAAAAAAGAAAGAAAACGCGTTGAAATCGAAATCGCTGTTCAGTCCGTCGGCGGTGCGCCGGAGGATTCGTTTGATCTTATCAACAAGTACGGGACGTATGAGATCCAGCCGACCGCCGATACGGTAAACCTGTTCCCGACGATCGGGCAGGGGTTCCCGCAAAGCGGCGTTGTGCCCCTGACCCGTGCGGATGAGCCGCCCGGCGGCGCGCCGAAAGCGGAGGACGAAGAGCAAAAATAAAAGCACGGACGCATTTCGCGTCCGTGCTTTTTTGCATCACTGTGCGGCGGAATATTTCTGCTTGACCGCGTTCATCTGCGTCCCGTCGGCTTGCTCGGTCGGGTACCAGCCCTTCTGTTCCATTTTGCTGTACAAGGTGTCCTGCATGCAAAGCGATTCGTTGAGCGCAGCGGAAAACGCGCTGCGCACGTTGTCGGTGGGCGCTTCCATGGTGCCGTGCATATACAGGTCGCACACGCCTTTTTCCAAAAGCAGCATACCCTCCATTAAGTTTTTGTCATCCATTTTGTTTGCCTCCTTGTTTACAGCAGCCCGTAAAAGCTCTGGAAAAGCTGCTGGTGCTTCTGCGCCATCTGCTGGACGCACAGTTTCAGTTCCGCGTCCTGCAGCTGGTTTGCGACCTCACCGCAGCGCGTTTGGAAATACTGTTCGTGTCCGAGCGCGTCTTCGACATACAAAAGTTCCTTGTTGGTCATGCGGTCCACCTCCGTTCCTGTCATTCGGGGGAGGGGAAGTGTTCGTTTCCCCTTCCGCAACTTAGTGTGCGGCAAAACGGAAGATTTATACAGCAAATGTGGGGAGTAAAGGAAAAAATTCTTTCGAAAAATCGTTTTGTTCGGCGTTTTTTGTGAAAAAAGCCTATTACATGAAAACGGAAAATGCGTTATAATATATATAGCAAGAAAACAACACGCAATTTGCGAAAGCCAAGCGCAAGTCCGGTTGGGTTTCGTAGGCGGGTTGTTTTTTTATGGAAAGATCTGAAAAGGAAAAAACTGTAAAGTAGGAGGAATTCTTTTGTACGCCGTCAACGATAAGGTTATGTACGGGCAGTCGGGCGTTTGTGTGATTACGGACATCTGTACGAAAAAATTTGGGAAAACCGCCATAGAGTATTATGTCCTGCACCCGATGTATGGGGAGGATACGACCATTTATTGTCCTGTGCAAAGCGAACATACGCCAATGCGCAGTCTTTTAGGGCTCGAGGAAGTGGACGCGCTGATTCGTGAACTGCCGAGCGTGCAGACGGAGTGGATCGAAAACGACGCGCAGCGTTCGGCGGCGCAGGCGAAGGTGCTGCACGGCGGCGACCATCGGGAGCTTATGCGCATGATCAAAAGCCTGCACATCCGGCGCAAAGAACGTCTGGAGGCGGGCAAGCGCTTCCACCAGGCGGACGAGCGCGCCCTGACCGAAGCGGAGAATATGCTGTATCAGGAGTTTGCGCAGGTGCTTGGGATCGAGCCCGAGGAGGTCTTGCCGTTCATGAAAGCGAAAGTACAGCAGACCGCCGGGGCGGCGACGTAAGCAAAAAGGGATCGTGGGAAAAGTCGAGGCGGGCGCAGACGCGCCCGCCTCATTTTTTTGGATTTGCTTCGGTTATTTCCATGCGACCGTTTCCTGTACGACCGTTTGCCCCCGATCATCTACGGACAAAAGCTCGATCCCCGCAGGCGTCAAGGTGAGCATGGACGCGACATAGCTTCCGTCCCCATTGGCGTTTATACCGCCATCGATGAGCGTCGGGTAGCTGTGTTCGGCCTTGAACTCCGAAGTATGCGTGTGCCCGCTGACCAAGAGGCTTACGCCTAAGGCTTCGAGTTTTTCGTGCGCGGCGGCGGCAAGATCTTCTTCAATGCAGATTTCATCCGAATGGGAAAGCGCGATGGTCTTGTTGTGCATCGGATTGTCCAGCGTTTCAAGCCATGTGACCATGTCGCGGCGGCTTTGCGCGTAATCCGTCATGCCGCCGTATTCGGGGTGGTCGTCCGGTTTGTCCTCACCGCTGTCGAGGATGATAAAGTTGTAGTCGCCCAGAGACGCCGTGAAATAGAACCGATCAATGCCGAGATACCCCGCAAGGGCGTCCGCCTCACGGCCGCGTGTCTCGTGGTTGCCGCGCGTGTAAAGGATTGGCATGGCGCCGCCGGTTAAGGCAGAGCCGAATTGCAGGGTGTAATCGACGACCTCTTCCGGGAACGTCAGGCCCGGTGCGCTGTCGCCCAAAAGAATGAGCGCATCATAGCCGCCAAGGTTCGCTGCCGCCGCTTTGGCGAGATCGGTGTGGGTATGCCAGTCAGAGAGCGTGAGCACGCAGACGGTATCCGAGAAGGTGCCGCTGAACGCGATTTCTTCGCTTTCGATCGTTTTGCCGTTTCTGCCGCCGTAGCTCCATTCGTCGATGACGCGGGTTGAGCCGACTTTATAGGTGTTATTTTGTAAGTGTGCATACGGTACTTCTACCGTATGGATGATGCTGTCCCCGTTTTTGCGGCCGTTGTTCGCATCAAAGCGCGTGACGGTTTCGCCGTTATAGGTGTATTCGATGTAACCTGTGCCCGTGTCGTTGGTGGAGAACACGACCGAGTAACTCTCGCCGTTATCCAGCACGATCGGGCCGGAGGTGAATTTGTACGGCGTGATCGGGAAGATCGCACCGTAGATCGACACAAGCAAAACCGCTGCCAACAGAGCGCAAAGCCCGCTGCGCAGGCGTTTCCCTTTCAGGTTGGGCAGAATAAACAGCGCGACCGCAAACCCGACTGCCGCCGCCCAGTACGGCAGCATTTCTAAGATCCAACGGTATGTAACGGTATTGGTTTCACCGCTGTTGCCCAAAAGGAAGCCGAGGGCGATCGCTGTGGAAACGACAGCGTAAATATCGCAGATCGCATACAGGACCCGCATCCCGGTCTTTTGCATGCGTTCCGGTTTTTGCAGCCGCAGCGCATCCAAAAGGAACAGCACTGCTGTGTTCACGACCATCAGGACGAACAGCGTAAGCGAAAAGTTAGGGAACAGCTGCATATCCGTAAAGACAAAGCTGTTGCGGAATGCATAAAAAACCAGTGCAGCCAAAGCGGAAAGAGATGTAAAGATCACGGCCGACGGTTTGCTGTAAAACAGTGCATCCAAAAACTTTTTCATGGTTTTCTCTCCTTTCTTTTGTGCCTTTACAATTTGATGCGATTTAAGGGCACCGCCTGGTCAGATCACAACCGCCGTGCCCGAGACTGTTACCATCATCATGTTGCCGCCCTGCCCGAGCACCTCATAGTCGATGTCAATGCCGACCACGGCGTTCGCGCCCATCTGCTCAGCGCGCTGCACGAGCTCTTCGATCGCCTGCGTGCGCGCGTCGGTCAACTCGTTTTCATACGAAGCGGAACGCCCACCGAAAAAGTTACGCATCCCCGCCGCAAAATCCTTGACGAAATCCACGCCGGAAATGACCTCGCCGCAGACAAGCCCCAGATAGTTTTGGATCGGCTTTCCCTCAACGGTCGGTGTGGTGGTTAAAAGCATATGATTTCCTCCCTGTTGCTCTGCGGATTCCTCCGCAGCTTGATGGCAACATCTTACCATATCCGAACCGAAACCGCAACAGTTTTGTTGCGGTTTTGGGGCGGGAGACAGGGTTAGAAAACGGGGGATGCGCAGAGGTCCGACAGCGCGGCGTATACCGGTGAAAGGCGGTCCGAAAGCCAGTCCGCAAAGCATGATTGCCAAAGGGCGGGGCATTGGGCGTCCTGCGCGCTGCGGGCCAGGGAAAGCGCCAGCGTCGTCTGTCGGCGCGCATTGCACAAGAAAAGACGTCCGCCATGCGCGGACGCTGTGCGGCGGACAAAGCCAAGCCCGCCGCCCGCTTTGTGCATGGCGCAGGAAAACGCACCCGCATCAAAACGGCCGGACGACGCGACGGCAAGCCCCGCAAAATCTGTATGTGTGAACACACGCAGCACGACCGGCGCGTGCTCGGCGTACCGCAGCGCATTGGAAAGCAGGTTCAGCGCCGCCCACAGCAGCGCCCGCGGGGCGCACACCACCGGCACGGGCTCCGGAGCCCAAAACAGCACGCGCCCCTCACCGCACAGCAGGTTGCAGCAAAACGCCAGATCCTCGCAAAATCCTGAAAGCTCCAGCCGCACACGCGCGCCGTTTGCGTTCGGGTCCTGCGCATTGTAAAACGTGCAGAGCGTCTGCATCCCTTTGCGGTAAGCTTCCTCCAATCGCGCGGGCTTTGCGCCCGCGCTTGCCAGGCGCAAAAGCTCGTCAAAATATCCCTGTAAACGTTCCCGCAGCGCATCCTGTGCGCCGCACGCGGCAATCGCGCGGCGAATGTCCTGCAATTCGTTTGAAAGCATATCCTGCATATTCTCCCCAGATCCACACCGTATTTTTCCACATCAGACGGGCATACTGCTTTTGAAGCGCCGCGTCTTATGGGAATAGCATACCCTTTTTCGCCGGGAATACGAATATTTTAGGCAGTATGACAAAGTTTTCACAAGGCGTGGGGAAATTTGGAAAACTTCTTGCAAATTTCGGGTATTCGGTATAAAATGTTAGTCGCAAAAGTAAAAATACTTTTTTGGAGGTAATTCCTATGTCCGTAAAAGTTGCAATCAACGGTTTCGGCCGTATCGGCCGTCTGGCATTCCGCCAGATGTTTGGCGCAGAAGGCTATGAGGTCGTCGCGATCAACGATCTGACCAAGCCCTCCATGCTTGCGCACCTGCTCAAGTATGATACCGCGCAGGGCGGTTACTGCGGCAAGATCGGCGAGAACAAGCACACGATCTCTGCGGATGACGAAGCCGGCACCATCACTGTGGACGGCAAGACCCTGAAGATTTATGCGATGGCAAACGCTGCGGAACTGCCGTGGGGCGAGATCGGCGTAGACGTCGTGCTTGAGTGCACGGGCTTCTACTGCTCGAAGGCAAAGAGCCAGGCGCACATCGACGCCGGCGCAAAGAAAGTCGTTATTTCCGCGCCCGCGGGCAATGATCTGAAGACCATCGTTTACAGCGTCAATGAAAAGACCCTGACGGCGGATGACACCATCATTTCCGCCGCGTCCTGCACGACCAACTGCCTGGCGCCCATGGCGAAAGCGCTCAATGACTATGCGCCCATCCAGAGCGGTATTATGAGCACCATCCACGCTTACACCGGCGACCAGATGATCCTTGACGGCCCGCACAGAAAGGGCGACCTTCGCCGCGCGCGTGCCGGCGCTGCCAATATCGTTCCGAACTCCACCGGCGCTGCAAAGGCGATCGGCCTGGTCATTCCGGAACTCAACGGTAAACTGATCGGTTCCGCACAGCGCGTGCCCGTTCCGACCGGCTCGACCACGATCCTGACCGCAGTTGTCAAGGGTTCGGACATCACGGTTGAGGGCATCAATGCTGCGATGAAAGCGGCTTCCAGCGAAAGCTTCGGCTACAACGAGGATCCGATCGTCTCCTCCGACGTTATCGGCATGCGTTACGGCTCGCTGTTTGACGCGACTCAGACCATGGTTTCGAAGATCACGGACGACCTTTATGAAGTGCAGGTCGTTTCCTGGTACGACAACGAGAACTCCTACACCAGCCAGATGGTTCGCACCATCAAGTATTTCGCGGAGCTTGCGTAAGCAAACCGAATACGACCTCTTGCGGGGACGCATTTTGCGTCCCCGTTTCTGTTTGTCAATGAAATCGTAGTAGAGAAAAAGATATATAAAAGTTTTCGTCCGCCTTTTACAAAAGGCGGCGGATTCCAAAGGCAGAGCCTTTGGTCGCGTCCCGCAGGACGCGAAATCTTTTCCCGGCCAAAAGCGCAGGAGGGGATGCCAAACGGTCCTGCGGACTGTTTGGCGTGGGGCACCCTCGCCGGGGGTGCCCCGATACGGCGTGCGGCGACGCATGATTTTTCTTTGTAAAAAAGCCAATTACAGGCAGGGTTTCAACACGTTTGGGCGGGGACGCATTTTGCGTCCCCGCTTTTTTGTTGCGAAGCGGTGCGGGATTTGGTATACTGGGCTTATAAAAGCCGGAAAGGGGCGTGCGCATGAAGCGGGAACAGTATCTGCGGCTGGCAAAACCCTTTCAAAAGCGACCGGCGCTTCTGCGCGTGCTGCGCGGTACGGACAAGGTGCTGACGGCGCTTGTATACTGCGTGTATCCCGTGCTGCTTTGCGTGCTTTTCTTTACGCGGGACACGCGCTTTTGGCGGTGCCTGCTTGTGCCGGGCGTTTCCTTTGTCGCAGTGAGCGTGCTGCGCCGCGTCATCAACGCCAAACGCCCGTATGAAGCGCTGGAATTTCAGCCGCTGCTCCAAAAAGATAAGCGGGGCGAATCTTTTCCAAGCCGTCACGTGTTTTCGGTATTCGTCATCGCGTTTGCGTTCTATTATACGTTTATCCCTGTCGGAATCGTGCTGACCGTGCTTGGTGTTCTGCTCGCCGCCGTTCGCGTCATCGGCGGGGTGCATTACCCGCGCGACGTGCTCTGCGGCGCGGCGATCGGGCTTCTTTGCGGCGCGGTGGGCTTTTTTGCGTTCTGAACGGAGCGCAAAAAATCGGCATTTTCGCGCCGTCGGCCGAATAAACGGCGGTCGGCTTGACGAGCGAAAGGATTTTATGGTATATAAAAAATATAAGCCATTCAAGAAAAGGGGTTTTGAATATGCTTGAGAAGAAAAAAATGGTTTTGGCGATCCTTAAGTCCATGGTAGGGCTTGCCGTGCTGCTCGCGGGCGTCGTGTGCGGCGCGATGCAGTTCATCTACGGCGCAATCCCGCTGGCAGTCATCGGGCTTGCGGTGTGTTTGTTTTCGTATCTGAACCTGCGCATCAAAGTGGAGCACGAGGAAGAGACCGCGCAAAACGACGCAGAGGAATAAACCGGCTTTGTAGTGCTAAAAAACGGCCCGCCCCGCACACCTTTCGATGTGCGGGGCGGGTTATGGATTACGTGGGCTTTTTAGGGATTTACGCGGCGCCCCACCCTGTGCTCAGGTTCTCAAATTGCTCGATTTGCGCGGCGATGGCGTCTGCCTGGTCCTGCAGCCCCAGTGCGATGCAGCAGTCATAGTATTCCTCAAGATTCAGATACATTTCCTCATATGAGGTGGAAGCGGCGATCAGCGCGTCAAAACCGCGGACGATCACCTGCGCCTGTTCATCGGTCGGTGTGAAGTAACTGCGTTCGATGTAGGCGGTAAATGTGGCGGAAGACATATAGTAATGGTCGTCCGTATAGTTGTATTCCAGCATCTTTTGCGTGAATACCGTCACATAGTTGTTATAGTCCCCGTTTTGGAGCATCAGGGTGAGATAATCCGCCATAAACATACTGTACGCGTCGTAGGCGCTGTCGTACACGTCCACACAGCTCGTGGAGGGGAACGTGGCGTAGAAGCTGTCGGCATCGCGTACAGCTTCGGCAAAACACGCCTGCAAGTCTTCTTTGTTATCGATTTTCATCAGAAAAGTATCATACAGGTCGCAGGCTTCCATCAGCATGCCGAGGTCCCCGGACTCGCGATACAAAGTCAGCTGCGTCTGAGGGGAAAGCGTCGTGCGGACAAGCAGATAGCCGCCGACGCCGAACAGAATGCATAGCACGACAAGGACGGAAACGACTATGGCGACGACCTTGCCGGCCTTGTGCTTCTTTTTGGGCGGCTGGGCAGCCATGTACGGGTACGGCTGCGCGTTGTAGGGAACTTGCCCCTGTGCACTGTAAGGCTGCTGCGCGGGATTCGGCTGTACGCCATAAGGAACTTGCCCCTGTGCACTGTAAGGCTGCTGCGCGGGATTCGGCTGTACGCCATAAGGAACTTGCCCCTGTGTACCGTAAGGCTGCTGCGCGGGGTTCGGCTGTACGCCATAAGGGACTTGCCCCTGTGCACCGTAAGGCTGCTGCGCGGGGTTGGGTTGCACGCCATAGGGAATTTGCCCCGGCGTGCCGTAAGGCTGTTGCGCGGGATTGGGTTGCGTGCCATAGGGAACTTGTTCCTGTGCCGCAGAGGGGTTTGCAAAAGCGGGCTCGGCGGGCTGCTCGGCAGGCGGCACCACCGTATTGGGCGCGCTTTCCGCCGAGGCTGCGGGGCGCTCGTCGGGCGAGGGTGTGTTCGGGTTCATGTTGGGTTCCATAATTTCCTCCTTGCCTTGCGGCAGAACATTCTCCATGTTCATAGTACAGGAAAGCGCGGCATTCGTCAAGCAGATAAATCTTCCAAAACCTTACAAAAGCATGCGTTACGCCCGGCAGTGGTACAAAACCGGTCTTTTCTGCGCGCACAATCGGAATTCAGAACGATTGGCGGTTGACTTTTTGTGCGATCTGGTCTATACTGCATATAAAGTCTTATGACAAGAAACAGGGGGGCTGGCGCCAAGCCGGCTGAGATAAAGGATATTGCTCCTTTGACCCTACGACCTGATGCGGGTAATGCCGCCGTAGGAAGCTTTTTGTTTCGCGTGAAAACATCGAAAGCCTTACGACAGCTTGCCGTAAGGCTTATTTTTTGGATTGGAGGATGTAAACATGAAAGCAAGTGTAGCGATCCAGGTTCTGCCCGGCGTGCAGGACACGAAAGAAGTCGTGCGTATTGTGGATGAGGTCATCGATTATATCGCATCCACAGGGCTGCATTATTATGTCGGCCCTTTTGAAACGACCATTGAGGGCGAGGATTACGACCAGCTCATGGAGATCGTCCGCGAGTGCCAGCACGTCGCCGTGCGCGCGGGCGCGCCGTCGGTTTCCGCTTATGTCAAGATCTCGTACAAGCCCGAGGGCGGGGTGCTGACCATTGACGAAAAAGTTACAAAGCATCACAAATAAGCTGCCGCCGCTGGTGGCGCTGCTCGTGGTGCTGGCGATCTGGGCGGCGGCAACAGGCTTTTCCTGGGTGCCGTCGTTTATGCTGCCGTCCCCCGGGGACGTGTTCGAGGCATTCGTTTCAGATTTCACCCTGCTGATGCGGCATGCGGCGGTCACGCTGTGCGAGGCGTTCGCGGGGCTTGCGATCGGCGTACTGCTCGCCTTTGTGCTGGCGGCCTTGATGAACCGCTTTGCGTTCCTTTACAAAGCGCTTTACCCGGTGCTGGTCATCACGCAGACCATCCCGACCATCGCCATTGCGCCGCTTTTGGTGCTGTGGCTGGGCTTCGGCATGGCGCCGAAGATCACGCTGGTCGTGATCACCACGTTTTTCCCGATTGCCGTGAGCCTTTTGGACGGCTTTCGCAGCGCCGACGCAGACGCCGTCAACCTGTTGCGCTCCATGGGTGCGGGCAGGCTCAAGATCTTTCGCCATGTCCTGATGCCCTCGGCGCTCGGTTCGTTCTTCGCGGGGCTGAAAGTCTCCGCCTCCTATGCGGTGGTGGGCGCAGTCGTTGCGGAATGGCTCGGCGGGTTTGAGGGCCTTGGCGTATACATGACGCGCGTGCAAAAGGCGTATGCATTCGACAAAATGTTTTCCGTCATTCTATTTATCACGCTCATCAGCCTGTTGTTGATGTGGGGCGTGACGCTGCTGCGGTATCTTGCGATGCCGTGGGAACGAAAGGAGAAAGAGAAAAAATGAAATCCGCTTTTCAAAAACTCGGCGCATTGCTGCTTTGCGCGGCGATGCTGTTTTCGCTTGCGGCGTGCGCGGGGAACGCGGCAAAGGACGGCGGCATGACCGAGATCACACTGTCGCTCGACTGGACGCCGAATACCAACCATACCGGCATTTATGTCGCGCTTGCAAAGGGCTATTTCGAGGACGCGGGCCTTTCGGTCACCGTGGTTCAGCCGCCGGAGACGGGAGCTGCTGCCATGTGCGCGGCAGGGCAGGCACAGTTTGCGATTGACGCACAGGACACGCTTGCCGCGGCGTTCGTGTCCGACGAACCTTTAGGGGTCACGGCGGTGGCGGCGCTTTTACAGCACAATACTTCGGGCATCATCTCCCGCGCGGGCGAGGGGATGGACCGCCCCAAAGGCTTGGAGGGCCACACCTATTCCACTTGGAATTCGCCCATCGAACTTGCCACACTGAAGGCTGTGGTGGAGCAGGACGGCGGCGACTTCAGCAAGGTCAATCTGATCCCGAACACCATCACCGACGAGGCGGGCGCGCTGCGTGAGCATCTGACGGATGCCGTTTGGGTGTTCTACGGTTGGAGTTGCATTTCAGCCGAGCTTTCGGGTCTGGATTTTGACTTTTTCTATTTCAAAGACATCGACCCCGTCTTCGATTACTACACGCCGGTGCTTATCGCGAACAACAGCTTCTTAGAGGAGCATCCCGACGAAGCAAAGGCGTTCCTTGCCGCGCTCAAACAGGGCTATGAATACGCGATCGACCATCCCGAAGAAGCGGCGCAGATCCTTGTGGACGGCGACACCACCGGCTCGCTACGTGATTCACTGGAGCTTGTGACCGCAAGCCAGAAATGGATCTCCCCGCAGTATAAGGCGGAGGTTGAGCAGTGGGGCTACATCGACCCTGCGCGCTGGGACGCGTTTTACGCATGGCTTTGGGACAATGGGCTTGTAGAAAAGGAACTGCCCGCAGGAACGGGGTATTCGAATGCCTACCTCTCCTGACGCGGTGCTGCGCGCCGAGCACATCTCGAAAAGTTTCGGCGACCACAAGGTGCTCGAAGACGTGAGCGTCTCTTTGCAAAAAGGCGAGCTCGTCTGCCTGCTCGGCATCAGCGGCGCGGGCAAGACCACCTTGTTCAATATCCTGTCTGGGCTTATGAAGCCGGACAGCGGGCGTGTATATGTTAACGGTGCAGAAACGACCGGCCAGCCCGGCAAGATCAGCTACATGCTGCAAAAGGACCTGCTTTTGCCGTTCCGCACGGTGCTCGACAACGTCGCACTGCCGCTGATCCTGCGCGGCGTGCCGAAAAAGGAAGCGCGTGAACGTGCCGCATCCTATTTTACGCGGTTTGGGCTTGCGGGGACGGAAAAGAAGTATCCCGACAAGCTTTCGGGCGGTATGCGCCAGCGCGCGGCGCTTTTGCGCACCTATCTCGCATCCGACGGTATCGCGCTTTTAGACGAGCCGTTCAGCGCGCTGGACACGATCACAAAAGGCGCCATTCACGAATGGTATCTCGACATCATGCGCGACATCGAGCTTACGACCCTGTTCATCACGCACGATGTGGACGAGGCGGTCAAGCTTTCCGACCGCGTATGCATCTTAGGCGGCAGCCCGGGGCACATTTTAACGGAGATCCCTGTAACGGAGCCTCGCCCGCGTGCGCATGATTTCATGCTCGCGGAGTCTTTTCTCGGCTACAAGCGGAAAATTTTCGAAGCGCTGCAGCTGTAAACCGAAAAAACGCTATAACGGGCGCCTGTTCCTTTCGGAGCGGGCGCCTGTTTGCAGACAAACCGAAAAACGGGGATGCCGTATGCACGGCATCCCCTTGCGCTTTGTTTGGCGTTTGCTGTCAGCTTACCGCGTTCGAGACCGCGTCGCCCGCGCCTGTGACGAGATCTTCCGCGACATCGCCCGCACCGGATACAAGATCCCCCGCTGCGTCGCCTGCGTCGGAAACCGCATCGCCTACGGCGTCACCCGCATCTTTGGCCGCATCGCCCACGGCATCGCCTGCGTCGGATACCGCTTCGCCGGCGTTTGTCATCGCGTTGTTCGCGTCGGTCATCAGGTTGGTGCCCGCGTTGTCGTCATTGCCGCCGCAGCCCGCCAGCATCGCGCAAAGCGCAACGGCGGCTGCCGCTAAAATCAAAATGGATTTTTTCATAGTAGTCCCTCTTTTTGCTTTTTTCGGACGCCTCTATTTTTTGCCGAAAATTTGCATTTATTCATTTGGTCAAAACGCCGTCGTCGGCATAAAGCAGCAGCAAGATCTCCTCTTCATACCCCGTCTGCGTGCTGATATAGACCAAAAATTCCTCATCGCTTTCGTTTTTGCAGTGGAATTCATAGGCGAAAGCTTCCCCGCCGCTGTCGGTCGGGATCACGGCAAGGCGTGTGTCCGTGACCGTCAAAAGCGGGCTCACATTCGCTTCGGCTGCCTCACGCGTCACAGCGGGCTGCGGGTAGGTGCGCGTTTTGTGGTTCATCACATAGCCGCGGCAGTCCGCCGAAAGCACCGTACCGTCGGCAAGGCTCACGCTGACCTTGATAAGGTCCGGGTAGCAGATATAGCCGTTTTCCGTGTAGGCATAGTTGATGGTGCAAATGCCGTCGGAGATCGTGTAGTAGCTTTCCTGCATATTCGAGAAACCGTTGCGGTTGAGGAAATCCACAGCATACTTGCGCGCGTCCTCGTATTCGAGCGTCGCTTCTCCCACAAAATTGCTCGAGAGCATATACAGAAGATAGCCGCCGCGCTTTGTGACGGCAATGGTCGTGTCGCCGCCTGCGAATACATATGCGGCGGAGTTATCCTCCTCTTCGCCAAGGAACGTCAGCGCATCTTTCTCCGCGCCTAAAAATTCCGCTGCGCGCGCGAGTGCCTGATCCTTAGTGAGCTCTTCGGCCGAGCTAAGCAGCTCGGATTCTATCTGATTGATATGATCTGAAAACGGCCCGTCATAGATGAGCGACGGATATTCTGTCAGCGCCTGTTCGGCGTCCTCCATGTCGCCGGAAAGCGATTCGATCTCTTGTGTATCGCCGGCAAGCGTGTTCTCCGCTGCGGAAAAATCCAGATACCCGTCATAAAGCTGGGTGCGCATGTCGGAGATCTGCGTGCTGAGCGTTTCGGCAAAATTCAACAGCGCGAAAAGCTGTTCGCGCTCCTCGTCCGTGATGCGCTCGCCCGCTTCCGCTTTGCGGCTTAAAGACATGACGAAATCGCCGACCTGCGACAGGAATTTGTAGGTGTTGTCGAGCCTTGTGTCCGCGAGCGGCAGCACGGAAAGGCTGCTTTTTGCCGCCGACGCTTCACGCCATAGCTCGGTCGCCATGGTGCCGAGCATGGGCGGGGTGTTGGCATACGCGCCTTTTTTTAAATCGGTCTGCATATTGCTTAAAGCGGTGTCCAGTTCCGCTAATGCCCGTTCGCCCGAAGCGTGCAGCTGCCGTTCAAAGCGGTTTGCGCGCACTGTCCCGACTATGGCGAATACGGACAGCGTGAGCACGACCGCCGCCGCAAATGAAAAGAGCCGGATCCGGTTTCGCCTGGACTTAGGTTTTCCCATATTGTTCACCTCGTGGATAGATTTTGCAGCTGCGCCGAGAATATACGAAAAAATCCACAGTTTTCGCGGATTTTGTTTGCCAAAACGGCGTTCCTCGTGTATAATATAAAATCGCAATAGTATTGTCATCGCAATGCCGCAGAAAGGAGCCGCCTATGGAATGTTATCTTGACAACAGCGCGACCACAAAACCCTGTGAAGAGGCGGTGGCGGCGGCAGCGGATGCCATGACTGTGCATTTCGGCAACCCGTCGTCCCTGCACAAAAACGGGCTGGCTGCGCAGCAGCTGCTTGAGCGGTCGCGAAAGTGCATTGCAGACAGCCTGCGCGCCGAACCCGGTGAAATCATCTTTACTCCCGGCGGCACGGCGGCGAACAATACGGCGATTTTCGGCGCGGTGTCCAAGCATCGCGGCGGCAAGATCGTGACTTCTGCCATGGAGCATCCGAGCGTCGAGCAGTGCATGCTCGCCCTTGAAGCGCGGGGCTTTACGGTTGTGCGGCTTCTCCCGGACAAGACCGGGCGCATCACCGCCGAGCAGATCGCCGAAGCTGTGGACGAAAAAACCGTGCTCATAAGCCTTATGGCAGTCAACAATGAGGTGGGCAGCGTGCTGCCTTTCTCTGAACTCGGGCGCATCGTGCGCGCCAAAAAGTCCCCGGCGCTTGTGCATGTGGACGCGGTGCAGGGGTTCCTGAAGCTGCCCATCGTGCCGAAAAAATGCGGCATCGATCTTTTGAGCGTCAGTGCGCATAAGGTGCACGGTGCCAAGGGCGCGGGGGCTTTGTATGTGCGTAAGGGCGTACATATTAAGCCTTACTTACTCGGCGGCGGGCAGGAAAACGGGCTTTGCTCCGGCACGCAGCCCATGCCCGCTATCGCGGCGTTTGCGGCGGCAGTGCGCGCTTACGGCGACGGCGCGGCGCATCTTATGCGGGTGCGCGCGCTTCGCGACCGGCTGCTGGACCGCCTGACAAAGCTTTCTGGCGTGCAGATCAATTCCCCGGCGGATGCGCTGCCGTATATCCTCAATATTTCCCTGCGCGGCGTGCCTGCACAGGTCGGTGTCAACGCGCTGTCCGAGCGCGGGGTGTATGTTTCGGCAGGCTCTGCGTGCTCACGCGGGCACCGCAGTGCGGTGCTCACGGCGATGGGGCTGCCCCCGGAACAGGTGGATACGGCACTTCGCATCAGCCTCTCGCGCGAGACGACCGAAACCGAGATCGACGCGTGCGCTTCGGCTGTGGAAGATGTCCTCAAAACAATCGGCAAAAAAGGAACATGAGACCATGCAGGAAATCATACTCATCAAAAACGGAGAACTCGCGCTCAAGGGGCTCAATCGGGCAACCTTTGAAAGCATTTTGGTAAAAAATATCAAACGGCGCCTGCGGGATTTGGGACATTTCGTCATAAACCGTTCACAATCTACGATTACAATAGAACCGACGGAGCCCTCGTTCGATATGGACGAGGCGGTGGACCGTCTGCGCCGTGTCTTCGGCATTGCCGCGTTCCAGCGCGCCGCCGCAGTGGAAAAGCGGATGGACGCGATTCTGGACACGGCGTGCACCTATCTCGCCGACGACCTTGCGGGCATTTCCGCATTCAAAGTGGAGTCGAAGCGTTCGGACAAAACGTTCCCTCTGACTTCGCCGCAGATAAGCCGTGAAGTCGGCGGCAGGCTGCTGGAGGCTTTCCCGCACCTGCATGTGGACGTACACCATCCGGAAAAGACCGTCACGGTGGAGATCCGCGAACACGCGGCTTTTATTCATTGCGACCAGATTAAGGGCGCGGGCGGCATGCCCGTCGGCACGGGCGGCAAAGCGATGCTGCTCATCTCCGGCGGCATCGACAGCCCCGTCGCGGGGTGGATGATGGCAAAGCGCGGTATCGTGCTCGACGCAGTGCATTTTGCTTCGCCTCCGTACACCTCGCCGCAGTCCGAAATGAAAGTGCACGATCTGCTCGGGCAGGTCGCGCGCTATTCCGGGGACATTGGGCTTTATACCGTGCCGTTTACCGAGATTCAGGAGCAGATCCGCGACAACTGCCCTGAAGCGCTGTTCACGCTTGTGATGCGGCGGTTCATGATGCGCATTGCCGAACGCATTGCGCGCCGCGAAAACTGCGCAGCGCTCATCACGGGCGAAAGCGTGGGTCAGGTCGCAAGCCAGACGATCCTTTCTTTGGGCTGTACGGACGCTGTGGCAACGCTGCCCGTGTTCCGCCCGCTCATTGGCATGGATAAAGATGAGATCATTATCCGCGCGCGGCAGATCGAGACGTTTGACATCTCCATCCGCCCGTATGAGGATTGCTGCACGGTCTTTACCCCGCGCCACCCGCGCACGCGCCCGACGCTCTCGCTTGTGGAAACAGCGGAGCAAAAGCTCGACGTGGAAACGCTCGTTTCGCGTGCGGCGCAGGATGCAAAATTTGAGATCATAAGGAACGGTGGGTATGACGCTTGAACAGCAGGCAGTCGCCAGATTGAAAGAACAGCATAAAACGCTCGTCACGGCGGAGTCGTGCACGGGCGGCTGGATCGCCAAACGCATCACCGATATCGCCGGCGCGTCCGAGGTATTTGAATGCGGGATCGTCTGCTATTCCAACCGCATCAAAACGGAAATCCTCGGTGTGCGTGAAGAAACGCTGCGGCAGTACGGCGCGGTCAGCGAACAGACCGCGCGGGAGATGGCAACAGGCGCGCTTGCCGTGTCCGGCGCAGATGTGGCGGTCGCCGTCACGGGAATCGCCGGACCTGATTCCGACGGCACCGGCAAGCCCGTGGGGCTCGTCTATATCGCGATCGCGAACAGCGAACGCATGGAGATCCACGAGTACCGCAACCATTTTGAAACGAATATCCGTGACAACAACCGCCGCGCATCGGCGGATAATGCTCTTACAGAACTTGGGAGGTTCTTGGACGCATGAGCACGCAAACAGGGCAGACCTCGCGCCCGAAAAAAAAGAAAAAGCAGTCCCGTTTTGGCAAAACGGTCAACCGCATCATCACGATTGTGGCGGTCCTCGTTTTGCTCGTCGCAGGGGCGTTGTGCGTCAAGTATTTTGTCGATCTTTATCAGAGCAAGAACCAGACGCAGGAGCTCGCCGAGCTCGTGACGGATTCCGAAGAAAGCTACCCGGCCGAACCCGCGTGGGTGCAGCCGAAATACCGTGCGCTTTACAACGAGAACAATGATTTCGTCGGGTGGATCACGGTGCCGAACACCGCAATCAACCACCCCGTGGTGCAGGGCAGCGACAACGAATACTATCTGCGGCGCGATTTTTACAAGCAATACCTGCGGCGCGGGACGATCTATATGGATTACCGCAACGATCCGGAAAACCTGAATGTCAACACGATCTTGTACGGGCACAACTATCTCGATTCCACCATGTTTTCCGACCTGGAAAAATACAAGGACATCGAATTCTATAAAACCGCGCCCGTCATCGAGTTTAACACGATCTACGCCGACCACAAGTGGAAGGTGTTCGCCGTGTTCCTGACAACGGCGTCGCCGGAATTGGACAATAACTATGTGTTCAATTACATTTACCCGTTTATGACGGAGTCGAGCTTTGCGGAGTTTATTGATGAAGTTGCCAAGCGCAGCCTTTACGACACCGGTGTGGAGGTTCTGCCGACCGACAAGATCCTGACGCTTTCGACCTGCACGCGGGATATGGACATCACAAGCAGGCAGGAAAACGCACGCTGCGTCGTTATGGCGCGTCTCGTGCGCGAAGGGGAGGACGAATCAGTGGATACGTCCAAGGCAACGGCCAATCCGAACCCGAAATATCCGCAGCTTTGGTATGACAAGTACGGGCTCGAAAACCCGTACCGAAACGATGAAAAATGGTATCCGAGAGGTGAGGGTTGATGCCGAAAGATAAGAAAGAACGTCCGGAGGATATGCTTTCGTTTGACGAGCTGAAAGATAAAGTGCAGCCGAACGACGAGGAATCCGACCCCGAAGTCGCCGCACTGCTTGATTCCCTGCGCGACGTGGCGCCGCCCGCTGAGGAAGCGCCCAAAGAGGAGGAAAAACCCGCCGACCCGCCGAAAGAAGCGCCGTCGGAGGAGGAAAATTACAAAAGCATCTATAACGACGTGCTGCGCTCGGTGATGCAGAATACGGAGACGAGTGAAAAGACCACCCGCAAAAGCAAATTCCTTTCCGACGAGAGCCAGTTTGTCGATGTGACTGACCGGTATGAGTCGTTTGCCGACCTGCACGCACAGCCCGAACCGGAGAAAAACCCCGCTGAAGAAACCGCGTCCGCCGAAGCGGGCGACACGGCGACGGAAAGCCCGGAAGCGCCCGAAGAGGAAAAGCAGTACCGCACCTTCAATGAAATTTTCAAAAGCGGGCTTCGCAAGATCTTCCCGAACAAACATGACACCGTCGGCGAGGGGATCCGTAAAGCGATTGCGGACCTGTCTGTGATCGCGCTTGTTGCCTGCGGCATTTATTTCGGCGTTTATGCCTATCAGAGCCATGCGGCAAAGGCGCAGCAGGCGGAGATCGAAGGGCAGATCATCTCCGATGACACCGCATCGAGCGAGAGTGATATGTGGGCGCAGTTCTTCGCGCAGTACCCGAACATCCAGCTGCCCGACGGCATGATGGCAAAATACGCGTATCTGTATGCCATCAACCAGGACCTGGTCGGGTGGATCAAGATCCCGAACTCCATCATCGACGTGCAGGTGGTGCAGACGACGGACAACACCTCCTACCTCAAGAAGGACTTCTACGGCAATTACAGCCGCTACGGCTGCCCGTATATGGATTACCGCAACGACCCGAAATATCTGGGAAAAAATACGATCATTTACGGGCACCACATGAGCGACGGCCTGGTCTTTGCGGACCTGACGAAATATAAGACCATTGAGGGCTTTCAGGAGTCGCCGGTCATCCAGTTCGACACGTTGTTCCGCAGCTACACGTTCAAAGTGTATGCGGTGATCATCACGAACAGCCGCGCCGAGGATGACAACGACTACATCTTCAACTATGCCGTGACGGACTTCGGCTCGGATGAAGCGTTTATGGAATACATCGCGGCGCTCGACGAGCGCAAGCTGTATACCACCGGCGTGGACATCCAGCCTGACGACAAGCTCCTGACGCTGCAAACCTGCACCTATGAGTTTTCGGACGCGCGTCTGGTCGTGATCGGCAGAATGGTGCGCGACGGCGAGAGCACATCGGTAGACACGAGCCTCGCGGTGGAGAACCCCTCGCCGCGGTATCCGCAGGCGTGGTATGACAAGAAGGGGCAGACAAACCCCTACGCCGACGCTGAAAAATGGATGCCCTAATCCGGATATAAGGGATGGATGAAAGAACATGGATATGAAACTGCTTGCGCTGACGGCAGGCGATGCCCATGCGCATTTGCTGGTGCGCATCTCCGGCACGCTCAGCGGGTTTTGTGATACGGATACGACGTTTGCAACGTATCCCACCCTCAAAGCGCTGCTGCCTGCGTTTGCCGAGGCGCTGCAAACACAGCGCATGATCGTACTCGCCATAGACGGCGCCAAGTATAACGCCATCCGCACGAAGCTGTGCACGGCGCTGTCGCTGGAAATGGTAGAGAATAAAGAACTTTACGAGCGGCTTTCCGAAAATACGGGCTTGTCGCTTGACGAGATCGGCAAGCTTGCAAGCGTCCCCAAAGATGCCGCGCTGTTCCCGAACGCTGACGGCCTGTATACGGGCCTTGCGGTGGAAAAGGGCAAACAGACCATCGTGTTTTTGCCACTGGAGGAAGACAGCCTCACGCCTGTGCTCAAAAACGGGCTGGTACCGTATCTGATGCGCAAGTCGGTCGCAGCCGCGCCGCCCAAAGCGGAAAAGCACGATTCCGCCCCGGTGTCCGCCGCGTCCAATGAGGTGGTGCGGCGCACGGTGAACCTGCTGCGCGAAAATGATGCTACGGTCGCCGTCAGCAGTACGCCGAGCGCGCAGATCATCCGTTCGCTCGGTGCAGATACGCCGGATTTTGAGACGTATTTCCTGTTTACGCCCCATGTGGAGGATAAGGGCGATTACAGCATGACCGACTATGCCGCGCTGCTGGCAAAATCCGCGAAAGAGCTTTCCGGCGCAACATTCGGCGCGTGCATTTCCGACATCTGTGATGCCGAAGGCGGCGCATATATCTGCATCACGGTGGCGGACGACAAGACCGCCGTGGTGCGCAAGCTGTATCGGGAGGATGACGAAACCGAAAACAGCTTCCTGCACGATGCCGCCGAGGAGCTCATCGAGCTGATCGGCGAAAAGGCCGAGGGCAAGGGCATGGTTGGCATTGAGGTGGCGGACGCCGCAGGCGAAAAGAGCGGCGGCTTCCTTTCCAAGACCTCCGGCAAGGTTACGATGTCTATTCTTGCGCTGGTGCTTGCGGCGGCGGTCACAGTGGGCTGTATCTTCTTTGTGCGCGAACGCCGTACGCGCGAGGCGCAAAATACTACGCAGCCTCCCGCGGCGACCGAACAGCCGGATACGACCATTGCACCGGTCGTGACCGACACGGTAACGATCTCACAATTCATTTATAACGAAACGATCTCCGGCGTGCAGGAAACGCCCGCCGAAACCACCACCGCGAACGCCGCCGGGGTGGCGATCGATACCACCATGAACGCCGACAGCGGCGACGAGATCCCGTCCGAGATGCTCGTCAACGGCAGAATGCTGGATGCCAAAGAGGCAGTCGCCCGCATGATCGAAGCGGAAATGGACAGCACCTACAACACAGAGGCGATCAAGGCGCAGGCGGTGGCGGTGTATACCTATCTGAAATACCGCAATACAAACTGGAAGATCACGGGCGTCACGCTTGCCGAGGATTACAGCGACGAGGTTTACAATGCGGTGCGTGCGGTGTTCGGCGAATACTTAAGCTACAATGGCGCGCCGGCGTTCACCCCGTTCTTCCGCCTTTCGGCGGGCAGGACTGCCGCGGCCGAAACGGTGTTTGGTACGGACTATCCGTATCTGCGTGCGGTGGACAGCATTTCCGACCGCACCGAAGACGGATACCTGACCGAGCTGATTTTTTCCGCAGACGACATCCGGCAGCTTGTGTATGCCTACGACGCGTCCATCACGCTGGGCGATGACACCTCTACCTGGATCGAGGTGCTCGACCATGACGGTGCCGTGAATACGGGCACGGGCTATGTGCGCACCGTGCGCGTCGGCGACCGTGAGGTCTCGGGCAGGGATTTTGTGAATCAGGTTATGGCAGGGAAAAATCTGCCGTCCCTGTGCTTGTCCGTGAGGTATCAAGCCGAGACCAATGAGTTCCTGTTCGAAGTCTATGGCATCGGCGACGGCGTAGGCATGAGCCAGCGCGGCGCAGATCGCATGGCGGCGACGGGGGCGGAGTATACCGAGATCCTGGCGCGGTATTACAACGGCACAGTGCTTACGGTTTAATGCAAATCCATTATTTTTTGGGAGGAATGCACAATGGCAATTCTGGTAACGGGTGGTACGGGCTTCATCGGCTCGCATACCTGCATCGCACTCACCGAGGCGGGCTATGAACCCATCATCGTGGACAATTACTACAACTCCAGTCCCAAATCGCTCGCGCGCATCAACGAGCTGTGCGGCAGGGAACTGAAGTTCTACGAATGCGATGTCCGCGACCGCGAGGGGCTGACGCGCGTCTTTAAGGAAAACAAGATCGACGCCGTGATCCATTTCGCAGGGCTCAAAGCCGTCGGGGAATCCTGCCACAAGCCGATGGAATACTATGATAACAACATCGGCGGCACGCTGACGCTGTGCGAGGTTATGCGCGACTGCGGCTGTAAGAACATCGTGTTCAGTTCGTCTGCAACCGTGTACGGGATGCACAACGTCTCGCCCTTAAAAGAGACTATGCCCACAGGCGGCACGACCAATCCGTACGGCACGACCAAATACATGATCGAGATCATTTTGGAAGATATTTATAAGGCGGACAACGAATGGAACGTTACGCTGCTTCGCTATTTTAATCCCATCGGCGCGCATAAAAGCGGCAGAATCGGTGAAAATCCGAACGGGATCCCCAATAACCTCATGCCTTACATCACACAGGTCGCGGTGGGCAAACTGCCCGAGCTTTCCATCTATGGCAACGATTACGACACAAAGGACGGCACCGGCGTGCGCGATTACATCCATGTGATGGATCTTGCGGAAGGGCACGTCAAGGCGCTCGACAATATTCTTTCCGGGGACCGCGGCGTGCAGATCTTCAACCTTGGCACAGGCGTCGGGTACAGCGTGCTTGACCTTGTGCACGCCTTTGAAGAGGCAACCGGCATAAAGATCCCGTATAAGATCGTCGGCAGACGTCCCGGCGACATTGCCACCTGCTATTCTGACCCCACCAAGGCGAAAGAGGTGCTCGGCTGGCAGGCAAAGCGCGGCCTTTCGGAAATGTGCGAGGACGCCTGGCGCTGGCAAAAGCAGAACCCCAACGGGTTTGAATAAACCTACGAAACCTACCCGTAAAAAGCGGCTGATCCGCCGCAAACAGGAGGAAAAAGATGAAAAGCAAAAAATCTCTTTGGATCACGCTTGCTGTGGTGGCAGTGGTGGTTATTGCCATCGTCGGCTGGAGTATGTCCACTTACAATGGGCTTGTAACGACCCGTGAGGAAGTCACCGCCCAACAGGCAAACGTCGAAGTTTATTTGCAGCGGCGCGCGGACTTGATCCCAAACCTGGTCAGCACAGTGCAGGGGTACGCCACGCATGAAGAAGAGGTCTATACCGCGCTTGCCGATGCGCGCGCGGCGCTTGCAGGCGCACAGAGCGTCGAGGAGTTCAACGAGGCAAACGGCGCGCTGGATTCGGCGCTTTCGAGATTGCTTGTGGTGGTGGAAAACTACCCGGAGCTCAAGGCAAATGAGAACTTCATCAATTTGCAGGATGAATTGGCTGGCTCTGAAAACCGTATTGCACAGGCGCGCAACACCTACAACGATATGGCGCGCGAATACAATACGCGGCTTCAGCGGTTCCCGACTTCGCTGATCGCAAGGGCGGGCAATTTTGAGCAGGTCGATTATTTCGAAGCGTCTGAAGAATCGCAGACGGTGCCGCAAGTGAGCTTCGATTGATCCGGGGCTCTTGGAGGAGAAAGATGAAACGGATTTCGGCGCTCGTTTTGGGGCTGCTGTCGGCGGTGCTGTTCCTGCTGCCTGTTTCGGCGGCGCAGGTCGAATACCCCGAGCCTACCAACGACTTTTTTGTCAATGACTTTGCGGGTTGTTTGAATGCCGATGACGCGCAGGAGATGCAAAGCCTCGGAGAGGCGCTTTACCGCGCGACGGGCGCGCAGGCGGTCGTGGTGACGGTGACATCGCTCGACGGCGAATCCATCGAGGATTACGGCTATGCGCTTGCCAACGGCTGGGGCATCGGCGACGGAGACGCGGATTCGGGCGTGCTGTTGCTGCTTTCCACCGGCGACCGGCAGGTGCGCATTGAGGTCGGCAGCGGGCTGGAGGGCCGGCTGACCGACGGCAAAACGGGGCGTATTCTCGATACATACGCCATGCCGTATTTGCGAGAGGATGATTTTTCCACCGGGCTTTTGGAAGCGTATAAGTCCATCGTCAATGAGGTCTATATCGAATACGGTATGGAACCGGCATCCGATTATACACCTGTGGAGGAAACGCAATCGGATTCCAATGCTGTCAACCGCAGTACAGTGATTGCTCTGCTGCCCATGGCGCTTATTTTGTTGGTGGCTTTGATTGCTTCCCTGCGCCGGCACGGCGGCGGTGGCGGGTATTATGGTGGCGGATTTTACGGCGGGTACCGCGGCGGCGGTTTCCACGGCGGCGGTGGGTTTTCCGGCGGCGGAGGCGGCTTCTCGGGCGGAGGCGGCGGATTTTCCGGCGGCGGCAGTTCGCGCGGATTCTGACACAAAATCGCATTACACAATAAAACGGACTTCGGAAAACCGAAGTCCGTTTTTGCGCATATTAGATGGGAATACTGCTTTTCATTCTAAAACCAAATTTCCACGAAACAGCAAAGCACACACAAAAAACTTTGGCTGATGTATTTGCCTCCTCTGACGAGGGGGCAGGCGAGCGTTAGCGAGACTGGGGGAGAGAAAAATTTACGCTTCACAGGGAATAAAAGCCTAAGTAGGAATTTTTCCCCACGGCCTTTGTATTCTGATGATTTATGGTGTGAGCAAGCTTACGCTCTACGTTCTCTCCTCCCGATTTTTGCCATTGGCAAAAACCACCTCCCTCGTCAGAGGGAGGAAAAAGACTTTATTAACAGTTTACAAAACGGACTTCGGAAAACCGAAGTCCGTTTCGCTTTGCGTGTATCCTTTACGATTATCGTTCTGCCAGCGGCAGATACGGCTGTTTTTCAGAAACGCTCTTGTAGGCAGGGCGGATAATTTTATCCACGTTCGTCAACTCTTCCAGCATATGCGCGCTCCAGCCAACGACGCGCGCCATGGCAAAAATCGGGGTGTACAGCTCGGGCGGGATGTCGAGCATGCTGTAAACAAAGCCGCTGTAAAAGTCCACGTTGGGGCTGACGCCCTTATAGATGCGCCGCCGCTCGGAGATGACCTGCGGCCCTAACCGTGCGATCAGGCTGTACAGCGCAAAGTCCTCTTCGCGCCCCTTTTCCCGCGCCAGCTTTTCCACAAAGCTTTTGAAGATCTCGGCGCGCGGGTCGGAGATGGAATAGACCGCGTGCCCCATGCCGTAAATCAGGCCTTTTTTATCAAATGCTTCGCGGTTAAGCAATTTCTCCAGATATGCGCGCACCGCGTCCTCGTCGTGCACGTTGCGCACATGGCGTTTGATGTCCTTGACCATTTCGACGACCTTGATGTTGGCGCCGCCGTGCTTCGGGCCTTTCAGCGAGCAAAGCGCCGCCGCCATGACCGAGAACGTGTCCGAACCGGACGAAGCGACCACATGCGTTGTAAACGACGAGTTGTTGCCGCCGCCGTGTTCCATATGTAAGATCAGCGCGATGTCCAGCACCTGCGCTTCGAGCGCCGTATATTTCTTGTCGGGCCGCAGCAGGCGCAGGATGTTTTCCGCCGCCGAAAGCTTTGCGTCGGGGTGGTGGATATACAAACTGTCGTTGCAGATGTAGTGGTTGTATGCCTGATACCCGTACACGGCGAGCATCGGGAACCGGCTGATGAGCGACAGGCACTGCCGCAGCACGTTTTCCTGTGTCATCTCCGTGGGGTTGCTGTCATACGCCGAAAGCGTCAGCACGCTGCGCGTCAGGCTGTTCATAATGTCCTTGCTCGGCGCTTTCATCACGACATCACGCACAAAGTTGCGCGGCAGGCACCGCATGGTCGCGAGTATATCGTTAAACTCCGAAAGCTGTGCTTTGTTCGGCAGTGCCCCGAACAAAAGCAGATACGCCGCCTCTTCAAAGCCGAAGCGTTTTTCCTGAATACAGCCGCGCACAAGGTCTGTAACGTTGATGCCGCGGTACCGAAGCTCGCCCGCACAGGGCTTGCGGCCCTCCGGCGTATCTTCGTAAGCCTTGACGGTGGAAATGGTAGTCAGCCCCGCCAAAACACCGATACCGTTTTTGTCTCGCAAGCCGCGCTTGACGGCATATCGTTCATAAAGTTCCGGGTCGATTGTACTGCACGCGGTGTTTTCCAGACTCATTTTTGCGGCGTAATCCATAATTTCCGCTCTGGTTTTTCTCATGTGCCATCCTCCTTTTTTCTCCTGGTTTGGTTGCATATTCAATTTTCTCTATTTATAATGATACTTGAAAAGGCGTGCGGGTGTCAACGTCTAAATTGTAAATATTATGTGAACTGTCGTGATTTTGTTGACAGATTATGGGGAATGGTATATATTATAGGCAGATAGGGGGCGGTTTGATGCCTAAAACCACACGGCAGGAAGCTGCCGAAATGCTCACCGAACTGCTGTTCCGCTTTTACAGTGCAGGGCAGCGGCATCCGCGTGTGACGCAGGGGCCGAAGATCCACACCCATGCTTTCCATGTGTTGTATCTGTTGGCGCGCGCACACGACAAGCGGCTGTCCTTAAGCTTCTTGCTGACGGAATTACAGGTGACCAAGCAGCAGCTCTCAAAGCTTCTCAATGAACTGGAGGATCTCGGCTATATTAAACGTGTGCGTACGGGGCGCGACCGCCGCAATGTGATGCTGTGCCTGACCGAAGCGGGCGAACAGTATTTTGAAGAACGCGAACAGGCGGTCGCCGACCGCATCGCGGCGTTCCTCGAAAAATACCCGCCCGAGAAAACGGAAATTTTACACGAACTGCTCGTGCAGCTGGGGAACTGAATCAAAAATCAAAAGGATAAAATGCAGGGCCCTCCCGCAGTTGGGAGAGCCTTTTTTGCGCCTTGGACAATCTGCACAATATATTGCGAAAAATTTCGCTGAATTTCCGGTTGCATACTATATTTCGTGATGCTATAATAACCTCACGACGCTCTAATGGAAGCGAAGCTTCCAAGAGCGCCGGAGAACATTGTTTCCCTCCCGCTTCTCACTGGCGCGCTGCGCGGACGAGAAATAATAACCTCACGACGCTCTAATGGAAGCGAAGCTTCCAAGAGCGCCGGAGAACATTGTTTCCCTCCCGCTTCTCACTGGCGCGCTGCGCGGACGAGAAATAATAACCTCACGACGCTCTAATGGAAGCGAAGCTTCCAAGAGCGCCGGAGAACATTGTTTCCCTCCCGCTTCTCA
>CALWVM010000022.1 GCA_944384985.1 uncultured Clostridia bacterium | reverse complement strand
CAACTCTACCTTAACACAGGTCCTTTCTATTCGCTATCTTTTTTCTTATTTGTCACACATCATTGTAACACCTACACTTCCAAATATGATTTTGACAAGAATCCCGTTGACAAAGCGGGACATACACTTTATAATAACAAAAATTTGCCTTTGGAAAGGCGGAAATATAACAATATGATCGGGTATATTCTGAGCGCTGCGGCAGCGTATCTGCTGGGCTCTTTGAGCTTTGGGATCCTTTTTTCCAAAGTAAAATACAAAAAAGACATCCGCGACTTTGGCTCGAACAACGCCGGTGCGAGCAACACGCTGCGCACTTTTGGCAAAGGTGCGGCGGCATTTGTCTTTGTGTTCGATGCGCTCAAGGGCGCGGCGGCGGTACTCTTGGCAAAATATCTGTTGTGTGGGGACGCGAACACACAGATTTGCGCCTATCTTGCTATGCTTTTCGCCGTTCTCGGGCACATGTTTCCTGTGTTTTTCGGCTTCCGCGGCGGCAAGGGCGTGGCGACGACCTGCGGCGCGCTTGCCGCGTTACAGCCCGTGACACTGCCGTTCGTTCTGGCGGTATTTCTGATCGTTCTGGCTGCGGGGAAAATGATCTCGCTGGCTTCCGTGGCCTCGGCGCTCCTGCTGCCGTTCATAACATTTGTCGTTTTTCTGGTGCGGGATAAAGCTTTTGGTCTTCCGACGGCAGCGACGGCGATCCTTGCCGTTCTGGTGATTTTTATGCACCGTGAAAATCTTCGGCGTATCGTGCGGGGAGAAGAACGCAAACTCGGTGCGGATAAGATCGACCCGAATGCAGAAAATCAGAAAGAGGGTCGAAAATAAAAGCAAAGCACGCCTGCCGCCTGTAAGAGAAACAGGGCGGGAAGGCCAATCATAAATTTTGGATGCTTCGTTTTGTGGCGGATGAGCTGCATGACGATAAACATGGGCAGCGCGCCGCCCAAAGCGGCCGTAAGCAGAAGAGTCCGTTCGGGGACTCTTCTTTTTTTGTGCCTTGCGGCGTATTTATCATAAACCGTCATAACGCAGCCGGTTGCAGCAATACAAATAAAAAGGCATAGAAGAATGTCCGACATATGCATAAGACCACCTATATGTACTCTACCGTATTTGTGTGGCTTTGTCAATCGAAAGGAACCAAACCATGAAACGAAAAATCCTTTGCATTTGTATTCTGTTGTGCGTGGCGGCAGTCGCGGCAGCGTGGGGAATTGCCCGCACAAAAGCGCCGCAGGAAGACGACACCCGGCAAACGACCGTCCTGCAGCAGAACACAACGGGCGGGGAAATGCGTGCGGTCTGGATCTATTATAACGAACTTTCCATGAAGGCTTCCAACGGCGGAACCAAAGAGGAATTCACCGAAAAGGCGGAGACCATGACCGAAAATATCCGCGCCGCCGGGCTTAATACCGTGATCTTGCAGGTGCGCCCGTTCTGCGACGCCTTTTATCCGTCCGAAATTTTTCCGTGGAGCGCTTACCTAACGGGGACGCAGGGGCAGGAGGTGGATTATGACCCTCTGGAAATTTTTTTGGCCTGTGCAAAAGAAAAGGGATTGTCTGTGCAGGCGTGGTTCAATCCGTACCGCGTGCTGCTGTCTACGGACTGGGAAAAACTCGCGGACACCAATCCCGCAAAGCAGTGGTATCTCGCAGGGGAAACGGAACACCTGCTTTTGACGGATACGGGCATATATCTGAATCCGGCTTCCGATAAGGCGCAGGCGCTCATTTTGGACGGCGTGCGCGAGCTTCTCACAAAGTACGATTTGGACGCGGTGCACATGGATGATTATTTTTACCCGACCACGGACGAAAGCGTGGACCGCGAACAGTACGCCGCCTATACAGCGGCGGGCGGTAAGCTGTCGCTTTCCGATTGGCGGCGCGAGAATGTGAGCACATTCGTCAGCGGGCTTTATGCGGCAGTCAAGGCAATCGATCCGTCCGTGCAGGTCGTCGTAAGCCCCGGCGGGGACATTGCGCGCAATTACGAGACGCTGTATGCCGATGTCGCACGCTGGGCGCGGGAGCCCGGCTTTGTGGACGTGCTCATGCCGCAGCTGTACTATGGCTTCGAAAATCAGAACCTGCCGTTTGCTTCCACAGCGCAAGAATGGGCAAACCTCGAATTTGCCGACGGCGTGCAGCTTTGCTTCGGGCTTGCGGCCTATAAATGCGGCAAGGAGGATGCATACGCCGGGACGGGCAAAGCAGAATGGCAGCAATCGAGTGATATCCTATCCCGCCAGCTTATGCTTTGCCGGGGGCTTCCGCATTACGGCGGCTTTGCAATTTATTCTTATTCTTCAATTTTTTCGGAAAATACCACGGAAAATGCAAAAAAAGAGTGGCAGAATTTCAAAAATATGCTACAATAAAAAAGATTACGGGTGATTTTTGAAAAAGAGGGATTGTATGAAAAAAACGGTGATACAGCGGGTGGTTGCGGCAATCCTGCTGGTGCTTTTGTCGGTGCCGATTGCATGCGGCGCGGTGTATCAAGGCATTTTGCAGGCGGTGGAGGCTGCCGCCGCGCCGCATGCACCGGCCGAGACCACTGCCTCACCGGAAACCACCACCGAACCTCCCGTGACGCTGACGGTGATTTCCCCCGAGCAAACCGAGCTTACGGTAGACGAGCCGTTTGTGAATGTGCGCGGAACTTGCGCATCGGAATTGCCCCTCACCGTCAATGAGGCGGCGGTCGAAGTTGCGGCTGACGGCACATTCTCTTATGATTGTCCGCTAAACCCCGGTGAGAACACGGTGACGGTTACGAACACGGACCTGACCTTTACGTATTCTGTCACCTATGATATGCAGGTCATCCGCGCCGTCAGTCCTGCGAAATCCGCCAAGCTGAACGGTGGGATGAAGCTGGAGCTGACCGCCGAGGCGCTGGAGGGTGCAACGGTTACAGCAAAGCTCAACGGGCAGACGGTCCGCCTTTCTCCTATTGCGGATTCCGGTGACGGCACGGGCTTTGTTGAATACAGCGGCGAATTTACCGCGCCCGCGGCAACATATTCCGCGCAAAAGCTCGGAAGTATCCGCTTTACCGGTACTTTGAACGGCTATTCGCAAACCGTTACGGGCGCAAGCGTTACGGTCAACAAGATCGAGTATCCCGATATCCACGTCGACGCCGGAGAAGGCGTCGTCAAACCACCTGTAATTTCCGGCGACGGCTATGTCGAGGTGCTCTCGCCGACGCGGGATTACGGCAACGGCAAAGCACGTGTATTGCGCGTGACCGCCGACTATGCAGAGACCTGCCCCGGTAACACGGCAGACGATAAATCCTCACCGTTGTGTACACCGTTTCTGAAAGGTATGTACGACTACGTGGTCGGTACGGGAACCTATGACGGCAAGGATTACTATATCACAAAGTCCGGCTACAAGGTGGAAACGGCACAGAGCGAAAGCTTTGACGGGTATGTTCTGCCCGCTAACACGATCTCCGTTCATAAGTGCTATACGGCCGGCGAAACCAACCTGATTTTGACAATGAACTGGAAAGCGCCGTTCATTTCGGAACTCAAAGAGCAAAGTTATTATAAAGGGTATTCCGGGCGCGTGTTCAATGTATCGGATTCGACCGCGCAGTACATCGATTTCAAGTTTTATTATACCAACGCCGCAGAAGGGACGTTCGACTTTTCCGGGAGCAACGTAGTTTCCCGTGCCGAATGGGTAAACATCGGGAAAGACGGCACGACAACGCTGCGCGTGTTCTTAAAGAACCGCGGGGACTTCTACGGCTACCGCGCGTATTATTCGTCCGATAACCGCCTTGTCATCAGCTTCCGAAACCGGCCGGTCTCGGTCGCCGATGCGGTCGTTGCCCTTGACCCTGGCCACGGCGGGCGCGACCCCGGTGCGATCGGTGTAAAGGGGATGCACGAGTCTGAAGTCAATCTGCGCATTTCCGCGCTTGTAAAGCAAAAGCTCGAAGCGGCGGGCGTGGGTGTCGTGATCTTCCGAACCGGCGACCAGACGCTGGAACTGGAAGATCGGCAGGCGAAAGCACGGCAGGCGGGCGCAAATGTATTTGTGTGCCTGCACAACAACTCTTCCTCGTCCGGCTCGGCAAGTGGCACGGAGGTCTATTATTACCGTGCGTTTTCCCAGCCGCTTGCGGCGAGTATTCATGGGCAGCTTGTTTCCGCCTGGCGTGGGATTTATGCAAACAACGCTGCCATGCGCGACAAAGTCGTGCCGAGCGACGGCGGTATTCGTTTCTATCCATTCAAAGTGACACGCATTGAGGAATGCCCTGCGGTGCTTGTGGAGTGCGGGTATCTCTCCAATGCGACAGAGTGCGGGGCGCTCGCCCTTCCGCAAAATCAGGAAAAGCTTGCCGAAGCGGTAAGCAACGGTATCATTCGGTATTTACAAGCCAACTGTGCCTGAAATATAAAAACAAAAACCCAGGATGTTCCTAAGCAAGAGGTGTGAAACATGAAGAAAAGGAAAGTGCTCGTCTCGCTGCTGCTGGCGCTGGTGCTTTTGTGCACAGCTGTGCTGCCTGTACTCGCGGCGACGACAGGGCAGGTGAATACCCAAAGCAGCCCGCTGCGTGTGCGTTCAGGTCCCGGCACAAATCACAGCGTGTTGTATCAGAACGGCGAGGTCGTGCAGCTTCCGAAAGGCAGCCCGGTCTCTGTCCTCGAAGAAGTACCCTGTGACGACGGCAGCACAAGCTATACCTGGTATAAAATCGAAGCGACATTCAACGGAAAGATCGTTTCGGGCTATGTCGCGTCGATCTATATTGCCGTTACGTCAACGGATCCGGGCGGCACGGACAAACCCGGTGGCGGCATAGCGGAGAATATTTATGATGTCCCCGAAGCGTACCGCCCGTATCTCAACGACCTGATGAAGGTGCATCCGAACTGGACCTTTACCTTCTACGATACGGGGCTTGACTGGAACGACGTGCAGCACAACGAATCCTATGCGGGCGAGCCGTTCCGCAACGTCATCAGCCCTTCATCCAACAGCGCATATCGTTACAAGGATGCAAACGGGCAGTATTTAAAATCCGCAGAAGGCTGGTATCAGGCTTCCGACCAGACCATCGCGTATTATATGGATCCACGCAACCTGATGACAGAATCGCGTATTTTCCAGTTCGAGCTGCTTTCCTATGACGAGGAGCTGCAAACGCTTGCGGGCATCGAGGCGGTCTTGAAGGGCACATTCATGGATGGCAAAACCATTACCGCCACAGACGGCAGACAGGTTACATATGCGCAGGCAATCTTGGAGGCGGCCAAGCAGTCGGGTTCGAGTGCCTATTTCCTTGCGACTAAGATCATCCAGGAGGTCGGCAGAAGCGGCAGCGGCTCCACCAGCGGCAACTACACCTGCAAGGACGGCTCTGTCATTACCGGGTATTATAATTTCTATAATATCCAAGCGACCTCTTCGACCAATGACCCGATCAAGCAGGGCTTGCAGTATGCCGCCGGCAGCGGCAGTTACGGCAGACCGTGGAACACACCGTATAAAGCGATCATTGGCGGCGCAGAGTGGATCACCAGCGGTTATGTGACCTGCGGGCAGGACAGCATCTATCTGCAAAAATTTGATGTGGATAGTAGTGACGGCAGGCTGTATTGGCATCAATACATGACCAATGTCGCCGGCGCGTGCAACGAAGCAAGCATTACTTATAACGCTTATCGCGACAACAATTTGCTTTCCCAGAACTTTGTGTTTGCCATTCCCTTGTATGACAATCTGCCCGCGGAGCGCTGCCGTTTGGTCGGGGATACTTCCGTAGACCCTGCGCCGATTCCGGATCCTGAACCGGAACCCGAGCCCGAACCCGAACCGGAACCCGAACCGGAGCCCGATCCGGAGCCCGATCCGGAACCCGGTCCTGAGCCCGAGCCCAGCGGCGTAATGGGCGATTTGGACGGCGATTCCGATGTGGATGCTATGGATGCCCGTCGTGCGCTGCAGATTGCGGCAGGGCTGCGCGAAATCAGCGACGCTCTTTTCCCGCAGGCGGATGTGGACGGAAGCGGCACGGTGAATGCGACAGATGCGCGCTGGATCTTACAGGCGGCAGCAGGAATTCGCAATTTAGTTTGACAAACGCAACCAACAGAAAGACGGAGATCCGCTCAGGGCGATTCTCTGTCTTTTTTTTGGACTTTCCCCGGTATGATATAGACTTTTTCTAAGAAATATGTTAGGCTGTGACAGTAAAATATAGGCTGCGAGCCTGTAAAGCGAAAAGAGGATTTCCATGCACACGCCGAAGATCCAACGAATCGAGATCGATACACCACTATTGAAGATCGGTATTATTTCCGACACACAGCTTCCGCCTACAAAAGGCGGGTTAAAAAAGAAGGATACCTATTTGCAAAGCCTGCGCCGCGCACTTTCGGCATATCGGGAGATGCAGGCGGATATGGTGCTGTTCGCAGGTGACATTGGCGATCTCGGTACACGCTTTGCCTTTCGGACCTATCGGAACGCCGTGCGGGAAGCATTTGACGGCACACCGACTGTGGTGCAAACCATTCTGGGCAACCATGATTATTGGAACAAAAGCTTTTTGACCGCGATTCCGCACCGTCTTGCATTTCGGCGTATCGTCGGGCAATCCCCTTGGACGCATTATGTCGTCAACGGTTTCCATTTCATCGGTGTTTCGCCGAACTGCGGCAGTATGACGGCAGGCTATAAAAAAGTGCTGCCATGGCTCAAAACCGCATTAGATACGGCGGCAGCCGAGTCCGACGGCAAGCCGATCTTCGTCATGACGCACAACCAGCCGCGCGACACCTGCTACGGTGCGGATGCGTGGGGCGACGACACACTGAATGAACTGTTCTCCGGGTATCCGAATCTGGTCAATTTCAGTGGACACAGCCATTATTCGATCCTGGATGAACGCTCGGTCTGGCAGGGGAAGTATACGGTGTTCAGTACGCAGTCGCTTTCCTATATAGAATTGGAAGAGGGCAAGGTCAACGGTACGATCCCGCCGCATGCCGAAGAAACTCCGATGGGCTTTCTCATGGAATTGTCTGACGACACGTTCCGCCTGCGCCGCCTGTGTTTCGCGAAGGATGGCGTAACCGAAGAAAAACCCGAATGCCCGTGGACTTTCCCCATGCCGTACCAAAACGACGGCCGGTACGCCTTTTCCCCGCGTAAAGCGGCAAACCGACCGCCTGAAATGCTTTGCCAGACTGCACAGGCAGCATATGCCGACGGCGAGCTGCTTTTGACCTTCGAGGCGGGAAGGGACGATGATTTTGTGCACAGCTATAAAGTCGTGACAAATGACGGAAAGGAATTTCTCTTTTTCAGCGATTTTTATAACGGGCTTGCGCGTATGCGCAAACGCGTTACGCTTGCACTTCCCTTAGTCTTGCTTTCGAAAACGGCGCACAGCGTCCGCATCTATGCCGTGGACAGTTGGGACGCACAGAGCGCGGATTATGCCGAGGCGCTCCTACCGCAAAAGCCTGCGGAATAACAAGAAAGGGGAAAAGCCGAATGCCTTTAAAACTGATTCGAAACGACATCACAAAAGTGCAGTGTGACGCCATCGTCAATGCCGCGAATTCCACACTGCTCGGCGGGGGCGGCGTAGACGGCGCGATCCACAAAGCGGCGGGCAGGGGGCTTCTGCTTGAATGCATGAAGCTCGGCGGCTGTAAGCCGGGGCAGGCCAAGATCACAGGCGGGTATAATTTACCCTGCAAATACGTTATCCACACCGTCGGGCCGAAATGGCGTGGCGGCACGAACGGGGAAAAAGAGACGCTGCAGTCCTGCTACCTTGAATCCCTGCGCCTTGCCGAAGCGCATGGGTGCGAAAGCGTTGCATTCCCGCTGATCTCCGCCGGCGTGTATGGCTACCCGAAAGCGCAGGCGTTCCGCGTGGCGGTCGATACGATCACCGAATATCTGCTGACAAGCGAAATGCTGGTTTACCTCGTCATTTTCGATAAAGGCGCATATCAGATCAGCGAAAAGCTCTATGGCGATATCGCCGCTTATATCGATGATACCTATGTGGATGCGCACATCGATACGGACCTTGAAAGAAGCTGTGTGCAGGAGGAAAGCCGACAGCTTGAAGCACCTTTGCCCGCATCGGCTTTGCACAATATGCCTGTACCGACGCAGCAGGATGAACCGGTATATACCGACAGCATTACGGTGTTTCAGAAGCCTTGTGAGACGCAGCCCACCGTCTCGCAAGCCGACGATTTGGAACATGCACTGCGGCAGATGGATGAAAGCTTTTCGGAAATGCTGCTGCGCAAGATCGACGAAAAAGGTATGACAGATGCGGCTTGTTATAAAAAGGCGAACATCGACCGCAAGCTGTTTTCCAAAATTCGCAGCAATCGGTTGTATAAGCCCAGCAAGCCCACAGCCCTTGCCTTTGCCGTTGCGCTGGAACTGCCGCTTTCGGAGACCAAAGACCTGCTTCAAAAGGCGGGCTTTGCCCTGTCGCACAGCAGCAAGTTCGACATCATCGTGGAATATTTCATAGGCAAGGGAAATTACAATATCCTTGAGATCAATGAGGCACTGTTCGCTTTCGACCAAAGCCTGCTCGGCGGCTGATTTGTCGCCCGGCAGGCGACCAAAAACCTTTCAAAAAACATTATACTGTGGCTGCAAGGTCAAAGATTTGCAGCCACAGTATTTTTTTGGAGGTTTTGAAAATGAAGGAAAACAGACGAAACAACACGACCGAGCTTGTATTTATCCTGGACCGCAGCGGATCCATGTCCGGCTTGGAGGGCGACACCATCGGCGGGTTCAACGCGATGCTCGAAAAGCAGAAGAAGCAGGAAGGGAACTGCTTCGTCACGACGGTTTTGTTTGACCACGAAATCACGACACTGCATGACCGTTTGCAGCTTGCAGATGTGCCGTTCCTGACGGAAAAAGACTACACGGTGCGTGGCACAACAGCGCTGCTCGATGCCGTGGGCAGCACCATCCGGCATATCGTGAATATCCACCGCTATGCGCGTCCCGAGGATGTTCCCGCACAGACGCTGTTCGTCATCACCACCGACGGCATGGAAAACGCCAGCCATGCTTTTACAGCCGAGCAGGTTCGCACCATGATTGAAAAAGAACGCGATAAATACGGCTGGGAGTTTCTGTTCTTGGGTGCCAATATGGATGCTGTGCAGACTGCGCGCGACTTCGGAATCCAAGAGGACCGCGCCGTGACCTACCAAAGCGACAGCACAGGAACGCAGTTGAACTATGAGGTTCTCAGCGATACCATCGGCTGTTTTCGTATGAATGCACCGCTTTCCGCCGATTGGAAAAGCCGCATCGAGCAGGATGTGAAAAAGCGGAAAAAGAATAAGTAAATGTTTGCAACCGGGAGTGCGAAGCAAAATCGCACTCCCGGTATATCCTGCACGAAAAAATTGTAAAACGCGAACACATTTTAGTATTTCAAAACTGCAAAAAAGAAAAATTTGTTGTTGCTTTTTCCCGGGAAATCCGTTATACTATATTCACGTCAAAAATGCCGGTGTGATGGAATTGGCAGACGTGCTGGACTCAAAATCCAGTGGTAGCGATACCGTACCGGTTCGACCCCGGTCACCGGCACCAGTCGAGAGCCTCGACACGCGATTTGCGTGCGGGGCTTTTTCTTTTTGAGAAGTTTGATACTCGCATCCAAAGCAATATCTGTTTTGAAAAAGAGAACGGCAACTTTCACAGGAAAGCTGCCGTTCCTTTTTGTATTGTTTTTGGCTTATTCAAACAGCATCAACAGATACCCTGCTGCGACGGCGGAACCGATGACGCCCGCGACGTTCGGACCCATGGCGTGCATCAAGAGGAAGTTGGTCGGATTGTATTTGCGACCCTCCACCTGGGATACACGCGCCGCCATTGGCACAGCGGAAACGCCCGCAGAACCGATGAGCGGGTTGATCTTACCTTTGGTAACAAGGTTCAAGAGCTTTGCAAACAGAACACCGCCTGCGGTGGAAAAGGCGAATGCCAACAGCCCAATGGCGATAATGAGAAGCGTTTTGACATCCAAAAAGCTTTTCCCTTCTGCTGTGGCGCCAACGGTAACGCCCAAAAGGATCGTCACGATATTGCAAAGCGAGTTCTGCGCCGTGTCGCTCAAACGATCCGTGACGCCGCTTTCCCGCAGCAGGTTTCCAAGCATCAGCATGCCGAGAAGCGGTGCAACGGACGGCAGGAATAATATACACAGCACGGTGACGGCGATCGGAAAAATGATCTTCTCCGCTTTGCTGACTTTTCGCAGCTGTTCCATTTTGATCTCGCGCTCTTTCTTGGTTGTCAAAAGGCGCATGATCGGCGGTTGGATGAGCGGAATAAGCGCCATATAGGAGTATGCCGCGACGGCAATGGGCCCCAGCAGATGCGACGCGAGCTTAGAGGTCAAATAAATCGCCGTAGGACCGTCCGCTCCGCCGATGATGGCGATAGACGCAGCTTCCTTAGCGGTGAAGCCCTCAAAACCGGGGATCATCCCACTGCAGATCGCGATGATAAATGCCACATAAATGCCAAGCTGGGCCGCCGCGCCGAGCAGCAGGCTCGATGGGTTTGCAAGCAGCGGACCGAAATCGGTCATCGCACCGACTGCCAAAAAAATCAGACAGGGGAAAATGCTGGATTTTACACCCATATAAATGAGTCGCAAAACGCCCGTATCGTACCAGTGCGCGCCCTCCACAACTTCGCCTTCATAGGAGGAGAGCATCAGCGGGTCGGCCATAATGTCCGGGTAGACGTTAACAAGCAGCATGCCGAATGCAATCGGCAACAGCAGTAACGGTTCGAACTTTTTGACGATTGCAAGATACAAAAGCACAAAAGAAACGGCGATCATCACCCAATTCTGCCAACTGAGCGATAAAAAACCGGACTTTTGCAAAAGTTCAGAAAGGGCTTGAAAAACGGACATGGTGCATATGCACCTCCTTATCCGATATATGCGAGAGGTTCGTCGGTGGCAACAGTGCTGCCCTTGGTGGCAGTCACGCTCGTGACCGTGCCGCTCATAGGCGCAACGATCTCATTTTCCATTTTCATCGCTTCGAGCACAAACATCACGTCACCTTCATTGACTGCTTGGCCAGCCTGCACATTGACGCTCAGGATTGTGCCGGGCATCGGCGCGTTGACCGCTGTTCCGGAGGCAGGTGCTGCCGGAGCAGCAGGAGTAGGTGCCGGTGCAGGTGCGGGTGCGGGTGCAGGTGCGGGTGCGGGTGCAGGTGCCGGAGCCGGAGTGGGCGCAGGTGCGGGCGCCGCCACAGGTGCAGCAGGTGCTGCCGTAGCCGTACCGCCGATGCTTGCCAGCAGTTCGTCTGTCGAAACCGTGCTGCCCTTGGTCGCGAGAACGGCAGTAATTTTACCGTCGCAGGGGGCGACGATTTCGTTTTCCATCTTCATGGCTTCCAGAACAAACAGCACGTCGCCCGTCTTCACATCCTGCCCGACGGTTACATTGACATTGAGCACGGTGCCGGGCATCGGCGCTTTAATGTCGGTGCCGCCTGTAACCGTGACCGTCGGAGCAGCCGGTGCAGCAGGTGCAGCCGGAACTTCCGGGGCTGCCGCCGCAGGTGCCGCAACAGGAGCGGGAGCAGCAGGCGCGGCCGCCGTCGTAACAGCCGTTACGATTGCTTCGCTGTGTTCATCAACTTCTACTTCGTAGTTTTTGCCGTTTAATGTAACAATATACTTCATGTGGCTTCTCCCTTATTCTTCAATGGCTTTGATGGATTTGAACTCCAGACGGTTGAGCGGGATCCCGCTTTCGTTGGAAACGATTGCCATAATGACGGCAGCAGATTTCTCGTCGCAGTCATAAAGCTCGAGCGTTCCGGCGGATTGGTTCTCCGGCAGGGGAACGCCGTTCACAGCCGGTGCGGCAGGCGCAGCGGCTTGCGAGACAGGCGCGGGGGCAGAAGACGTTTGCGCTTCTCCCGTCTGTTGGCCTTTGCCCTGCGCGGCACGGACCGCTTTGGAAATCAGCAAGACCAAAACGGCGAGCACAATAAGGACGATCAAAACCACGACCATACCGGTGGAAGAAACGCTGACGGCTTCTCCGGCAGACATTGTCGTCTCCTCAGCGGCAAGTTTTAAAAGATCCATGTTCGTCCCTCCTTACTCCACTTTTGTAATTGCGTAAGTGAAGGTGTTGTGTTTCTTCTCCTCGCGTTCTTTCAGGAAAGCCTCCGCTTGTGTCGGGAAGGCGATATAGGATAGCACATCTTCTTCGCTGTGTGCAAGAGAGCCGATTTCTTTCTTTGCCTTTTCGAATCCAGGCTCCAATGTGTCCGCAAAACGGCAGGTGATAGGTTGTTCATCCCCAAGCACTTTCTTTTGCAGTTCCTTGTCGATTTCGCCGGGCGCTCTGCCGTATTCGCCGTGGATATATGCCTTGACTTCTTTCGAGATGTTTTTATACCGTTCACCGGAAAGTACGTTGGAGGCCGCCTGTGCGCCGACCATTTGGCTCATGGGCGTGACCAGCGGCGGATAGCCGAGATCTTTGCGCACGCGGGGCGTTTCGGCGAGAACTTCTTCAAATTTATCCATCTTATTCAGAGCGGTCAACTGTGCAACCAGATTCGAAAGCATGCCGCCGGGGATCTGATAATTGAGTGCGTCCGTATCGGTGGAAAGTACCACAGGGTTGAGCTGCCCGCTTTCGAGGAATTTTGCCTTGATGGGCTTGAAGAAGTCGTTGATCTCTTTGAGCACATCCATATCAAGATCCACTTCATAGCCTTCCTGCGCAAGCGCGTAGGCCATGGTTTCGGTCGGAGCCTGCGAAGTGCCGCCGGAGAAAGAAGAGATCGCCGTGTCAATGACATCGCAGCCTGCTTCCACCGCTTTTTGCAGCGTCAGCATGCCAAGCCCGGTTGTGGAATGCGTGTGCAGGATGATCGGCACTTTCACGTTCTCTTTGAGCGCCTTAACGGTGTCGTAGGCTTCCTGCGGTCCCATGATGCCGGCCATGTCCTTGATGCAGATGGTCTGGCAGCCAAGGCTTTCCATCTCTTTTGCGATCTTAACATACGCTTCGAGGTTGTGAATGGGGCTTTTCGTATAGCTGATAGCGCCCGAGGCAATCGCGCCGTTCTTAAGGGTTTCGTCCACCGCGACTTCAATGTTGCGCACATCGTTGAGCGCATCAAAAATACGGATGATGTCGATGCCGTTTTGCACGGACTTCTGTACAAATTTACGCACGACATCGTCGGGATAATGCTTGTAGCCAAGCAGGTTTTGCCCGCGAAGCAGCATTTGCAGCTTCGTGTTGGGGCATTTTTCGCGAAGCTTGCGAAGCCGTTCCCACGGATCTTCATTCAGATAGCGCAGGCATGTGTCAAACGTTGCACCGCCCCAGCACTCGAGCGAATAATAGCCGGCACGATCCATGGTCTCCAAGATCCCTTCAAAATCCTTGTAGGGCAGCCGCGTCGCAATCAGGGACTGGTTGGCGTCGCGCAGGACCGTTTCCGTAAATTGAACTTTCATACATTTGCCTCCATACAGAAAATTGCGGATAAAGAAACCCAGAATTATCCGATTGTTAAAAATTATACCTTATATAGTGTTTAGATTCAATAGCGAAAACATAAGTTGTGAATTTTTGGAAAAAAGCGAAAAAATGTGGCGAAAAGCCGGTCCATTTTTGTTAATCCATTAACAAAGCGCACAGGCGGACCCTGTGCGCTTTGCGTAAAACTATGAGATTACCGAAGATCTCTTGCGGCGGCATAGCCGGCGGCAGAGGCGTCTGCGATCCTGCCCGGATGCTTCGCGTCACCAAGGAGAACAACGTGGGGGAACTGCGCTTTGATCTGTGAATAAAGCTTTTGCTCCGAACGCACGCCGAGCGACAGCACCGTATATTCGGTATCTAAAAAGACCTTTTCGCCCGTGGCGGTCTTTTCGAGTTCCAACTGTTCGGGTCCTATGGCACAAAGCTTGTGCCCGGTCAAAAAGATTGTGCCGTCTTTTTTCAGGCGCGGCATGCAGTCGTCGATGTGCTGCATCCATGTGCCGGGCGCGATCTCATCCGCCATTTCCACCACTGTCACGCGGTTGCCATGTGTGCACAGCAGCTCGGCGGTCTCAAGTCCCGTCATGCCTGAGCCGATGACCGCGACCTGCGCACCTTGCAGCTTGACGCTGCCAGCCAAAACCGCATCGGCGGTGCAAACGTTTTTGCGTTCGGCACCGGGGATGGAACGCGGGCGAATCGCATTGGCACCGGTTGCCACAAAAACGGCGTAGGGGGAATAGGCGGCGATGGCTTCCGGGGTTGCGGTGGTATTATAGAGAATTTTTGCACCGTGCTTTTCGGCTGCGGTTACAAGGTCTTCAATGCACCAGTTGATTTTGTCTTTGTAAGGCGGTTTGTTCGCAAGCTGCAACTGCCCGCCCGCAAACGGCTGCTTTTCCAGGATGATCGGAGAAAATCCACGTTTCCCGAGAATTTCCGCTGCGGTCAGCCCCGCAACACCTGCCCCGACAATCACAACCGGCCGTCCCTCACCGTCGCAGTTGAGAATATCCGTTTCATGGCCAAGCTGCGGGTTAACGGAACAGTGTGCATGCGATCCGTGAAAGGCGTTGTGCTGCATACTTTCCATACAATATAAGCAGCAGATACAGCGTTTGATGTCCTCCGGATGACCGGCTTTCACCTTGGCCGCCCAGTTGGGGTCTGCAATGTGTGGGCGTCCGAGGCAGACAAAGTCCTGTATGCCTTCTTCGAGCTGTTCTTCCGCCTGTTCGGGCGAGCGGATCAGGTTGGCGGCGAGTACGGGGATGTGAACAGCTTTCTTAACTGCCGCCGCCATATACTTGCGCCAGCCCGGTTCAAAGGAGGTGGGCTCCAGCCAGTAGTTGTAGGTGTCGTACCCGGCGGAAGAAACGTCAATGGCGTCCGCGCCGGCCGCTTCCAGCCGTTTGGCCATTTCCACGCCCTCATCGAGAGTATAACCGACGCCGGGCTTTCCGATCTCACGATAGCATTCATCCACACTCAACCGTACAATGACGGGAAAAGTGCTGCCGCAGGATGCTTTGATCCCTTTGAGGATTTCCAGAAGGAAGCGCATCCGATTTTCCAACGACCCGCCGTATTCGTCTGTGCGGCGATTGGTGTAGGGACTTAAAAACTGCTGAATAAGATAGCCGTGCGCAGCGTGCAGCATCACGCCGTCGGCGCCTGCTTTCTGCACGCGAACCGCGCCCGCGATGAATTGCTGTACGAGCTTGTGGATCTCCGGTACCGTCAGAGCGCGGTTGCGGCTGCCGGCGGAATAGGCTTTATCACATTCAGAAGGGGACACGGTCTTCAGGAAAATGTCCTTTTTCATATAGGGCTCCAAATACGGCGCAGCCTTGTAGAACAATTTGCCGTATGCTTTCCCAAGCACATGTTCCATAGCGACGCTCAATGGCACCGTGCCCATCATCAGGCCCAGATTCTGCCGCCCGGGGTGGTGCAGCTGCACAAAGAATTTTGCGCCGTGGCGCTGGATGCGCCGCGCCATTTCCGCTAAGGGCTTAATATGGTAATCATGGCTTATGGCAAGCTGCGCGAATGCGGACGCCCCGCTGAAGTCGTTGACACGGGTGATCTCGGTCACGATAAGCCCCGCCCCGCCGCGTGCGCGCGCTTCGTAGTAGTCCATCATCGCCTCAGTCGGTTTGCCGTCAAATTGCCCGAAACCGAGCATCATCGGCGGCATGACAATGCGGTTTTTAATTTCTACATTGCCGATTTTCCCGGGAGTGAACAACTTTTCGTAAGGCATAGGGATTCTCCTTTATTCTCAGCCTGCATCCGCAAGCGGCGCAACGGTGACCTGCGCAATGCGCGGGGCATAGGTCACATTGCCGTTAAAACGATAGCTGCCGTCGTTAGACAGCGTGATGATGTTCGTGCCCTGCGTCAGGTACACGGTAATGGTCTTGGTCTTGTAGGTTTCCCAGCTGTATGTGCTGCGGAAATAGGTGTTTTCGAGTTTTTCGCCGTTGACGGAGACGGTAATATACCGCTCGACCAAATCGACGTTGTAAGCGTGCACGCCGCCTTCCTCGTTGTTGCTGTACAGGAAGGTGATCTGGTAGTAACCGTCCGCAGGTGTCAGGCAGGTGATCTGTGCGGAAGCGCCGTTTTCGCAGGAAATGTTGTCAATGTAGGGCAGATCACTCGTTTTGCCGAGTTTCTCCGTGCTTTCGGCAGCGGGAATTTTCCGTTGCGCGCCGCCCGAAAGACCGAGCGATTCCGCCGCATAAACGGTCATGCCGTCCGTTGTTTCACGGGTTGATTTGCTGACTTGTATGTCCATTGCATTCGGGGTGTTTACCGTGATGGAACTGATGCCGCGGCGCAGATACAGCTGGCAGCCGTAAACCGGCGCTTCTCCCGTATCCATGTCAAAGTCAGACAGCGTTGTGCCGTTCAAAGTCAGCGTATTTGGGGCGGCTTTCGCCGTGAATCGGATGTCATGATACCCATCCTCGTTTGCAAGCACCAGGAAGGTCGTCTGTGCGTCGTCGCTCTGTTCCTCGTCTGCAACCGCATATACTGCACTGCCCTGCGTTCCGATTTGCCGTGTTACGTCGAGGAAATCGAAGGAAAGTGTTTCCAGAAATTTCGTGTTTTCCGGCAAAACAAACCGAATGCTGTGGTCGCCAGCAGGCAGGTTGACTTCCAGGCTCGCACAGGCGCTAAATTCATCCTGCAGGGTGGAGTCGAGCGTCAGTGTGCCCGCCTCGCGCTCATCCAAAAACAACTTGATCTCTACGGGAGAGCGCACGCCCTTGTCTGAGACGGAACCGTCCTCGGCGTACTGTATGCCGTTTGCGCCGTTCCCATAGACCAGATCTAATGTGTATGTACCGCCTTCGGCTGCCGTCACGTCGAATTCCACACCGCTCTCTTTTTCGCTGGTCATCCGCACGATCTTTTCTCCCGACGCGGCATAATTGGTGTCACTTGCTTTTTTCGCCGTTCCGAATAAGTCGGCGTCCTCCGCTTCATAGCGCTGGATATCATTCAAATTCCGCTCTGTTCCCGTTACCGAGAGGATCCCGCTTTCATAGTCCGCCCAAACAATATCCGTGGGTGTGACCGTGATGTTCCAGCACTGTGTGTCCAGAATGTCGTTAAGCTCGATCGTTACTTCGCCATCCTCCACGGGAAGATAGCGCACAAACCCTTCGGTCGGCGCATTGACCGCCCCGCCCAGGCCCTTGTAATCCACATATTCTGCGGTAACGCAAACGGTCTCTACGCCGGCGAACGCCTGCGCTTCATTCAGATTCTGAAGAATGATGTCCGAATCCCGATCTGTGCCGCCGGCAAGGATCTGGATCTCTTTCTTATCCTCGTCGAGCGTCGCGAGCGCCGAAAAACCTCTGTTCTCCAATTCGTCGGATTTCCGCAGCAGGAAATCGCCCATATTGCTTTGAAACAGGTCTTTGGATTCAGCTGCGAGCGTTTCACCCGTCATCTGGGCATACCAGCGGTATGCCCACCAGTTGCTGTTCGGGGTCACGTCGTCGGCGACGGTGTCCGAAAGATTGTCTGCAAGCCGCCAGTAAGCGACACAGGCTTCGGTCTTGGAGTTTTCAATGCGGGAGATCCACTTAACGGATTCCCCGGGAATCCCGTTGGTCTTCATCAGCCCATATTCCGTGATGCAGACGGGCATTTTTTCTATGTTCAACTGCGAGCAAATGTCGGCGTAGTCAGCAAAATGCTCCTCCCACATATACAGGGAACTGTTGCCGAGCTCATGCCAGATCATCGTGTCGGGTAAGCAGTTCTCTGATTTGCAGTACTCCAGAAATTCACGTATGTATTCGGAATTGTAGCTGCTGTATCCCGGTCCGCCGATTTTGGCGTCCGGCGCGATGGAGCGGACAAGCTCGTAGGTCTCTTTCCATGCATCATAGGTTTTTGCGCGGTTTTCATAGACGCTGAAATCCCCGAACCAGGCGCCGTTGTCCATTTCGTTGTAGATACAGTATACGACATGATCCGCGTACTCCGCCTGTTCGGTCGCGGTAACGGTTTGGCGCACACGCGCAAGATATTCGTCCATACTGTCCAGCTGATAATACCAGGTGTCGTACATATCCTGCGTGTAGACAATGATTTGCTCGCCGCCCGCCGCAAGAAAGGTGTCGGCAACCTGATTCACGTCCCCGATGGGGTGCTGCAGTCCGCCGAATGCCTTCGTGGAAAGGGTCGAGACGTCGATGCTCTTTGCGATTTCCACAGTGGGGATGTCCGGCTCCGCGAAGCCGTACAAAAAGCCCGATGCACCGTTTGTGATGTCGCCTGTTTTATCATTTACATTGATCGTCACCGAAGGACGGTTTGTGCTGTCGATCACCAAAAAGGCGACACCTCCGACAATACCGACGCCGAGCACAACGCAAAGCAAAATACAAAGCGTCTTTACGAGTTTCCCTTTCATGCACTGCACCTCTTTCCCGCCGCGGGGGAGACCGACGGCGCTGTTTCGGATGATAACAGCATTTTAACATAAAAGAAGCGGCGATACAATAGATTTATTGTGCTTTTTCACGCTTGAAAACTGTATAAAGTCCTGCGCCGATCATTAAAACGGCAAACAGGATCGTGAGTATCCGCGTGTCTATGTGCCGCAAAAGCAGGCTGCCCGCGCCGACGCCTAAAAACCCGCCGAATACCATCGGCAGGATCGTGCCCCACCGAAGCAGCCCGCGCTTTTGATATATGGCGGCGGCGGTAACGGCGCAGGGGAGAAAAAACAGCAGATTTATGCCTTGTGCAACCATCTGCGGTGTGTCGCGCACGAGTGTCAGATACAAAATCAAAACCCCGCCGCCGCCAAGCCCCATAGCGCTGATACAGGCGCTCAGCACCACGGCGAGCGCATCCAAAACATTTATCCCTTCCATAAAAGCCGTGCCCCCGCCCAGATCATAAACAGCCCGAAAATGATGCGTAACGCCTTGGCCGAAAGCTTTTTGAATACCAGTGTCCCCAAAAGCGCCCCGGCAGCGGCAAACGGCAGGATCCAAAGACTGCCCGTTAAATTGACATATTCGCTTTTTGCATATATAATTAAACTGATAACGGTCAGCGGCAGAATGACCGCCACTGCGTTTGCCTGCGCTTCCTTTTGCCCAAGCCCGCTTTTTTTGAGGATCGGCACGGCAAGGATCCCGCCGCCCGCACCAATGAGAACGTTGACGGTTCCTACGGCGGCGCCGAGAAGCGCCAAGCGGATTTTTTTCAATCAGGTCACAACCTTTCGGTTTTGCTGTTTTAGGTTGTGATGGGAATGCGGATTTATTCGAAAAAGGCGAAAGGCAGATCCCGGCGCGCTGCTTTCTGCGCTTTGCAGACGCGCTTGATCGACAGGGCGGCACACCGCCCGATTTTTTTGGAGTGAAACGGACATGCAGTTTATCGTGATGGATATGGAGTGGAACAACGCCTTTTGTAAACAGCTTGACGGGTTTCTGAACGAGATCATAGAGATCGGAGCAGTCCGGCTGGACGAGGATTTGAAAGAACGGGATTCCTTTTCGGTTATCATCCATCCCGTGGTCGGCAAAAAGCTGCAAAGCCGCGTAAAAAGCCTGACGCACTTGACGAATGACGATCTCGCGCAAGGCGTTTCATTCCGTGAGGCGATTGAGCAGTTTAGAACTTGGCTCGGGACGGAAGAAAACACCTTTCTGACCTGGGGCGACGGCGATGTGCGCACGCTCATAAAAAACTGTGATTTCTTTTTGGAGATGCCGCAGCTCCCCTTTATGCACAACTATGCAGATTTGCAAAAATATTGCCAGGGGTATACGGACGCTGCGGGCTCCGGGCAGCAGCTGGGGCTTTCGGCGGCGGCAGAGAAGCTCGGCATCGACGCGAACGCTTTCCCGCATCACCGCGCGCTGGATGACAGCCGCCTTGCAGCCGCATGCCTGCGGCAAGTGTACGAAGCAGAAAAGCTGCATTCCTTTGTGCGCCGCTGCGACAACACCTTTTATGAACGGCTCAGCTTTAAGCCTTATTACATCAGCGATCTTAAAAGCCCGCTTGTGGATCCCGCGCTGTTCCACTGTGTGTGTGACGTGTGCGGCGGCAAGCTCAAAAAGGTCAAAAAATGGAAGTTCAACAACACGGCGTTCCGCGCCGAATTTTATTGCAAACACTGTGACCGCCGTCTGCGCTTTTCCGTGCGGTATAAGCAGCTTTATGACCGGCTGGATGTCCGCAAGACCTGCTCGGAGATCGTCCCGCCGCCGAAAGAATCAGAAGTACCCACAGAGGAATCCCAAATTTCTCAGCAAAAAAGCGAAGCGTAAGAATTACGCTTCGCTTTTCCTTCTCTGATAAAGTTGTATGTATTCGGCTTTTTAGCTTTCCATTGGCATAATATCAAAGAATTTCAGGATCATCCACAAAATCGGCGCTTCCTCGGGTGAGGGGATTCGGTAGGTTTTTTGCTCCCGTTCCATGTAAAAACAGGGGATGCCGTTTGTGGTCCGCGTAAAATATCCGATGGAGCCGGTCAACAGGTACTCCCGAAAATGCAGCGCCAGAGGAACCTTTACCGCATCAGCAAGCGGTTCGACGACCTCGTTTGTCGGATTCGAAATCGCTTCCAGCAGCAGTCGGAGTTCGGTTTCCTCCTGCCAGCGGGTTTCCCCGTAGCCCGTGTTATCCGTTGCAGAACCGACCGTGCAGTACTCTATATTTTCCGCTGCGAGCGCAAGGCTTTGCAGCGCAACATCCGCACGGCAAAAGAGCAGTTCCTGCCCGCGGTCGGGGACAGAAATAAAAAACGGCTGATCCTCCAGTGTGTGCAGATATACCGTTTCATAAGATGCGCTGCGTCCCTCTTCAAAGCTGTGCTTTCTGGCATTGTCAGGCAGAACGGCACCTGCATAGGGCTTGTAATACCAACCATTGTAGAAAATGCTGGACAGTTCCACGTCGGAAAGCGAGCTGTTGTGCCGGCTGTGCAGATAGGGGACCAGCAGCGCGGAAAGCAGCAGGGAGAGAACGCACACGACGCAAAGGAAAGTGATTACATAGGCAGTTACCCGTTTGCGCTTTTGACCGGATTGGATTTCGACAATCTTTTTTTGCAGTTCATCGCGTTCTTTTGTAATTTGTTCGATTCGGTCCAAGTATTCTTTTTCATCCGAACGGCTGATGAGCATCAATTCATCAAAGGAACAGTGGAAAATTTCCGAAAGCTTGCGCAGCGTCTGGGTTTTGGGAAACGCCTCGCCGGTTTCCCATTTGGAGACGGCTTTGTTGGAAACTCCCACAAGCGCGCCAAGCTCTTTTTGGGATAAATGCATCTCTTTGCGAAGCGTATAAAGGAAATTTCCGAATTGGTATTTGTCTGCCATAACGATGCCTCCGTTCCTGCTTGTCTGTTCCCGTTATAACAGATTATACGGTAGATTGCAATCGAACGGCAGTCGAATCACGGTAGAACTTTCGAAAAAAGATTTCCTTTTGAAATTTTGGGCGATTTTTTAGGAGAAACCCGCTGTTCTACTAAAAAACAAGAGACACGAAATGCAATGTCTGCGTTTCGTGTCCCTGTGTTTAGTGTTGTTCTGTAAAGATCAGATCACGCGTACGCGCACGATCTCTTCGATTGCAGAAATCGCGGCGATCGCTTCGGCGGAAACGTCTGCGTCGGTGTCGAGCATCGTGTAGGCATACTCGCCGCGGGACTTATTGACCATGTTGTCAATGTTGATGTTTTCTTCCGCAACAACCGTGGTGATCTTGCTGATGACGTTCGGCACATTTTTATGGATGATGGTGATGCGCGCTCTGCCGGTGCGCGGTACGCTTACATCGGGCAGGTTCACCGAGTGGGTGATGTTGCCGTTTTCGAGGAAGTCGCGGATCTCATCCACCGCCATAACCGCGCAGTTCTCCTCAGATTCCGGCGTGGAAGCGCCAAGGTGGGGGAGAATGAGCGCGCCGGGAACATCCAGCAGTTCATCCGTACCGAAGTCGGTCGCATAAGCCGCGATCTTACCCGTACCGAGCGCTTCGATCACATCCGCAGTGTTAGCAAGATCGCCGCGTGCAAAGTTCATGATGCGCACGTTGTCCTTCATCTGGTCGATGTTCTTTTTGCAGATCATCTCTTTGGTGTCGGGCGTCAGCGGCACATGCAGGGTAATGTAATCGCAGTTTGCAAAGATCTCGTCAAGCGTTGCCGAGTGGTGTACGCCGCGTGACAGCGCCCACGCCGCATCTACGGAAAGGAAGGGGTCATAGCCGTACACTTCCATGCCCAGCGAAAGCGCAGCGTTGGCGACGAGTACGCCGATTGCGCCAAGGCCGATTACGCCCAGCGCTTTGCCTTTAAGCTCAGGCCCAGCGAAAGCGGATTTGCCTTTTTCAACTGCTTTCGACATTTCTGCCCCTGTGCCCTTGAGCGTTTTGACCCAGTCAATGGCTGCGGGAATCTTACGGGAGGAAAGCAGCATGGCGCAAAGCACCAGTTCTTTGACCGCGTTTGCATTTGCGCCCGGCGTGTTAAATACAACGATGCCGTTTTCACTGCAACGGTCGATCGGGATGTTGTTCACACCCGCGCCGGCTCTCGCGATGGCTTTCAGGTTTTCAGGCAGTTCCATGTCGTGCATCGAAGCCGAGCGCACAAGCACGGCGTCCGGGGCAGTCTCTTCCGTCGAATAGGTATATGTATCCGGGAAGTTCTTCAAGCCCTTTTCCGAAATTTTATTTAAAGTTAAAATACGATACATTTCCATCCGATCTCCTTATGCGTTTTCTTTTTCAAATTTCGCCATGAAGTCCACAAGCGCCTGAACGCCTTCATACGGCATCGCATTGTAGATGGATGCGCGCATACCACCGACGGTGCGGTGCCCTTTGAGGTTCACAAGGCCAGCATCGGTCGCTTCTTTGACGAATTTTGCGTTAAGCTCGTCGCTGTCCGTAACAAACGGTACGTTCATGAGCGAACGGTCCTCCGGCACGACCGTGCCGCGGAACATTTTGCTGTTGTCTAAGAAATCATACAGCAGCTTGGCTTTCTTGACGTTGCGCTCTTTCATCGCTTCCAGACCGCCGTTCGCCTTGAGCCATTCGAGAACCAGTTTGCAGATGTAGATGGTGTAGCAGGGCGGGGTGTTGTAAAGCGAATTTGCATCCGCATGGACTTTGTAGTTGAGCATGGTCGGCGTGATGTCGCGTGCGTTGCCGAGCAGGTCCTCGCGGATGATGCAGATGGTCAGACCCGCGGGCGCGACATTCTTCTGCGCACCGCCGTAGACCATCCCGAATTTGGTAACGTCCAGCGGCTCGGAAAGGAAGCAGGAGGAAATATCCGCAATCAGCGGCACCTTGCCCGTGTCGGGCAGCTCATGGTAGACCGTGCCGTAAATGGTGTTGTTCATGCAGATATAGAAATAGTCCGCATCCGGCGTAAAGGTCGATTTATCAAGCTTTGGAATATAGGAAAAGGTCTTATCCGCCGAGGAGGCGACCGCTTTTACATCGCCGTATTTCTGTGCTTCGGCAAAGGCTTTCTTCGCCCACTGACCGGTGATGACGTAATCTGCTTTGCCGCTGCCGTTCATAAAGTTGAGCGGAATGGCGGCGAACTGCGTGGACGCGCCGCCCTGCAAAAACAGGACCTTATAGTTGTCGGGAATATTCATAAGCTCCCGAAGCAGAGCCTCCGCGCCTTTGATGATGTCGTCAAAGACCTTCGAACGGTGGCTCATTTCCATCACGGACTGCCCGCAGCCGTGATAATCAAGCATTTCCGCAGCCGCCTGCTTTAAAACAGGTTCCGGCAGCATGGAAGGACCTGCGGAGAAATTGTAGACTCTGGACATGATAAATACCTCCGAAAACATTTTTCACTGTGTTGGGGGATACAATCCGGGCGCAAGACGTTTTACGACAATTTATCGCCGCTTTTTGCCGTGGATGCGGGGAGGCGTACCCGAATATGGTTTCGGACGGCAACTTCCCGACGGAAAGGGACAAGCGGCAAAAGCAGTCGGCCTGCGGCGGGATTGCAGCCTGTTTGTGTTGCTTTGCCATTATAGCAAAGCGGGATTATAAAAGTCAATGAATTGACAAAAGAATAACAATCTTTTTGTAAAATTTAAGTAAATTCCGAAAAGTTGTTTAAAAAATTAACAAAAAGAATGCCGGTTGCAGACGTTTTTTCGATTCCGCTTGTCATAAAAAATGTTTCTGTTGCAGGAATCGGAAAAATACGATATAATTTATACTCAATCCATTTCAGCTTTTACCTTTTGGAGTGAAATACATATGAACCCTAACCCTTTGGCTCGTGAGGAGTTTACACTGCCTGCCGTCGCCCTGCGGGGGCTTGTGGTGTTCCCGGATATGACGCTGCATTTCGACGTTGGCAGAAAACAGTCCATTGCCGCTGTCAAACACGCTATGCTCACCAAGCAAAACCTGTTTCTCGTGACGCAGAAAGACCTGTCTGAAAAAGTCACCGATGCGGATTCTCTTTATAAAATCGGAGTCGTGTGTGAGATCAAACAACTCGTGCGTCTGCCCTCGGGCGATTATTACCGTGTGGTGGCGGAAGGGAAATTCCGCGCACGGCTTTTGGAGCTGACCGCGCAAAAACCGCACTTTGTCGCGCGGCTGCGCCCGTTGGCCGACCGTGACCCGCGTACCGCCGTCCCGGCGGAGACAGCGGCGCTGGTTCGCTACGCCAAAACGCTGTTTGAAGAATACGCCATGCTCAACCAGAAGCTTTCTTCGGAGTTCGTTACCGCTGTTGCCCGCATTCAGGCGCCCGGTAAGCTTGCCGATTTTATCGCGGGCAACCTGCCTCTGGACTATACCGACAAGCAGAGCATCCTCGAAGAATTGCATGTGCAGCGCCGGCTTGAGAAGCTGTGCGTGCTGCTGGTTCGCGAGATCGAAATGCTGGAAGCCATGGAAGAGATCGACGAGCGCGTGCAGGAGCAGATCGACGAAAACCAGCGCGAATACTATTTGCGCGAGCAGATGAAGGTGATTTCGCAGGAACTCGGCGACGCGGAATCCTCGGCGAACGAGGCACAGAAATACCGGGATCGGGTCTTGAAGCTTCACCTTGAAAAAGACAGTGAAGATAAACTTCTACAAGAGTGCGACCGTCTTGCCCGCACCCAGCCGACAAGCCCTGAAAGTGCTGTCTCCCGCTCGTATTTGGACGCGGTGCTTGCGCTGCCGTGGGGCAAATATACCAAAGATAACCTGAACCTTGAACGCGCTCGCAAAATCCTGGACAAAGACCACTACGGACTCGATTCCGTCAAAGAGCGCATTCTGGAATTTTTGGCGGTGCGAAGCCTCTCGAGCAATGCCAAAGGGCAGATCATCTGCCTTGCTGGCCCGCCCGGTGTGGGCAAAACGTCTATCGCCCGGTCTCTTGCGCATGCCATGAACCGGAAATATGAGCGCATTTCCTTAGGCGGCGTAAACGACGAATCCGAGATCCGCGGGCACCGCAAGACCTATATCGGTTCCATGCCCGGCAGCATCGTCGCCGCGCTCACACGTGCAAAGACTGCGAATCCCTTGATTTTGCTTGACGAAGTGGATAAGCTTTCGCGTGATTACAAGGGCGATCCCGCGTCGGCGCTTTTGGAGGCGCTCGACCCCGAGCAGAACAACACCTTCCGTGACCATTATATTGAGATTCCTTTTGATTTGAGCAAGGTTTTGTTCATCACCACCGCCAACGACGTGAGCACCATTCCCGCGCCGCTTTTGGACCGCATGGAGATCATCGAGCTTTACAGCTATACGGCGGAGGAAAAATTCCAGATCGCCAAGCGCCATCTGGTGCGCAAGCAGCTTGCGGAAAACGGGATCAAACCCGCGCAGCTGCGCATTACAGACGATGCGCTGCGCCTGATGATTGACGGATACACGCGCGAAGCCGGCGTGCGCGGGCTGGAGCGCACGATTGCCAAGGTTATGCGCAAAGCCGCCGTTGCGATTGTCGGCGGTGCGACCGAAAAGATCACCGTGCGCGCTTCGGATCTTGAAACGCTGCTCGGCCCGCGTAAATATAAACCGGATGACCTTTTGCAGGCGGATACCGTCGGCGTGGTCAACGGGCTTGCCTGGACTTCAGTCGGCGGCGAGCTTCTGAAAGTGGAAGCCGCCGTTATGGAGGGCACGGGCAAGCTGGAGCTTACCGGATCGCTGGGCGATGTGATGAAGGAATCCGCCAAAGCGGCTTGCAGCTATATCCGCTGCCACGCGGCAGAGTGGAATATTGACGCCCAATTCTATAAGAATAAAGACATCCATATCCACTTCCCCGAGGGTGCTGTCCCGAAAGACGGGCCTTCCGCCGGTATTGCTGTTACTACGGCGGTGGCGTCGGCGCTTTCCGGCTGTCCGGTGCGAGCGGACATTGCCATGACGGGCGAGGTCACGCTCACAGGACGGGTGCTTCCCATCGGGGGCTTGCGGGAAAAGACCATGGCGGCATACAAGTCCGGGATCCACAGTGTGCTGATCCCGCGCGAAAACCTGTCCGATCTGCGGGATATTGATAAAACCGTAGCCGGGGCGTTGGAATTCATTCCCGTGACGGATGTTGCCGAAGTGCTCTCCCGCGCGCTGGTTTTGCCGAAGGAGGCAAAAGCTTTGCCGGAAGAACCGCGCACACAGGCACATCCCGTGCTTCCCACGCCGCCTGTCGCCAAACGCCGTCACGCGAAAAGAACAGAGGAGCTTTCATGAACTTCAGAACGACGGAATTTGAAGCCGCCTTCGGTACCAGTGCCCAGCTGCCGCGTTCCGATCTCCCGGAAATCGCCTTCGCGGGGCGTTCCAATGTGGGAAAATCCTCGCTGCTCAATCGGCTTTGTAATCGAAAAAGCCTTGCGCGCGTAAGTTCCGTGCCCGGTAAGACCACTACGGTGAATTTTTTTCGGGTTGATAACGTGCGGCTTGTGGATTTGCCCGGATATGGTTATGCAAAGGTGCCAAAGTCCGAGAAAAAACGTTGGGGGCAGCTTTTAGAGGACTACTTTCGCTCGGGCCGTAATATCCGGCTTGTGGTACAGCTTTTGGATATGCGCCATAAGCCTACTGCCGACGACGAAACGATGCTGTCTTTCCTTGCAGAGACGGGTATCCCGTTTGCCGTTGTGCTTACCAAGAGCGACAAGCTCAATAAAACGGCGTATGCAGAACGTCTTACCGCCTTTCAAGACCATTTTCCCGACCTTTCGCCGGAGCTTTTGATCCCGTTTTCCGCTTTGCGCGGGGAAGGGGTGCAGGCGCTTTCCGCTGTGATAGAAAAATACGCAAAACAATAATTTGGAGGATCCTATGACGAAGCAACCGTTTACGACCAAAGAGAAGCTGGAGGAGATCGCTGCGCAGTTCCCAACGCCGTTCCATCTGTATGACGAAGCGGGAATCCGCCGCAACGCGCAGGCGCTCAAGGACGCTTTCGCATGGAATAAAGGCTTTAAAGAGTATTTTGCCGTCAAGGCGACGCCCAACCCGTTTTTAATCAAAATTTTGCGCGAGTACGGCTGTGGGTGCGACTGCTCTTCTAAAACGGAATTGATGCTTTCGAAAGCCATCGGCGCGGTGGGCGACGACGTGATGTTCTCTTCGAATGACACGCCTGCGGATGAATTCAAATACGCCGCCGATATGGGCGCGATCATCAATCTTGACGATATCACGCATATCGAAGTGCTTGAAAAAACGCTCGGGTGCCTGCCCGAACGCCTTTGCTGCCGTTACAATCCCGGCGGGGAGTTTAAAATCACCACCGACATCATGGACAACCCCGGCGAAGCAAAATACGGCATGACCACCGAACAGATCTTTGAGGCATTCCGCATTTTAAAGGCGAAAGGCGTCAAGGAATTCGGCATCCATGCATTTTTGGCGAGCAATACGGTTACGAACGCCTATTATCCTGTGCTGGCTGGCGTTTTGTTTGACCTTGCGGTACGGCTGAAAAAAGAGACTGGCGCGAACATCCGATTTATCAACCTTTCAGGCGGCGTCGGCATTCCCTACCGCCCCGATCAGGAGCCCAACGACATTGCCGAGATCGGCCGCGGCGTCAAAGAAGTCTACGACCGCACGCTTGTACCCGCCGGTATGGGCGATGTGGCGATCTTCACGGAGCTCGGCAGGTTTATGATGGGCCCCTACGGTGCGCTGATTACCCGCGTTATCAATGAGAAGCACACCTATAAGGAGTATATCGGCGTGGATGCCTGCGCCGCGAACCTGATGCGCCCCGCCATGTACGGCGCATATCACCACATCACGGTTATGGGCAAGGAGAACGCCCCCTCCGATTATACCTATGACGTAACGGGTTCGCTTTGCGAAAACAACGACAAATTTGCCGTGGACCGCGCTTTGCCGAAAATAGAGATTGGCGATTTGCTGTATATTCACGATACGGGCGCGCACGGGTTTTCGATGGGCTACAATTACAACGGCAAGCTGCGCTCTTCGGAGATTTTGCTGAAGAAAAACGGAGATTTTGAAATGATCCGCCGTGCTGAAACGCCCAAGGATTATTTCGCTACGTTCGACTGTTTCCCCGAATTTTATAATAAGGTTTTGAACGCATAAGGTAAGGGATCAATATGGCGTTCACCCACCTGCATCTGCATACAGAGTACAGCCTCCTCGACGGCGCCTGCCGTCTCGGGGAGCTTTGTGCTGCCGCGAAAGAGCTGGGCATGACCTCACTTGCCATGACCGACCACGGCAACATGTACGGCGCAGTCGAGTTTTATAAGGCGGCGAAGGCTGTCGGCATCAAGCCGATCATCGGCTGCGAAGTCTATGTTGCGCCGCGTAAATTGACGGATAAAGTCCACGGCCTGGATTCCGAGCGCTATCATCTGGTCCTGTTGTGTGAAAATGAGACAGGCTACAAAAATCTGATCTATATGGTATCGTGTTCCTGGGTGGACGGGTTCTATGTGCGCCCGCGCGTGGACAAGGAACTTCTGGAAGCCCATCATGAGGGGATTATCGCCTTATCGGCGTGCCTGGCGGGCGAAATCCCGCGCAAACTCACGGCAGGAGACTACGAGGGCGCAAAGGAAACGGCGCTTTGGTACAACCGCGTATTCGGGCAGGGCAATTTTTATCTTGAATTGCAGGACCACGGCATGCGTGAGCAGCAGGCGATCCTGCCGCAGCTTCTGCAGCTTTCCAAAGAGACGGGCATCCCGTGTGTCGCGACCAACGATGTGCACTACATCCATAAGACGGATGCCAAAACGCAAAAGGTGCTCATCTGTATCCAGACCAACCACACCATTGATGAGGATACAGGTCTTGAATTTTCCACCGATGAATTTTATCTAAAATCCGAAGCGGAAATGCGCGAACGGTTTGCCTTTGCACCCGAAGCGATAGATAACACCGCTTTGATTGCCGAACGCTGCAACGTGGAATTTGAATTCGGGAAAACCAAGCTGCCGCGCTTTGACGTGCCGAACGGCGAAGACCATTTTGCCTATTTCCGCAACCGCTGTTACGCGGGCTTAAAAGAGCGCTGCGGCGATAACCCGCCCGAAGCCTACCGAGAGCGGCTGGAACATGAATTATCCGTGATCCGGGATATGGGCTATGTCGATTATTTCCTGATCGTCGCGGATTTTATCGCCTATGCTAAATCGCAGGGTATTCCCGTCGGGCCGGGGCGCGGATCAGGCGCGGGCAGCCTTGCGGCATACTGCATGGGCATCACGGGCATCGATCCGATGCAATATAACCTCATTTTTGAACGCTTCCTGAATCCGGAACGCGTGAGCATGCCCGATATCGACGTGGACTTTTGTTATGAGCGGCGTGAAGAAGTTATCGCCTATGTGATCCGCAAATACGGCGCGGACCATGTGGCGCAGATCGTCACGTTCGGCACGATGGCGGCGCGCGCCGCGGTGCGTGACGTCGGGCGCGCGCTCGGCATGCCGTATAATACGGTGGACAGTGTCTCCAAGCAGATCCCGCGCGAACTCGGCATCACCATTGACAAAGCCCTGCAAAAGAACAGCGAGCTTCGCGCGCTGTATGAGCGCGATGAAAAAATCCGCGAGCTTCTCGACACGGCAAAACGCGTCGAGGGAATGCCTCGCCACGCGTCCACACACGCGGCGGGCGTGGTGATTACGGACAAGCCCGTAAGCGAATATGTGCCGCTTGCGCGCAACGATGATGCGATCGTGACGCAGTTTACCATGACCGCAATCGAGGAACTCGGACTTCTGAAAATGGACTTCCTTGGGCTTCGTACGTTGACGGTCATTCACGATGCCGAACAGATGATCCGAGAGCGAAAACCGGATTTCGACATAGAAAAGATCCCAATGGATGACGCCGCAACCTATCAGATGTTTTCCAAAGGGCAGACCTACGGCGTGTTCCAGTGTGAGTCCGCGGGATTGCGCAGCGTCCTCACGCGCTTAAAGCCGCGAAACTTGGAAGATATTATCGCGGTCATTTCCCTGTATCGCCCCGGCCCCATGGACTCTATTGACGATTATATTGCCAACCGCCACGATCCGAGCCGCATCCACTACAAAACACCGCTTTTAAAGCCGATTCTGGACGTGACCTATGGATGCATGGTCTATCAGGAGCAGGTCATGGAAATTTTCCGGACGCTTGCGGGTTACTCCTTCGGCAGAGCGGATATCGTCCGCCGCGCCATGTCCAAAAAGAAGCACAAGGTCATGGAGGAGGAGCGGCATAACTTTATTTACGGATTGAAAAATCCGGATGGCACCGTTGCGTGCTGCGGTTGTGTGGCGAACGGGATTGATGAAAAAACGGCGAACAGCATTTTTGATGATATGTCGTCGTTTGCGTCATATGCATTCAACAAATCCCATTCCGCCGCCTATGCGGTCGTGGCATACCGCACCGCATATCTCAAATGCCATTATCCGGGCGAGTTCATGGCGGCATTGCTGACCAGTGTGATCGACGATGCAACCAAAATCTCTTTGTATATCGCCGATTGCATGCGCCTCGGGATCCGTACGCTGCCGCCGGATGTCAACCGAAGCGGACAGTCTTTCACGCCGGAGGGCAAAGCGATTCGTTTCGGGCTTCTGGCAATTAAGAACCTCGGCAAAGGTTTTATTGCCGCAATTTTGGAAGAACGTGCGAAAAACGGTGTTTACAAAAGCTTTTACGACTTCTGCAAACGTCTGTACGGCAGGGAATTCAATAAGCGCGCAGTGGAAGGGCTTGTTAAAAGCGGCGCGCTCGACGGGCTGGATCTCAACCGCCGTGAAATGTTACAAAACCTTCCTGCCGTGACCGCTGCGCTCGACGCGGAAAGCCGCCGCAATCTCGACGGGCAGCTGGATCTGTTTTCCATCGGGCAGACACAGCCGGTCTCCTTTGCGCCGGAATACAGCCATTGTTCAGAGTTCCCGGCACAGGAGCTTTTGCAAATGGAAAAGGAAACAACGGGACTGTACCTTTCCGGGCACCCGATGGCAGCGTATGCAAAGCTTGCAGAAAAACTGCATGTCGTACCGGTTTCCGAACTGCTGGAATCGGAAGAGGACGCTTCAAACACCCACCGCGACGGCAGCACCGTAACGCTGCTTGCTATTGTGACGGCGGTGAAACGCAAAACGACGAAAAACGATGACACCATGGCGTTTGTGACAGTCGAGGACATTTACGGCAGTATTGAGCTTCTCGTGTTCCCGAAAGTCTACGCGCAGTATTCGCATTTGCTGACGGTTGGAAACGTCGTCTATGTGCGCGGAAGGCTGTCCTTGCGTGAGGACGAGAGCCCGAAGGTCCTCCCCGACAGAATTTCACCGTCGCCAGATGAAAATGCGGTTGCCGCTGCGCCTGAAAAGCATGCATCGTCCGGCGCAAGTCAGCAGCCCCGGCAGCTTCGGCAGGGGATGTTCCTTTTGATCGACTCTGCAAACAGCGCGCAGGATAAAAAGGTGAAAAACCTGCTTTCGATCTTTGAAGGGCAGATCCCCGTCTATCTTTGCTACAACGATACGCGCAAAAAATTTGTGACCTCTCGCGGGACTGATCTCAATGAACCGCTGCTTTCAGAACTTCGGCGCCTACTCGGGGCAAAAAGCGTTTTGTTGCGTTGAAGCCGCGTCTTGTCGAAAAAAATCGGATTGTAGGTTTGTCAATGATGTGTTACAGAATTGTGGAAAGAAAAAAGGACTTGTTTCGGGGAACGCCAATTAAGAG
>CALWVM010000021.1 GCA_944384985.1 uncultured Clostridia bacterium | reverse complement strand
GCTGACCGCTTAATGCTGCTCGGTTCCCCGCCTGACATGGTTCACGGAGCGCTGTCGCACAGGACCCACACGGCACACGACCCAATTAAGGTAGAATTATTATACTATGAAACCCTACGGAATGCAAGAGAAATTCGCAAGGTTTTTATGTTGTTATTTTATGCAGGGTTTGCTATAATAAAAGAAAAATGCGAAGGTTTTTGAAAATATCCGTTTTCGGGGGATGTTATGTTCAATATTGTTCCACAACCGAACGAGATGATCATCACCGGCGGCAAGGCGCGCTTTACGCTGGATGAGGACACCACCATAACCAAAGCGGCGTTTGTCGACGAATTTCGCAATTTTGTGCAAAAGCAGTTTGACATCCGCATCCACCGTGATTCCGAAGCCACAGAGAACACCATCCGTTTGGAGCTTACCGACGAACCCGACAATGACGAAGGCTACCGGCTTGTCTCGCGCGACGGGTGCGTCTACATTTATGCGCGCGCCGAAAACGGACTCTTTTACGGGCTTCAGACCTTAAAGCAGCTGCTTTTACAGGGCAACGGCGTGATTCCCGACCTTTACATCGACGACAAGCCCCGTTTTGCTTACCGCGGGTTCATGCTCGACTCCGGGCGGTATTTCCAGCCGGTCAAAGAGATCAAGCGCATGATCGACTTGATGGCGCTGCACAAGCTCAACCGCTTTCACTGGCACTTGACGGAGGATCAGGGCTGGCGCGTGCAGATTGACAAGTATCCCCTGCTCACCGAAAAAGGCTCGCGCCGCAGCCACACGAATTTTGGGCTGAAGCCCGAAAGCGGCTTTTACACCAAAGAGGACATCCGTGATGTGGTGGACTACTGCCACCGCCGCTTTATCCAAGTGATCCCCGAATTTGATGTGCCGGGGCACTGTGTTGCCGCCATTGCATGTTACCCGGAGCTTTCATGCTTTTCACGCGAGTTGAAAGTTGCTACGCACTGGGGCGTAAAGCACGACATTCTCTGCGCAGGGAAAGAATCCACCTACCGCTTTGTATTTGATGTGCTGGACGAATTGTTTGATCTTTTCCCGGACGGCTATATGCATCTTGGCGGGGATGAAGCGGTCAAAATGCGCTGGAAGCACTGCCCGCACTGCCAGGCCATGATTCGCAAAGAAGGGCTGAAAGACGAAGAGGAATTGCAGCAATATTTCATGAGCCGTGTAGCTGCGTATGTCAAGGCGCACGGTTACACGCCCATCATGTGGAATTATGACGGCGTGGACAACGTCGATCATCTGGACCGGGACATTGTCTGGCAGATGTGCGGCGCAAATGAGAAAAATGGGATTGTCCGCCACGAGTTAGAAGCCGGGCGCAAGATGATTAACGCCTCGGCTTACCCCTATTATCTGGATTTCCCCTACGGCTGGGTGGATCTCAAGCGTGCCTATAATTTTGAACCGGGCATCTCGGAAAATATCCTCGGGGTGGAGGCGCCGCTTTGGACAGAATACGTCCCCGACCGAAAGAAAGCGGACTATCAGATCTTCCCGCGGCTCGGCGCGATTGCAGAAACGGCATGGTCGGCGGCGGAGGACTGCAGCTATGACCGTTTTGAAGAAGGGCTTCCCGAATATTTTGACCTGCTCAACGCCTACCATGTGCACTATGCGACCTTAAAACAGGCGCTGCCGGGCAAGCTGCGCGGCACAGCGCAGGCGCTCTGGTTCAGCCGCCGTGTGCTGCACTGGCACGGGCTGCACAACCTCATTGACGACGCGCGGGTCGAAGCCGCGCATAAAAACGACGGTAAATAAGCCGCACATAGATCCGTAACAACGGGAAACGAGGTGTTTGTTTTGTCCAAGGCAAAATATGTGCTCGCACTCGACCAAGGGACGACCAGTTCCCGCGCCATTCTGTTTGACCGGCGCGGCAACATCGTGGCGAAAGCGCAGCACGAGTTCAACCAGATCTATCCGCAGCCCGGCTGGGTGGAGCACAACGCGATGGAGATCCTCTATTCGCAGTTCCAGGCGGTCACCGAGGTCATCACCGCCAACCGCATTTTCACCTCGGACATCGCCTCCATCGGCATCACCAACCAGCGCGAGACCACGATCTTGTGGGACAAAGGCACGGGCAAGCCCGTTTATAACGCGATCGTCTGGCAGTGCCGCCGCACCGCCGATATGTGCGAGGAGATCAAGAAGGACAAAGAACTGACCGACTATATCAAAGCGCACACAGGGCTTGTGGTGGACGCGTACTTTTCCGCAACAAAGATCAAATGGATCCTCGACAACGTGCCCGGCGCGCGCATCCTTGCCGACGCGGGGCAGCTGCTGTTCGGCACGGTGGAGACGTGGCTCATTTGGAACCTGACGGGCGGCAAAGTACATATCACCGACTATTCCAACGCCTCACGCACGATGCTGTTTGACGTAGATAAGCTCTGCTGGGACGAACACCTGTGCGAAGCGCTGGATATCCCGATGAGCATTCTGCCCACACCCGTCCCCTCCAGCGCCGTATACGGCGAGGTCGCGCCCGGGCTTTTGGGCTTTGAGGACATTGTCGGCGTGCCCATTGCCGGGGCGATCGGCGACCAGCCCGCCGCGCTGTTCGGGCAGGGCTGCTTTGAGGCCGGTCAGGCGAAAAACACCTACGGCACGGGCTGCTTTTTATTGATGAACACCGGCAAGCAGCGCGTGGAATCCGAGAACAACCTGGTTACAGGCGTGGCGTGGGGCATCGGTGATGAAGTGGAATACGCCATTGAAGGATCGGCGTTCAACGCGGGCTCGGTCATCAAATGGCTGCGCGACGACCTGCGTCTGATTGATACGGCGCACCGCTGTGACGAGCTTGCCGAAAGCGTGGAAGATGCAAACGGCATCTACTTTGTGCCCGCCTTTACAGGGCTCGGCGCGCCGTACTGGGATATGTACGCGCGCGGGACGATCGTGGGGCTCACGCGCGGGGTCAAGTGCGAGCACATTGCGCGCGCGGTGCTCGAAGCGATCGCTTATCAGATGACGGATCTGCTCGAAGCGATGAAGGCGGATTCCGGCATTGCGCTCTCAGAGCTGCGCGTGGACGGCGGCGCTTCCGTCAGCGACATTATGATGCAGATTCAGGCAAACCTCATCCGTACCAAGGTCAACCGCCCCGTCGTGGTCGAGACGACGGCTTTGGGCGCCGCGTACTTGGCGGGGCTTGCGGTCGGCTTTTGGGAAAGCAAAGCGGAAATTGAAAAGATCCGCAAGGTGGACCGCATTTTCGAGCCGAAGATGATCCTCGAAGAACGCAACCGCCTTTACAAAGGCTGGCTGCGTGCGGTAGAACGCTCGCGCGATTGGATCGAACACTAAATTCAAGCAAAGGAATAGAAAAGCATGGACTACAAAACCGAATCGTTAAAACTGCACTACCAATGGAAGGGCAAGATCGAAGTGACCGCCCGCGCCAAGGTGGACAACAAAGACGCGCTTTCGCTCGCTTACACGCCGGGCGTTGCGCAGCCGTGTTTGGAAATTCAAAAGGACGTCAACAAATCCTATGAACTGACGCGCCGCTGGAACACGGTAGCGGTCGTGACCGACGGCACCGCCGTTTTGGGGCTTGGGGACATCGGCCCCGAAGCGGGCATGCCCGTGATGGAGGGCAAATGCGTACTCTTCAAGGAATTCGGCGGCGTGGACGCGATCCCGCTTTGCGTACGCTCCAAGGATGTGGATGAGATCGTCAACTGCATCGCCCTGCTTGCGGGGTCGTTCGGCGGCGTGAATTTGGAGGACATTGCCGCGCCGCGCTGCTTTGAGATTGAGCGGAAGCTCAAGGAGAAAACCGACATCCCGATCTTCCACGACGACCAGCACGGTACGGCCGTGGTCGTGCTCGCGGCGGTGCTCAATGCGCTACGCGTGGTCGGCAAGAGACTTTCGGACTGCACCGCCGTGTTCAGCGGCGCAGGGGCTGCGGGCATCGCCATTGCGAAGCTTTTGATGAAACAAGGCGTCGGCGAAGTCCTGCTGTGCAACTCCAAAGGTATCATCTGCGAAGGCGATGAACGCCTGAATCCCGCGCAGGCGGAAATGGCGCGTATAACGAATCGCCAAAAGGAAACCGGAACGCTTGCCGATGCGATGGTCGGTGCGGACATTTTCATCGGCGTTTCCGCCCCGGGCATCGTAACGGAGGATATGGTGCGCTCGATGAACGCGGGCGCCGTGGTGCTGCCGATGGCGAACCCTGTGCCCGAAATCATGCCGGACCTTGCGAAAGCAGCGGGTGCGGCAGTGGTCGGTACAGGCAGAAGCGACTTCCCGAACCAGATCAACAACGTGCTGGCATTCCCCGGCATTTTCCGTGGGACGCTTGACTGCCGTGCGCGCGACATTAACGAAGAGATGAAGGTCGCCGCCGCGCAGGCAATCGCATCTCTCGTTTCCGATGAGGAACTGAGCGCCGACTATATTTTGCCGAAAGCGTTTGACGAGCGCGTCGGGAAGACCGTCGCCGCCGCTGTGGCAAAAGCTGCGCGGGAAAGCGGCGTGGCGCGGATCTGAGCAGATAGCAGATATAGATATTATAAAAGGACGCCGTTTGCAATGCAAACGGCGTCCTTTTTGGATCAAACCTTTTTCAAATTCGCCATGCGCGCCATGAGCTTTTTCGTGCCGACCTTTTGGAACGCGATCTCCAACAGCACATCGTTGCCCATGGGGCGCGTACTCGCGACTACGCCGGTACCGAACGCCTTGTGCTCTACCGTGTCGCCGGGATGGAATTCCGGGAGCGGCGCACCGTTGCGGGCGGGTGCGGCGGGCTTCGAAAAGCCGCGGTTGACAGCGGGCGCGGCGTGCTCGTGCGACGCGGCTTTCCCGTAGCGGAAAGTATGGCTTGCCCCATCAGAAAGCCCAGCACGCTCGCGGAATCCGGTTTGACGGTGGATGTCCAAAAGGTCTTCCGGGATCTCGGATACAAAGCGCGACGGGCGGTAGTAGTTTGTGGAACCGTAGATCATCCGCGAACGTGCGCAGGTCAGATACAGTTTCTCTTTTGCGCGCGTAATGCCGACGTAAGCAAGACGCCGTTCCTCCTCGACCTCAGAATCCACATACATGCTCTGCTGCCCGGGGAATACCCCCTCTTCCATACCGGGAATAAATACGACAGGGAATTCCAGCCCTTTCGCGGCGTGCAGCGTCATTAAAACGACGGCGTCGGAGTCCGCGTTGTAATTGTCGATATCGGTCAAAAGGGCGACTTCCTCCAGATAATCGCCGAGTGTCCCTTCCGGATTTTCTTCCGTAAAGCGCACAAGTGTGGCAGAAAGTTCATTCAAGTTCTGAACACGGTCGTCAAATTTTTCCGGCTCACCGTGCAGATATTCTATGTACGCCGTATCCTGCAATACGCGGCTGAGCGTTTCGGCAGGGGTCGCATCCTGGGCGAAAGCGATCAGGCGCTCCATCATTTCGGCAAAGTCCTTGAGCTTGCCCGCCGTGCGCTTTAAGACATCGTATTCGTCCGCGGTCTTGAACACCTCGAACAGCGACACGCCGAGCAGGTCGGCAATCTCGTTAGCACGCTGGACGGTGGTGTCGCCGATGCCGCGCTTTGGGACATTGATGATGCGCTGCAAACGCACGCGGTCCGATGGGTTGTTGACGACGGACAGGTACGCGAGCGCGTCGCGGATCTCCATGCGGTCATAGAATTTATGCCCGCCGATGATGCGGTAGGGAATCGCGTTTTTCACAAGCGCGCGTTCAATGGGACCCGACATTGCGTTCATGCGGTACAGCACCGCATGGTCGCCAAAGTGCCGACCGCCCGCGACGGAATCCGTAATCTTTTCGACGATAAACGCCGCTTCCGAAGTCTCATCCTCGGCGATCTCAAACACGATCTTTTCACCCGCGCCGTTTGCTGTCCAGAGATTTTTGCCTTTGCGCTGGCTGTTATTTGCGATCACGGCATTGGCGGCATCCAAAATATTCTGTGTGGAGCGGTAATTCTGCTCCAGCCGGATGACCGTTGCATCCGGGTAACGCGTTTCAAAGCTCAAAATATTCTCGATCGTCGCGCCGCGGAAGCGGTAGATGCTCTGGTCGTCGTCGCCGACCACGCAGATGTTACGGTAACCGTCCGCTAAAAGCCCGGTCAGGCGGTACTGGGCATGGTTGGTATCCTGGTATTCGTCCACCATCACGTAGTGGAACTGTCTTCTGTAATGCTCTGCAACATCCTCGTTTTCTTCCAGCAGACGGACGGTATTGAAAATCAGATCGTCAAAGTCCATGGCGTCCGCATTTTTAAGAAGCTGCTGGTATTTGGCATAGCACTCGCCGATTTTTCGAAGCCTGACATCCTCCCCTGCCGATTTCAGGAATTCTTCGGGGGAAACCAGCGCGTCTTTTGCGCGGCTGATTTCGGAAAGGATCATTTTGTGCGGCAGAAAACGGTCTTCTATTCCTAAAAGCCGCTGGCATTCCTTCATCACGCGGCGGCTGTCGTCGGTATCGTAGATCGTAAAGCGGTTGGTAAAGCCGAGCTTGTCCGCATTGCGGCGCAGAATACGCACGCAGGCGGAATGGAATGTGCTTGCCCACAAGTCTACGGAATCCTCGCCGAGCATTACCGCCAAGCGTTCTTTGAGCTCGTTCGCCGCCTTATTGGTGAAAGTGATCGCCAAAATCTGCCAGGGCTTCGGCGCATGGACGGAAAGGACGTCTGCGATCTCCGGATAGACCGCATGGTCGCCCGAAAGGTAACGGCGCATGAGCTCCATGTCGTGGTCATCAGGCGTGCGCTCCGAAAAATCGGAATTGTATGCGTCGCCAAAGCGGATAAGATTTGCAATGCGGTTGACGAGCACCGTCGTTTTGCCGCTGCCCGCACCTGCCAGAATTAAAAGCGGCCCATTCACCTGAAAGACCGCTTTTTTCTGCATATCGTTCATACGCCGGAATTCATTTTCTATGATCTCGCGGCGCAGTTGTAAAAATACGTTGTAATCCATAAAATGCTCCAATGGGTTAGATGAATAGGTTTCCGCCATGGCAGTCGATTGCCACAGTCAGCGGGAAGTTCGAAAAAGTCAGCTTTTTGACGGATTCGCACCCCAAGTTCTCAAACGCGATAACCTCGCAGCTTGTAATGCACTTGCTCGCAAGCGCGCCGGCGCCCCCTACGGCGCAGAAATACACCGCGCCATTGCGGACGATCGCATCACAAACCTCTTTATTTCTCGGCCCTTTGCCGACCATGGCGGCAAGCCCTAAATCCAAAAGTGCGGGGGTGTAGACGTCCATTCTGCCCGAAGTCGTTGGCCCGCACGAACCGATGGCAAGGCCCGGCGGCGTGGGCGTGGGACCTGCGTAATAGATCACGGAGCCCGCGATCGGGTACGGCGTGGGTTCTCCTTGTTCAAGAAGCGCGGCGATACGCTTATGCGCCGCATCGCGCGAGGTGTAGACCGTACCGCTCAAATACACGGTATCCCCCGCCGAAAGCTTTGGGGCATATGCCTTGATTTCGCTTGTCTGTATGGAAAATTCCTGCAACGTTTACCCCTCTTTCGGCGTGTCGAAACGGTAGATATTCTGTTCGCCGGCGCCGGGCTCCAAATCTGCAAGCGCCTCGCTGAATTCCGGGGAGATGCGCATGGTCACGTCGGGCACGAATTTTTCCGCGTCGCGGTGCACACTAAGCGCCTGCGCCGCTTTGGACAGCTTTGCAGACAGCGCCGAAATTTCGGCATGCAGGTTTTCGACCGATTTGGAAAGCGTTGCGGAGATCTCGTCCACATCCGAGGAAAGGCGCGCGATCTCGCTCGCCTGTTCGCGGATGCTTTGCGCGGCCTCGGACTGTGTGTCGTTCGCCCGCTGGTTCGCAGCGTTCACGATCTCGTCGGAATATTTGCGCGCATCCAAGAACGCCGCGCCGAGCTGTGCTTCCGTAGCGCGAAGCTCTTCGGCTTTTTCGTCCATTTTGCGTTTTTCGTCGTCCATCCCCGAAAGCTGGGTGCGCAAAGTTTCATTTTCGGCTTTCAGCGTGGCATTCTGCGCCTGCGCCGTCTCCAGCGCGCCGGTCGTCACGGCAAGCTGCTGCTTGGCCTGCTCACCCGCTTCGCACCTGCTTTCAAGCGCATCGATCTTTTCAGAGAGCGCGGAAAGCTCGTCCGATTTCTTTTGCAGATCCTCGGTAAGCGATGCGATCTCCGCTTTGAGCTCGCCGACATAGGAGAGCACGTCCTCACGCTTGAAGCCGCCGAAAATACAGGTTTTAAAGATGCGTTCGGTATCCATATTTCTATCCCCTTACAGTATAACGCGTCCCGTTGTTTTCAAAGTATTGTACCATACTTCGCGTGTTCGGGCAACCGTTTTTGCAGGACTTTTTTAAGTTTTGCAAGCAGTTTCCTACGCCCTAAATCAGCTTTACCGACACCACGATGGGCTTTGAGGAACTGCTTTGAATATCTGTAATCTTATATCTGGTGCCATGATCCAGAAGAATTTCCTTTTCGTTTCTAAGGTTCTTAAACATTGTTCCACCAGCAGGGGCCTCGCCAAAATCATAGTACCGCGTTCTCTGGCTCGGCGTGATTTGAATCAGTACATCTTTGGCAAAACGCGAGGCAACCACATCGCTGATCGATGTAGAAACAAAGAACTTCCATGTGCCTGATTTCCCTATTTTTTTCCTGAGCAGATTTTCACTGTGCACGGAAAAATCCAGAAAGCTCGCACCGCGGTACAGCACGCCATTTGTTAAACCGGACGGAAATCCCACCGTCATAGCATCGGAAATATTCTGTACTTTTTCCTCCATTTCGACCCTTTTCGCAGAAGGCATCGAAAAAGCATTTCCTCGCAAGAACTGGTTTATGCTTTTATAGTCTCCGTTTTTATACTGAACCAGCGCGCTTGGAATCGGCATGATTTGATCGCTCCCTTCTATAAACAAGCTATGCGCCGCCGCGTGTGAATATGTACAGGACAACTCGCATAGATTGTATCGAGAGAAAGGAGGTGAAACAGCATGAAACAAAAGCCGAAAAATCCGAAGCGCCTGACACTCTCCGACCTTGTGCGCGGGATGCAGCACTGCGTAAACACAAGTGCTGAGATCGCTGAGCTGCACTATGCACGTACGTTTGAAAAATTCTTCGACACAGACGGAACCTTACTCACAAAGGCTTTCCCCATCGGCAACGGCAGGCAGATGCAGATTCCGTTGCTGTGTTTAAGCCATCATGACAGTCTGCAATTTTCGGAAATGCACGTCAAAATGCACGTTTGTCTTCAGGATTTGGAGCAAAAAGAAACGGACACACCGTTTACATACGGAGAAGATACATACCGCTTTACACGCGGATCGCTGGACGTTGCACTGCATGCGCCTGATGTGAAAGACGGCAAAGACGTCTTGGCGGAAATCGAAATGGTCTACAAGCAGAGCGCGCCGCCCGAGGCGGTCTCGCGGCTTATAGAGCAGATTAACAACAGTCTGCAAGTTCAAAATGTTATCCAAGAAAGTGAGGCATCTGTATGAATCATGAAATCATAGGCGGCATTGTCAACGCTCTGCCCATTGAAACCATGGTCGCTGCGCCCTTAGTGGCAACCATTAAGGCACAAAGCGAGATGAGCCTGTCGCTCGCGCACTTTGTCCAAGACGTCGGCTTGGATGAGCAGGGCAATATGCGCATGGTAACGCTCAAATATGAAGAAACCGTCACAAGTAAAGAAAATCCCGAGGGTCAACAGCAAACGCGCTATATCCAAGCGCCTTTCCTTGCCATGACGGGCATTCCAAATCTTGCCGTGGAAACGGCAGACGTTGCGTTTGAGCTGGAAGTCAACACCGCCGAGGACGATACGACCAAAAACCAGGACAACGCAACCGTCGATACAGAATATAAATCCTGGTGGAGCCCTGTTACCGCGAAATTTACTGGCAACGTCACGCACAGTTCCGACCAGACGCGGCACACGGACACACGCGCCAAATATTCGTTTAATGTTACGGCACGCAAGCAGGGTACGCCCGAAGCGCTCATGCGTATTATTGATGCAGTGACAAACGCCGTCGCTGTGCCTTCCGCACAAAAGCCCGCGCTTGACGCGCCCTTGATCGATTCCGGGGATGCAGATAAAACCACGCCTTCAAACTAATCAAAAGTACAGCAGAGAAAGCCGCCGCACACAAAGCGCTGTGTGTGGCGGCTTTCCTTTGATACAGAAAATTATTTCTCCAAGCGCCAAATAACCGTATCTTCCTCGCCATGATCACCGCAGGCAGTCACGGTGTTGTCACCTGCTTGCAGCCGTACATTTCGGAACAGGAACACATGTGCCTGTCGGCATTGCGATGCCCTTTGTTCAGCAATGGGTTTCCCGTTGCAGGACAGCGTGACCGCGTTCGCGTTGGAATACACCTTGACGCAAATCGTTTCCTGTTTGCGCACTGCAAAACGGCGTGAGGTAATATATGTCACGGGAAGCGTCCGCCAATATGCCTGATAGAGATAATAGGCGTCTTTTTTCGTGCGGCGGTCATAGGTCACAAGCCCTTTGTCGTTCCTGCCCGGCACCCCGCCCTCATTGCGGCTGTCGATGGCGAAATCGAACATATTCCAGACGAATGTGCCCCAAAGCTTTTTCGCGCGCGTGGACATAAAAAATTTAAGCGCGTGTTCGTGGACGATATTCGCCCATTCCTCCGGGTGGAAGTCGCACACGGTATCCTTCGGCTGCTGCGGCGTTTCGGTGTGATGTGCAACATTCGAACCGGCGCCGTATTCCGACACGGCCACGCCGCAAAAGCGATTCGCGCGCACATGCGCAAATGCCTGTGCACGGAACTGCCGCGCACTGCCCCAGTACCAGCCGGGGTAGATATTGCAGCCTTTCAGGTCACTTTTCCATTTGTCGCCGACATAGTGATTCGTCGCAAGCGCCGTGTAGCGCGTCGGATCAAGGCTTTTCGCGAGCGCATTAAGGCTTTCGAGCATCTTGGCAGCCGTGTCCTTATATTCGCGCAGGACTTCGTTCGCCATGCTCCAGCAGAAAATAGAAGGCCGGTGCCCCTGCTGCAAAATGAGTTCTGTGAGCTGCTGCCGTGCGTTTTCAAGCTGCCGCGCGGTCACGGCCGCGTCGAGGGTTTTATCTGTGGGCAGCGGAGAGATGCCGCACCCGCCGATGTGCTCCACAAAGGGGATCTCCGCCCAAACCAGCAGCCCGTAGCGGTCACACAAATCATAAAAATGCGGATGATGCGGGTAATGCGCCAATCTTACGGCGTTCGCACCCATTTCATACAGCAACGCAAAATCCTCGTCGTGCTCGTTTTCGGTGATCGCCCAGCCCATATTTTCACGGTCTTGGTGGCGGTTCACACCGCGCAGCGGATAGGATGCGCCGTTTAAGAAAAAGCCTTTGCGCGGGTGGATCTCGACATAGCGGAAACCGACATCCTTTTGCACCTCATCCACTGCGGTGCCACCACGATACAACGTGCAGACGACGCGGTACAGGTACGGGTCGCGCCTGCCGTTCCACAAATGTGGTGAAGCAACAGACAGTGTTCCCTCGGCGTTGCCGCCGTGAACAGGGATCTGCGCTTCAGCAACAATTTGCGGTGCGGATTCCGGCGGCTTGAAATCGGGATGCTCCACCCCTTTGCAGGGCGTGAACGGTGCAGGGGAAAACACCTGCACGCGCACCGTGCAGGCAACAGGTATATCGGCGCATATTTTTGCAGCCACAGAAAGTTCCGCGCATTCGCGCACACGCGGGGTATTCGGATAAGAAATACGCACACCGTCCGAGCCGAAGTCCGACAGAACGAAATGCACCTTTTCGGTCACGATCAGATTGACCTCGCGGTAAATGCCGCCGAAAAAGGTGAAATCCGCTGTGAGCGGAATGACATCGGGAAACGGCGAATTGTCCGCACAAACAAGCAGCGTGTTTTCGCCCGTGTGCAGGAACTCTGTCAAGTCAAAGCAAAATCGGGTATATCCCCCGCGGTGCTGCCCGAGATGCGTGCCGTTGAGGTAGACATCCGCAACGGAATTCACGCCCAGGAACTCGATGAAATATGCTTTTTGTTCGTCTTTTTCCAAGGTAAACACGCGGCGGTAAAAGCCTTTGCCACGGCGGTAGTCCCCGCCGCCGTCCTGCCCGTCGAGGTTATTCCAGGTATGTGGCAAAGATATGGATTCCCATGCCGCCGCATCCTCTGTCTGCGGCATCTCGCCGAAATGGAACGTCCAGCCTTGCATAAGCGGTATAACTTCACGCATTTTATGGTTCCTTACTGCACGTCGTCGTGCAGGAAATATTGCAGCGCGGAATAACGCCGCGTTTTTTTATCGTTGCGCACCATTTTTTCCACTTCGGCGGCGGCACCAACCAAAATCAGCAGTTTTTTGGCGCGCGTGACAGCCGTATACAGCAAATTTCGGTAGCAGAGATTCGGCAGCACCGAAATCACGGGAATGATAACCGCAGGAAATTCGCTGCCCTGGCTTTTGTGCACCGTGACAGCGTAGGCAAGCTCCATTTCCGTAAGCTGCTCTTTCGCGGCGACCACGGTGCGGTCGTCAAAACGGATGCGGGCAGTCTCAGCGTGCGGGTCGATCTGCTCGATCACGCCGATGTCACCGTTGAAAATGCCCTCGCCCGTTTCGCCGTCCGGTTTTTCCCAAATCACGTCGTAGTTGTTTTTTGTCTGCATGACCTTATCGCCCGTGCGAAAGGTTCGGAACCCAACCACAAGCTCTGCCTTTTTTTCATCCGGCGGGTTGACAGCTGTCTGCAAAAGTTCGTTTAAATGCACAGTGCCAACCTCGCCTTTTTTCGAGGGGCAGAGCACCTGGATTTCCTCGGTCGGAGAAAGACCATACGCCTGCGGCAGGCGCTTGGAGACAAGCTCCGTGATAGTCTTTGCGGCCGCATACGGATTCGTGCGTTCCAACAGGAAAAAGTCGCCGTCTTTGCGGTCAAGGACCGGCATTTCGCCGTCTACGATGCGGTGGGCATTCGTAACAATGAGGCTGTCCATTGCCTGACGGAACACCTCGGTCAAGCGCACCACGGGCAGAAGGTCGCTGCCGATGAGGTCTGCGAGCACATTGCCCGCGCCCACGGGCGGAAGCTGATCGGCGTCGCCGACCAGAACCAAACGGCAGCCGAACGGCAACGCTTGCAAAAGGCTTGCAAACAGGTGGATATCCACCATGGAAAGCTCGTCGAGAATCAGCACCTCGCACTCGAGCGGGTTGCGAAGCCCCCGTTTGAACACGGCGTTATCATGCTCGTCCCATTCGACCTCCAAAAGGCGGTGAATCGTTTTCGCTTCGCGGCCGGTAAGCTCCGTCATGCGTTTGGCGGCGCGGCCTGTGGGCGCGGCGAGCGCGATATCCAGACCCTGCCGCTCGAACAGCTGCAAAATGCCTTTGAGGGCAGTCGTTTTGCCCGTGCCGGGACCGCCCGTGAGGATCAGAAGCCCGCGTTCGACCGCCGTGCGGATGGCTTCGCGCTGAGTCTCGGCATAGGAAATGCCGTTTTCTTTCTCAATATTTGCGATATCCTGTTCGAGTGTTTCGGACTGCGGCGGCGGGAAGCGCAGCAAAATTTTGATGCGGTCGCTGATGGTTTTTTCATCGTTATAGGCGCTGGTTAAGAATATGAATTCCCGCCCATTCAGTTCACACGACACAAGGGTATGCGCTTCTATGAGCGCGTCCAGCTGGATATCCACCGTGTCATAATCCGTCTCCAAATAGGCGGCGGCGATCTTTATGAGCTTTTCCCGCGGGATACAGGTGTGACCGTTGGAATTCAGATTTTTCCGCACGATATGGACGATCCCCGCCTGCACGCGCAGATAGGATGCCGGCGGATTTGGAAGTGCCGCGGCGATTGTCTCAGCACGCTCAAAATCGACACCCGTTTCGCCTTCGCAGAGGGCAAACGGGTTTTCAAGGATGCGCGTGACAGCGTTCGAGCCAAACACATCATACGCCGCAATGCATTCGCGCGGGGTCATGCCGTAGCCCTCGAGCGCGATCATCACGCTGCGCACAGCAAACTGCTTTTTGAAATTTTCCTGGATTTTTTTGGCTTTATCGAGCGATATGCCCTTAATGGTCGCGAGTTTTTTCGGTTCGTTTTCGAGAATATCGAAGGTCTGCTCCCCAAATTTTTGCACAATTTTTTCGGCCGTTGCGGGACCGATCCCCTTGACCGCACCCGCAGCAAGGTAATTGTAAAGCTGCTCGGTGGTGGCGGGCATTTCGCGCTCAAACGCTTCCACTTTAAACTGCCGCCCAAAAGTCGGGTGGTACACCCACGACCCGGAGAGGCGCACCGTCTCGCCGACGGAGATGTCCGAGAACGTGCCAACGGCCGTGACGAGCTCGTCGTCACAGCCGATTTCCAGCACTGTATACCCGTTTTGTTCATTGCGGAAGCGGATGTCCTCCACCGTACCGTCCAGGCGCTGCGCGCCCTGTTCCTCGCTCATTTTGTCAGTTCCTCAAATTCCTTGAAGTCGCAGAGGTATATCCCGTTTGTCTCACGGCAGACATTCAGGCAGCTTAAGCGCTGCTTTTCTTCCATGCCGCAGTCGAGCACCACGACGCTGCCGTAGGCTTCGTCGCCAATGAGATGCATTTTCATGCGTGCGGCATACGCCGCAGCGGTCACATCGCTGTCGCACCGCCGCGCCGGAATTACTATGTAATACCCGTATTTGCGTTTCGGGAGCATCACCTTGAGCATGATCGCATAGCAAAGCGCCAGCAGCCCAAACACCACGAGCCCCACAAACACCGCGCCGAAAAAGGTATCCAACATTAAAATCACCCCATAGCATTGTATGAGGCGCAAAAGAAAATGTGAGTAGGCCTGTAAGCCGAGTTCTGTCGTTAAAAGCAATTATCTATCTGCGCGCACCGTCGCCGGTGCGCTGAAGCCATCCGTCGAAGTATCTGCCCAGCTGACAACTTCAGTCGATGTTGCATCGGGTAGGGTTTACTTGGCCGTACAGTTACCTGCACGCCGGTGAGCTCTTACCTCGCCTTTCCACCCTTACCGCAAAAAGCGGCGGTATCTCTCTATGCACTTTCCCTAAGGTCGCCCTCGGCGGCTGTTAGCCGTTACCCTGCTGTGTGATGCTCGGACTTTCCTCACACGCTTGCGCGTGCGCAATTGCTCAGCCTACTCACAGGGGTATTTTAGTATAAATTCCGCCGATTGTCAATCGACGTTCGCCGCAGCAGTCTGTTTTTTCTGGATGTACCGGTAAAGCAGCACGCCGGCGCCCGTCATCAAAAGCGTTATGCCATAGACCAGGATTGCCGCAAGGTAGTTTTTCTGCCCGAAATACGCGCCGCAGATCGTGGATGTGATGATGGAGGGAATGCGCGCCACGGTCGAGATAATCAGGTATTCCGAAAGGCGGATATCCGTCAGTCCCACGAAATAAGTCAAAATATCCTTCGGCGCGCCGGGAATGAGATAAATGATGAAGAGAAGCGTGCGGCGGCGCGTTTTCTGCTTCAGGAATGAAAAGCCGTTCAGGCGTTCGGGATCAATGAAGCGCGACACAAAGCGCATCCCGAATTTTCGGGTCAGAAGCAAAACGATCACGCTGCCGATCTGCGTGCCGACGGTACACCACAGAAGCCCGCCCCAGATGCCGAACGCATAGCCGGAAGCGACCTCAAACGGTTCCGAGGGCAGATATTTGAACGCGACCTGCGTGATGCGCAGGATAACAAAAATCACTTCGCCCCACGCGCCGTAGCTGTCAAGCCATGCTTTAAACACCTGCGGCTCTTTGACCATGGTGAGCAGCTCCCGCCCGAACGTCGCATACAGCACGCCCGAGCAGCCAAGCAAAATCACGATTGGCAGCACGATCGGCAGAAATTTGCGCAGGCGTGCTGCACGGGATTTTGTTGTACTTCCCTGTTCCTTCACGAGCTCACAGCCCCGCTTTCACCCAAGATACTTCCCCTTTTCGCGCCCAATCGGGATAATAATCCCCGAGCTTGCCTTTATAATCCGGCTTCCACGGCTTATATTTGCCGTCGTAATGCAGAATACAGGTGTTTTGCTGCACAAACGCATGCGCTTCTGTCTCGCCCAAACGCTTGACCATGCGTTTAAAGCAAGGTTCGTCCAGATTGTAGTATGCCGCATCACACGCAAGTATGCGGTCATAATACAAAGCGTTGAGCACATCCTGATCTGCAAAGAACAGGAACGGCGCATGCTTTTCGATGTACCGAAAGACCTCGTTCGGCGAAAAGAACGAACGCAGCGCCTGGACGTTAATCATCAGCACGCCCGAATTGAGGTACACGGAATCCGACGGCAGGTGCAGCCGCAGGAAGTTGAGCGTGTGATAAAACAGGTTGTTGTGCGTGCAGCCCGCATAAAACGCATCCCCGAATTCGACGTTATAGAACTCCGAAATATCCTTGAGAAAGAGCGTGTCAGGGTCGATGTAAAGCACCCGGTCCACCGTTTTCGGCAGATATTCCGACGCGAACAGGCGGTAATACGCCGCCTTTGTTAAGCGTTTGGAATGCGGCGCGCCTTCAAACAGCGTGTCCGGCACGCGGATGCCCATCACACGACTGCCGCTGCCCTCGAGTGCATCGCCGATGGTTTTGAAATCGCTGTCGGTGAGATGGGCATACGCCACATATACGTCGAAAGAGATGCGCGGGTGCGCACGCACCAAAGACCGCAACATCACGCACAGCGGATAAACATAGTTGGAATCCAATGTGACCAGTAAGTTCATAGGCGACCTCCTCATTTGATTCGCCTGTATTGTATATCCCCGGAATTACAAAAGAATAAATCAAAACTTTCAAAAAGGTTAAAATTGGAGGATATTATTTAAGAAATCTGCAAGAAACAGGAAATCCTGCGGCAGGGCGTACCCGCCCCGCCGTGCCGGCGGCGCTTAAACACGCTTTTCAAGATTTTGCAGGCTTTCCGTCAGCAGCGCAAGCTTTTCTTCAAGCCGCGCTTTTGACTGCCGCTGCCCTTCAACGACGGCAGCGGGGGCTTTCGCAACGAAATTTTCGTTGGAAAGCTTACCGTTCACCATGGCAAGCTCTTTTTCCACGCCCGCTTTTTCCTTTTGCAGCCGCGCAATTTCGGCCTTGAAATCCACCAGTTCCGCCATGGGGATATACATTCTGGCGCTTGCCGTGATGATGGAGACCGCATCGTCCATATCGTCAAATTTTGCGCCGATCTCGACTTCGCTCGCGCTTGCCAAGCGTTCAAAGAACACTTTGCCTTTCTCGAACGTATCGCCATATGCCGTTTCAATGAAAATCTTCGCTTTCTTCGAGGGGGCGACGTTCATTTCCGCGCGGCGGTTGCGCACAGCCTTGATCGCGGTCATGATGCGCTCCATCTCTTCCTCTTCCGCGGTGAATCGCAATGCGTCGTTCCCCGCGACCCATTCGGAGATCATGATGCTCTCGCCCGTGTGCGGCAGCGCCTGCCAGATCTCTTCCGTGATAAACGGCATAAACGGGTGCAGGAGTTTGAGCGTATTGGACATGACATACACCAGCACCGCTTTGACCGTCTGCTTGGCCGCTTCGTTTGAACCGTTGAGGCGGATTTTGGCAATTTCAATATACCAGTCGCAGAACACGTCCCAAATGAAGTCGTAGAGCTTCTGCACCGCCATACCCAATTCATACTTTTCGATTGCATCCGTCACGCCCTCGGCAAGCGTGTTGAAGCGGCTGAGGACCCACTTATCCTCGAGCGCAAGGCCCTCCGGAATGTGCGGTGCGGGCTCATCGTCGGAAAGATTCATCAGGATAAAGCGCGCGGCATTCCAGATCTTGTTGGCAAAATTACGGCTTGCTTCCACGCGCGTATCGGAGAACCGCATATCGTTCCCGGGGCTGTTGCCCGTGGCGAGCGTAAAGCGCAGGGCGTCCGCGCCGTATTTGTCGATGACCTCCAGCGGGTCAATGCCGTTGCCCAAGGATTTCGACATCTTTCTGCCCTGTGCGTCGCGCACAAGTCCATGGATGAACACGGTATCAAACGGGACCTGACCGGTCTGCTCGATCCCGGAGAACATCATGCGCATGACCCAGAACGGGATGATGTCATAGCCCGTGACGAGCGTATTGGTGGGATAATAATGCTTATAATCTTCCGTTTCATCCGGCCAGCCAAGCGTCGAGAACGGCCACAGTGCGGAAGAGAACCAGGTGTCGAGCGTGTCGGGATCCTGCTCAATATGCGTGCTGCCGCAATGGGCGCAAGCCTCCGGCGTCGTGCGGGAAACAGTGATTTCACCGCAGTCGGCGCAGTACCATGCGGGGATGCGGTGTCCCCACCAGAGCTGACGGGAAATACACCAGTCGCGGATATTTTCAAGCCAATGGAAATAAACCTTTTCAAAGCGCTGCGGGACGAATTTGGTATCACCACGTTTGACTGCGTCGATGGCGGGGCCTGCAAGCGGCTTCATTTTGACGAACCACTGCTTGGACACGCGCGGTTCGACTGTTGTGCCGCAGCGGTAGCAGGTGCCGACGTTGTGGCTGTATTCCTCCACCTTGACAAGCGCGCCCTCGGCTTCCAGGTCGCGGACGATCGCCTTGCGCGCTTCGTAACGGTCCATCCCGGCGTAGGCGGGATAGTCGTCGGTGATTTTCGCGTCGGGCGTTAAGACGTTGATGACCGGAAGGTTGTGCCGAAGCCCAACCTCGAAGTCATTCGGGTCGTGCGCAGGTGTGATCTTCACCACGCCGGTGCCGAAATCCATCTCCACATAGTCGTCGGCGACCACGGGGATTTCACGGTGGACGATGGGCAGAATCAGCGTTTTACCGACCGCGTCGCGGTAGCGCTCATCCTTCGGGTTCACGGCGACCGCCGTATCGCCCAAAAGCGTTTCGGGGCGCGTCGTGGCAAGCTCCAGATATCCGCTGCCATCCTTGAAGGGATAGCGCAGGTGCCAGAAATGGCCGGCCTGTTCTTCATATTCGACCTCGGCGTCGGAAATCGAGGTCAGGCAATGCGGGCACCAGTTGATGATGCGCTCGCCGCGGTAGATCAGCCCTTTTTCATACAGGTTGCAAAAGACTTCTTTGACCGCTTTGCTGCAGCCTTCGTCGAGCGTAAAACGTTCGCGCTCCCAGTCGCACGAGGAGCCGAGCTTCTTGAGCTGCTCGATGATGCGGCCGCCGTACTGCTTTTTCCAAGCCCAGGCGCGTTCCAGGAATTTTTCACGGCCGATCTGCTCTTTGGTAAGGCCCTCTTTTTTCATCGCTTCCACGATCTTGGCTTCGGTCGCGATGGAGGCGTGGTCCGTGCCGGGCACCCAGAGCGTGTCATACCCCGCCATGCGGTGGTAGCGGATCAGGATGTCCTGCAAGGTGTTGTCGAGCGCATGGCCCATGTGCAGCTGCCCGGTGATATTGGGTGGCGGGATCACGATGGTATAGGTCTTTTTGCCTGCTTCGCGCTTGGCATGGAAATAGTTTTTGTCAAGCCACGTTTTGTAGATGCGATCCTCTACATTTTTCGGATTGTACTGTTTTTCCAATTCTTTGCGCATAGGTTTCTCCTTTGTATGTGCATAGATTAAAAAGCGTTAAGTCAGTCCAACGGAGACACATAAAGAAAACGCCCCACGCGGGGATATAACCCGTGTGAGGCGAAAAGATCCGCGGTACCACTCACTTTGCCGCATTGCGGCCGCTCAAAGCCCGATAACGGCGGGGAACCGTTTTTGCTTTACGGGTGCACCCGTTCGGCAAAACCGCTCGGAAGCGACGCGGACGGCTCTCCCCCTCTGCCTTGCACCGACCGGCAGTTCTCTGCACGGGTGCGTGCCGCCTTATTCTTCGTCAAAGCGTTTCGCATATTGCAAATAGAATACCAGCAAAGGCTCGATTTGTCAAGCGTATTGCGCGGTTTCAGTCGTTTTTCGGCGGATTTTTTCGGTAGAACGAACGAATCACCTGCCGCTTTCCGTAGTCTCCCCGTCTGCGGCTGTTCCATGCGCCGAATCCGGCTTTTTTCTGCGGGTAACGGCAAAGGTGGCGGCGTGCACGGAGGCAGCGCCTGCGAGCTTCAATACTTTGGCGCATTCCGAAAGCGTCGCGCCTGTGGTTTTAATGTCATCGACCAGCAAAATGCGTTTGCCCTGCACGGCGGCGGGGTCTTTCACCTCGTACACGCCGAACACGTTGCCCGTGCGGGCGGTTCGCGACAGATTGTGCTGGGTTTCGGTCTCAAAAAGCTTTTCCAAAAACGGCGCACAAGGGAGTTCCAGCGCCTTTGCCGTCTCGCGCGCCAGAAGCTCGCTCGGGTTGAACGTGCGCATGCGCGCCTGCCGCTTGGTGAACGGCACGAACGCCACCGCGTCGAACGACATTTCGGGGAAATCCCGCCGCACGGCAAGGGCGATTTCCCGGGAAAACGGACGTGCGAGAAAATCTTTATCCTCAAATTTAAAGCGGTGCACAGCGCGCACGATCGTATCCTCGTAATAAAACGGGGCGCAGATCGCGTTGAATTTGAGCTTTTTCTGCTTGCAGGTACAATCCGCCTTTGCGCAGCCGCAATACGGACAGACGGGAGCCGCGACACGCGGCAGACTGCATTCGCAATCCGCACAGACGGTGCGTTCAGGCACGATAAGCTTACCGCAATACACACAGCGCCGCGGGAAAAACGCGCACAAAAGCCGATCGACGGCGACCGACAGCTTTTCGGTGAGACTCATTGGATCTCCTGTTCGAGCGCGTCGAATTCCGGTGTGGAGAAAAACTCGCCGAGCGTGATGCCGAAACCGTCGCAAAGCTTTTTCAAGGTTACGATGGAGACATCACGGCGGCGGGCATCCATCAGACTGTATACAGTCGACGGCGTGACCCCCGACGTAACTGCCAAAGCATTATAAGTAAGGTCTTGCTGTGCACAGAGTTCTTGTATTCTTTGCACGACAGCATCTTTTACACTCATAGTATCACCCGATATGAGTGTATCCGATTCTTCGCTTGTGCGTATACGCGAACGCGTATGCTGCCTTGGAGCTATGCTCTTATATTCATTTTAGAGTTTGCTCGAGCGCGTCGAATTCCGGCGTGGAGAAAAACTCGCCGAGCGTGATGCCGAAACCGTCGCAAAGCGATTTAATCGTGATAATTTTCGGGTTTTGGCTCTTTCCGTACAGTATATTTTTCACGGATGACGGCGGCAGCCCCGCAAGATTGGCAATCCGATTCACAGAAATATTTCGTTCGCCGCAGAGCTGCAAAATGCGGTTACGAATCGCAGTAACGGTATCCATATCGCACCTCCGAAAGTTCTGCTTATAGGATACCGAAGTCAAAAACAAAATATAGACTATGCATAGCCTATTTTAATTCGAGTGTGAAATTTCCAGCGCGTAGGGCGGGGGCTTGCCCCCGCCGTAGAAACAGGTCCATTCTCTCCCCCAGTCTCGCTTTGCTCGACAGCCCCCTCGTCAGAGGGGGCAAAAGTGAAAACCAAAAATCTGTACTAACCCTTTCCTCCCTCTGATGAGGGAGGTGGATTTTGCCATAGGCAAAAGACGGAGGGAGAGACATAAATAAAGAAAAACAGCAACCGTATTGTCTCTCCCCCAGCCGCCTTACGGCGACAGCCCCCTCGTCAAAAGGACAAAAAGGCAGTCTTGAGAATGCAAGCAATTCAACGTTTGTACAAACCGCGTAGTGGCAGACTTCCATGCCTGCCTGTGAACAAATCGACGTGAGAAAGACTTCTTGCCGTTCTGGAAACTATCCGTCTGTTTTGCCGGAATTTGAATCAAAAGCCAGGGCTTTTTGTCGGGCGTGGAAGCCCGCCACTACGCGTTCGGGCAATTTTGGCGGGCGTGGAAATCCTGCGTCAGCCGGTCATTCCGCCGTGAAGATGCGCACGATCTTGTTATAATCCGCGCCGCGGATGTGGGCGGGCAGGCCGACTTCCATCAGATACGCGCCGCTTTTTTCCAGCGCATTGCCGTCAAAGTCCAGCCGATACCGGCGGGTGGGCTCCAGCCCTGCAAGGCGCAGGGTCACGCGCTTTTTATAAAACCGCGTGCCGCGCGCGGCAAGGAACACGACGCTTTGTTTTTTCTCGGGATCGACGTACTGCGTGCACAGGAATTCATCTTCGTCCGCATCGGCAAGGCGATACAGGTCGCCGAACTGCACGAGCGGGCGAATCTCTTTATACAATTCTACGTTCTTTTTGCAGATCGCCATATCTGCGTCGCTGTATTTTGTCAAATTGCCGCCGAGGCTCAAAGCCCCCTGCATGGCGATGTTGAAACGGAATTCCAGCGAGGTGGGTTTATTCGGGCCGCCGACGTCCGTAACCCACGCGCGCATGGTTTTCACGGGGCGCAGCAGCGTATAGGTTTTTTGCAGCGTCATGCGGTCAATCGCGTCGGTGTTGTCGCTGGGCCATACTTCGTCGAAGTGCAGCAGCGCGCCAAGGTCCGACCGCCCGCCGCCCGAAGCACAGCTTTCAAACTGCACCTGCGGATGGCGCGCACGCAGGCGGTCTACCAGATCGTATACCGCCATGGTGTGCAGATACCAGAGCATTTGCGGGTTTTCAAGATTTTCCGCACCGGTTTCGGAAAACGGACGGTTCATATCCCATTTGACATAGCGGATGTTGTTTTCCGTCAACAGTGCATCCAACCGTTCGAACAGATACGCCTGCACGTCGGGGCGCGTGAGGTTAAGCACCCGCTGGTTGCGCAGTTCGTGCGGGGTGCGCGTATTGTAATGGTAGGTCCAGTCAGGGTGCGCACGGAACAGGTCGCTGTCGGCGTTGACCATTTCCGGCTCGACCCAGATGCCGAAATCCATACCGAGCGCGTTGACATGCTCGATGAGCTCCCGAAGCCCGTTCGGGAATTTTTCACGGTTGACGAACCAATCCCCAAGCCCCGCGCGGTCGTCACTGCGCGCGCCGAACCAGCCGTCGTCCATCACGAACAGTTCCACGCCCGCCGCAGCCGCCTTTTCGGCAAGGCGCATCTGGTTTTCGCTGTTCACGTCAAAACCCGTCGCCTCCCAGGAATTGTAAAGCACGGGCAGCGGTTTTTCGGCAAAGGCTTTCGGCAGCACCGCCCGGCGGACGAATTTGTGCATCTGGCGTGACATATCGCCAAAGCCTTCTGTGCACCCGAAAAATACTTTCGGCGTTTCGAAAGTCTCGCCGCCTTTGAGCGTATAGGAAAAGTCAAAATCATTGAGCCCCATATGCACGCGCGTAAAGCTGTAAAGGTCGCGCGAAGCACTCACCTTGAAATTGCCGCTGTATGCGAGTGCGGCAAAAAAGACGTCGCCTGAAAACTCATCGGCATTTTGATACGCAATGAAATACGGCGACTGGTTGTGCCCGGAGATGCCGCGGCGGCTTTCAAACACCAGCGCGCCGCCTGTGAGCGTCTGCACGCACTCGACGCCCTCGCCGCCCCACGCGCCGTTGGTGTTGCGGAAGGTATACGGTTTTTGCGACGGCAGTGAAAATTCTGCGCTGCAAACCTTTTCGAGCAAAATGGGCGCATCGCCCGTATTTTCAAGCGTCACCCAGCGCGTAAGGATATCCAGCCCGGCGGTGATTTTATAGCATAACGTAACGCGCAGCGGATATGAACGGTCCTGAAAGCGGACCTTTAGCGTATCCTCTGCCTTTTCATAGTCCAGATACTGCAATTCCACTTCGCGGCAGCCGTCGGGGAAGCGCACCTTCAGCGCGCACGCGCGATACATCGTTGAACCGAAAACGGTATATTCCTGCCGGTATTCGTCGAGCATGGTATGGTTGGAGTTTTCGTCGCCGAACGTCTGCATAAAAAAGTCTGCCGGATCGCATTTCGCGCCCCAGTGCAAATGCCGGCTGTAACTGTTTTCATCCACGCCGAACGCATACTGCGTGTGCTCGGTTTCCAGAACAAAGATCCTGTCTTTTACAAAAATGGGCATATAAACTCCCCTTTTCCGCTGATTTCAACGGTATCATAACAGATTCCGCGACCCTTTTCCAGCGAAAACGTACGCAAAAACTTAGGAATTATCACGGTGCTTTCCAGCATAGCGCAAATGCGGACCTGATACTTTCGAAATCCTGCGCACATCCTTTCGAAAAACGATCAAAATGTTCGATTTTCACCTCTGTCAAAACAGCCCGCGAAAAGTAAAACCTTTTCGCGGGCTGTAAGCTCTGCCGAATCTTAGTTGCGGCGTTTCCACGCCTTATAGTAAAAGAGGATGAGCATGGGGTAGATTTCCAGGCGTCCCGCCAGCATTAAAAAGGACAACACATACTTTGAAAAGCTGGTGAGGATCCCAAAATTGCCGACCGGGCTCATGCGCCCGAAAGACGGACCGACGTTGTTAAAGCAGGTCAGTACGCCGCCGATTGCCTCTTCCATGGTCACATCATCGAAACAGATGAGGAAGATCCCGACAAACACCATGGCGACATAAGCGCCCAAATAGGTCAGCACCCCGCGGATATAATTGGAATCGACCATTCTGCCGTCCACTTTCACGGGCACGACCGCGCGGCCGTTGATTGCTTTTTTGATCTGCGCAACGACCGTTTTGCAAAGCACCATCAGGCGCTCAACCTTAAAGCCGCCGCCCGTGGACCCGGCGCACGCCCCGATGCAGAACAGCCCCAAAAGCACCACTTGCGAAAGGATGGGCCACTGGGTATAATCCGCCGTGGCAAATCCCGTTGTGGTAATGACAGACGAGACCTGAAAGCCTGCGTAACGCAGCGCCGTGGTGAAGCGGCCGTATAGGGGCAATATGTTAACGGCGATCACAAGCGTAGAAAACGCGATAGTCCCCAAATACCAGCGCAGTTCTTCGCTTTTGAACACCCGCCCGAACTGGCGCAGCAGCAACAGGTAATACAGGTTGAAGTTCACGCCGAATAAAATCATAAATACGGAAATGACCACATCCGCATACAGGCTGTCGTATGCGGCGATGCTCGCATTGCGCACGGAAAAGCCGCCCGTGCCCGCGGTAGAAAACGCATTGGTGACCGCATCAAACAGCGGCATCCCGCCCAAAAGCAGCAGCACAATCTCTGCCACAGTGAGCACAAAATAGATCGCATATAAGATCCGCGCCGTCACCATCGCCTTGGAAACCAGCTTGCCTTTTGTAGGACCGGGAACTTCGGCGCGCATAATCATGGTGGACTGGTTCTCGGACTGCGGCAAAAACGCGAGCACAAACACGAGGATCCCCATGCCGCCTACCCAGTGCGTAAAGCTGCGCCAAAACAGCATGCTTTTCGGCAGGCTCTCGATCTCAGGCAGCGCGGTCGCGCCCGTTGTGGTAAAGCCCGACACGGTTTCAAAAAACGCGTCCGCAAAATCCGGGATCGTGCCCGAAATCACGAACGGCAACGCGCCGAACAGCGAGATGAGCACCCACGAGATCGCCACGATCATGAAGCCTTCCCGCGCATACATCCGGCGGTGGCGCGGCTTTTTGATCTCCAGCAAAAGCCCGCAGACCAGCAGCAAAGCGATGGTAATCAAAAATGCTGCCATCGTGGCCATGCCTTCTTTGTAATATACACCCACGCCGAGCGGCAGCAGAAGCAAAATCGCCTCGGCGAGCAGGATCTTTCCGACGGTCGTACTGACCATTCTATAATTCATTTGCCGTTATCCCCCTGCGCTTCAGCGAAAAATCTCCTGAAAGTCAGTAAAGCTGTCCTTTGCGGCGCTGATGACAATCACATTGTCGCCCGCCTCGATCACATCGTCGCCGCCCGGGTAAATAAATTTGCCCTTGCGGATGATGCAGCCGATCATCACATCGTCTTTGAGCTGCAATTCTTTAAGCGCACAGCCTACATAAAACGCATCCCCGGACACAATGCGGAATTCCAGCGCCTCCACGCGGTCGTCCACCAGCTTATAAAGCGTCTGCACACTGCTGCTGCCCGAATTTTCCAGCGCGCGCACATAGCCGAGGATCTGGTTCGCCGCGATCGTCTTAGAGGAAACGGCGGTGTCGATGCCGATGCTGCGCAAAATATCGTGCGACACGCGGTTGACTTTCGCCACCGTTTTGCTTACGCCCAGAGACGCGGCATACATGGTGGTGATGATGTTCTCTTCATCAATCGTCGTCAGGGCGACAAAGGCGTCCTGATTGTCGAGACCCTGCTCGAGCAGCACCGCGCGGTCGGAACCGTCGCCGCAGACCACGTCAGCATGCGGAAGCATATCGGCAAGCTGTTCGGCGCGCGACTCATTGATCTCGATCACCTTGACCTTATGCCCTGTCTCGGAAAGCTGGCGCGCCAGATAATAGCCCATTTTTCCGCCGCCGGCAATGAGCACATTTTTGGTCCGATGCTTATAAATGCCAAGCTCTTTCATGAACGCGACCATGTCGCTGCGGCCGGATGTGAAATGGATACGGTCGCCCGCCTCCAGCCGGAAGCTGCCGTTCGGGATATAGACCTGATCGTCCCGCTGCACCGCGCACAGCAGCACGCGAGATTTGAAGCGTGAGGGAATATCGCGGACACAAAGGCCGGCAAGGGGGTTGTCCGCGCCGATCTTGATTTCCGCAAGATCCACGCGGTCGCCGGCGAAGCTCTCCATATTGATGGCGGTCGGGAACCGCAGGACGCGCGCGATCTCATTGGCGGCGGCGAACTCGGGGTTGACTACAAGGCTCAAGCCCAGCTCTTTTTTGAAGAAATGCAGATGGTGCGCATATTCGGGATTTCGGACGCGCGCGATGGTGTGGTGCGCCCCGACCTTTTTCGCCACAAGGCAGCAGAGAATATTCAGTTCGTCCGACGAAGTCGCCGCAATCAACAGCCGCGCCTTATCTACGCCCGCTTCTTTTTGCACCTTGTAGCTTGCGCCGTTGCCGCAAAGCCCCATCACGTCATAGGCGTTTGCCATCTCTTCCACGACGCGCGGGTCCTTGTCGATCACGACTATGTCGTGTCCTTCTTTGGAAAGATGCTCAGTGAGCGCCGCGCCGACCTTCCCATCGCCGACAATCGCGATATTCATGCTGTGGGTTCCCCTTTCTGCTTAAAACTTAGTTATTATACCATAAGACTTCTCATGCTTCAACCATAATGCCGAAGAATTCCCGCGAATTCTGCCGAAAGTATGCAAAAACCGCTTGTGCAATCCTGTTTTTTTATGTATAATGTAAAAACAGAAACGGTATTATGCCTTAGGAGGTTGTGGCTATGACGGTTCGCGAAATTCAGGAGATCCTTTCAGCCGAGGTCATCTGCGGCGAGGATTTTCTCGACCGCGAGGTCTTTTCCGCCTGCGGCAGCGATATGATGAGCGACGTGCTCGCCTATGTCAAAGAGCAGGCGGTACTGCTTTCGGGGCTTGTGAACCCGCAGGTGGTGCGCACCGCGGAAATGATGGATATGCAGTGCATTGTGTTCGTGCGCGGCAAACACCCGGACGAAAGCATTGTGGGACTGGCGCGTGACCGCGACATTGTGCTGCTTTCCACGCAGCTGCCGATGTTCGCCGCATGCGGGATGCTGTATGAAAAGGGACTTCGGGGGGGCACCATCCAATGAGCCTCATAGAACTGCACTACGACGTGCCCGGCGACGATTTTTCGCGTGCGGGCGAGGCGTCCGGCAATGTGAAAAGCCAGCTTAAAAAGCTCGGTTTTGACCCGGCGCTCATCCGCAACGTCGTCATTGCGCTGTATGAGGGAGAGATCAACATGGTCATCCATGCAAACGGCGGCACGATCGACGTTTCCATTGACCCGGACTGCATCCGCATGGTGCTTGCAGACAAGGGACCGGGCATTCCCGATGTGGAGCTTGCCATGCAGGAGGGGTACTCCACCGCGCCCGATAATGTCCGCGCACTGGGCTTCGGCGCGGGCATGGGGCTTCCCAATATCAAGAAATACACCGACGATATGCGCATTGACACAAAGATCGGCGAAGGCACCACGATGTATCTGCGCGTGGACGTGAAGTAGCGCATATCGGTTCAGATTCGGAGCGATCAACATGGCTTCCAAAGATTTTTTCCATTCGGTCCGGCTCGACGAGGACAAGTGCAAGGGCTGCATCAACTGTATCAAACGCTGCCCGACGGGCGCCATTCGCGTGCGCCGCGGCAAAGCATACATCATCTCGGAACGCTGCATCGACTGCGGGGAATGCATCCGCATTTGCCCGAACCACGCGAAATATGCCGAGACCTATTCGTTCAATGAGATTTTGGATTACAAATACCGCGTGGCGCTGCCCGCGCCGACGCTGTACGGGCAGTTCAACAATCTGGACAACGTGAATTATGTGCTGACCGCGCTTTTGCGGCTCGGCTTTGACGACGTGTTTGAGGTTGCGGCGGGCGCGGAGCTCGTCTCAGACGCGACACGCAACTACTTACAGAGGCCCGACATTGTGCGTCCCGTGATCTCCTCGGCTTGCCCCGCGATTGTGCGGCTCATTCGCGTGCGTTTCCCGAATCTGATTCCGAATGTGCTCGATTTCAACGCCCCCATGGAGGTGGCGGCGCGGCTTGCCCGAAAACGCGCGCAGAAAGAAACGGGACTTGCGCCGGAAGACATCGGCGTCTTTTTTCTGACGCCCTGCACAGCGAAAATTTCATCGATCAAGCAGCCCATCTGCAACTCGAAGTCCGAAGTGAGCGGGGTGTTCGGCATCAAAGATATTTACCCCGTGCTGCTCGGCCAAATGGAAAAGCTCACACGCGACGAAGTGGAAAAGCTCGCGGATTCGGGCTTTGCGGGTGTGCGGTGGGCTTCCTCCGGCGGGGAATCCGCAGCGCTTAAGGACGACCGGTATCTTGCGGCGGACGGCATTGAAAACGTTATTCAGGTGCTGGAAGAACTCGAAAACGAAAAGCTCAACGACCTTGACTTCATTGAGCTCAACGCCTGTTCGGGCGGGTGCGTCGGCGGGCCGCTGACGGTGGAAAATCCTTATGTTGCAAAAGCAAGGCTTTTGCGACTGCGCAAATATCTGCCGGAGTCGTGCAACCGTCTGCCGGACGCCGAGATTCCGCGTGAAATGCGGTGGGAAACACCGCTTCGGCCTGTGGATATTCTCAAGCTCGACAAAGACCTGCGCCGCGCAATGGAAAAAATGCAGCGGCTCAACGAGATCGAAAAACTGCTGCCGGGATTTGACTGCGGGACCTGCGGCGCGCCCTCCTGCCGTGACCTTGCCGAAGACATCGTGCGAGGGAAAGGATCAATCGAAGATTGCGTATTTTTCGCACGCGACCGCGGCGACGGCAGCGGCTGCATCCCGATCCCCGCGCCGTTTCGCAAATCCGACACAAGCCAGACCAAAGGAGAAAGTAATGAACAAAGTTAAAATTACCGTATTAAAGACCACGCTACAGGAAGACCTTGCCGCGCAGTATGGCGCAGAAGGCTTGGACAAATGCCCGATGCTTAGAGAAGGGCAGGTTTTTTACGCCGATTACGCGAAACCCGACGGCTTTTGCGACGAGGCGTGGAAAGCGATCTACCAATATGTGTTTGCGCTCGCGCACGGCGCGGCAAGCGGGACTTTTTATTTCGGCGACTGGATCCGCGTGCCGGGCGTTGCCATTTGCAGCTGCAACGACGGGCTGCGCCCCGTAATCTTCAAGCTCGAAGCAACAAACGAGGAAGCGCACATCAACTACACACCGGTTCGGTAAAAAGGAGCAGCTATGACGGTTCGGGAATTTGCGGAAAAAATCGGATTACAGACGACGGTAGAAGCTGACCTTGACCGCGAGATCACGGGCGGTTACTGCGGCGATCTTTTGAGCTGGGTCATGTCGCGCGCGCAAAGCGGCAACTGCTGGTTCACCGTGATGGGCAACGTCAACGCCGTGGCGGTGAGCGTGCTTACGGACTGTGCGTGTATCGTGCTTTGTGAGAATGCGCCGCTCGACGAGGAAGCCAGAAAAAAAGCGGCGCAGCAGGATGTGAACATCCTGTTGTCCGCAGAAAACGCCTTCACGCTTGCCGGTGCGCTTTCAAAACTGCTATGAACATTTACGCCGACCTGCATCTGCATTCCTGCCTTTCGCCCTGCGGCGACGCGGACATGACGCCTAACAATCTGGTGCGCATGGCGAAGCTCTTGGGCTATGACATGATCGCTCTGACCGACCACAACACCTGCCGCAACTGTGCCGCCGCCATGGAAGTGGGTGCACGGGAAGGCATTACGGTCGTGCCGGGGATGGAGCTTTGCACCGCTGAGGAGATCCACTGCGTCTGCCTGCTTCCGGACTTGCAGGCTGCCGAAGCTTTTTCCGCTCATGTGCACACGACGCTGCCACCCGTGCCAAACCGCCCCGAAATTTTCGGGGAACAGCTTGTCCTGGATGCTTTCGACGGCGTGCTGGATACAGAACCGCTGCTGCTTACGACGGCGAGCGCCATCGGCATCGACGCGCTGCCCAAGCTCGTGCGTTCGTTCGGCGGGGCGTGTTTCCCGGCGCACCTTGACCGTGCTTCGTACAGCCTTCTGTCGGTGCTCGGGGAACTGTACCCGGAGCTGGATTTTCAAACAGCGGAATTTACGCACAAGGCGTTTTTGCCACAGTATCTGGAGCGGCATCCGCTTTTGCGTGGGATGCGTCTGGTGCGCAATTCCGATGCGCATTACCTTGAAAACATGGTCGAACCCGCCGAGCCGCTGCCGCTTACCGCCTGCACGGCGGCGGCACTTATTGACTTCATCAATGGAAATTAAATCCGGAACAACAACACAACCCGGCGCAGCTTTTAAAGCTGCGCCGGGTTGTGCGTTTATGGACATGCTTTACGCTTGCTTTGTCACTACAAGCAGTGCCTGCCGAGGTTCGATTTGCAGCGTGAGCTCGCCGTTTCCGATCGGCAGAGTATTTACAAAAGCGTTCCCGTTTTCCGTAATCACGTACACCTGTGCCGAACGGCCGACCGCTTCGGGAATGTGCCAGGTGCGGCTGTCCCCGGTTTTGCTGTACGCAATATACTGCCCTTTCTTTTGCAACAGCGGCAAAAGCAGGGTGTCCCCTTCTTTTCGCACCATGCCGTTTTGCGTAATGGTTTGGGTCTTGCCGAACGACTCGATCCCATCGGAAAACGTGCAGTGCAAATTGCTCCCGCAACCGTCTATCGCCAGCCGCTTGTGCGCACACAGGAAATGATAAGGCACTTGCAGCGTAGCAAACTGATGCAGAAAATCCTCGACCCAATGCGGGTTATCCGTCGTAAGGATATCCTCGCCGTGCATGTTGCCGTATAGGATCTTTTCATAGCGTTTTTCGCGGAACATGCCGCCGCAATAGACCTGCGGCGGGACCTCGACCAGTTCTTTTTTGGTCTGCCGGCAGCACCACCAGGTCATGGGGATGAAGCCGACTGTATCCATCGGTGCTCGGCGGTGATGTTCGCGCGGAAGCCCGAAAAGCGGACGGTTTGGCAAGTCTTCGGTCTCCTTATAAGTGAATTCCGAGGTGATGTCCATCCCCTTTTCATGGACATAGGCGATCATTTTGCGCCGGGCGTCCTGCATTTCGCGGATCGACACATCGGGGCTGTAATTTTTATAGCACTGAAAATTATCCACATGGATGGTGCCCGTTTCGGCGATAAACGGGAAGGTCCCTATAAAACGGTCGATCTGCCGCTTGAACAGCCCAGACGCCCAATAGGTTTTCAGACACGTCTTGTAACAGGCGCGGCCATTGTACTTTTCGATGGCGCGCGGTTTTCCGTTTTTCTTCCGAATCAGCGCGCCTGCGCGGACGAAATCGTCAAAGGAGGGCGCATTGTCGTATGCGTCGTTAAAATTGATATGCACGCTGACAATGGAGTGGTACTGCTTCGCCACCTCACACAGCCACCGAAAGCTGTCGTAAGCTGTCGCGTCCTGCTCTCGCTTGAGCGCTTCGTTGACCTCGAAAAAATCCGGGTACTTATCGTCATGCCCGAGGTACTGCCAGCCGACCAGATAATAGATCTTTTGGATGCCCTGCGTCATGGCATCCACTTTCTTTATAAATTCCAGTGCGTCGGCAAAGGTCATCAAGACCTTGCTTTTGCCCGGATCCGTTTTGTCCGGGTCTGCCATTTTCAGCTTCATCACCATACACTGCGCATAGTCGTAATTGTACTTCCACTGCGGTTTCATGAGCACTGCCCCTTTTCGATTTCTGCTTACAGTATAACAAATAGAGAACGGTTTTTCCATTCGAAATATAATCGAAAAGTTCAGAAATATGACCAAACCTGTACCGTGACAGATTTTCTAAAGTTTTTGCGCGTTTTTTGAAAGACCAAACACACGCATTTCTGTATAATAAAGACATAAATTGCGCTGCGCAGAGCGCGGTATCCGAAGCGCCGCCGATATGCTTTAAAATCGAGGTGGATTAACGTGAAAGACGGCAATATCAAACTGACTTTCAGCCCGGTAACGGGAGATTACGAGATCGTGCACAACGGCTTTTCGTGGGTAAGCGACGGCAGACGGCCGTATATCATCCTGCGAAAAAAAGTGGGTAAGCGGTATATTAGCACCTACCGCCCGCTGCAAAGCGCCTTGAAAAAACAGGTAGAAACGACGGAAACCCGCGTCACCTGCCGGTACAGCCATTTTGTTGCGTTTGGCAAGATGCTTGATTTTACGCTGATCTGCACCGCCGAAATCACAGACGACGCCGTGGAGTTTTCACTGCACGCTGAGAATGAAACAGGCTTTGACGTGCAGGCTGTCTATTTCCCTGCCCCGTTCAATTCCAAACATAAGGGAGAAATTTCCTACCATGTGGACGCCATGCGGCAAGGTTTTTTGATGCCGGACGGCTACAAGAAGAATTTTCTTTCCACATTCGGCTTCGCACATTATCTGCGGAAAATCAACACAGGGGACTGTTACATGCCGTTTTGGGGCAGAGTCTGCGACGGGCACGGCTTCTGCGCCATTGTCGAAACGCCCTATGATGCATGCATGTTTTCCTCGTTCGGCAGGCACGGCGCGTTTGTCAATTCCGTGCACTGGTCCTCCTCGCTCGGGAAGCTTTCTTACGAACGCAGAATACGCTTTGTGTTCCATGATGAATGCGACTACAACGCCATTGCCAAGGATTACCGTGCTTATCTCAAAGAGACTGGGCAGTTTGTATCCATTGACGAGAAAATCGAAAAGAATCCGAACATCCGCCGTCTGCTCGGCTGCCCGGTGCTGCATCATAAGATCTACTCACAGATCCAGCCGGCATCGAAATTTTACGACCCAAACGGTACAAATGCGTTTTTATATGCCACCTTCCGAGAGCGCGCCGAGCAGATGCAAAAAATCAAGGCGGCGGGACTCGAAAAGCTCTATATCCACACCGACGGCTGGGGCGAACAGGGTTATGACAACAACCACCCGTACATTCTCCCGCCCTGCCCGCAGGCGGGCGGCTGGGACGGCTTAAAGACGCTTGCCGACACCTGCCGCGAGCTCGGCTATATCTTCGCTCTGCACGACCAGTACCGCGATTTCTATTATTCATCCCCCGTGTATGATCAAGAAAAAGCGGTCACGAACATCGACGGCTCACACCCTTACTGCTCGGTCTGGGACGGCGGCGAGCACACGTTCCTGTGCACCGCAGAGGCGCCGGCGTTTGTCGAAAAGACGTATCGTGAATTGGAAGCGCACGACATAGACGTGCAAGGGGCGTACTTAGACGTGTTCTCCGTCGTGCCCGGCGACGAATGCTTCCATCCCGACCACACGGTAACACGGGAAGAGAGCATCCGTTATCGTGGCGAATGCTTCGACTATCTCAACGACAAAGGGCTGATCCTGTCTTCCGAAGAACCTGCCATGCAGCTTTTAGACAAAATTGCACTGGTGCACCACGGGCCCTATACCCTGCGTCCGCAGGAAGACGGGGAAAGCGTGGGCATCCCTGTGCCGCTCGGCAGCCTTGTGTTCCACGACTGCGTGATGATCCCGTGGAACTGGTGGCATAACTGGGGCATTCCAAAGGGCGAGGGCGGCATTTTGCACTGTGCTTTAAACGCAGGTATGCCGTATTTTCATCCCTTTGCCCAAACGGATAGGAAAATCGGCAACGACAACCGTTCCGCCGATATGGAGCTTCTTGGCAAGACGGCGCTGAAAGCTGAGATAGACCGCGTCTTACCGCTTACAGCGCTTCAGGAAAAGCTTTACAACAAGGAAATGGTCAAACACGAATTTCTCGGCAGCACGCGCCGCCAGCGCACGACGTATGCGGATGGTACAACCGTGACGGTGGATTTCGAAAAGGACACGTACACGGTGCAGGAATGAGCCTATAAAAGCAAGAATATCGAAACGCGGTTCAAAGCGCAGGCTTTGAACCGCGTTTTTATAAGGGTAATTTATGAAAGCCGTAACAGCGCGTATCCGAACCGGCGTTGAAAATCTGCGGTTGTATTGGGCCCTCCGGGGACACCTTGTCGTATACATCGGCAGTCTTGCGCTCCGTCTGCCGGAACGCAAGAAAAGATTTCAAAGCGCAGACACTTAAATATGATATGCGTTGCGCCTTCGCCCAGATGGAAAAGTACATCCGGGCAAAGGTGCGCTGCAATTATTCCAACAGATTTTCTTGACCCTCTATAAAAATGTAGGTTTGTCAATGATGTGTTACAGAATTGTGGAAAGAAAAAAGGACTTGTTTCGGGGAACGCCAATTAAGAG
>CALWVM010000020.1 GCA_944384985.1 uncultured Clostridia bacterium | reverse complement strand
GCAACTCTACCTTAACACAGGTCCTTTCTATTCGCTATCTTTTTTCTTATTTGTCACACATCATTGTAACACCTACACAGATTTTCTTGACCCTCTATAAAAATTGCTTGACAGCGGCAAGGTTTGTCGATATAATAAATAGGCAGTTTGGCTTTGGGCCATTAGCTCAGTTGGTTAGAGCAACCGGCTCATAACCGGTCGGTCCGGGGTTCAAGTCCCTGATGGCCCACCACTTTTGTAATTCCTGAAATTTATATATAGGGGTATAGCTCAGTTGGTAGAGCAGCGGTCTCCAAAACCGCGTGCCGAGGGTTCAAGTCCTTCTGCCCCTGCCAAAAATAAAAGCCTTGAAATTTCGCATAACCGCGCGGTTTCAAGGCTTTTTTTATTCAATAAAACTCTCAATTTTCTCACGGCGCGCGGTTTGCAAAACCGTGTGCACTCCAAAACCGCGTGTCGTGGACTCCACGTAAAGGAAACGTTTGCTCAATTAGCGCTCCCCTAAATACGTCCTTTTCCTTTTCTTAATCTGTAGTACCTCATTAACAAACCTACACTTTTATGTGGGGTTTGAAAAAGTAAGCATATTATTTCCCCATACCCGCGAGCGAGAACGAATAAGTTTTTATACAGAGATATGCTTTTATTCAAAAGTAATTGTCACCTGTTCGCCGCCAGAAACAGCTCCCATTTCCGGCAAACCTCGTTCACTTAATCGATAAATGGACTTGATGGTCAGAGATTTCAACTGCCCGGGCAATTCACTGAAATAGATATAAAGGGTGCCTTCATCGCCGGGGAGAACTTTATAGCTGCTATTTTCTATATAAGAATAATATGTGCCTTCCGTAGTTACCGCTTCAACATTGGAATTAGATGCCCAGCCGAAGCTAAAGGAATTCCCCTGCGTGTTTTTGTATTTCACTCGAATTCCCGTGCTTGGCTCTTGCTCTATTGTTAACTGCAAACCGTCAAGCGTTGCCGTACCGTACAACATCGTAGATACACTTGCCGGTGCCGTCTGCGGTTGCATATTTTGTGTACCCGCATCTCCAGTAATAGCCGCCATGCCGCTGTCACTCGTATTTTTTTGCGTTGATCCCGTAACAACAGAATCCGCCACGACCACTTGCTCGCTCTTCGCTTTATGCTGTCCAATCCTACTTCCGATCAACACGGCACCAGTTAAAGCAACGATCGCGATTGTAACACCAAGAGCAATGATAACAGGTTTGAATATCTTTTTGTCCCCATATGTTTGCGCCTGCGGCATCGGCGACTGTACTGATGACTGCACAGACTGTTGGGCCCGCGACTGCACCGGCGATTGACCTGGCTGTTTCACGCCTGATTGCATTGGTTGCCGTCGTGGCTGAGCGGGTTTTGGGACTTGCGCATTTAGTGGATTTTGTCTTATTTCCGCCTGCACAACAGTTTGGCTTTTCTGATGCACAAATGTCTGAAAAATTGTATTCATGATTTGATAATAGCTTTCGCCGGAGTTGTTTTTCTCCTCCCGGAAATACTTGCCCACAAATAACATATCGGACATTGCTTTTTTATGATCAAATACTCGTTCGTCTTCCGCACCAACTTGTTCCCGGCGAATATCCCCGGCCCGACGGTGGGCACTGCTGACATTGTTGCGATAATAAATCAAATTTTGCAGGGTATTATGTAAAGCATCCTTTTCTTTTCCGATTCCGTAATACGCAATTACCGCCGTAAAACAATCGTCCAAAAAGAAAAGCGTCTTCACGCTGGCTGCAAAATCAAAATCATCTAAGCTTGTCCAGCTTCGATTGATAACCGGTGTTGCTTTTTTCTTTTCTGCACGCGCTTTTTGTGCATTTTCTTCGGACATTTTCTTTGATGCTTGAAACCAATTTTTGCCATATTTCTTTTTCATCGCAGTTTCGATAACTTGAAGAAGCAGAAGTTGCAGTTGTTCCTGCATCTTTTTCGCCGCATCGCTCTCTGTTATCTGAATATCCACTTTTGTTCCCCCTTTAAGAACTGAAATATGCTTTAATATGATATAACACACTAAGTCTTGCTTTAATACAGGAATGTACGTAAGGAATTTATTAAAATAACCCTAAGTTTATGTATATCATATCACAATATGTGATATTACGCAACATCTTGCTAACAAAACGAATAAACTTAGACCAGAATATAAAGTTTTCCGCAAATTTACGCCATTCAAAGACGGAGAACAACTTTTTAACTAAACAGATAATACTACATATGCGCTACCTGTAAGGGCATTGATTTTATATGGGATTTCTGGTAGAATTCGGATGGAACTTTCGGCTTGGAAAGGAGGCGGTAGGATGCAGATCGATGCGCCGAAACAGGTTCGTGCTGCGCTGCAAAGGCTCGCAAACAGCGGCTTTGAGGCCTTTGCCGTAGGTGGCTGCGTGCGGGACAGTCTGCTTGGGCTCGTTCCCGGGGATTGGGACATCACGACCGCCGCCCTGCCAAAAGAGGTCGAAGCGGTTTTTGCGGACTGCCGCCTGATCGAAACGGGGCTTCGGCACGGCACGGTTACGGTGCTTTTGGACGGGATGCCTCTGGAGATCACGACCTACCGGGTGGACGGCGATTACAAGGACGCGCGCCATCCGCAAAGCGTGACCTTTTCACGGAATCTGCGGGAAGATCTTTTGCGCCGCGATTTTACCGTCAACACCCTTTGCTGGAACGAGCAACGCGGTGTCGTGGATCTGTTTGACGGCATAAAGGACTTGCAAGCCGGTACGCTGCGCGCAGTCGGCGAACCGGAACAGCGCTTTAGCGAGGACGCGCTGCGTATTTTGCGCGGGGTACGGTTTGCCTCAACGCTGGGATTTGCTGTAGCGCCGGATACCGCCGAAGCGATGCTTGCCACGCGGGCATTGCTCGGACGCATAGCTGCCGAACGCATTCGCGAAGAATTCACCAAGCTCATATGCGGAAAAGCCGCAGGCGCTGCCATCGACCGTTTCGCCCCGGTGTTAGAGGTGTTCCTGCCCGAGCTTTCAGCGCTTATCGGCTGCCAGCAAAACACGCCGTACCACTGCTACGACGTATTTCACCACACGCTCGCGGCGCTCGACGCCGCGCCGCAGGAGGAAACGCTGCGGCTTTGCATGTTTTTCCATGATTTCGGCAAACCCGCTTGCCGGCGGGTCGATGCAAACGGCGTGGCGCATTTCAAAGGCCATGCCATCGTCAGCGCCCGGCTTACCGAGCAGATTTTGCGGCGGATGCGTTATCCCAACAAAACGGTGCGTCGCGTGACGCACCTTGTGGAGATCCATGACACCAAAGCCCCGCTCGACCGCGTACAGGCACGCAAGCTGCTCGCCCGTCTCGGTGAGGAAGATTACCGTGCGCTTATCGAGATCAAGCGCGCCGACTGCCGTGCCAAAGCGCAGCCGCATGCTATTGACCGAAAGCTTGAAGATATGGAGCGCTTTCTTCGGGAAATTCTAAAAGACGGCGACTGCGTTTCCCTGCACACGCTTGCCGTTAACGGCGACGATCTGCTTGCAGCAGGCGTACCGGCAGGGTCAACCCTGCGCGCAGCACTTGAAGGTCTGCTGAACGCCGTGATGGAAGGGCGCTGCTCGAATGAAAAAGGCGCTTTGCTGTCGTATTGGACAGAAAACGCCTTGTAAAAATATCGCTTTTATTCCGCTGTTCAGCCTTCAACCGGCTTATTGCTCGCGATGAAGGTCATGCGGTCATACATCTGCTGCGTGCCGTGTCCCCTGCCGTGGCCGCCGTGATCCGACGTGATGAGCACAAGCCAATCCTCTTCTTCGTAGGTCGGGCGGGCGCGCACCTCTTCCATCAGGCGAAACGCAAGATTGTCAAGATGCATAACACCGGCAGCATAGCGATAGTTCTGCGCGCCGAAGCCCGTGGTATGCCCGTTATAGTCGGGTGCTTCGAAAATGCCGAAAATGCAGTCCGTATCGCCTGCAATATGTTCTGAAAATGCAGTGGCAAGCGCCGCGTCGTCGGCATATTGGTGAAAGCAAAGCGGCAGGTTTTGCTCTTTTGCCATGCGTATTTCCTCTTTATACGTGATCGTGAAATGATCCGCCCACTCCGCAAGGAAGGCGGATTTTTTTCCGTCTTCCGCAAGGCGGCGCAATATCGTCGGGCAATCGGTGCGCAGGGGGACATGCTTTTTCACGCCGCTATCATCACCCCAAACGCCTGTCAAGATCGCCGCCCAGCCCTGCGCGGTGGAGGTCTCCTGCGGGTTTTCCGGCTCGCCGCCCGCAAAGCTCAAATACAGCCCGCCCGCCGATTTGAGCGCGTTGACCGCACTGTACGCCGAGGTAAACAGCTTCCCCGTGACCGCTTCGTCCTCGCTTTTTAGAAGCAGGTGCATGCTGTCGGCGCGCGCGCCGTCAAAGCCGATGAGCAGGGCTTTGGGCGTTTTGCCGTTTCGCGAATCAAAATGTTTTTGCACGATTTTTGCAATTACCGTTTGCGGCAGCGCGGTTTTTGTGGTATTATCAAATACGCCGCGCGTATCCAGCGTTTTGAGATAGGCGGCATCTTTGCGTTTTTGAAAAATTCCCATTTGGTTTTCTCCATTCCGCTTTGAGGTCTTGTCTATGATTATGGCACAAAAATATTTCGGTTACAAGAGCAAAAATGATTTTTTAACGCTTGTTTTCTGCTGGATCGCGTATGCGTCCACCTATGTCTGCCGCTTGAATTTTTCTGCCGCTTCGCCGGAACTCAGCCGAGAAGGGATATTTTCGGAAGGGCAGATCGCGAACATATCGTCGGCATTTTTTATCTGTTACGGGCTCGGGCAGCTTGTAAGTGGTGTTGTCGGCGACCGGCTTGACACGCGCAAAATGATATTCACCGGCATGTTTGTCTCCGCGCTTTGCAACCTGGCGCTGTTCGGCACGGAAAGCTATGTTGTGTTTCTGCTTTTATGGGGTCTGAACGGCGCGGTGCAGTCGCTTGTTTGGTCGCCGATCTTAAAAATCGCCTCTATCAATTTCGATGCGCCCACACGCGACAAATTCGGCATCCATATGGCGGCAAGCGTACCGCTCGGAACACTTTCGAGCTATGCGGTAAGTCTTGTGACGCTGTTGTTTTTGCCGTGGCGCTTTGTATTTTTAAGCTGCGGACTGGTTATGCTTGCCGCTTCGCTCGTCTGGATCTTCGGTACGCGGGGCCGTTTCCGCTCCAAAGCCGAAACGGCGCCGGGGACGACGGAAAATACGCCTGTGCACCCTGCGCTGAACGCACGCAAGACCTTTTTGCTGATGGCATCGAGCGGCGCATTGCTGCTGCTTTTGCCGATCGTCATTCAGGGCACGCTCAAAGATAGTGTCACACAGTGGGTACCGACCTTTTTTACAAGCGAATTCGGGTCGGGCACGGTATTTTCCTTAGCGCTGACCATGGTCTTGCCAATCATCAATGTGACGGGCGCGTGGTTTGCCAAGGGCATCAACCGCAAACTACATAACGAAGTCGCGACCGCCACAATCTTTTTTGCAGTCGCCGCCGTCTTTTTGCTTCTGCTGCTCTTTTTCGGCGGAGACAGCCTTGTGCTCTCCCTCATCTGCATGGCGGTGGTCACGAACTGTATGTTCGCCATCAACGTGATGTATATCACCATGGTGCCGCTGCATTTTTCCAAAAGCGGACGCGTGAGCACCCTTGCAGGTTTCCTGAACGCCGCCGCCTATGTCGGCTGCGGCGCGCTCAATCTGCTCGCCGGCGCGCTTTTGGAACGTCAAAACGGCTGGGATCTGCTGTTTTGGTTTTGGATCCTCATCGCCGTCGCCGCCCTGCTGTTCTCGCTTGCCGCTTCTCCCCTCTGGAAGCGGTTCTTGCAAAGCGACGATGCGTAACCCATATATGCGACGGCTTCGCCCAATCGGCGGGGCCGTTTGTTTTCGGCGACAAACACGGCGTCAAAGGCAGACTGGCCGGTCGCGGGCTTGAATGTTGCACAAATGGTGAGGTCTTCGTGGATAAAACGCAGCGTCAGGCGGTTGTGCTCAAGTTTTTCCGTGTAATCCACCCCGTTGACGGTGATGCGCTCCGGCACATACGAGGTTTCACCTTCGTCTGCTTGCGGGTACAGGCAGACGACCGCCGACGAAAACAGCCTGGCGCGCGTTCGCGTACAGTAAAGCGTGCCGTGCTCGGGCTGCACAAGCGTGATATCGAACCTGACGCCGAAAAAAAGCCCGCAGGCAGTCCCGGTGACAGCTACGGCTGCGGCGCACAACAGCGCAACCACCCGCCGCGTCTTTTTCCGCAACGCGCTCCCCTCCTTTGAAAGTTCCTTTCTATTTGTATTCGGTGCGCCTTGAAAAAATTGCAGAACATGGTATACTGGTATACTAATGCAAAGGTCACGACGGAGTTGAATGTATGCGAAAATACTATGCACTTTATAAAAAACAGTTTATCCTGGGTCCTGCCTGCAAATTGACGGAGGCTATTTTGGAACTGCTCGTGCCGCTTGTGATGGCACGCATTGTGGATGTCGGTGTGCAAAATGGAGACGTCCCCTATATTCTCAAGATGGGTGCGCTCATGGTGCTTTTGGGTGCGGCGGGGTTAGGCTTTGCCGTAGTGTGCCAATACTGTGCAGCTGTGGCGCAGCAGGGCGTTGGTACGGCGCTGCGGCGGGATCTGTTGCACAAGATCCATACGCTCTCCAGCGCAGACCGCGCGCACTTTTCCAATGCGACGCTCGTGACGCGCATTACGAATGACGTAAACCAGATCCAGTCGGGCGTGGCGATGCTCATCCGGCTGGTGTTCCGCTCGCCGTTTTTGATCGCGGGGTCGCTCGTGATGGCCATGGCGTTGGACCTGAAAATGTCCATTATCTTTTTTATCGCAGGATTTTTGGTAAGCGCCATTATGTACTACGTTTTGAGCCGCTCGCTGCCGCTTTACAAAAAAATCCAGCAAAAGCTCGACGGTCTTTTGCGCATTACCGGGGAATTTCTCTCCGGCGTGCGCGTGATCCGCGCATTCGTGCGGCAAAGGCATGAAAAGAAGCGTTTTGCAGACGGGAACGCCGATTTGACGCGCGTGTGTATGCGCGTGGCAAAGCTTAACGCTTATCTGAATCCCCTAACCTTTGCTGTGATCAACCTTGGCATCGCCGCGCTCTTGGTGTTCGGCGGATTCAAGGTCAATGTGGGTTCGCTGACACAGGGCGAGCTGATTGCGCTGACCAATTACATGACGCAGATCCTGCTTTCAATCATCGTTTTCGCAAACGTCATTGTGGTCTTTACGAAAGCGGGCGCGAGCATAGACCGGGTCAAGGAAGTGCTTGCCGCCGAACCGACCATGGCGGAGGGCGCACAAGAGACGTTCGACGGAACCGCGCCCGCCGTGGAGCTTCGCCATGTGGATTTTTCGTTTGACGGTTCGGAAGAAAAACTGCTTTCCGACATTCATTTCACGGTTGACCGCGGTGAGACGATCGGGATCATCGGCGGCACAGGCGCGGGGAAATCCGTGCTTGTGAACCTGCTTTTGCGGCTTTATGATGCGAACAGCGGCGAAGTGCGTATCCTCGGCCGGGATGTGCGCGACTGTACATTTGCGGCGCTGCGTGGGGCGGTGCATATCGTTTCGCAGGGAAGCAGGCTGTTTCAGGGCACAGTTCGGGAAAATCTTTTGTGCGGCAAAATCGGCATTGCAGAAGAAGAACTGCAGCGCGCCTTGCGAATCGCACAGTGCAGCGAATTTGTGGACAAACTCCCACAGGGGTTGGACTCCCCCGTGGAAGAGGGCGGCAAGAATTTTTCCGGCGGGCAGCGCCAGCGCCTTTGCGTGGCGCGCGCGTTGGTCGGCGACCCGGAAATTCTGATTTTTGACGACTCCTCAAGTGCTTTGGACTATGCAACGGACGCCAATATGCGGCGCGCCGTTGCCGAAGAATTACAGGGGAAAACCATCCTCTATGTGGCGCAGCGCGTGAGCACCGTGCGGGACGCCGACAAGATTATTTTGCTTGACGACGGCGAAGTGCGCGGCATCGGCACGCATAAAACGTTATACCGTGAGAACGAGCTGTACCGCGAGATCTGCGACTCGCAGCTTTCGGAAAGCGAGGTGGCGGCATCATGAAGACCTTTCGGCGGCTGCTCCAATATGTAAGCCCTTTCAAAAAGAACCTGATCGCCGCGATCGTTTCCGCGTTCATCGGCATTCTCGGCTCGCTTTTGGTCCCCGTGTTCATCGGCCTTGCGGTGGACTGCATCGCAGGTGTCGGCGCAGTGGATTTCCAACAGCTTTTTCGCATCTGTATTGCGCTGGTGGCGGCAATCCTGATTTCCGCCTTGTTCCAGTGGGTCATGAATTATCATTCCAACAAGCTCTCCTATCTGACGATGGAGCGGCTGCGCGCAGAGGCATTCGGAAAGCTTTCGAAGGTACCGCTTGCCTACATTGATTCTACGCCGCACGGCGACATTCTCAACACCGTAGTCACCGACATTGACATTGTGGGCACGGGGCTCTTACAGGGCTTTACACAGGTTTTTTCGGGCGTTGTAACGATTTTGGGGACGCTCGCCTTTATGTTCGTGATCCACCCCCTGCTCGCGTTGGTCGTGATCGTCCTGACGCCGCTCTCCTTTTTCGTTTCAGGCTTCATCGCCCGCCGCTCGCACGACAAATACCGCGAGCAGGCCAAGCTGCGCGGTCAGATGAGCGGGTATGCGTCGGAGATGATTGCGGATGAAACACTCGTCAAGACCTACTGCATGGAGGAGAGCATCGAAGAAAAATATGAAGATATGAACCAGCGCCTTCAAAAAGTCGGCGTGATCGCGCACTTTTACTCGGCGCTTTCGAACCCCTGCACACGGTTTGTCAATGCGATGGTCTATGCGGCGGTGGCGATTGCAGGCGCCTATATGTGCGTGCGCGGGACCTTGAGCGTTGGCGAACTGACCTCCTTTCTCTCCTACTGCTCGCAATATACTAAACCGTTCAACGAAATTTCCGGCGTAGTCGCGGAATTTCAGAACGCGCTCGCGAGCGCGGACCGCGTGTTCCGTCTGCTGGACGTTGAAGAAGAATCCGACGACAGCCGTCTTCCCGCTCTGAAAGTCCAAAGCGGTTCTGTGCAATTCCAGGAGGTGGCGTTCTCCTATACGCCGAAAAAACCGCTGATCCGGAATTTCTCACTGGATGTGCAAAGCGGCCAGACCGTCGCGGTGGTTGGACCTACCGGCTGCGGCAAAACGACGCTCATAAATTTGCTGATGCGCTTTTACGACACGGACAGCGGCACGATCACCGTAGACGGGCAGAATATCCGTGAGATTTCACGCAACAGCCTGCGCGGGGCATTTGGCATGGTTCTTCAGGACACATGGCTTTTCCACGGCACGGTGCGCGACAACATCGCCTACGGCGTACCGGCCGCGACGATGGAAGACGTCATCGCCGCGGCGAAATCGGCCCATGCGCACAGCTTTATCAAACGGCTGCCCGAAGGCTATGATACGATCCTGACGGAAAACGGCGACAACATTTCCGAGGGGCAGAAGCAGCTTTTATCCATCGCACGGGTCATGCTGCAAAAGCCGCCAATGCTCATTTTGGACGAAGCGACTTCCTCGATCGACACACGCACCGAGCTGCGCATTCAAAAAGCCTTTGCACGCCTTATGGAGGGGCGCACCAGCTTTATCGTGGCGCACCGCCTTTCCACGATTCGGAATGCCGATGTGATTCTGGTCATGCGCGACGGGCAGATCGTGGAAAAGGGCAGGCACGAGGAACTGCTCGAAAAGCACGGGGCGTATTACACGCTGTATAACAGTCAGTTTGCGGCGCGGTGAGTGAAAAGACGGGGATTGTTCGAATGGCAACTTTGGATACTTTAAGCTGTATAGAGCCCGTAAAAACAGAAGAACAGTGTAAAATTTGCTTGGATGTTATACGGAAAAGCTTTTCTACTGTTGCGGCAGAATTCCATATTACAGTGGAAAATTGCCCAACCTATACGGCTTTTTTACCCTTCGAAAAGCTGAAGCAAAAATGGGACAACGGAAGTGTTTGTTTCCTTTATCGTTTGGGAAATATTTATGTCGGCTGCTTTGCCCTTACCCCGGATGGCAGCTCCGATGTTATTGAGCTTGAGCATTTGGCAGTTCTTCCAGCTTACCGCCATCAAAATGTCGGCGGAAACATGCTGCACTTTGCCGCGCAATATGCAAGTCGGCAGTACCAGGCTTCAAAAATAAAAATTGGGATTCTATACGAAAATACGGTTTTAGAAAAGTGGCACGCTTCGCATGGCTTTGTATTAACAGCTACAAAGTCCTATCCGTACCTGCCCTTTTCAGTCGGCTTGATGGAAAAGGAGTTGAAGCGCAATGGAGACAACTAAGGCTTTAGAAACCTTTTTGCGTGCGCATTCAGAAGAACCCATAAGCACCCCAAAGCGCCTTGGTGGCGGGTACTATGCGGATGTATATCTTGTGCAATGCGGCAAAGACGGTCCGACAGTTCTGAAAGCCTATAAACAGGCGGGCGTCATGCAGGAAGAGATCGCACAGCTTGGGATTTTGCGCGAACACGCCTCGAAAAACAGGCAGATGCATTGGCTCTGTTTTTGCGCTGAAGTGTGGAACAATATTAAAGAGAAAAAAGCAAATAATTGGTTCGTCAATTAACAAAAACCCCGAAATCCTGTTTCCAGGATCTCGGGGTTTTGCATGACATGGGTTTTAGTTAGGACTGTAAATTAGTCGCCAACCGAAACAACAACGCCCGAACCAACGGTTCTGCCGCCCTCACGAATAGCGAAACGAAGGCCTTCTTCGATCGCGATGGGGGTGATCAGTTCCACGTCCATTTCGACGTTGTCGCCGGGCATGCACATCTCAGTGCCTGCGGGAAGAGTGATGATGCCGGTAACGTCGGTGGTACGGAAATAGAACTGCGGACGATAGTTGTTGAAGAACGGGGTGTGACGGCCGCCTTCATCCTTAGTCAGGACGTAAACCTGGCCCTTGAACTTGGTGTGGGGATGAATGGTGCCGGGCTTGGAAAGAACCTGACCGCGTTCCACTTCAGTTCTCTGAATACCACGAAGCAGTGCACCGATGTTGTCGCCTGCCTCAGCATAATCCAGAGTCTTGCGGAACATTTCGATACCGGTAACGACGGTCTTCTTCTTCTCATCAGAAAGGCCGACGATTTCAACTTCTTCACCGGTCTTCAGGATACCACGTTCCACACGGCCCGTAACAACAGTGCCGCGGCCGGAAATGGTCATAACGTCTTCGATGGGCATCAGGAAGGGCTGATCCGCCTTACGGTCAGGCGTGGGGATGTAGTTGTCAACTGCATCCATCAGTTCCCAAATGCATTTGAGTTCCGGCGCGTTGATGTCGTCGCCGTTGTACTCCAGCGCTTTCAGAGCGGAACCGACGATGATCGGGGTGTCGTCGCCCGGGAAGCCATACTCATTGAGGGTCTCACGGACTTCCATTTCAACAAGTTCAAGCAGCTCGGGATCGTCCACCTGATCCGCCTTGTTGAGGAAAACAACGATATAAGGCACGCCAACCTGACGGGCAAGAAGCAGGTGCTCCTTGGTCTGCGCCATCGGGCCGTCGGTCGCCGCGATAACGAGGATCGCGCCGTCCATCTGCGCAGCGCCGGTAATCATGTTCTTGATATAGTCGGCGTGGCCGGGGCAGTCCACGTGCGCATAGTGACGCTTATCCGTCTCATACTCAACGTGTGCCGTGTTGATGGTGATGCCGCGCTCTCTCTCCTCAGGCGCCTTATCGATCATGTCATACGCCTCAAACTTGGCGTAGCCCTTCATAGCGAGGGTCTTGGTGATTGCCGCCGTCAACGTGGTCTTGCCGTGGTCAACGTGACCAATGGTACCAATGTTAACGTGGGGTTTGGTTCTTTCGAATTTTTCCTTTGCCATTGGATTTTCCTCCTTGTTATAGATGCAAGAATCACACTTCTGCACTATGTGCAGTTATTTTACCAATAAACGGATAAAATTTCAAGTGTTTTTAGAAAATTAGTCTTTCTTTGTACGCTCGGAAATGATCTTTTCCGCGATCGACTTCGGAACTTCCTTGTAGCCGTCGGGTTCCATGACGTACTGACCGCGGCCCTGCGTCTTGGAGCGCAGGTCGGTCGCATAGCCGAACATCTCGGACAGCGGAACGTGCGCGTTGATCTGCTTGACGCCGCTTCTGTCTTCGAAGCCCTGAATCTCACCGCGGCGGGAGTTCAGGTCGCCGATGACGTCGCCCATATATTCTTCGGGCACGATAACGGCAACTTTCATGATCGGCTCAAGAAGGACCGGATCCGCTTTGCGCGCAGCGTCTTTGAACGCCATAGAACCGGCGATCTTGAACGCCATTTCCGAAGAGTCGACCTCGTGATAAGAACCGTCGTACAGCGTGACCTTTACGTCAACGACCGAGTAACCGGCCAAAACACCGGACTGCATAGCGCCCTGGATACCGGCGTCCACGGGCCCGATGTATTCCTTCGGGATCGCGCCGCCGACGATGTTGTTGACGAATTCATAGCCTTTGCCGGGGTTGGGTTCAATGTTGATCTTAACGTGACCGTACTGACCTTTACCACCGGACTGACGCGCATACTTCGTATCGGAAGACGCGGGCTTACGGATGGTCTCGCGATATGCGACCTGGGGCTTACCGACGTTGGCTTCGACCTTGAATTCGCGAAGCAAACGGTCCACGATGATCTCGAGGTGCAGCTCGCCCATGCCGGCGATGATGGTCTGACCCGTCTCTTCATCCGTATAGCACTTAAAGGTCGGGTCTTCTTCCGCCAGCTTTTGCAGGCCGATACCCATCTTCTCCTGACCGGCTTTGGTCTTGGGCTCGATGGCAACGCGGATAACGGGATCCGGGAAGTTCATGGACTCAAGCACGATCGGGTGCTTCTCGTCGCAAAGCGTGTCGCCCGTCGTGGTGTTTTTAAGACCGACGGCGGCAGCGATATCACCGGAGTAGCATACTTCCAGGTCTTCTCTGTGATTGGCGTGCATCTGCAGGATTCTGCCCATGCGCTCACGCGTATCCTTCACGGAGTTGTACACGCTCGCACCGGCTTCGACCGTACCGGAATACACACGGAAGTAGCAGATCTTACCGACATACGGGTCGGTTGCGATCTTGAATGCCAGCGCGGCGAACGGCTCCGTATCGGAAGCATGGCGCTCCTCTTCCTCGTCGGTATCGGGATTGACGCCTTTGATTGCGGGGATGTCCGTCGGGGCGGGCATATAATCCACGATCGCATCCAGAAGCGGCTGAACGCCCTTGTTGCGGTAAGACGTACCGCAGGTGATCGGCACCATGGTGTTGGCGATGGTGGATTTGCGGATGGTTCTTTTGATTTCTTCAACGGTGATCTCTTCGCCATTGAAGTATTTTTCCATGAGCTCGTCATCCTGCTCGGCGACGTGTTCAATGAGCTGGGTGCGGTATTTCTCCGCAAGCTCCTTCATGTCGTCGGGGATGGGTTCACGGCGGACATCTTTGCCGAGGTCGTCATAATAGATCTCAGCATCCATTTCAACAAGGTCCACAATCCCTTTGAACGTATCCTCACAGCCGATCGGCAGCTGGATGGGAACAGGGTTGCAATGGAAACGCTCGTTGACCATGTCGAGCACGCGGTAAAAGTCCGCGCCCATGATGTCCATTTTGTTGACGTAGATCATGCGCGGGACATGATACTCGTCCGCCTGGCGCCAAACCGTTTCAGACTGCGGTTCAACGCCGCCTTTGGCGCAAAGCACGGTTACGGAACCGTCCAGAACGCGCAGCGAACGCTGCACTTCCACGGTGAAGTCCACGTGACCGGGTGTGTCGATAATATTGATACGATGGCCTTTCCAGAAGCAGGTGGTCGCCGCCGAAGTGATGGTGATACCGCGTTCCTGTTCCTGCGCCATCCAGTCCATGGTGGCATCGCCGTCGTGCGTTTCACCAATCTTGTGGTTTACGCCCGTGTAGAACAGAATACGCTCGGTCGTTGTCGTCTTACCAGCGTCGATGTGCGCCATGATACCAATATTTCTTGTTTTTTCAAGAGATACCTTTCTTGGCATAACATTCTCCCTCGGTAATTACCATCTGAAATGGGCAAACGCCTTGTTGGCCTCTGCCATCTTGTGCGTGTCCTCACGCTTCTTGTATGCGGAACCGGTCTGGTTGACCGCATCCATGATCTCGTTCGCAAGGCGCTCTTTCATCGTGCGCTCGGAACGCTGACGCGCATACAGGGTGATCCAGCGAAGCCCCAGCGTCTCGCGGCGAGCGGGACGGACTTCGATCGGGACCTGATAGGTCGCGCCGCCGACACGGCGGGCTTTGACCTCGAGAACGGGCATAACGTTCTCCATCGCATTTTCGAACATTTCAAGCGGGTCCTTCCCCGTCTGTTCAGCGATGATGTTGAAGGCGTCATAGACGATTTTCTGGGCAACGCCCTTTTTCCCGTCAAGCATGACGCTGTTGATCAGTCTTGTGACCATTTTGGAATTGTAAAGCGGATCCGGCAAAACATCCCGTTTTGCGGTTTGGCCTCTTCTTGGCACGTCGCTTCCCTCCTTCATAAAAATGATATCATAGGTACTCGGTGACAAAACCCCGTGGTGCCCATGCAAAAGGCCATATATCTATATAATATAACCCTGCACAGGTTTACCCTTGCAAGCAGATTCTGTCGGTTGTGGGAAGGCAAAAAGCCTTACTTCTTCGCGGCCTTCGGACGCTTCGCGCCATATTTCGAGCGCGCCTGCATTCTGCCGTTGACGCCCTGCGTATCGAGCGTACCGCGGATGATGTGGTAACGCACGCCGGGGAGGTCCTTGACACGGCCGCCGCGGATGAGCACGACGCTGTGCTCCTGCAGATTGTGACCGACGCCCGGAATGTAAGCGGAAACTTCGATCCCGTTTGTCAGACGAACTCTGGCGAGCTTGCGAAGCGCGGAATTCGGCTTTTTCGGCGTGTCGGTCTTGACCACGGTGCAAACGCCGCGTTTCTGCGGAGATGCGTTATCCGTCATCACGTTTTTCTTCGAGTTGAGACCTTTGCCGAGCGCCGGCGCCTTCGACTTCTTTTCAAGCGTCTTTCTGCCGTTGCGAACAAGCTGGTTAAAGGTTGGCAAGTGGTTTTCCTCCTTTTTAACAGAATTTGACACAATGTGTCAGCAAAACAAACATCCCGTTTGAAAAAAGATGTTTGTTTTGCTCACACAAGCTAAGATTTTAACACTGAAAACCTTAGCTTGTCAAGCATTATTCAGAAAAAAGTCAGGCGGGCTGTTCGTCCGTATCTTCCGCAGAAGCGGGTTCGACGCGGACATCGCTGTAACAACTCATGCCCGTGCCGGACGGCAGAAGCTTGCCGATGATGACGTTTTCCTTAAGGCCCATCAACGGGTCAGTCTTGCCTTTGATTGCGGCATCCGTCAACACGCGGGTGGTCTCCTGGAAGGAGGCAGCCGACAGGAAGGATTCCGTCGCAAGCGAAGCCTTGGTAATACCCAGAAGCACCGGCGAGCAGGTGGCGGGTACAAATTCGGTGCCGTTTTCTTCGGCGGCCTTCTGTGCGGCGCGGTTGGCGCGCTGGACTTCGTTCTTTTCGACGGTCGCGCCGGGCAGCAGTAAAGTAGAACCTGCGTCGTCCACCTTGAGCTTACGCATCATCTGGCGCACGATGACTTCAATGTGTTTGTCGTTGATGTCAACGCCCTGCATACGGTACGTGCGCTGGACTTCCTTAATCAGATAGTCATGCACCGCGTTGACGCCGTTGATCGCGAGGATATCGTGGGGGTTCGGGGAACCTTCCGTGAGCGCCGTGCCTTTGGTGACATAGATCGGGTTGCCGTCGGCGTCGGTCTCGCTGTTGAAGCGTTTGCGGAAGCCGTAGGGAATAAGATAGCTCTTTTCTTCGGCGGTCTCGTCGTTGGTAACAACGATATGCTCGTTCTTCTTGATCTCGCGGAACGAGATGCGGCCGTCGATCTCGGAAAGGATGGCGAGCGCTTTGGGCTTTCTTGCCTCAAACAGCTCCTCGACACGGGGAAGACCCTGTGTGATGTCCTGGCTCGATGCGATACCGCCGGTGTGGAACGTACGCATCGTCAGCTGCGTGCCGGGCTCGCCGATGGACTGTGCGGCGATAATGCCGACTGCTTCGCCCACCGTGACCGGGGAACCGGTCGCAAGGTTCGAACCGTAGCACTTGATGCACACGCCGTGTTCGCATTCGCAGGTGAGAAGCGAGCGGATCTTAATGCGGCGGTCTGCGGGGTTCTCGCGTGCATTGACGTAGTCGGCAACGCGCTTGGCGTCGTCTTCGGACATCATGTCATCCTTGGACATGATGAGCTCGCCGGTCTTTTCATCCACGCAGTCTTCCAACAGATAGCGGCCCGTCAGACGCTCGCGGAGCGTTTCGATCATTTCCTTGCCGTCGGTGATGTCATAGACCTCAATGCCGTCGTGGCAGTGGCAATCTTCTTCGCGAATGATGACATCCTGCGAAACGTCCACAAGGCGGCGGGTCAGATAGCCCGAGTCCGCAGTACGAAGCGCCGTGTCCGTCAAGCCCTTGCGCGCGCCGCGCGAAGAGATAAAGTATTCGAGGACATTAAGCCCTTCGCGGTAGTTCGCACGAATGGGGACCTCGATCGTCTTACCTGCCGTGTTCGCGATCAGGCCGCGCATACCGGCAAGCTGGCGAAGCTGGCTTTCCGAACCACGGGCGCCGGAATCGACCATCATGTAGATGGGATTGTCTTTCCCGAGGTTTTCTTTCAAGCCCTGGGCGACCTTATTGGTGCAGTCTTCCCAGACTTTGATAACGGACTTCGAGCGTTCCGCGTTGCTCATCAAGCCCATCTTATAGTTGGCGGTGATGGCATCCACGCGCTCTTCTGCCTTATGCAACAGCTCCTGTTTCTGCGGCGGGATGGTCGCGTCGCACACGGCGACGGTGATACCGCTCTTGGTAGAATATTTGTAGCCCTGCGCCTTGATCTTGTCGAGCATCTCCGCGGCGACGGTCACGCCGTGCACCTTGATGCAGCGGTCGATGATCTGGCCGAGCGTCTTTTTGTTGACCAGGAAGTCAACCTCCAGACGGAACGCGTTTTCGGGATCGGAACGATCCACGAAGCCGAGATCCTGCGGGATGGGGTTATTGAAGATGATCTTACCGAGCGTGGTGTCGATGAGCTTCGTCTTCTTTTCGCCGTCGATCTCAGCGGTGCGGCGCACTTTGATCTTGGAGTGGAGGCCAATGTAGCCCTCATCATACGCCATGACCGCCTCATCAAAGCCGGTGAACACCTTGCCGTTGCCGGGGTCGTTGTCCTTGTCCATGGTCAGATAGTAAGAACCAAGGATCATATCCTGCGTCGGCACGGCGACGGGCTTGCCGTCGGAGGGCTTTAACAGGTTGTTTGCAGCAAGCATCAAAAGCCGTGCTTCCGCCTGCGCTTCTGCGGACAGCGGGACGTGCACCGCCATCTGGTCGCCGTCGAAGTCGGCGTTGAACGCCGTGCAGCACAGCGGATGGAGCTTGATGGCTCTGCCTTCTACGAGCACCGGCTCAAACGCTTGAATGCCGAGTCTGTGCAGCGTAGGCGCGCGGTTGAGCATGACGGGGTGATCTTTGATGACAACTTCGAGCGCATCCCAGACCTCGGTCTTGGAGCGTTCCACCATCTTACGCGCGGATTTGATATTGCCCGCAACGCCCGTTTCCACAAGGCGCTTCATCACGAAGGGCTTGAACAGTTCAAGCGCCATCTCTTTGGGCAGGCCGCACTGGTAAATCTTCAATTCGGGGCCGACGACAATAACCGAACGGCCGGAGTAGTCTACGCGCTTGCCCAAAAGGTTCTGGCGGAAACGCCCCTGCTTACCCTTGAGCATATCGGACAGCGACTTGAGCGCGCGGTTGTTGGGCCCCGTGACGGGTCTGCCGCGTCTGCCGTTGTCGATCAGCGCGTCTACCGCCTCTTGCAGCATGCGCTTTTCATTGCGGATAATAATTTCGGGCGCGCTCAGCTCCAACAACCGTTTCAGACGGTTGTTGCGGTTGATGACGCGGCGGTACAGGTCGTTTAAGTCGGAGGTGGCGAACCGGCCGCCGTCAAGCTGCACCATCGGGCGCAGATCCGGCGGGATGACCGGGATCACGTTGAGGATCATCCACTCGGGGCGGTTGCCCGACTGGTGGAACGCCTCGGCGACCTCCAGACGCTTCAAAATACGGGTGCGTTTCTGACCGGTCGCATGCTCCAGCTCTTCACGCAGTTCTGCGGAGAGCTTTGCAGGATCGATTTCGGCAAGCAGTTCCTGGATCGCCTCCGCGCCCATGCCGGCACGGAAATCGTCTTCATATTTTTCACGCATATCCAGATACTCTTTTTCGGAGAGGATCTGCATTTTGGTAAGCTCCGTATCGCCCGGGTCAATGACGATATACTTCGCGAAGTACAGCACCTTTTCGAGGTCGCGCGGAGAAATGTCGAGCATCAGGCCCATGCGCGAAGGGATGCCCTTGAAATACCAGATGTGCGAGACGGGCGCGACAAGTTCAATATGGCCCATACGCTCACGTCGCACCTTGGACTTTGTGATTTCGACGCCGCAGCGCTCGCAGACCTTGCCCTTATAACGGATGCGCTTATATTTGCCGCAATGACACTCCCAGTCCTTGGTGGGCCCGAAAATGCGTTCGCAGAACAGACCGTCGCGCTCGGGCTTTAAGGTACGGTAGTTAATGGTCTCAGGCTTTTTGACCTCGCCGTAAGACCACTCGCGGATCTGCTCGGGCGATGCAAGGCCGATCTTAATGGACGCAAACGATATATTTTCCATCTGTCAAATACCTTCTTCCTGAAAATCTGAACGGTTACGACGGTTACGGGGGTTAAAAGTCATCCTCATCGACTTCATCCGAATCGGACGGCTCGTCATCGTCGGAAACATATTCGTTGAATGCGTCGTCCCCAAGTTCGCTTTCCGCGTCGGCATCGGTCACATAGCCGTCATCCAGCGTGACGTCGTTGACCACGTCGCCGGACATCAGATCCGAATCGTGCGGGGTCACGCCCACGTCGTTGATCTCATCCTCGAAGGTCTGGCGCAGGTCGATCTCTTCGCCGTCGTCATCCAGCACTTTGATGTCAAGGGCGAGCGACTGCAATTCCTTAATCAGGACTTTGAACGACTCGGGGATGCCGGGCTTGGGTACGTTGAGCCCTTTCACAATGGCCTCGTAGGTCTTCACACGACCGACCACATCGTCGGACTTAACGGTCAGGATCTCCTGCAACGTATACGCTGCGCCGTAAGCTTCGAGCGCCCAGACTTCCATTTCGCCGAAGCGCTGGCCGCCGAACTGTGCTTTACCGCCGAGCGGCTGCTGCGTGACGAGCGAATACGGGCCCGTGCTGCGCGCGTGGATCTTATCGTCGACCAGGTGATGCAGCTTTAAGAAGTACATCACGCCGACGGTGACAGGGTTGTCAAATTTCAAACCGGTACGGCCGTCTGTGAGGATCGATTTACCGTCCTCACGGTAACCAGCCTCTTTCAGGGCTTCGCGGATATCGGACTCGTGCGCGCCGTCAAAGACCGGCGTTGCGATCTTCTGGCCGAGCTTGCGGTACGCAAAGCCCAAATGCACCTCGAGCACCTGCCCGATATTCATACGGGAGGGAACACCCAGGGGGTTCAAGACGATATCCAGCGGCGTGCCGTCGTCGAGGAAAGGCATATCCTCCTGCGGCAGAATGCGCGAGACAACGCCCTTGTTGCCGTGGCGGCCCGCCATCTTATCGCCGACGGAAAGCTTGCGCTTCTGGGCGATGTAGCAGCGCACAACTTTGTTGACGCCGGGGCTCAATTCATCGCTGTTTTCGCGGGTAAAGACTTCCACGTCCACCACGATGCCGTATTCGCCGTGAGGTACGCGCAGGGAGGTGTCGCGCACCTCGCGCGCTTTCTCACCAAAGATGGCACGCAGCAGGCGTTCTTCCGCGGTCAGCTCCGTCTCGCCCTTCGGCGTGACCTTACCGACTAAGATGTCGCCGGAATGCACCTCCGCGCCGACGCGGATGATGCCGTTTTCATCGAGGTTCGCCAGCGCGTCTTCGCCGACGTTCGGGATATCACGGGTGATGTCCTCGGGCCCGAGCTTGGTATCACGCGATTCGAGCTCATATTCCTCGATATGGATGGAGGTGTAAACGTCGTCGCGCACCAGCTTTTCGTTGATGAGCACGGCGTCCTCGTAGTTATAGCCTTCCCAGGTCATGAAGCCGATGAGCGCGTTTTTGCCCAGCGAAATCTCGCCGTTCGAGGTGGCGGGGCCGTCCGCAATGACTTCGCCCTCTTCGACCTTCTGGCCGATGTCCACAATGGGACGCTGGTTGATGCAGGTGCCCTGGTTCGAGCGCATGAACTTGATGAGCTCGTAGGTATCGACCTTGCCGCCTTTGCAGGTGATTTCGATATGGTCGGCGTCCACGGCGGTCACTTTGCCCGCGTGTTTCGCGAGCACGACCGTGCCGGAGTCTACCGCCGCCTTGTATTCCATACCTGTGCCGACGATGGGCGACTCGGTCTTCAGAAGCGGCACAGCCTGCCGCTGCATGTTCGAACCCATCAAAGCACGGTTGGCGTCGTCGTTTTCCAGGAACGGGATCATCGCCGTGGCGACGGAAACGACCATCTTCGGCGAGACGTCCATGTAATCCGCTTCACTCGCCTCGATTTCGAGGAACTCGTCGCGGTAACGCGCGTTGACCTTTTTATGCAGGAAGCGGCCGTTTTCATCGAGCGGTTCGTTCGCCTGCGCCACAATGTAGTTGTCTTCCACATCGGCGGTCATGTAGGTCACTTCGTCGAGCACCACGCCGGTCTTTTTGTCGATGCGGCGGAACGGCGCTTCGATGAAGCCGTATTTGTTGATGCGCGCAAATGTCGCAAGATAAGAGATCAGGCCGATGTTCGGACCTTCCGGCGTTTCAATGGGGCACATGCGCCCGTAGTGGCTGTAATGCACGTCGCGCACTTCGAAGCCTGCGCGGTCACGCGAAAGACCGCCGGGACCCAATGCCGAAAGACGGCGTTTATGCGTCAGTTCCGCTAAGGGGTTCGTCTGGTCCATGAACTGCGACAGCGGCGAAGAGCCGAAGAATTCTTTGATCGCCGCCATTACGGGGCGGATGTTGATGAGCGCGGCGGGCGTGACCTTATCGGGCTCCTGCGCCTGCAGGGTCATGCGCTCCTTGACCACACGCTCCATGCGGGAGAAGCCGATGCGGAACTGGTTCTGCAAAAGCTCGCCGACGGAACGGATGCGGCGGTTGCCGAGGTGGTCGATGTCGTCGGTCGTGCCGACGCCGTGTGCAATGCAGTTGAGGTAGTTGATGGACGCGAAAATGTCGTCCACGGTGATGTGCTTCGGAATGAGGTCATCGCATCTTGCGGAAAGCTCTTCTAAAAGCGTGTCCTTGTCGTCGCCGCATTTGTCGAGCACTTCGCGCAGCACGTCGAAACGCACTTTTTCATTGATGCCCGCGTCCTCGAGTTCAGCTTCCGTGAGCTGCGGTACATATTCGGCGATGTCCACCATGCCGTTGGAGAACACCTTGACCTCGTCGCCCTCATTATCGATGACGGCGGTGTTGACGCCCTCCTGCTCGATACGGTAGGCAAGCTCCGGCGTGATGAAGTCGCCCTCGTCGGCGAGCACTTCGCCCGTCAGGCGGCTGATGATCGGTTCTTTCGCCTTAAAGCCCCTGATGCGCGCAGAAATGCAAAGCTTTTTGTTGTACTTGTAACGTCCGACGCGCGAAAGGTCGTAGCGGTGGGAATCAAAGAACAGCCCGTCCAACTGCGCCTGCGCGGTCTCAAGCGTGGGCGGCTCGCCGGGGCGAAGGCGTTTATAGACCTCGATGAGCGCCTGCTCCGTGTTGATGGTCGTATCCTTCTCGAGCGTTTCCTTGATGCGCTCGTCATACCCGAAGAAATCCAGGATCTCCTGATTGGAGCTAAGGCCCAGCGCGCGGATAAAGGTCGTGATGTAAATCTTGCGGTTTTTGTCGATGCGGACATAGAACAGGTCGTTCTGGTCGGTCTCGTACTCCAGCCACGCGCCGCGGTTGGGGATCACGGTGGCAGAATACAGTTCCTTACCCGTTTTGTCGTGCGTCATATCATAGTAGACGCTCGGGGAACGGACCAGCTGCGAGATGATGACGCGCTCAGCGCCGTTGATGACGAAGGTGCCGCTGTCGGTCATGAGCGGGAAATCGCCCATATACACTTCGTTCTCTTTGATCTCGCCCGTTTCCTTATTTAAAAGCCTTGCGGTGACGCGCAGCGGCGCGGCGTAGGTCACGTCGCGTTCCTTGCACTCTTTAACCGTGTACTTGGGGGTGTCGTCCATCCGGTACCCGACGAAGCTTAACACCAGGTTGCCGGAATAGTCCGTGATGTCGGCGACGTCACGGAACACCTCCTTGAGTCCCTCGTTGAGAAACCACTGATAGGAGTTTTTCTGCACTTCAATGAGGTTGGGCATCTGCATGACCTCGTTGATCTTCGAAAAACTCATTCGTGTGTTTTTCCCGAGCTGTACAGGTTTCACATTCACCATACGGCCCATCACGCTCCTATCCTAGATTTATTTCGCGGAACAGCCCGAAAGGGGCTGCGTCTGACGGCTCAAAACGATGTTCGCAAGGCTTGCTTTTCCGTCATCTTTGTGCTAAACTACCAATGTTTGGAAATGCACAAGCAATAGAACACCATTATAATGCAGTTTAAATAGTTTACACCAGTCCACCGCATCTGTCAAGATGTATTTTTTTAAATTATAGTATCTTTTTTCCCGAGGTGGTTTTATGCAAACAACTCTGCGCGCCCTCATGCTGCGACTGCACGGGCTGGCGCTTTTCCGCACGCTGCTCGACGATGCGGTTTTCAAAGCCTTCCTAAATCTCGTGCCCGCAGACGGAGCCGAAGACGCACGTGTCGATTCGGTCGGGCGCTTTGCCGCCGCACTCTTTTGCGAATCCGACGATCTGGGCAACTATGTGCGCACAAAGATGCTGGAAGATGAAAACGCGGTGGTGCGCCGCGCGGGGTGCGGAGAACTGACGAACGGCTACGCCGACGCGCTCGACGCGGAATTGGAGACCTTACAGGCGTTCGCCGCCGTCACGCCGGAGGACGTGCGTGCATTCACGAACGTTTCCCTCCCCTTCCCGCAGTGGAAAAACACACCCGCTGATTTTAAGGCGGTCTATCACGACCAGCTTGAAAACATCGGTAAGCGCGGATACGGCATCTGGGCAAAATACCGCATGTTTGTGCTCAAAGAGGGCAAGATCACACCTGTCAAACACCCCGACCCCCAGCGGCTTTCCGACTTTTCGGGCTACGCGCGCGAACGCAGCCGCATCATCGCGAACACCGAAGCGCTGCTTGCCGGCAAGCCCTGCAACAACGTGCTTCTATACGGCGACGCGGGTTCGGGCAAGAGCAGCACTGTAAAAGCGATCGTCAACGAATATTACCCCGACGGCCTGCGGCTCATCGAAGTCAAAAAAAACGAGCTGTTTTTTCTTCCGGACATCCTCGACCGTTTGGCGCGCAACCCGCTGAAATTCATCATTTTCATCGACGACCTGAGCTTTACGCGCTCGGACAGCGATTTCGGCGCGCTCAAAGCGATCCTGGAGGGCAGCGTGGCGGGCAGGAGCCGCAACATCGCCGTGTACGCAACCTCCAACCGCCGCCATCTTGTGCAGGAAAGCATTTCTGACCGCAGCGGCGACGACCTGCACCGGCAGGACACGATTCAGGAGCTTACGAGCCTTTCGGCGCGGTTCGGCTTGCAGATCACGTTTTTAAAGCCCGACAAAAAGCTCTATGAACAGATCGTCTGCGATCTCGCCCGGCAGCACAACGTGACGCTTGCACACGATGAACTGATCCGCAAAGCGGAGGCGTTTGCCCTGCGCGGCGGCGGCAGAAGCCCGCGGCTTGCCAAGCAATTTATCGAATATCTGGCGTATTCCGAGAAAAATGCCGAGGCGGCGCAATAAAAAGTTTTCTTCGGCGGACCCGATCCCCGGTCCGCTCTTTTTCTCTGCGCGGCACTTGCATTCAGGGGCGCAATCTGTTATGCTTATAAATTGAAAGAAATCCGGACGAAAGCCCGGAAAAAGTAAGAGAGGAATACATATGCGCGAAAAGAAATTCGACTGGGAAAACCCGGCGGTAATCAAGCGGCACAAGGAAGACGGCCACGTGATCGCCTTTTCTTATGACGACGCAGAAGCCGCCGCGAAGCGGGAAATCCCTGTCACCAAGCTTTCGCTGGACGGCGAATGGAAATTCCACTGGCAGAGAGGGCTCAAAAACGAGCCTACGGATTTTTACCGCACGGACTTCAATGACAGCGAATGGCGCACCATTCCCGTCCCTTCGGTCTGGCAGACGGAAAAGACGGGCAGCGTGCCGTATTATTACGCGAGCACTTTCCCGCGCGCTATTTCGCGCAGCAAACACAAAATCCCCTGCATTGACCACGATATGCAGGAGATCGGCCACTACCGCCGCACCTTTACCCTGCCGGAAAATTTTGAAGGCAAGGAGATTTTCCTGCACTTCGGCGCGGCAAAATCTGCGCTGGAGGTCTATGTCAACGGCGAATTCGCCGGATATTCGCAGGGTTCCATGACGCCGCACGAATTCGATGTGACCGAATTTTTACACAGCGGCGAGAACCTGGTGTGCGCGAAAGTCTACCGATACAGCGACGCGACCTACATTGAGGACCAGGACATGTGGTGGCTTTGCGGCATTTACCGCGAGGTGTATCTGTTCTGTGAAGAAAAGGTCTGTCTGCGCGATTTCTTCATCACCACGGACTTAGACGAAAACTACCGCGACAGCGACACGAAGCTGGAAGTGACGGTCAACAATTATACCGGCGCGGCGGCGCCTGCAAGTGTGACGGCGGAGATCCTTTCCGCCGACGGCAAAAAGGAAACACTCGGCGCTCTCGACTTTGACGCGGCGTCGGGCAGCACCACGGTACATTTGCAAAAGCTTGTGGAAAATCCGCTGAAATGGTCGGCGGAGACCCCGAACCTTTACACCCTGCTTTTGACGCTCACCGCAGGCGGCAAAACGACCTATAAGGCGATCCGCTTTGGCTTCAAAAAAGTTGAAATCGTCGGCGAGCGTATCCTCTTTAACGGGCAGCCGATGCTGCTGCGCGGCACGAACCGCCACGACTTCGACCCCGACCACGGCTGGGCGGTGCCGAAAGAACGGTATTATCAGGATTTGGATTTGATGAAACGCGCGAATATCAACTCCATCCGCACTTCGCACTATCCGGACGACCCGTTCTTCTATGAACTGTGTGACGAGTACGGGTTTTACGTCATGGACGAATGCGATATGGAAAGCCACGGCGTGCGCCGCAAGGGCGTGCCGGGCAGCAACCCCGTCTGGACGAACGCGGTCGTAGATAAAATGGAACGTATGGTGCTGCGCGACCGCAACCACGCGTGTGTCTTTATGTGGTCCCTGGGCAACGAAGCGGGCGACGGCTCGAACTTCACGAAGATGAAGGAAGCCGCCTTGCAGCTGGACAAAACCCGCCCGTTCCACTATGAGGGCGATTTCGATCTGACCAAGACCGACGTGATCTCGCGCATGTATCCGCTCAAAGACACGATGGATAAGCTCTGCCACAAAGAGCCCATCACCATCACGCTGTACGACAACATCGCGAACCAGCTTGCGGCGGACTCGAAGCCCATCCCGAAAGAGGCGTACACGAAGCCGGTCATCCTTTGTGAATACGCGCATGCGATGGAAAACTCCTTAGGCAACTTCCAGGAATACATGGATGACTTCGAAGCGTATGACCACATGTGCGGCGGCTATATCTGGGACTTTGTGGACCAGTCGCTGCGGTTAAAGACCCCGGAGGGCGACCACTGGCTGTACGGCACGGACTTTGAGAAATACGAGCCGCGCCGTCCCTTGCAGCTGCCGAACACCACCGCCATGACGGGCAGCAACACTTATTTCTGCGCAAACGGCATTGTCGCCGCAGACCGCAAACCGCACCCCTCCTATTATGAAGTCAAAAAGGTCTACTGCGAAATCAAGGTGACGGAAAAAGACGCAGAAAAGCAGTTGTTCACGGTCAAAAACAAGCATCTGTTCACCGATCTTTCCGACATCGAATTCCGCTGGAGCGTAGAAGCGGACGGCGTGGAGATCGAAAGCGGCGTTTGTGAAGGCGTAAATGCCTCTCCCCTTTCGGAAAGCGATTTCACCATCCCCTATTCGCGTGATAAATTCCCCGCGAACGCGGAATGCCTGCTCTCCGTATTCTTTGTCCAAAAACACGCGCAGCGCTGGTGCGAAGCGGGCTATGTGCAGAGCTTCGACCAATTTACCGTGCAGGAAGCCAAAGCGCAGCCGAAAACACATGCCGGCGAAAAGCTGCATGTGGAAAAAGGTTCGAACAGCGTCGCAGTAACCGGGAAAGACTTCTCGCTGCACGTAGCGGGCGGGCAGATCGTCTCGCTGATGTATGATGGAAACGAGCTCCTGAAAAACCCGATGAAGCCGAACTTCTTCCGCGCGGTCACGGATAACGACCTTTCCAACACGAATTTCGTGCCGTTCCTCATTCCGCTGCACCCGTATTATGCGTGGCAGCGCGCGACGAACGGTGAGACGGGAACGATCCGCGAGGTTAAGGAAAACGCCGACGGCAGCGTCGTTATCGCAAGCACATGGAGTGTCGGCGGCATGAAGGACGTGAATTCGAGCGTGACGGTATACCCGGACGGGACGTTCGAATGCGCGCTTTCGGGCACGCCGCGCCACACGCTGACGCGCTTCGGCACACAGATGGGCTTTGTGCGTGAGCTGGAAAATGTCAAATGGTACGGCCGCGGCCCGCAGGAGACCTACTGCGACCGCAAGACGGGCGGACGCATTGCGATCTATTCCGCAACTGTTTCGGATCTTGAACACCACTACATGCGCCCGCAGGAGAACGGCAACCGCACCGACGTGCGCTTTGTGGAACTGACGGATGAAACCGGTAAGGGACTTCGCTTTGAAGCTGAGGTCGGCACGCCGCTGCAATTCTCCGCCTGGCATTATACGCAGAACGAGCTGGAAAAAGCAACGCATATCCATGAGCTCAAGCACCAGGATGTTACGACCTTTAACTTTGACCTCGCGCAGCTCGGCGTCGGCGGTGACATGCCCGGCGACGCGCATGTCCGCGAACCGTACATCCTCCATGGCGGCACGCATTTCGCCTATCGTTTTACGGTCTCGCCGATACGGTAATCGAAAGAGAAGCAAACTATTGGAACTCCCGCGCAGCTTTTCGCTGCGCGGGAGTTTATGCTTTATGAATTGTATTTTAGAGTATCCAACATCACGAAATGGAATTCCCAAGCGCATACGCCTGTCCAAGCTCGGGCTTGCCCGCGATGTCCCCTGCGTCGCAGTTCCCGCCGGCAAGCACATGGCCGAGGTTTTCCCAGTGCAAATGCTCCGCCAAGTGGTCATAATAGGTCAGGACATCTGCAAAGCCTTTCCCTTCTGCCGCCATCAAAAGCGCGCACGCACGGTCGTTTCCGCGCAAAAGATTGCCGTCGTTTTCTTCCAGCGCAAACAGGCGGTCGATGGCGGTCCGCAGCTGCCCGCTCATATTCCAATAATATAAGGGCGTTGCCAGCACAACCACGCTGCATGCTTTGATTGCAGGGTAAATTTTGCACATGTCGTCCTTTTGGACACAGGGACATTCTTTCGCACTGTGCCCGCCGAAACAGCCCTTGCAGCCATGGATATCCATGCCGTCCAAGAAAAATTCGGTCACGGTGTTGCCTGCATTTTCTGCGCCCTCGGCAAACGCTTGGACAAGCGCCGCGGTATTCCCTTTCTTACGGGGACTGCCGTTGAGGATCACGATCTTTTTGGCCATGGATGCTTCTCCCCTTTAAATTTTATCCGCCAAAGCCGCCGCCTGCTTGCAGCCGTCGGTCTTGTTGATATCGCCCGCATTCAGCACGCCGGGAACCAGCACCTCGCCGACCATTTTCCACTTGTTCAAAGCGGCTGTGCGCTCCAGAGGAATGCGCACCCCGTCGAGCACGGTTCTGTCCTCTTCCTCGCAGCAGGCAATCAGGGCGCATTCTTTTCCCGCGATGTCTTTGCCGCCGACGACCAGAGAATAAATGCGGTCGATGACGCCTTTGATCTGTGCAGGGATCGAGTACCAATACACGGGCATGGTGAACACGATCGCGTCCGCTTCGAGGATCGCCGGGGCGATCGTATTGAAATCATCATCGAAAGAACACGCTTTCCCGGTCTTAAAGCAGGTCTCACAGGCATGGCAGCCGCCGATTTTCATCATAGCGGCGTCAAACCGGGTTATGGTATACCCTTTCTGCTCTGCCGCCGCAATAAACGCATCCGTCATGGCGAAGCTGTTGCCGTTTTTCCGCGGGCTTCCGGTAATGACTACGATTTTCTTACGCATTTCATTTCCTCCTTATGTTGCGGGGTTGCTTTTTCCCGCTCTTGATACTATAATCATAGCAAGCACAGGATAAAAAACAAGTACGCACATGAAAGTGCGATACTTACAAACAAATCATATACTTACTAAAAGGAAAGTGTGATACAGAAATGGGTAAACGCTGCATTGCAGACGAATCCCTGGGCACGACCGGGTTCAGTTATACACTGTCGCTCATCAACGGAAAATACAAAATGACGATCCTCTACACTCTGATGGAATTTGGCGCGGTGCGATTTAATGAAATGAAAAAGTACATTGGCGGTATTTCCTACAAAACCCTCAGCTCTACGCTGAAAGAATTGGAGGCTGACCGGCTCGTGCACCGGGAAGAATACCCGCAGATCCCGCCCAAGGTGGAATACAGCCTGACCGAGCGCGGGAAATCCCTGATCCCCATTTTGGACGGCATGTGCGAATGGGGCGATAAAAATCGAATCTGAAAACGCACGGTTTCTCTTGACATGCGTATTTTTCAGACTATAATAATTGACATGTCAACGGTTGACATGTCAATTTTTCTTTCTTGGAGCTGCTAACGATGGAAAAAAGCTTTCATATGCTCTTGTACCGCGCGTTCCATATGCAGCGAAGCTTTCTGCACCCCTGCCTGCGCACGCTCGGTCTCGGTTCCGGGCAGCCGAAGCTGCTTTCTTACCTGAACGCGCACCCGGACTGCCGTCCGAAAGAGCTCGCGGAATATTTTGAAATCGACCCCGCCGCAGTCTCGCGGATGCTCAGGTCGCTTGAAAAAAGCGGCTTTATCACCCGCCGGGCGGACGGCAAAAGCCGGCGCAGTGCGCGCATCCTGGTGACTGAAGCAGGCAAACAGGCAGAGCGCGGCTGGCGCGCACACTGCGAGCGGGAAGAAGCCATCATGCTGCGCGGATTTTCCGATGCGGAAAAAGCGCAGTTCGCGGACTTTTTGACGCGTGCGTACAGCAACCTGCACAATGCACAGCGGGAGGAACCGGTATGCAAGAACTGAAGCGGTTGTACGGTTGTTTCGGGCCGTACAAAAAAGATCTGTTTCTCGGCGGATTTTTCGTCCTTATTGAAACTTCCTTCGAGTTGATTATCCCGATCCTAATGGCGGACCTTATCGACGTGGGCGTTGCGAACCGCGATCTGTCCTACATCCTGCACAAGGGCGTGCAAATGGGGATCTGCGCGCTGTTCTCGCTCATCTCGGGACTTTTATATGCACGCTTCGCCGCCCGTGCGGCCTACGGCTGGGGCGCGCGCATCCGCGATGCAGAATATGAAAAGGTGCAGCAGTTCGCCTTTGCCAATCTGGACCGTTTTGACACCGCTTCGCTCGTCACGCGCATGACAACGGATGTGACCGTGCTGCAAAATGCAGTCAACGGCGGGCTGCGGCCGCTCGCGCGAAGCCCCATCATGCTCATTATGGGGCTTGGGCTTGCATTTTACATGAATGCGCGGCTTTCCATTGTGTTTTTTGTCTGCGCGCCGCTGCTGGGCGTTATCCTGTTTGCGATCGTCCATAAAGTCGCGCCGATGTATACCGTCCTGCAAAAGGCGGTTGACCGGCTCAACAGTGTGGTAGAAGAAAACCTCACCGCCATTCGTGCGGTCAAGGCGTATGTGCGCGGCGATTATGAAGAAGAAAAATTCCAAACCGTCAACAAAGATTTGACGCGGATCGGGCAGAAGACGTTCGGGCTTGCCGTTCTCAACTTGCCCACGCTGCAATGCTTGATGTACACGACCATTGTGCTCATCATGTGGTTCGGCGGAAATATGATCCTGCAAAGCCGGTTACAGGTCGGCGAACTCACCGGTTTCTTGAGCTACGTCTTACAGGTCATGAACTCCGTTATGCTGATTTCCAACGCATTTTTGCTTCTGACGCGATCGCTTGCAAGCGCCCACCGCATCGGCGAAGTGCTTACCGAGCCCGTGGTGCTCACCTCGCCGGAAAATGCGCGCACCACAGTGGAAAACGGCAGTGTGGATTTTGAAAACGTTTCGTTCAAATATCGCGCTGACGCCAAGGAATTTGCCCTGTCGGATGTCAACCTGCATATCCTCCCCGGGCAGACCGTGGGGGTCTTGGGCGGCACGGGTTCGGCGAAGAGCACGCTCGTGCAGCTGATCCCGCGGCTTTACGATGTGACCGAAGGCGCAGTCAAGGTAGGCGGGCACGACGTTCGGGAATATGATTTACAAACGCTTCGCGACGCGGTGGGCATCGTGCTGCAAAAGAATGTGCTGTTCTCGGGCACGGTGCGCGAAAACCTGCTTTGGGGCAACGCGGATGCCGACGATGATATGCTCTGGGAAGCCTGCCGCGCGGCGGGGGCTGCGGAGTTTCTGGAACGCATGCCCAAGCGGCTCGACACCGAGGTCGGGCAGGGCGGCGTAAACTTTTCCGGCGGGCAAAAGCAGCGGCTGTGCATTGCCAGAACGCTTTTGAAAAATCCTAAGGTCCTCATTTTTGACGATGCGACAAGTGCTGTGGACACCGCTACGGAGGCGGGTATCCGCGCAACGCTCGCGGGATTGCGGGACATGACAAAAATCATCATCGCCCAGCGCATCACCTCTGTCATGCACAGCGACAGCATCGTGGTGCTCGACGACGGCAAAGTACACGCCGTCGGTACGCACGAGGCGCTTTTGAAGAACGATCCCATCTATCAGGAAATCTATGCAACGCAGATGCGGGGAGGTGACGACGATGGCAGCGAGAACGATTAGTGCCAAAAAGCCGAAAAACCTCGGCTTTACCCTGCACAACCTGTTTGCCTATATGGGGCGCCACAAATTCCTGCTGCTGCTTGTTGCGGTGCTTGTGACCGTCAGCAGCACGGCGGGGCTTCTCGGCACCTACATGATCCGCCCGGTCGTCAACAATCTGGTGGGCGGCAACGTGCGCACGCTGCTTGTTGGGGTCCTTGTTGCCGCAGGTATTTTCCTACTGGGCGTCGTGACCGCCTACGGCTACACCCAGCTGATGGTGCGCATGGCGCAGAAAGTGCTTTTTGACATTCGGCGTGACCTGTTTCACCATGTGCAGACACTGCCCCTGAAGTTTTTTGACTCGAATCCCCACGGCGACGTGATGAGCTATTTCACCAACGACGTGGACACGGTTTCCGACGCGCTCAACAACAGCTTTGCGATGGTGATCCAGAGTTTTATCCAGATCGCGGGCACACTCATCATCCTGTATGTGCTCAACTGGCGGCTGTCTTTGATTGTCACGCTGTGCTACATCGTCATGTTTTTATACATCCGTTACAGCGGCCGGCACAGCAAAAAATATTACAACCGCCAGCAGAAAAGCCTTGGCGCGCTCGACGGCTATATCGAAGAGACGGTCAAAGGGCAAAAGGTTGTTAAAGTGTTTAACCACGAGTCGGAGAATCTGAAAACGTTCCGCGAAAAGAACGAATCCCTTCGAAAAGCGGGCACGGGCGCGCAAAGCTATGCGGCGTCTATGGTGCCGGCCGTGGTGAGTATTTCGTATGTCAACTATGCGATCGTGGCGGTGCTTGGCGGCATTATGGCGATGCGCGGCATGACGGATGTGGGCAGCCTTGCGAGCTACCTTGTGTTCGTGCGGCAAGCCGCCGCGCCGATCAACCAGTTCACCCAGCAGTCCAACTTCCTTTTGGCGGCGCTCGCCGGTGCGGAACGTATTTTTGAAGTGATGCGCCTGCCCGCTGAGGTGGACGAGGGGCAGATCACGCTTGTCAACGCCAGCGAACAGCCCGACGGCACGCTGCGGGAAAGCGATCGGCCAACCGGCGTTTGGGCCTGGCACACACCGAGCGGAAAGCTCACAAAGCTTTGCGGTGACGTTCGGTTTGACCATGTGGTGTTCGGCTATTCGGCAAAGCACCCCGTGCTGCACGACATCAGTCTTTATGCAAAGCCCGGGCAGAAAATCGCTTTTGTCGGTTCAACGGGCGCGGGCAAAACAACCATCACCAACCTCATCAACCGTTTTTACGATGTGCAGGGCGGGCGCGTGCTGTACGACGGCATTGACGTGCGGGACATTCAAAAAGACGCCTTGCGGCACTCTTTGGGCATCGTTTTGCAGGATACGCATCTGTTCACGGGGACGATTGCCGACAACATCCGTTTCGGCAAGCCGAACGCGACAAAAGAAGAGATTGAAAAAGCGGCACGCATCGCCAATGCGGATTCGTTTATCCGCCGTCTGCCGCACGGCTATGACACAATGGTCACGGCTGACGGCGCCAACCTTTCGCAAGGACAGCGGCAGCTGCTTGCCATCGCACGCGCGGCGGTCTCGGACCCGCCCGTGCTGATTTTAGATGAGGCGACCTCCTCCATTGATACGCGCACGGAGCGTTTGATTGAAAAAGGCATGGATCAGCTCATGCAGGGGCGCACCGTGTTTGTGATCGCTCACCGGCTTTCGACCGTGCGCAACGCCGATGCCATTATGGTGCTTGAACACGGGGAAATCGTGGAACGCGGCACGCACGACGAGCTGCTGCGGCAAAAGGGTATGTACTACCGCCTGTACCACGGGATGTTTGAGTTGACCTGACGCACGCAAATCATATGACCCCGCTCCCAAGCTTGGGAGCGGGGTCGTTTTTGTTTGTGCGGGAGTTATTCGTCGTCCGCATCCGCCAGACGAAGCCCTGCGGTATCCGTCACAGGGACGGAAAACACTACAGCGCCTGCCGGATTTGGTGCGCCCGCCTGTTCCATGATGGCGCGCATCACTTCATTTTTCCGGCCGCTGCGCACCACGACAAACACCATTTCCTTTTCCTCGGCAAGCGAAATGCCTAAAAACTTTTTCGCCTGTTCTGCGCCTGTGCCTTTGGCGTGCAGCACGGTGCCGCCGGTGGCATCCGCACTGCGCGCAGCGTCCATAATCAGGTCGATACTGCCGCTGTTGGCAATGGTAATCAACAATTCGTAATCCGTATTCTGCAAGGTGCTTTCCTCCTCGAGTGTGACGGTCTGCCCGTCGGTCAGGTATTGCAGCGTCCGCCTGCCGCCGATGCTGCTCATCGGCACCAGGAACGCCACGCCCACGCCGGGAACGCCGATATACATCGTTTTATACAGCGATTTTTTGAGCTTCTCCCAGGTTTCGCGCGTTACGACCGAAAAGAGCACCGCTCGTTCGGAGGACTCCAGCCCCAAAAAATCCAGCGTCTCACTGTTCGCCGTACCTTTGCCGAGCACGGACAAAGTCACATGCACGTTTTGCGATTCCAGAAATTCCGTAAACTTGCTTTTCAATTCTCGGGCGACGATCAGCACCGCCACATTGATTCCGTACATTTGCATGCTCCTCTCCGCCCCTGTTACAGCTCGATGATCTCAAGATCGGCAAGGGGTTCGCCCGCAGGCTGCGCCGCCCCTGCTCTTTCGACGCGGCGGGATTTCAGCTGATACAGCACCCCGAAGATCTGTATGGTAATGAGCGGCGTCATGGCAACCATGGCGACCACGCCGAATGCGTCGCGCACCACATTGCCGCCTGTCGCCGTGCAAGCGCCGATGGCGAACGGCAAAAGGAAAGTCGCCGTCATGGGTCCCGACGCAACGCCGCCCGAGTCAAAGGCAATGGCCGTGAAAATTTTCGGCGTAAAAAAGGAAAGGATCAGCGCGATCGCATAGCCGGGGATCACCAGCCACAGCACGGAAACGCCCGTGAGCACGCGGATCATGGCAAGGCCAACGGAAACGGCGACGCCGATGGAAAGGCTCGTGCCGAGCGCCTTGCCCGACACCGCGCCGGAGGTGATCTCCTCGACCTGCTCGCGCAGGACGTAGACAGCGGGTTCGGCTTTGACGATGAAATAGCCCATCACCACACCGATGGGGATAATGATCCAATTATAGGACAGTCCCGCGAGCGTCTGCCCGAGGTAGTTGCCCGCCGGCATAAAGCCGACGTTGACGCCCGTCAGGAACAGCACCAGCCCGACATAGGTGTAAACAATTCCGATGATGATCTTCAAAAGCTCCCGCTTTTTGAGCTTGAGCGCGAAGATCTGGAACACAGCAAAAAACAACACGATCGGCAGCAGCGACACTGCGATCTCCCGGATATATTTCGGGAAACCTGAAAGGAATGTATAAAACAGCTCGGAGGAATCCGCAACCTGCGGGATCACGCTTGCCGTATAGGACGTATCGCCGGGGTTATACAGAATACCCAGCAGCAGCACCGCAAGGATTGGCCCGATAGAGCACAGCGCTACAAGTCCGAAGCTGTCGTTTTCGGCGTGTTTATCGCTGCGCACGGCAGCAAAGCCCACACCGAGCGCCATAATAAACGGGACGGTCATCGGCCCCGTGGTCACACCGCCTGAGTCAAAGGCGACCGCCAGGAAATCCTCCGGCACGAAAAAGGCGATGGCGAACACCAACACATAAAACACGATCAGCAGCCGGTTTAGCGATCTGGAAAAAAGCATACGCAGCACGGCAACGACCAGAAACAGCCCAACACCGACGGCAACTGCCAAAATCAGGATCAGATTGGGCACGGCGGGCACCTGTTCAGCCAGCACCTGCAAATCTGGTTCGGAAATCGTGATAATGAAGCCCATCACAAACGCAAGCGCCACGCTCAGCCACAACCGGTTGGTTTTTGCCATGCGTGCCCCGACCTTTTCCCCGATGGGCGTCATGGAAAGCTCCGCGCCGAGCGTAAAGAACATCATGCCGATGATCAGCAGCACCGCGCCGAACAGGAACAGAATCAAAATACCCGTCGGGATGGGTGCGATCGTAAAACTCAGCAGCAGCACGATGCAGACGATCGGCAGAACCGCCGAGAGCGCCTCGCGTAATTTTTCTTTCAATTTGGATCTATAATCCCGCATGCATCGACCTGCCTTTCAAACTTTGCGGCGTTTTCGTACAGCCGCAGCCTATGTATGGTACATATATAGTTTACCATATTTTTTGTGCCGCGCAAAGTGAAAAGGCTCGAAAAAAAAAGTAAATATTATGTGAACAAACCCTCCGACGTCGCCATGCCGGAGGGTTTGCAAAAAGCAAGTTATAATCAGAGTAATGTTCCTTCTTGGATTGCAATTCGGACCAAAACTGTTATGCCGACAAGTGAGGTCGTCACTGCTTTAGGCAGCTTAAATGGGCCGTGTCTTTTTTCTTAAACGCGCGATTTTTATAGCCTCAGGTTAAACTTCGTTTAAACGTGCATATCGCGTTTACAAGAAGCGTGACCATGTTGACGCCTATGGCGGCAAGGCCGCAGCCCGTATAAATGTTATCCCGCCGTATCTCTGCCGTTAGGACATCGGCAGCAGTTTGAACGGGGACGCTGTCCAAAATTGCTTCACTCCCGTACATAATAATCAAATATAGAACGAACACGCCCAAAACCGCGATACGAAGCCAAACCGGCACGCTTTTGTTCCACAGGTTTGCGACCGTAAGACCCGCGACCGCAAACAAGATTAACAAGAACGCGATAGGACCCCATACATTGGTTTCATCAAAGAAATCGTTCAGCCGGGACTCTAACCACTCCAGCCAATCCGGGAAAAGCTCCCAACCCCAATTCCATAATGCAGAAATGTCTATACCATAATATACGATGACCGTCAATAGGAACCCGAACACACATAACAGAAACGCAACAACTGTCAAAGCAATTACCCCCTCAGATAAAGGCTTCTTCTACCAGCACTTTATAAATGACAATCGCAGACATACTTGTGGAAAGGTCAATACATTCTTCCGCAACAAAATCCCATCGTGTGCGATCGTTGACCGAGTTGACACGATCAATAAACTGGTGCGAAGAGGTAGCGCACAAATCTACAATCTCTTCAACGGACATTGTACTGAAAGCATTCATGACAGCAGGGGTATGGTCATTTGCGCACGCAATATAATCCTCTAAATTAGTGTTCACGTGTTCCTCAAATTCTCCATGTGACGGATTGAGCGCGGTTACATTGCTACTGTGGTAAGGTTCACAAGCGTCTTGAATAAAATGTAACATTCTGCCTAATTCTTCGACACCGGTTGAATTGCTATCATGCGTAATCAACTGGGCGTTAGAAAGGTTTTCACATGCATTATTATAATGCTGCACTGCGTTTGTTTTTGCCGTTGGAGAGGTTAAACCCAGATAGTTTTTCCCTGTTTCAGGATTGTAGAAATGACCAAGGTACAGAGTACCTTCTCCTAAATAACGATCCGGTAAAGCAGAAGCCGCAGCTAAGTTTAAGCAAAAGTACAACATTTGCGTTGCGTCACCAAAGTTATCTACAGCTTTATTGTCGTATGTATCCAAATATTGCAACACCTCTAACAAAGCTTCAAGTGTTACTAACTCATGTGTTTCCATTTCAGCGATGCCCTTGTTATCTCCGGAGGTCCATAAGGGTTGAACCGTACTTGTGTTGGGATTCTCATATGTTCCAAAGGGATTATAAACTTCTTTATATTTTCTCAACACTCTCTTTTTTCTTCCAAAGTTAGTGTATACAAATCCGAAATAGTATATTCTTCAATGTGAAAGTCTTGTGTGTCAATCGCGTAAGACGGAAGTACAAATGCATGAATCAAAAGAATTCAGGATAGTGTTATAACTGTAAATCTTTTCATTTTTTCCTCCTTAATCAACAGCAACCGTTAATCAATACTACGAAGTATTACAGAACCATAAAAATCACCAAAATCCTTTCTAAATATTCTATTTTTTTATTATATTGTAACATATCTGCTTAACTTGTCAAGGTTTTTGCATAAAAATCCCCGTTCCACAAGCAAAACACTTGCGGAACGGGGATGCATTTTAACAGATATCCCGAAGTCCTGCGTCAGATCTTCATCACAGCGCCGTCTTTGGCGGAGGAGACCATCTGCGCATAGCGCGCAAGCCAGCCGCTGGTGATGCGCGGCGGATGCGGCACATACGCTTTGCGGCGCTTTTCGAGTTCCTCGTCCGAAACGCGGACGTTGACCTTGGCATTGGGAATGTCGATCTCGATGATGTCGCCCTCTTCGATGAGGCCGATCTCACCGCCGCAGGCAGCTTCCGGGCAGACATGCCCAATCGAAGCGCCGCGCGATGCGCCGGAGAAGCGGCCATCCGTGATGAGCGCCACGGTCTTGTCAAGCTGCATGCCTGCAAGCGCCGAGGTCGGGTTGAGCATTTCGCGCATCCCGGGCCCGCCGACCGGGCCTTCATAGCGAATGACCACGACGTCGCCGTCTTGGATCTTGCCGCCATAGATGGAAGCGATTGCTTCATCTTCGCTGTCAAACACACGCGCCGGCCCTTCATGCACAAGCATTTCGGGCGCGACGGCGCTGCGTTTCACAACACAGCCGTCTTTGGCGATGTTGCCCCACAAAATCGCGATACCGCCCGTCTCGCTGTACGGGTTCGTGATGGGCCGGATGGCGTTTTCATCTTTGATATATGCGCCCTCAATGTTCTCGCCGACGGTCTTGCCCGTAACGGTGAGCAGGGAAAGGTCGATCAATCCTTTTTTCGCAAGCTCTGCCTGCACGGCAGGCACGCCGCCCGCGTTGTTTAGATCGTGCATATGCGTGGGGCCTGCGGGCGCAAGGTGGCAGAGGTTCGGTACCTTGGCGCTCATTTCGTTGAAGGTATTCAAATCCATCGGGCAGCCCGCCTCTTTGGCGATCGCGAGCAGGTGCAGGACGGAGTTGGACGAGCACCCGAGCGCCATGTCACACGCCAGCGCGTTACGCAGGGATTTTTCGTTGATGATGTCGCGTGCTTTAATGTCGTTTTCGACCAGGTGCATGATCGCCATGCCGGCATGCTTCGCGAGCTGAACGCGGCCTGCATGCACGGCGGGGATCGTACCGTTGCCCGGCAGCGCGATACCTAAGGATTCGCACAGGCAATTCATGCTGTTGGCAGTATACATCCCGGAGCACGAGCCGCAGCCCGGGCAGGTGTTGTTTTCAAATTCACACAGCTTGGCGTCGTCGATCAGGTTCGCCTTGCGTGCGCCGACGGCTTCAAACATTTTGGAAAGCGAAGTTTCCACGCCGTCTACAAGCCCGGACATCATCGGCCCGCCGGAGCAGACGACCGTGGGGATATTGATGCGAAGCGCGCCGAGCAGCATGCCGGGCACGATCTTGTCGCAGTTTGGAACAAGCACCAGCCCGTCAAAGCCGTGCGCCATCGCCATTGTCTCCACGCTGTCCGCGATCAGCTCGCGCGAAGGCAGAGAATATTTCATGCCGATGTGCCCCATGGCGATGCCGTCGCACACGCCGATGGACGGGACCTCGATCGGCGTGCCGCCCGCCATACGGACGCCCGCTTTGACCGCTTCGGCGATCTTATCCAGGTGGATATGACCGGGAACAATCTCGCTGTGGGCGGAAATCACGCCAATCAGCGGACGCTCCAGTTCTTCTTTCGTATAGCCCATTGCATAAAACAGGCTGCGGTTCGGCGCGCGTTCCACGCCGTCCAAAACACTTTTGCTGCGCAAATTCATAAAGAACCTCCTGTCCGACATCTACGGTTTAGTTGTATGATGTATCAGAATAGTTGTCATACAACTATTATAACCGGAATACTGCCCGTGTCAATACCCTTTTCACTGTCTGGCAAGTCGTGGGCACGAAATTTTGCCGCTTTGGGTTTGCTTTTTGCAAAAAGATATTGTATAGTAGGAAAGCAAGTATGCAGAATCGAGGCGCACCATGCAAAAAGAAAACCTGTCCCAGCGCACGGCAGATACGCTGAAAACGCAAATTTTAGAAGAAAAAAAATACGGGTTCGGCGAAAAACTCCCGAACGAAAACGAGCTATCCCTTTCGCTCGGCATCAGCCGCACCACGCTGCGAGAAGCCATCCGCATCCTCACATCCGAAGGCATTTTGGAAGTCCGGCGCGGGCGCGGCACATTTGTGGCCGGGGAACTGGACCGTTTGGCGGCGGGAAGCGTCAACATGCAAGAACTTATTAAAATGAAGGTCACGCTGCGCGACTTATATGAAGCGCGCATGATTTTTGAACCGGAGGCAGCGGCGCTCGCCTGCAAGCGCGCGACCGATGAAGAGATCGCCGAGATCCTGAAACTGGGGGAAGAATGCCAGCGGCAAGTACAGCTGGACCCGCAGGGCAAAAACCGCATTGCCTCGGAAAGCGCTTTTCACGGTGCGATCATCAAAGCGGCGCACAACGACTTTTTAAGCCAGTTCATGCCTACCCTCACAAGGACGATCGAACAGACTTTCGCCCTCAATTACAATCTGGACGTCATCGCCCAAGACGCATACAAAGACCATATCCTGATTATGGACTTTCTCAAAAAGCGCGACGGGCAGGCAATCAAAAGCGCCGTAACCATCCATCTGCACCATGCCGTGCTGCACGAACAAATTTCTTTGGAAGAATCTTAAAAAAAGTATTGACACAAACAGATTAGCGGCTATAATAGTTGTATGACAACTTGTGTTGATTGTCATACAACACATACATATTTAAGGAGGATCCACCATGGCAGAAGCAAGAATGTTTTATCAAGAGGACTGCAACCTGTCTCTGCTCGACGGCAAGACCATCGCTGTGATCGGCTACGGCAGCCAGGGGCACGCACACGCGCTCAACGCGAGAGATTCCGGTTGCAACGTCATCATCGGCCTGTACGAAGGCAGCAAATCCTGGGCAAAAGCGGAAGCGCAGGGCTTCCAGGTTTACACTGCAGCGGAAGCTGCAAAACGCGCCGACATCATCATGATCCTGATCAATGATGAATTGCAGGCGGATATGTATAAGAAGGACATTGCGCCGAACCTCGAGCCCGGCAACATGCTGATGTTCGCGCATGGCTTCAACATCCACTATGGCTGCATCGTTCCCCCGAAAGACGTCGATGTGACCATGATCGCGCCCAAGGGCCCCGGCCACACCGTCCGTTCCGAATATCAGGCGGGCAAAGGTGTTCCGTGCCTGGTCGCCGTGCAGCAGGACGCAACCGGCAGAGCGCTGGATCTGGCGCTTGCCTATGCGCTGGCAATCGGCGGCGCGCGCGCGGGCGTTCTGGAAACGACGTTCCGCACTGAGACCGAGACCGACCTGTTCGGTGAACAGGCTGTCCTTTGCGGCGGCGTTTGCGCGCTGATGCAGGCGGGCTTTGAAACGCTGTGCGAAGCGGGCTATGACCCGAGAAACGCCTATTTCGAGTGCATCCATGAAATGAAATTGATCGTTGACCTGATTTATCAGAGTGGTTTCGCCGGGATGCGTTACTCCATTTCCAACACGGCGGAGTACGGTGACTACATCACCGGTCCGAAGCTGATTACGGAAGAGACCAAGAAGACGATGAAGAAGATCCTGTCCGACATTCAGGACGGTACGTTCGCGAAGGAATTCCTTCTGGATATGTCCCCTGCCGGCCGTCAGGTTCACTTCAAGATGATGCGCAAGCTGGCTTCCGAGCATCCGTCGGAAAAAGTCGGCGAAGAGATCCGCAAGCTGTACAGCTGGAACGACGAGAAAGACAAGCTCGTCAACAACTAAGCGCCTCTTTTCCAAGGCAAACGAAAAACGGGACGTCCGAACGAAAGGTTCGGGCGTCCTTTTTATTTCCTATGTGCAGGAAAAAGCCCCGGCTGCCTGTAAGCTGCCGGGGTTGCCTTTTGGTTTCGGTTCTCAGTTGTCCTTTTTGTAGCACTGCTTTTCGCAAGTCTCGCAGGAATCCGCAAGCAGGATATCATGCACGGTGGCACCTGCCGGGATCATCGGCACAACGCGCGCATCTTTCGGGATGTCACAGTCAATCCACACAGGGCCGTCGTATTGCTGCGCTTCTTTGTAGGCAGCTTTGAATTCTGCAAGCGTATGCACATGGTACCCTTTGCCGCCGAAGCCTTCGATCACCTTTTTAAAATCCGTTTGGCGTTCGGGGTCGGTCTGCGAATACCGCTTGCCATAGAAACAGGTCTGCCACTGGCGCACCATGCCGAGCACGCGGTTATCAAAGATCACGGTGATAATCGGCAGATGGTAGCTGACCGCTGTACACGCTTCGTTGAGGTTCATATGGAAGGAGCCGTCGCCCGTAATGTGCACGACGCGCTTTTCGGGAAACGCGATCTGCGCGCCGATGGCTGCACCGTAGCCATAGCCCATCGTTCCGAGCCCACCGCTCGTTAAGAAGTTGCGGGAATTGGTATGCGCCAGATACTGCGCCGCCCACATCTGATGCTGGCCGACATCGGTAACATAGATCGTCTCTTTATCCGTTCCCTCGCAGATCGCATGCACAAGCTGGTGAGGCGTGATGCAGGTATCGCTGTCTTTCGGAACATAGTCGTGCTTTTTATATTCCGCCAGCACCTCCAGCCAGTCCGTATGCGTCTTTTCTTCGAGCAGCGGCAAAAGCGCGGTCAAGATCGTTTTCACGTCGCCCGTTAAGTATTCGTCCACCTGAACATTCTTGTTGATCTCGCTGTTGTCGATATCAATCTGGATAACTTTGGCTTTCGGCGCAAACCGCTCCGGATCCAGCGCCACGCGGTCGGAAAAGCGCGTGCCGATGGCAAGCAGCAGATCTGCGTCGTCGATGGCTTTGTTCGTTACATAATTGCCGTGCATGCCCACAAGCCCGTAGTTGAGCGGCTCGTCGTACCCGAGCACGCCGGTCGCCATCAGGGTGTGGCAGGTGGGGATTCCTGTTTTTTCCACCAAAGCACGTGCGATGTCGGAGGCATCAGAGGAAGCTACGCCGCCGCCGAGCTCGATCACGGGACGTTTAGCGCTGTTAATCAGTTCTGCCGCCTTTTGAAGCTTTTTCTCGTCGAGGACGGTCGAATCTTCAACCGGCAGCGGAGGCTGACGTTCAAAGTCCGTTACTGCGGCGGTGATGTCCTTCGGGATATCCACGAGCACCGGGCCTTTTCTGCCGGAATTGGCAATCCGGAAGGCTTCGCGCAAAATCGGCGCGAGCTCTGATATGTTCTGCACCATAAAGTTGTGCTTGGTGATCGGCATAGTGATGCCGGTGATATACACTTCCTGGAATGCGTCGCGCCCGATGAGCGACGTGCCGACGTTGCCGGTGATGGCAACCATCGGGACGGAATCCATATACGCCGTGGCAATGCCCGTGACCAGGTTCGTGGCGCCGGGGCCGCTTGTGGCGAGCACCACGCCGGTTTTGCCCGTCGCGCGCGCGTAGCCGTCCGCCGCATGTGCCGCGCCCTGCTCGTGCGCGGTGAGGATATGACGGATTTTGTCACGGTATTTATAAAGTGCATCATAGATATTCAAAACAGCGCCTCCGGGATAGCCGAAAATGGTATCCACGCCCTGTTCAATCAGCACTTCTGCAATGATATCTGAACCGTTCAGCTTCATACTTCTCTCCACTCAGTTCAAAAAATACTATTAAGTAATATTTTAATCCTATTCCCGCCAAAAGTCAACTGTTTCAAGCGCTCGCATCGTCACAAGCCTGTAGGTGTTACAATGATGTGTGACAAATAAGAAAAAAGATAGCGAATAGAAAGGACCTGTGTTAAGGTAGAGT
>CALWVM010000019.1 GCA_944384985.1 uncultured Clostridia bacterium | reverse complement strand
TTTACAGCCGCAAGAGAAAATACAGCAGATAAATCCATATATAACCATGCGCCCCGTGGTCTCCTTCCACGGGGCGCATTCTCTATGTATGCACCGCAGGAAGCCTGCGGTGTTGTTTTCGATGTTAAGCTATCGTTCCATGTCGTGGGTTTTACGCTTTGACATTTGACTTTTGCCCTCCGCCTGAAGCTGGCGCAGGCGTTTCAGCACGCTCTCCCGCCGGGGCGGCGCTGCCTGTTCTTTTTCGGCGGGTTTTCCTTTTTCCCTGACCTTGCGTTCCCATTCGGCAAGGTCACGGTTGTACTGCTCCACAACAGCCTCCGCTTTGCGGTAGGTCGCCATGAACGCCCGTACATCGGGATAGCCGTCCTCCTTTAAGATTCCGGGCAGTTCTTCCAGCATGGCGGAGATTTTTTCTTCCGTCCGCCGGATTTTTGTTTCCAACTCTTTTCGCTCCCTGCCTTTGAAAATGCCCTTTGTTTCGGCAAGCTGCGTTTTCAGCTTGGGGACTTCCTCCTGCAAACTGCGGATTTCCCTTGCCCTGTCCTGCACCCGTATCATATGCTGCGGCACACCTACACGAGCAACCTGCTGTTGGGCGGGGCAAAGCCCACCGATGTACAGGAGCTGTTAGGACACTCCGATGTCAATACCACGATGTCTATCTACGCTCACGCTACAAGGGAAGCGAAGCGCACTTCCGCAAGGTTGCTGGATAAGGTAGTCGGCGGGGCATAAAAACTTTCCCTTGTTTCGGCTCGTAAGGGCAAAAACAAGGGAAAATACATGAAAACCGAGCATAGAGCAGGCGAAATGCCTTGTAATATCAATGGTTTTAGGAATTTTGAGTTTTTAAATCATAATTATTATTCTATTACCGAATCGGTAGAGCACTTATATAATCATATAAAAACTAATAATGATAATAATTTGCTTGTACTGTTTGTAAAAATAGCTATATATTATTTGAATTTTGTTTTTACCAGAGTTGAAGGTGGGAGGCGCAACACCTTCATATGGTATACCATACCGGTTATAGCAACTCCTGAAGTTGTGAAATACCGGAAAATTCTATTAAATGAACTCAAGCATATTTATTGCGAAGGAAAATATAATGAGGAAATTGAAGGGGCGTTAACGAGATATTGTTCTGGGCACACAGAGTATATTGATTACAACATCGTAAACGAAGAATATGGTGATATTTTGTCTATTTTAGCGGTATTAAATGTGGACAACCTATATCACTGTTCCATAGTTGCTCATATAAAACAGGTGTTCGAAGATGCAGAAATAGAATATGATCATGATTTTGTGAATCGATTTATTGAATCAGATAAAAATAAGATTTTCTGTACTTTAAAGGGCAATAGAAAAGATTATTTATCTATGGGTCGAGAAGAGGAACATTATCAGAGAAAATTAGCTATTGAAAAACTGATCGATGGATATTCAATAAATGATTATGAATTTTTATTTCAAATAGCCAAAGAAGTTGAAATGGCATTTGAAACTGATTTATACGATTTTTCCGAGGGATTAAGCTGTGCTTTAGATATTGCATCAAAAGATAACAGTTTATATGTGAAAATTATAGAATTATATTTGCGTTTTGATACACCATGTAACGTATTTCCAGTAAACATACTTAAAAGAATGTTTGAATTAGTACCTGCTAATGAAGTAAAAGCTTTAATTGAAAAATATGACTTTGCGCAAAAAAACACATGGTTATGGTATTTTATGTAGAATTGCCCGAAAAGGCTATAAGTCAAAAATATGCTGATGAAATTTTAGCTTTTTTATCTGAACCACCCACGCAGATAATGCCTGTGATCTGCTTTTTCATGCTATGCACCCCTCTGTGATGTTTATCTCTTTTTACACAAAAAGCGCTGCGCTCCGTTTTGGAGTGCAGCGCTTTTATGCAACTGTCTTGTATATCTCTCCACCACGACCCCATAGCTCATTATATCGTGCCGGGGGCGGGGCTGTCAATGTGTATGGAATGAATCCGAAGAAAAAGTTCTTTTTGGTGAAAAAACACAACAATCAGGATTTTTTCGCAGGCTCGGATTTCTTGAACCGTTGCACGACCTTATCCAAATTGCCGAAGAACAGGGAGAAAGCAAAGCCCACGACCACCAGCACGATGCAAAGCACCAGCTGCGTTGTCCCGACGGGGAGGCAGGGCGTGCCCGCTTCCGAATAGAGCACGTTCGGAATGATGGATAAAAACAGGCCGAAGATAATCGAAAACGTCCCGGTGTAAAAATGCTTGATAAGCTGGTTGATGACAAAGGAAAAGAGCAGCACACCGATAGCAAGCCCCACTGCAGCGGGAATAAGGATGCGGAGATTGAGGTCCGCAAGCGCGCTGACATACGTCTCATACAGCCCCAAAGAGGAGAGGATGACGGCGCTGTCTACGCCCGGGATAATGTAGGAACCCGCTACGGCAAACCCAAGCAGCATCGACTGCAGGAAGTTGGGGTCAGTGACCGCCGGGAACAGGTCGCGGTTGAGGAAAAACAGCGAAAATCCCGCCACGGCGGCGACAAGAATGAAAATATAGTATTTCCAGTGGAAGCCGTTTTTCCGAACTTCGCGGAAAAACAGGGGGAGCGTCCCGATGACAAGCCCCAGAAAAGCAAAGCGCGTATAGGTTTCATAGTTCTGCAGGAAAAAGTCGATCACCTTGCTGAACGCTAAAACGCCGATGCCGAAGCCCAAAAAGAGCGGCACGAGGAACGCTAAATTCTTTTTGAAATGCTTGAACAGCGTGCCGATGGCATTGACCGTTTTTTCGTATAGGCCGAAGATGACAAGCAGTACGCTGCCGCTAAGCCCCGGCGCTATGCCGCCGATACCGACGACGATACCCTTTAGAAAATTACGCATATACGACTCCTTCGGTTCTCGTGCGGCGGTTATGGTTGCTGCGCCGCACGGCGTTGGGGTTTTGACAAAGCATCAGCCGTCCGCAAGGGACGGCTGATGTGTCGGGATACTCAAAAATTAAGCAACCGTTTCGGAAACAAAAGTATCATCGCAGCAAGAACAGGAAACATAGTTTTCCGCGTCGTTGCCGATGACGACCTTTTTGCTCTCCACATATTTCTTCACTGCGACATAGACGCCGAAAGCGGCGGCAGCGACAGCAGCGATAACCGCAAGAATCTTCAAAACCTTTTTCGCTTTTTCCATGGAAACGTCCTCCTTAAATCGCAAAATTTGTGCTTAGTGTTATTATAGACGCACCCACGGCAAAAGTCAATAAAGAAATGGAAACTTTACCTGAACATCATATGGCTTTTGATGCGTTGGGCACGGCTCACGGCACCTTACAGCTCAAAATCCGAATAATCCGGCCAGCCGTCCCGCAGCTGCGGAACCTCCACGTTCATGCATCCGTGCAGGAAAATGTGCACAAGGGACTTGAAGATCGCCATTTGCCGGTCAAAAAAGAGGTTCGGATCATTTTTAGCGTTATCCGGCCGAGGCGACCCCATGCAAACGGAAATATACTGGATAGTAATATTGGAGATCATGGAAAACAGCTTCTGGCGGTTTTGGTCATCGGGAAAGTAAAATTGAAAGATCTCCTGCCATTTTACCAGCAGAACTTCATTGCGGAAGACTCTTATCATCTCGATGACAGGTCCTCGCAGATGATCCGGCGGCGAGAGCTTTGCCCGCCCCATGAAAAAAGCAAAATTCATATTGCGTTTCCATACATCCTGCCAAGCAGCAAAAAAACGCAGAATATTTTCTTCCATCGACAGCGAAGGGTCAGGCTCAAATGCCAGCAGATTTTCCTTCATACGCTCCAGGCAGTATTGCAGTGCGGCGAGATAAAGCTGATCCTTGCTTTCAAAATAATAATACAGTCTGCCTTTTGTGATCTGCCCGTCACGGCAGATCTGATTGACGGAAGCTTTTTCATATCGGATATGCGAAAATTCTTTTATGGCAGCGTCCAAGATATTACGTCGGCTGGCAGCCGCCTTTACTTTTTGATCCATATCAACTCCTACGCTTTCTGATCAATATACCTTATAATAGCACAAATGTTTAAAATTTGTAAAGCGCTCCCCGACCAAAATGTAAAAAATCCAAATAAATTCAGGAAATATTACACTTTTTGTACGGGATAAAGCTAAATATAAAAACAGACTTCTTACAAAAATATTACAAACCGTTTGAAAAGCAGTCTGTTTTTTGCCTGACTGGCAGAAAAAAACGAGAATACGCAAAATTTGGAACAAAATGAACACAAATCAATTCTTTTTTAGAAATAATGCACAATATTTGAATGCCAGATTTAGAGGGTTCGCGGTATTGACTAAAAATTGTCAAAAGGCTTATAATGCTATTGTACAAATTCGGTCTGTTTGTATAAACAGATCACAAAAAACACCAAGGGAGAGAGAAACATGCGAAAGCACAAAAAGCTTTTAAGCGTCCTCTTGTCAATGCTCATGGTGCTGTCGGTCGTTTCGGCGGGCCTTGTAGCAGCTGCGCAGGAGCCTGACGGAGCGGTTACAGCTCTCGAAGAGAAGATAACCGCTTTCAACGGCAATATGAGCACCAATGCGCCCTCGGCAGAGGATAAGGCAGCTTACGATGAGTTGGTTGCCGGCTTTAAGGCACTTACGGACGAGCAGAAAAACAGCATCGACATTGTTGCGCTCGACAAGCTCACGCAGCTCATGTACACCTATGAGTGCGCCGTAGCCTCCGACAATGCAAGCTACGTTTCTTCGACCATCCGCAAAGAGGTTTCAGCAAAGATTGTGAGCGAGCTGAATGCGCCCGACATCAACGCGGCGCAGGCGGCGGTCGACGCCGGTATTATTAAGTCGTCGACAAGCACGGATACGCTTCTTGAACTGTTCAAGAATCTTTCTGAAAACGCGCGCGTCATCGCGGGCACAGCGTATTCGAGCTATGGCCTGTTCTATTACGGTATGAATGCGGACAACAATTATCAGGCTGGCGCGTTCTATAACGTTGTGAACGAAGTCTGGAATGATCTGAAGAGCGCCGATCCGTATGAGGGCACCCGTCCCAGCTCCGGCGATTATGATGGCGGCGCGAAAGACCCGCAGTACGTAGCGGATTACCGCGCCTACAACCTTGCCAAAGAAGCGCACGAATATGCCTATGTGGACGACGCCGTCAACAAGGTCGTCACCGAATGCAATGCGCAGGAGTATGCTCCCATCGCAACGTTCCTGAACATGGGCATTGAAGCGGTCAAGACTTTCCTGGAAACCAAGGATTACCAGAAAGCCATTGAAGCCAACAACTATTATAACAACAATTTTAGTGCGACCGCAAAGAGTGCGCTGCGCGGCCTTCGCGTCTATGTGTATTCCTACATCGCGCCCGATGCTTCCGCAACATCGACCAGCACTACGAAAATCTATGCAAGAGATCTTGCAAGCCGCGTAAGCGATTATGCAAAGTATGCGGACATCGCGGCTTTTGAAACGTATATCGCTGCCGTCAACGAGCCTTACACGCTTGAAGTTGCGCTGGAAGCCCGCGAAAAGTACGACGCGCTTCCCTCGTCCCTGCGCAGTGAGCTTTCCGATGAGGCTAAGGCTAAGATCGATGCCCTGACCTATTTCGCGCTGACCAACAACGCTTCTCAGGAAAGGCCGGAATTCCCCGCGTTCAATAAGACTGCTGTGACCTATCCGGCCGGCGCTTCTTACTCAAAGGTTTCGGGTGCTCTGCCCAAGATGAATACGTTGCTCAACAACGTTGTGCAGTTGGCGGCCGGTTCCGACCTTAAGACGTTGATCAGTTCGCTCTACACGAACGCGACGGTCACGACCATCGCACAGGCGATCGGGCCCCTGCTCAATTCGCTTGGCATGGGTGAAGTTTATCCCTCCAATCTGTTGAACCGCATGGCGACGCAGGGTGAGGACGGCAATTATACAGCCATCAATCCCGAGTGGAAAGGTGCGGTTCAGGCGCTTGTTAATGCAGTGGCGGCCGGCAACACCTGGGAAGTTCTGACCTACAATAATGGCGACTGGTTCCTGGATGGCGATAAGGAAGGCTTCTCCGAGGCCATTGCCATGCATCTGACGCTCCTCATGGAAATGAAGGTTATGGGTCTGATCAACATCGGCTCCATACTCTTCAGCGCCCTTCAATTTGAAAATGTGTATGACTTTGAAGAGAACACCTATACGCAAGGGTCTTACGAGAACATCGTGCACATCTTCGAAGCGATCGGTATCGACTGCATGGACTCCGTGACGTACTCCGAAGCGGTAGATGCAGCCGAAACAGACGATGAAAAGATCGTTGCCCGTTTCGTACCGATTTTCGATGCGGTCTTTGATTTCCTCGACAAATTTGCCGAAGCACCCGTCACGACGCTGACCGAAGTGCTGCCCAACCTTGCCTATGCGCTTAACAGCGGCATTCTCAATGACAACGTGCAAGCGATCGTCGGCAGACTTTCCAGCTTGCTTAGTCTTGCAGGCGTTGAGCTTCCCTTGCTGGACTTCACGGCGGAAGGGATCTTTGACACGCTCGGCGGCTTAGGCATTGAAGGCATCACCTACGATCCCGGCGCTGTCAGCAGCGATGGTACAGTCCTCTATCCGAACACCGGTACGCTGAACATCAGCATCGCAGTTAATGACACCACAACGGTGCCCCTGTCGATCAGCGAAGCGGAGTTTATCCAGTTCCTGAAAGACATGGAAGGCTGCGGCCAGCAGGTCGTTACGGACAGCGTTTGCTTGGACAACGCTTACAGAGTGGCGATCGAAGCGGATAAAGCAGATGCGTTTGTCACACTGATCCGTTTCGTCTATGATGATGTCCTGATGGCGAATATCGACGCGGCGAAGACCCTTGTAGCGGCGCTTGAACCCAACGTCGGCCCGCTGCTTGGCCCTGTGTTCGATGTCATCAAGCAGGTGCTTCCCGCGGATGCGGCAATCGTAGCGCTTGTGACGATCGCTGACCCGCTTCCCGAAAGCGGCGGCAGCGGCAGCGGCGGTATTGGCGATCTCGGCAGCATTTGGGATACGATCCGCAACTTCTTCTCGAACCTCTTCGGCGGCGGCCTTGCGGACATCCCGATCATCGGCGATATCATCAACGGTATCGGCGGGCTCTTAGGCGGCGGTGGTGACGGCTCCTCGAGCGGTGACGGCACGGCCCAGACCGGCGACCCGAACATCCCGACGACCGGTTCCACGGCTGCGGGTGTCGTTTCTTCCGCGCTTGCGCTTGCAGTCGGTGCAGCGGTCACACTGTTCGCAGTGAAGAGCCGCCGCAATCGCGAAGACTGATTCTTTCCTTACCTACCCCTAAAGCGGGCAGCCCACAGCCGCAGGTCGGCTGCTCGCCTTGCTTGTAATATCCCTCGAAAAGCGGGCGACATCCAAAAGATGCCGTCCGCTTTTTCCTGCTTTTCGGTTGCTTTTTCCTCGCTTTCTGTATAGAATAGAAAAGAACGGAAAAGGAGGCGAAAGCGATATGCGCATGGTACTTTTGACCGCGCTTGGCGTCGGCGGCTCGACGGTTGTCGGTGCGCTGCTCGGCTTTATGTTTCGCAGAATCCCTCACAAATGGAACGATATTATTTTGAGCTTCGCCGCCGGCGTTATGCTTTCTGCCGCGATCACAGGATTGATTTTACCCGCTGTGGAGCAAACGGGGCTTCGCGGCATCTGGCAGGTGGTGCTCGGCGTGCTTGTCGGCGCCCTGTTCTTAAATGCCATGGATAAGCTCGTTCCGCATCTGCACCACCTCGCGGGACTGGATAAAGAAGCACACGAGCACAACGGCTCGGTCAATAAGGTGCTTTTGTTCGTGTTGGCAATCGCCATCCACAATTTGCCGGAAGGTATGGCGGCGGGCGTCTCCTTCGGCGGGGCGGATACCGGGCGCGCACTGTCGGTTGCGGTCGGCATCATGGTGCAGAACATCCCCGAGGGCATGGTCGTCATTTCACCGATGCTGCTTGCGGGCATCAGCCGTCCACGGACTTTGTGCATCGCCATGTTTACAGGTCTTATCGAAGTCGTCGGCACGCTCATCGGCTACGCGGCGGGGTCGGTGTCCGCTTTGGTACTGCCGTTTGCGCTTTCCTTTGCGGGCGGTACAATGCTCTATGTCATCTGCGATGAGATGATCCCGGAAACGCATTCCCACGGCTACGAGCGCCCCGCATCGTATGCCCTGCTTATCGGCTTTTTGGTCATGCTCGTGATGTCTACGGCACTGTGAGCATACACTGTCGGAACAAAGCAACAGGCGGACGCCCCGCAAAGGCGCGTCCGCCTGTTTTTATGCGTATCATAACGTTTTTTCCAAAAGCACCATATCGCGAAGCTGCCGCTCGCCCTCAAAAATGGGGTGATTGTAATTTTTTGTGAAAAATTCGGGGATGCGCCCGACCGTTTGATACCCGCACGCTTTATAAAAGGGGAGGGTAACCGGGCTTTCGCCCGTTCCTAAGCGCAGGGTGTGCCCGCCCGCCTGCCGCGCGCGGGCCTCGGCTTCGGTGAGCATCTCCCGCCCGAGGCCCTGCCGCTGTAAATCGGGGCGAACCGCTAAGTTTTTGACTTCAAACACGCCGCCGCCTTCGTCCGTATAGACGCATACGGCGGCGGGTTCGTCTTGCAGCGTGCCGACCAACAGAACCCCGCGTGCGAGATAGCGGTCGATCATGTTTTCTTCCTCGTCGCCGAGCAAAAGGAGTGGCAAAAACCGCTTTTTATTTGCTTTGATTTCTGTGATGTTCATTTGCATTTCTCCGCACGCACGATCAAAAAAGTCGGTTTGATGAATTCTTTTTCGAGCCCCGGCCGAATTTGCAACGCTTCGGGCGAGGGCTCCGGCTCGACCATACAATCTATGAGAAAGCCTGCCCGCGCAAGTGCGGTTACGATGTCGCCCATCGTCCTATGGTAGTTTTCCACATCGTCTACAAACCATTTGCCCGTGCGTCTGCCGCGCTCGGCATAGTGCGAGAGCGCATAAGCCACCGCCCGCCCATTTGCGTCGCGGACATAATGGTTGGAATCGTGCATGGAACAGGTTGTGAACGGGTGCTCCTGTGAAAATAAAAGCATCCCGCCCGGGTTCAGCCGGGCATAAATATCCGCGCACAGCTTCGGAAAATCGGCGGCATAGTGAAAGGCGAGGGAACTGTATACAAAATCAAAGGTTTCATCTAAAGTATCCAGTGCGGCCATGTCCATGCGGCGGTACTCGATCTCGGGCAGGGCGTTTTCGGCTTTGGCAACCGCCAGCATTTTTTCCGAAAGGTCGATCCCCACTACGCCCTTCGCGCCACGGCCGACAAAGTCACGGCAGTTGTGCCCGAATCCGCAGCCGATGTCAAGCACCGTTTTGCCTGTAAGGTCGGGCAGCAGCGCACGCATGGCGGGCTGTTCCAAAAGATCGTTATAGTTCGGCTCGTTTTCGCGCAAATTCTTATATTCCGCAAAAAACGTCGGATCGTCAAAAATATTCTGCGCCATGTTCGCTCTCCCTCATATGCGGTACACATATTTGACCTGTGCGTTGGATTTATCGTTCCCGTCTAAAAACACACCTGCAAGCACGCTACCCATTTTCTCATAAAAACCGCGCGCGGGCAGATTATAGAGATTGCAGGAAATGAAAAATTCCTGCGCACCGCTTTCGGCAATTTTGGCTTTCCCCAGGGAAAACAGCCGCCTGCCTAAGCCCTGTCCCTGATGATCTTTGCGCACATACAAAAGCCCGATCTCCTGCTTGAAATCCCCAAACGGCCGCCGCGGCGCACCGCAGGCCATATAGGCGATTATTTCATCGCCCGCCTCGGCAACGAAAAGCCGCACGTCCTCGCGCACAAGCAGGTCCGCAAACGCCTGTGCTTGCGCATCCTCGTCAAAGTTGTCAAGCTTCTCGTCCGGATAGATGCCGCGGTAAGTTTCTTCCCACACGCGCCGCTTCAGACGGGCGAGTGCGCCGCAGTCCGAAGTTTTTGCTTCCCGAATATAAATGTCGGTGCGCACATTCGGAACCAGCGCAGCCATGTCGGTAGGTGTAGGTGCAGAAATGTCCAGCATTTCGCCCGTAACGGGATGCGTGAAGCGGATGCGCGCGCAGTGCAGCGCCTGGTGCGTCAGGCGTGTGTCGCGGCTGCCGTACATATCGTCCCCGACAAGCGGTGTGCCAAGATGTGCGAAATGCACGCGGATCTGGTGCGTCCTGCCCGTTTCCGGCTGGACGCGCAAAAGCGTGACCTGCCCATCCGAACGCAGCGCCTCCCAGTGCGTCACAGCGCGGTCGCCGTCCGCACCTGCCGCGCGCAGCGTCTTGTTCGGGTCGGGGCGGTAAATCGGCACGTCGATTGTCCCGTACCCTTCGTATACGCCGCCCGCCACGGCAAGGTATTCCTTTTGGATGTGTCCTGCGAGCTTTGCCGCGCTGTATTTGTTCAGCGCGCAAAGTACAACGCCCGAGGTGCCCTTGTCAAGCCGCCCGACGGTGCGGAACACAGCGGACCTGCCGTGCTGCTGCAAGTAATATGCCACGGCGTTGGAAAGCGCGTCCCCCTGGTGGTTGTGCGTCTCATGCATGGCAAGCCCTGCGGGCTTGTTGACGATCAGCAGATCGTCATCCTCATAAAGTACGTCCAAAGGCATCGGCAATGTGGCGCGCGTGCCGTGCTCTTTTTCGTCTGGAAGGGTGAGCTGCAAACGGTCGCCTTCGTGCAGCAGATCTACCGTGTGCACCGCGCTGCCGTTTCGACAGATGCCATCCGGCTGGTTTTTAAGCGCGCGCAGAAGCCGTGCGGAAACCTGCACGCCGTTTCGCAGAAATTCCCGCACTTTTTTTCCCTCGTAACTTGCCGGGACCGTAAACTCCAACACACGCGGCAAAGCCCACACCTCCATTCCCATACGCTAAGGCTTGCATTTCGGAAAAAAGTCGTATAAAATAGTATCATAAAACCGATTCGGAGGCAAGCCATGCAGCTTTTGATCCTCATTATCCCGGACAACCGGAAAATGGAGCAGATCCTTGTAAAAATGATGGAAGCGGGCATCCGCGGCGGCTCGCTTTTGGAGTGCGAAGGCGCCTTGCAGGCGGTTGGGCAAAGCGGCTTAAAAAAGCCGCCTGTGTTCAGTTCTTTGGAGCAGTACTTAAAGCCCGACACCGGAAACGGTAAAATGCTGCTCGCCGCCATGGACTCGGCGCAGATCGAAGCCACGCACCGAATCGTCAACGAAGTGACCGGCGGGTTAGGGAAAGCCAATACCGGCGTGTTCCTGACGCTGCCGCTGGGCTTTGTGGACGGCGTACGCGGGCAAGCGGAATAAGCCTTGCAGGTTATCCTGCAACACGCACACAACACATCAAAAATATGCCCTCGACTTGTCAAAATCGAGGGCTGTTTTTTTGCGGTATTGTAGTCGGGAACGGATGCACTATGACGAACGTGCGGCGAGGTGGCGCTCATCGTGGCGCAGAAAGGCCTTTCGTGCGGGATCATCTCGTCGGCGTACTTCGTATCGGGTATCTTCCTGATCCTCATTTTCTCTGTCGTCCCGCCCGTTGCCTGAAAGGTGCTGTATTCTCGCTCGGAGAAAAAAGAACAGACGGCGTGAGCATTCCGTAACACAAGAAACGCAGGGCTGCGATAATTCACAACCCTGCGTTTCTTTTTTTGTGACTTTTTACCTGTCCGCCAGCCGATAGATGTGCAACGTGATCTCGTTGTCCAGACCCGTGAACGGCTGTCTGGAATGACCAGCATTGTGCTCCACAATAAAAACGACATCATTTTCGCCGACATTGGTATCGCTCGCATTGGAGCAGGCGATCTCGTCAAGGCACGTCAACGTATTGCCCTCGCGCGCATAAAACCACATCACCAGACCCGTAGCAGCAAGGATATAGTTGTCTGTTACGTAAAATCGCATAAAGTCATATTTCAGGTCCGTATATTCTCCAGAACGAATATCGATGCAGACCATGTGCTTTTGCGTCCGTTCCATATAGTCGTCCGTTTCGCTGGCGAAAATATAACCGTCTACATACTGCACATTCATCGCGTCACGCTGTTTGGAGGGGATGGTGTCGGTCTTGCCTGTGGCGACATCATAAATATAATACGCCCCATTTTCCCCGATGCGCTCGAACCAGACCACCTTGCCGTCTTTTGCCGCTAAATCCAAATTATTGGTGTATATATTGTTCAGTTCGGCGATTGTTGCTTTTTCCTTTGTGGCACAGTCGTAGGCGTATACCGCACCTGTGATGAACCAGGCCCCTTCCTCACCGACGACCTCTTCCTCTTCGATCCAATAGATCACTCCATCCATCAAGGTCGGTGCGGTGTAGGAAGGCGCTTCGGAGGAAAAATGATTGACACAGGTGATCTCACCGCTCTCAAGATGCATCATATAAATGTTGCAGGCGCTGGCATATAACTCCAAATCCACCCAAACGAGCCATTCTCCGTCGGTTTGTAATCCCTGCATATTGGCAAGTGCCTGGGTGCTTGTGAACAGCAGCGTTTCCTCGCCCGTGTTCAGGTCATAGGCGACGAGACGGTTGGTATCCGTTTCGGTGCGATCGCTTTTGGAAACGGTCATATACAGCGTGTCTCCAATAAGAACGGGGCTGTACACCTGCTTGTACGGAACGGTCACGGATTGGATATACGGCAGATCCGGCACCTCCCGCAGCAGGTCTACGGCGTTGGTAACCGTTTCACGCTCTGTTGTTGGCGTGGATGCAGTTCCATCCGTGTCCGTCTGCCCGCAGCCCGCGCACAGCAAAAGTGCCGAAAAGAGCAAAACCGCCGTGCTTCTTAAAAATTTATACCGCATAAATACCCCTCCGGTTTGTAATTAGTAAATCAAAACAGGATTGGCGCCGTTATTATCAGCAAGAAGCATAGAATTATATACATAGGCATATTGATCCCAATACTTTCCTCTGAATCGAGAGTCGTGATGCGGATCGACGGTTTGTATTTCTTCTCCAATCCGTGTTCCATATTGAGCATCCGTGGTTTCACGTATGCCACTTATGGTGTTATAATGTCGACAATAATAATTCTCTTTATAATATCTATAAAGACCGGTTGAGGTTCCAGTTTCTATTAAGATGATAGGAGCATACTCCTGATTCACAATGTGTGAACGCAATCGCGAGTATAGCCAAGTACTGGGGTTGCTTTTGTTAGCTATATCAGCGGTGGAGTATGTTCTGTTTGTATAGCCATATGTAGAACGATATTGATTTAATGATATCAGCCAAGCACAAATAAGAATAATTGATAAGAACTTTTTCATAATTATTTTAACCTCCAGTCAAGCCTCAACGAAAATTTTGCAGTTTACACTAAAACATTGGAAACACCCCCTACTTTTCATATAATTATTATAAACCGAACGAATAAGCTTTGTCCACGAACGATTTGTCAATAAAAGATGTTGTTTTTACAAGGCGATACAATCCCGGCACAAAGGTTTTGTGATTTTTCACAGATTATTACGGTATATTTCTAACATGGGAAATATTGAAAATCACATGCAAAAGTGCTATAAATAATAAAATATAAAATGAAATTCCTGTGGTTTTCCACAAGAGGAAAGGTTAGGACTCACGCAATGTCTTTGGTCGCAATGCAAGAACTGCTCGACGACGCGGAGCAAAAAGGACGCGCCGTCGGGGCTTTTTCCGTCGGAAATATGGAAATGGTGATGGGCGCCGTGCGTGCCGCCGAGGAGCTGCGAACGCCCATCATCCTGCAAATTGCCGAGGTGCGGCTGCCGAATTCCCCGCTGCATCTCATGGGTCCGATGATGCTCGCTGCGGCGAAAAACGCTTCGGTGGACATCGCCGTTCACCTCGACCACGGGCTGCGACCCGAGACCGTACATAAAGCGCTGGAGCTCGGTTTCACCTCCGTTATGTTTGACGGTTCGCAGCTGCCGCTCGACGAGAACATCCGCACCGTGAAAAATGTTGTACAACTCGCAAGTGATTACGGCGCAACGGTCGAAGCGGAACTTGGCGTCGTCGGCGGCAACGAGGGGGAGGGGAAGGCGCACGAAGCCTTGTGCACCGACCCCGCCGACGCGGTGCGTTTCTGCGATGAAACCGGTGTGGATGCGCTCGCCGTCGCCATCGGCAACGCGCACGGCAATTATCCGCGGCTGCCGGAACTGCGCTTTGACGTGCTCGAAGCGATCCACAAAGCGGTCTGTGTCCCGCTCGTCCTGCACGGCGGCACGGGCATCACGCCCGAAATGTTCCGCAAATGCATACAGCTGGGCGTTCGCAAGATCAATATCGCCACCGCCTCGTTCGATGCACTGGCAAAGGCAGCAAAAGCCTATTGCGATACAAAAGACGGCGCGCCGAATTATTTTGAGTTATCCGGCTGCGAGGCACAGGGCGTTTACGAAAATGTCAAACGCCACATTGAAATTTTTAATATGCAGTAAAGTAAAGGAAGAGACACACCATGCAATACATACGATTTGACCAAAGTAAGCCCTATGACCTGATCCTGCTCGGACGCGTGGCAGTGGATTTCAACCCCGTTGATTACTACTGCCCGTTAAATGAGAGCACGACTTTTAAGCGCTATCTCGGCGGCTCGCCCGCGAACATCGCGGTGGGGCTCGCGCGCCTGGGCAAAAAAGTCGGCTTTTTTGCGCGCGTGTCCGATGACCAGCTCGGCACATTCGTGACCGATTATTTTGAGAAGGAGGGCATCGATACCTCGCACATCAAGCGCTGTGAGCACGGCGAAAAGATCGGCCTGACCTTTACCGAGATCAAGTCCGAAACGGAAAGCTCCATCCTCATGTACCGCAACCTTGCGGCGGATTTGCAGCTTTGCGTAGACGACATCGACGAGGACTATATTTGTAAGGGCAAAGCGCTGCTCATTTCCGGTACGGCGCTTGCCGAAAGCCCCTCGCGCGAAGCGGCGCTCAAGGCGGTCACGCTGGCACGGAAAAACAACGTGCCTATCATCTTTGATATCGACTACCGCGCCTACAACTGGAAAAACAAGGATGAGATCGCCATTTACTATGCCGCTGTGGCGAAAGAGGCGGATATCATTCTCGGCTCGCGGGAGGAATACGACCTTACAGAGGCGCTCATCGCCCCGGGGCAGACGGACAAGGAAAGCGCTGCGCTCTGGCACGGGTATAATGCCAAGATCGTCATCATCAAGCACGGCAAAGCGGGTTCGACCGCGTATACCTGCGATGGCGAAAGCTACTCTGTCAAGCCCTTCCCTGTAAAACTCCTCAAATCCTTCGGCGGCGGCGACGGCTATGCTTCCGCGTTCCTGTATGGGCTTTTTGAAGGGTACGAGATGTTTGACGCACTGGAATTCGGCTCTGCGTCCGCGGCGATGCTCGTCGCGTCCCACGCTTGTTCCGAGGATATGCCCACCGCCGACGCGGTGCGGGAATTCATCCGCAAAGAGAAAGAGGAATACGGCGAAATGGTGGCAAGAGGGTAACTTCCTTTTGTATGTAATACAGAATTTCTGAACACGAGGTGTTTTTATGTACGAGACCCCTGCTTTCAACGAAAGCAATGAAAAGATCCTCTGCGAAATGGGTGGGAAAAACGCCGATATGCGGATGACCATCAAGGTCAAACGCATGGCGGCGGGCGAATCCTTTACCCTTTGCAGTGCATCCAATGAAACGGCGGTGCTGCTGCTCGCAGGCGAGGCGGAATTCCTGTTCTCCGGACGAAGCGAGCAGGCTTCCCGGCGCAGCCCGTTCCTTGACAAGCCCTACTGCGTGCATTTCCCGCGCAAAAAGGCGGTTACCGTTTCGGCGAAAAGCGATCTGCGAATCTTGATCCAGCAGACCGACAATGACCGCGATTTTGATTTGAAGTGGTATACGCCCGACAACTGCATGCTGCAGGAGTTCGGCAAGACCCAGTGGCAGGGGACGGCGCACCGGCAGGTGCTTACCGTGTTTGACTATGAAAGCGCGCCGTATTCCAACATGGTGCTCGGCGAGGTGTTCCACAAGCCCGGCTGCTGGTCGAGCTACCCGCCGCACTTCCACCCGCAGCCGGAGCTTTACTACTATGAATTCGATAAGCCGCAGGGCTTCGGCGTGGGCTTTGTCGGCGACGAATGCTTTAAGGTCGTGGACGGCGGTGCGCTCGCCATCCCCCCGATGCACACGCACCAGCAGGTTGCGGCGCCCGGCTATTCGATGTATTACGTCTGGATGATCCGCCACCTCGACGGCGACCCGTGGCGCAAGACGCGCATTGTCGCACCCGAGCACGAGTGGCTCGACCACGCCGACTAAGGAGGGATACGAATGGCAAAGCTAACGACCGCCCAGGCGCTTGTGCGCTTTTTAGACAATCAATATGTATCCTTTGACGGCAAAGAGACGAAGTTCGTAGACGGCATTTTCACGATCTTTGGGCACGGCATCGTCTGCGGACTGGGCGAAGCGCTCGACTCCGACCGCGGTGCTTTGACCGTCTATCAGGGCAAAAACGAACAGGGCATGGCGCACGCCGCCACGGCGTTTGCCAAGCAGAACAACCGCCGCAAGATCATCGCGTGCTCGTCGTCCATCGGCCCCGGCGCTGCAAATATGATAACAGCCGCCGCCACGGCGACGGTCAATCACGTGCCGCTGCTGTTGTTTCCGGCGGATGCGTTCGCCACGCGCCAGCCCGACCCCGTTTTGCAGCAGTTTGAGCAGGTCAATTCTCTTGCGACCACGACGAACGACGCCTACAAAGCCGTTTGCCGGTATTGGGACCGCATCTCACGCCCCGAGCAGCTGATGAGTGCTATGCTCAATGCTATGCGTGTTTTGACGGATACCGCCGAAACGGGCGCGGTCTGCATCTCCCTGCCGCAGGATGTCGAGGGCGAGACCTATGACTTCCCGGAGGAATTCCTCCAAAAGCGTGTGCACCGCATCACCCGCATCGCCCCCGCGAAAGAGGAAGTGGACGATCTTGCCGCAATTCTCTTGCAGGCGAAAAAGCCGCTTGTCATCTGCGGTGGCGGTGTGCGCTATTCCGAAGCGGGCGAAACGCTCGAACGCTTCTGTAAAAAATTCAACATCCCCTTTGCCGAAACGCAGAGCGGCAAGACTGCCTGCCTTTCGTCCGACCCGTATAACCTCGGGGGCTTAGGTGTGACGGGCAATGCAGCGGGCAATACGATCGCAAAAGCGGCGGACGTCATTTTGGGCGTCGGCACGCGGTTCTCCGATTTCACCACGGGCTCGAAATCGCTGTTCCGCGCGGATGCAAAGGTGCTGACCGTCAATACCTCCCGCTTTGATGCCTACAAGCTCGGCGCAGTCAAACTCGTCGCCGATGCCAAGCTGGGGCTCGAAGCGTTGGAAGCCGCGCTGGAAAAAGCAAATTATCACTCGGCTTACACCACCGAGATCGCGGAGGCCAAAGCCGCCTGGGATAAAGAAATGCAAAAGCTTGCGTCTTACAGGTACGATGCAGATTTCAAACCGCTTATCGTGGCAGGCGATCCGCGCACCATTCCGGAATACGCCGAACGGTTCGGCACGCTGACCCAGACCGCCGCCGTCGCGAAAATCCGCGAGATGATCCCGGCGGACGCCATTTGTGTCGGCGCTGCGGGCTCGCTGCCCGGCGATCTCCAGCGCATGTGGACTTCCGACAGTCGCTATTCTTACAACATGGAATACGGTTTCTCCTGCATGGGGTATGAGATCGCTGGCGCGTTCGGTTCGAAGCTGGCCGACCCGGAAAAGGAAGTCTACGCCATGTGCGGCGACGGCAGCTACCTGATGCTGCATTCCGAGCTTGTCACGAGCGTGCAGGAACACAAAAAAATCAATGTAATGCTGTTTGACAACTGCGGCTTCGGCTGTATCAACAACCTCGAAATGTCCAACGGCATTGGTAACCTTGCCACGGAATTCCGTTTCCGCGCTTCGGACGGCGACCTTTCGGGCGACCTTGTCCCGATCGATTTTGCCCGCGCGGCATCCGGCTACGGGGTCAAGACCTACACCGCGCGCACGATGGAAGAGCTGGAGTTCGCCTTGCGCGACAGCCTTAAACAGACCGTTTCTACGCTCATCGACATCAAGGTGCTGCCCAAGACCATGACAGACGGCTACGATGCCTGGTGGCATGTCGGCGTGGCAAGCACCTCCCAAAATGAAGCGGTCAGAAAAGCCTATGCCGACCGGCAGGCGCACTTAGAGAAAGCGAGGAAATACTGATGCTCGATAAAACCAAGGTCAAGCTCGGCATTGCGCCGATCGCATGGACAAACGACGACATGCCGGATCTCGGCGCAGAAAACACCTTTGAACAGTGCATTTCTGAAATGGCGCTGGCGGGCTTTACGGGCTGCGAAGTCGGCAATAAATACCCGAAGGACGCCGTCGTGCTCAAAAAGGCGCTGGAACTGCGCGGCATGGAGATCTGCAATGCGTGGTTCTCCACCTATCTCACAACAAAGCCCTTTGAAGAGACCGAGCGCGATTTCATCCGCCATGTTTCTTTCTTAAAAGAAATGGGTGCAAAGGTCGTCGGCGTTTCCGAACAGGGGCATTCCATCCAGGGCACGACGCAGTCTATTTTCCGCGACAAATATGTGATGAACGACGAGGAGTGGGACAAGCTCTGCACAGGGCTTAACCGCCTCGGGCGGATTTCCAAGGATATGGGCGTCGCGCTTTGCTTCCATCATCACATGGGCACGGTCGTGCAGACCGCCGCGGAGATTGACCGCCTCATGGAAAACACCGATCCCGAAGTGTTCGGACTTCTGTTCGATTCGGGGCATCTGGCGTATTGCGGAGAGGATTATATGGCGGTGCTTCAAAAATATGCCGACCGCGTGCGTCATGTCCACTTAAAGGACATCCGCCCGGAGGTTATCGCCGAGGTGAAAGCGGAGAATCTGAGCTTCCTCGACGGCGTGCGTCTGGGCACATTTACCGTCCCCGGCGACGGTGCGATCGACTTTAAGCCGATTTTCGATGTGCTCGAAGAGACCGGCTATGAGGGCTATGTGCTCGTGGAAGCGGAACAAGACCCCGCCAAAGCAAACCCGCTGGAATATGCACTCAAAGCACGCAAATATATCCGCGAAGTCTCAGGACTGTAAGCGGCGCATCATATGAAATAAGGAGAAATAAACATGGCTGTAGAAAAGCTACAATATTTTGTGAACGGCCAGTTCAAGGATTCCAAAACCGACACCTGGTACGATCTGCACAACCCGAGTACGGGCGAAGTCACGGGGCAGGCGCCCTGTTGCACGAACGATGAAGTGCTCGAAGCGATTGAAGCGGCAAAAGCGGCGTATCCGGGCTGGCGCGCCGTCCCCGCGATCAAGCGCGCGCAGATCCTCTATAAGATCCGCGACCTGATTATGGAAAATATGGAAGAGCTCACCATGAGCGTCGCTAAAGAGAACGGCAAGGTCTGGTCCGAAGCCGAGGGCGACGTGCTCAAGGCCAAAGAGGGGACAGAGCTTGCCACACAGGTGCCCTCCCTGATGATGGGCGAAAGTCTGATGGACGCCTCGCGCGGGTACGATACGGTCAAATACCGCGAGCCTATCGGCGTGTTTGCGGGCATCGTCCCCGTGAATTTCCCCGCCATGATCCCGTTCGGCTGGATGGCGCCGACCTGCATCGCCTGCGGCAACACCATGGTCTTAAAAGCAGCATCCTTAACGCCGAAGACCGCTATGCTGTTTGCAAAGATCTATAAAGAGGCGGGCGTGCCCGACGGCGTTATCAACGTCGTGACCTGCTCGCGCAATGAGATCAATACCATCCTCGATCACCCGGACGTTAAGGGCATCACCTTCGTCGGCTCCACGCCGGTGGGCTTAAAGATCTACCAGCGTGCCGCCGCTGCGGGTAAACGCTGCCAGGCTTTGTGCCAGGCGAAAAACCATGCGCTGGTCATGGCGGACGCCGCGCTCGAGCGCACGGTAGCGGGCGTTATCAACTCCGCTTACGGCTGCGCGGGGCAGCGCTGCATGGCGCTCTCCTGCTGCGTGGTGGAAGAAGCCATCGCCGACAAATTCGTTGCGGAACTCAAAAAGCAGGCAGCAAAGATCAAGGTCGGCCCCGCATGGGATAAGACCTCCAAGCTCGGGCCGATCACCTATGAAAAGCACTATAAAGAAGTACTCGCCGACATCGACAAGGGCGTGGCGGAGGGCGCCGAGCTCGTGCTTGACGGCCGAAATTATAAAGTCGAAGGGTATGAAGGCGGCTACTTCGTCGGCCCGACGATCTTCGACCATGTGACCGAGGATATGACCATCGGCCGCGACGAGGTGTTCGGTCCCGTGCTTTGCATCAAGCGCTGCAAGGATTTCAAAGAGGGCCTTGCCATTATGAACGCGAGCCCCTACGCCAACGGTTCGGTCATTTACACGCAAAGCGGCTATTTTGCGCGCGAGTTCGTCCGCTATACCGACGGCGGTCAGGTGGGCGTCAATGTGGGCATCCCCGTGCCTGTGGGCTTCTTCCCGTTCTCCGGGCATAAGCAGTCCTTCTTCGGAGATCTCCATTGCTTGGGCAAAGACGCCTACCGTTTCTTTACCGAGAGCAAAGCCGTCACGACGCACTGGTTCGACGAAGAGGAAAAGACCAATACGGAGGTCTCCACCTGGGACGGCACGATTTAACCGTTATATATTTCAAATCCAACACGGAGGAACATTATGGTCAACATCGGTATCATCGGCGCGGGGCGCATTGGTAAGGTGCACCTCGAGTCCATTTCCTATCATGTAAAAAACGCCGCGGTCAAAGCGGTCGCCGACCCTTTTATGAACGAAGACACGCGCGCATTCCTGGAACGCGTCGGCGTGGAAAAGATCTATACGGACTATAAACAGATCCTCGCTGATCCCGAAATCAACGCCGTGCTTGTCTGCTCGTCTACGGACACACACGCCGCGATTTCCGTGGAAGCGATCGAAGCGGGTAAGCATGTGTTCTGCGAAAAGCCTGTGGATCATTCCATATCGAAGATCGAAGCCGTTGCCGCTGCGCTCGAAAGCCATCCGGGACTTAAATTCCAAGTTGGTTTCAACCGCCGTTTCGACCACAACTTCGCTGCCGTGCGCAAAGCGTATGACGACGGCAGGATCGGCGACGCGCACATTTTGAAAATCACCTCGCGCGACCCGGAACCGCCGAACCCCGCGTATATCAAGGTTTCTGGCGGCATTTTCCTCGATATGACCATCCATGATTTTGATATGGCATGTTTCCTGACGAACAGCGACGTCGAGGAAGTCTATGTCAACGCCGCGGTGCTCGTAGATCCCGCCATCGGCGAACAGGGCGATGTGGACACCGCTATCATCACGATGAAAATGGCAAACGGCGCACTTGCGGTGATCGACAATTCCCGCCGCGCCGTGTACGGCTACGACCAGCGCGCCGAGTTGTTCGGCTCAAAGGGCATGGTCGCGACCTCTAACGATACGCTTTCCTCCGCCGTCGTATCCGATGCAAACGGGATCACGGGCGAAAAACCGCTGTTTTTCTTTCTGGAGCGGTACATGGATTCGTTTGCCGAGGAGATGCGGCAGTTCGTTGATGCCTGTGAAAATGATACGGACGTGCCGGTCGGCATCCATGCAGGGCTGCAATCTGTGAAGATCGCCCTTGCCGCAAAAAAGAGTCTTCAGGAACACCGTCCTGTTAAGCTGTCTGAAATTCAATAAGCATTTTCAACACCGCCCCGCAGTTTTTCACTGCGGGGCGGCGTATTTTGTGAAAAATGAATTTTATTTTCGAAAAAATTGCAAAAAATATAGGCGAATGGTCATTCACCACTTGATTTTATGAAAAAAATGCAATATGATAAAAAAGATTTATTTCAAAAATCAATTTTGTGGGAGGACAGCATGAAAGAAGAAAACAGAAAGTATGCCGAGACCGCTTTCGAGATCGTAAAGCATGCGGCAGAGAAAATCGGGTCGCGGCTTCCCGGCTCCGAGGGTGAGCGTAAATACGCCGCCTATATGGGGGAAAAGCTGCGCGAGATCGGCATTGAGCCTGTAAAAGAGGAATTTGCCGTTTCGCCGCGGGCGTCCATCGGCGGCATTCCGTATGCCGGCTGGTTCGGGCTCATTTTGAGCGGGCTTGTGTATTTTGCGCTCTCCATCAATACCCTTTGGTATGGCATGGCGCTTGCAGGGATCTGCTGCCTTGTGTGGCTTGTTTGCAGCGTGTTCCTTTACAAGCCGTGGTTTGACAAGTTCTTCCACCAAAAGATTTCACAAAATACATACGGCGAGCTGGTCCCGGAGGGCGGCAATTATGATTACACCATCATCCTTTCCGGCCACACGGACACAAGCTGGAACTGGCGGCATTCGGAGCATGGCTACAAGTATCGCCACAAACCGATCCTCGGTATCCTTGCGACCTACGGCAAGGTTGGCTTCGGCGCAATCTGCGTGTTTTTCCTTATCGGAACGTCGGTTGCCATGGCGACCATCCTGACCGGCGTGACGTTTGGTGCAATGTGGGCGATGGAAACCGCGTATTCCGCTTCGTTCCAGTATTTTATGGTTGCGCTCCGCTTTTTGCCGTTGGTTACGGCGATCGGCAGCTGCTTTGTGATTCGTTGGTGCGACCCGAGCGAAGACAATGCTTCCCGCGGGGCAATGGACAATGCCACAGGCTGTGCGCTCGGGTATGCGGTTATCAAATATTTCAAAGAGAATCCCGACAAAATGCCGAAAAACTGCCGCATCATCGACCTCAACTGCGGTTCGGAGGAAGCGGGCTTGCGCGGGTCCATGGCGTTTGCCGATGAGCACAAACGCGATGAGATGCTTAAAAACGCCTGGAACATCAATATTGACTCCGTTGCGGATAAGGATTATTTCGAAGTCGTAATTCAGGATGACTGGCAGTTTACCCGTTTTGACACAGACCTTGAGAAGATGTTCAAAGACACTTTCCGGGAACTCGGGATCGAGAGCAAAACCGGCGGCTGCATCCACAACCCCGTCGGCGGCTGCGACAGCACGCCGATGACGAAAGCCGGCGTCAAGTCTGTTACCTTTGCGGCGCAGAACCCGGTTCTGACCCATTACTATCATACCTGGCGCGATGTGCCGGACCGCTTTGAGCTGGAAACGGTCGGCGACGGCTTTGACGTAGTGTTGAGCGTAATCGATAAGATTGCCTCGTTCCAGGAGCAGAACGGCTACAACGGCCCGCAGAAAAAATAAGCTGATTTTCCCGCAATTTAAGCGACAGCGCCCCCGTCCGTCGGACGGGGGCGCTTTGTGCTGTATGACCTACATTGTTTACGGCCAGATGCCGCGGAACTGCATGGATTCCACCACGCGCTTGAGGGCGATGAGATAGGCGCCCATGCGCAGCGTCGTGTGATTCTTTTCAGCAATGGCATACACGCTGTCGAAGGCTTTGCGCATATTCTTGGCAAGCTTTTCGTTGACGTCCTGTTCCTCCCATTCGAGCGCCTGCAAATTCTGCACCCACTCGAAATACGAGACCACAACGCCGCCGGCGTTTGCCAGAATATCGGGCACGAGCACCACGCCGTTTTTCTCTAAAATATCGTCCGCCTCGATCGTGGTGGGGCCGTTCGCGCCCTCCACAATGACCTTGGCTCGAATCTTACCGGCGTTTTGCGCGTCGATCTGGTTTTCGAGCGCCGCAGGGATGAGCACCGTAACGTCGGATTCCAGCAATTCTTCGTTGCCGATGCGTGTCATACCTGCCTCTTCATAGCCGGAAAGAAGATTGCCGCGCTTGGAAAGATATTGGCAGATTGCGGGGATGTCTAACCCTTCCGCCTTGTAGATGCCGCCGGAAACATCGCTGACCGCTACGATCTTTGCGCCCTGTTCATAAAGCAGTCGTGCTGAAACACTGCCGACATTGCCCATGCCCTGCACGGCGACCGTCGAGTCGGTGATCGAAATACCGAGCTTTTCACAGATATACGTTGTATTGAGCATCACACCGCGGCCTGTCGCTTCACCGCGCCCCTGGCTGCCGCCGAGCTGAATCGGTTTGCCCGTGACCACGGCGGGGGTGGAATGACCGTTTAACATGCTGTATGTATCCATAATCCAGCCCATGACTTCCGCGTTTGTGCCCACATCGGGCGCGGGGATGTCGCGGTCGGGACCGATGATCGGTGCGATCATGGTGGTGAAGCGCCGGGTCAGCCGCTGCAATTCCGCAATGGACAGCGTAGAAGGATCAACCACGATGCCGCCTTTGCCGCCGCCATAGGGGATGTCTACCACAGCGCATTTGAAGGTCATCCACGCCGCGAGCGCCTTGACCTCATCCTTGTTGACATTCTGGTGATAGCGGATGCCGCCTTTCGCGGGGCCGCGCACCGTGGAATGCTGGATGCGGAAACCCTGGAATACGCGCACGCTGCCGTCGTCCATGCGCACAGGAACGGAAACGCTCAGTTCCCGCTCCGGGTATTTGACGGCTTCGTAATCCTCAGGAGCGTACCCGAGCAGCTTTGCAGCTTTTTCAACCGTAGCAAGCACATTGTCGTAAGGGTTATAGGACATAAGCATACTCCGTTTCATACTAAATTTGGTGAATGAAGATTCACCTCACAAAAACAGTATGCAATATTTCCTGCAATTTGTCAATGCCATTTGAAAAAAACTTGCATTTTCAGCATATTTCATATAATTTGTACAGTAATTTTGTAAGAAAAATCCCGACAAGCTTTATGAAGCCTGTCGGGATTTTTCTTTTTATTTCTCCGCTTTTAAAAATGAAAACAGCTTTGATTGAATCGCAGAATAGGGTAGAGCGGCAGGAAAGGGTGAAGCGTAGGGAATCTGCGTGTAAAGCCATAAAGCTTTATACTACTCGTTTGCCACTTACAAAAACGGCGCTGATGCGCACGTCATCGTCAAACAGCAGCAGGTCCGCATCATAGCCCGCTGCGATCTTTCCCGTGTGGTCGTCGATCCCGATCACCCGCGCAGGTGTAAGGCTTGCCATCTTTACACAGTCGTAAAGCGGGAGCCCAAGCTTTTTATACAGATTGCGCACCAAAAGGTCGCAGGTTGCTACCGAACCCGCCAGGCACGAACGGTCGGCAAGCAGCATCACGCCGTCTGCGTAAACCACCGCCATGCCGTTTTCCTGCACAAACTCTTCGCCTTCCTGCATCTGCGTTGCGGCAAATTCCAGGCCGTCGGTGATAACATACATTTTGTCCGGCCCTTTGCATTTGTAAATGAGCCGTAAAACGCCTTCGGGCTGGTGGCGCAGATCAGCGATCACCTGTGTGGTCACATTGTCGTTGACGAGCGCCGCTTCCACGGTCCCCGCATGGCGGAACACGCCGACCTTGTGGCAGGAGGTGCAGGCGTTATACAGGTGCGTGACATCCGAATAGCCGTTTTGAAACGCTTCCTGCGCGATGTCATAGTCCGCAGTCGAGTGCGCAATAGATGCTACCGCGCCGTGCTTGCGAATGAGTTTTCCGAGCGCCATGCCGCCTTTTGTTTCAGGCGCCGCACCCATGATCTTGATGCCGTCCCAGTAGGAGAGCAGGTCCTCGCAGTCCCACTCGTCGGGCACCAGGATGTTTTCAGGGCTTTGCGCGCCGCACATGTTGGGGGAGAGGAACGGGCCTTCCAGATGTACGCCTAAAATATGCACGTTATCCGTCGCGCTTTGCGCTTCGCGGATGCCGTCCATCGCGGTTTTCAGCTGCGCGATGGGCGCAGCGAGCGTCGTCGGCAGAATGGAGGTCGTGCCGAAACGCGCATGCGCTTCGCACATACGCACCACCGCATCTTTGCCGCCCATGGCGGAATACCCGCCGCCGCCGTGGACATGCAGGTCGATAAAGCCGGGCGAAAGGTATTTCCCGCCGCCGTCAAGCACTTCGGCGCCCTCGGGGCAGGGAACATGCGCGCCGACCTCCGCGATTTTTCCGTCTTTTACCAGAACTTCCCCGGCGAAAACGGAATTTTCCCCGACGATCTGAACGTTGTGTATGTACAGCATGATGCTGCTCCTTTCCTTATGTCAATTTCGCGTTGATGCAAAGGATTTCGCCTTTGTCCGTGATGTCCACCATCCCGTAATCGCCTGCGTGGATGCTGCCGGGGCACAGGTAATAAATGCCGTCTTTGTATGCCGTGCGCGGAATATGCGTATGGCCGTACAGCACGAGGTCCGCGTGCTGCCGCGCGGCTTCTTCTTCGAGCATCTGGAAACCCTGCTTGACAAAGCGTGTGTGGCCGTGCAGTGCAAAAATGCGTTTTCCGCCTAAAAGCACCAGTTCCTCCTTTGGAAGCGTGGAGTAAAAATCACAATTCCCGCAAACGGCCGTGACCTTTTTGTCCGTCAAAAGCTGCTGCATAGAACGGGAAAGAAAATCATCCTCCCCGTCGCCGAGAAAAAACACCGCATCCGCCTCACGATGCAGCCGCACGGCGCGTTCGAGTGAAAAATAGTCGCGGTGCGAATCCGAAAGCACCAGCAAACGAAGCATAAAGTCTATCTCCTGTTCATACGTATTTGTATATCCAGTATATCAAATCGGTGAGGTGTTTGCAATGCAGGAAAAGGGATATTTGGATAAAATGATTGACGATCTCAAAGCCAAGGGCACAAGCAAAGAAGCGGAGGATTATTTGATGCAGCGCTTGAGCCCCGCGCAGTCTCAAAAGCTGAAAGAGGTCTTATCGGATGAAAACGCTGCACGCGCGCTGCTGCAAACGCCGCAGGCGCAAAGCCTTTTGCGCAAGCTGATGGGGGAGGGCGAGAATGGACGCGAACAGCATCAGTGACCTGTTGAATTCCGTCAGCCCCGAGGAACTCGAACGGCTCAAAAGCGTGGCGCAAAATCTGATCAACTCCGGCGCGGCGGGCGGGGGAAAAGGGCAGAACGAAAAACCTTCCAAGCCGTCCGGCTCGTCCGAAAAAGCAGGCGGCGGTATGGCGTCGCTGTTCGGCGAGGATCTGACCAAAACGCTTGCGGCTGTGGCGGGGCAGATGGGGCGCGAGGATGACCGCACGCGGTTTATCGAGGCGCTCAAACCCCTGCTTTCCGATGAGCGCCGGCAGAAAGCGGATGAAGCTATGCGGTTTTTGCGGCTGATGGATGTGCTTCCGCTTTTGAAAGGATTGTTCTGATATGCAAGAATATACCTACGATGAACTGCGGCAGATGCAGGAAAAAGCACTCCAGCGCGTGCGCAATATGCAGCAGCGCGCACAGCAGTATGTCGAAGCGGACAATCGCGCCGCCGAACAAAAGCCGGCGCAGAACAACGCCGGCCGGCAGTCCGCACAAAACGCCGGCGCGCGGACTTCACCTGCACAAAGCACGGGCACCCCGCACAAAACGTCGCCCGGTCGGATCAAAATGCCTTTGAATCTGCCTGAAAACAGGGATCTGACCTATCCGAGCTTCAAGGAATATTTCGATCCCGAAACGCAAAAGGCAAAGGCACAGACCGAGCAGAAGACCAAAGCAAACCTGCTCGACGACGTCCTGCGCGAGCCGGACGAAGCCATGCTGTTTTCTCTGCTTCTGCTGTTGAAGTCCGAGGGCACGGACGAGGCGCTTTTGATGGCGCTTTTGTATATCATGTCGTAAAAAACACAGGCAGCCCGCTCTCACGGACTGCCTGTGTTCTTTCGCGCCCGGCGTTAAGCCGAGAGCTTTTCTACGGCGCTTTTCCGTTCGGAAAGCGCGCCGCAGGCTTCCAAAACGCTAAAGACGATTATCCCAACCGTCAGTGTCGTTTTCAAAAGGCACAGGATTTGTAAAATCCGTGTGCCTGCCCGCACAATGCGCAGGTCGCGTAAAAACTGTTCCATATCGTTCCTCACTTACCAGTTATAAAGCGGTCTGCGGCGCGCTTACGAGCACCGCGTGCGCGATGGCGGGGATGCTCTCGCCCTGTAAGGACGAGGTCTGCGACATCAGCGCACCCGTCGCTACCAAAACCACGCGCTTCAGCTCCCCGGCGGTCACGCGGCGCAGAATATACGAGTTGAACACCGACCCCGCGCATCCGCAGCCGGAGCCCCCCGCGTGCACGTCCTGCTTTTTTGTATCATACAGCAGCAGCCCACAGTCCGCGTGGCGGTCCGCAAGGTCAAAGCCATAGTCTTTCTGCAAAAGCTCCTTTAAAAGCTTCGTGCCCACAATCCCCAGGTCGCCTGTCAGGATCAAATCATACGCCTGCGGCGTGGTGCCGGTGTCGTGCAGAAAATCCGCAATGGTCTGCGCCGCGGCGGGCGCCATCGCCGCGCCCATGTTGTTCGCGTCCTTAACGCCTAAGTCCATGATTCTGCCGAAGGTCACCGCCTCCACGCAGGGCTTATCCGTCACGGAGGCCGCCACTACGCTCGCGCCGGCGGCGGTCGCCGTGCGCTGTGCCGTCGGCGGACGCTGCCCGCCGTATTCAAGCGGCTGGCGGAACTGCCGCTCCGCCGAGCAGAAATGCGAGGAGGTGGAAGCGACCGCGACGTTCGCCGCTTTCGTATCGACCAAAACGCTCGCAAGTCCTAAGGAAAGCGACATGGTCGAGCACGCGCCGTACATCCCCAAAAACGGGATGTTCAGTTCCCGCAGCCCGAATGATGTGCCGATGCACTGGTTCAAAAGGTCGCCCGCGAGGATGAAATCCACCTCGGCAGGGGTTTTGCCCGCCTTGTCGAGCGCGCGGATGACCGCTTCGCGCTGCAGGGCGCTTTCCGCCTTTTCAAACGAAATTTCCCCGAGCGTGTCGTCCGAATAAATATGGTCAAATTCCGATTTGAGCGGACCTTCGCCCTCCGTCTTGCCGACCACAGCGGCGTTGCCGATGATCGAAGGCCGCGTCGTAAGATTCAGCGTATATCTGCCTTGCCTTACTGCCATGGAAGATCCTTCCCTTAATATAGTTTGAAAATATAGGCGATTAAGCCATAGATGACCGCCGCAAAGGTGCCGTAGGCGATGACCGGCCCCGCAATGGAAAACAGCTTTGCGCCCGTGCCGAGCACGCGGCCCTCTGCCTGAAATTCCATAGCGGGTGAGACGATGGAATTTGCAAAGCCCGTGATGGGCACGATTGTCCCTGCCCCCGCATGTTTGGCGATTCTGTCAAATACACCGAGCCCTGTCAGCACCGCCGTAATTACGATCAGCGTAACGGGCACCGCCGCTTTTACCTCGTCCTCGGAAAGCCCGACGCGCGTATACAGCCAAGAGAGGGCTTGCCCGAATGTGCAGATGAGCCCCCCAATCGTGAAAGCGCAAAACAGGTCTTTCGCCTTTTTCGAGGGCGGCGACGCCTTCTTGGCCATGGAATCATATTCTTGTCCGGTGGTAGCCATTTTGCTTCAGCTCCTTTTTTGCTTCCGGCATTAGATTAACCGAAAACCGCATGAAAATTCACAATTTGTCCATTGCATTCCGTCGGGAAATCGGGTATGATTCAAAATAGAACAATTTTGTGCGTGAAAGGGGACGACCCTGCGGGAATACTATGGAACTCATCGAAGTCAAAGACCTTTATAAAATCTATAATCCCGGTGAAAACGAAGTGCGCGCGCTCGACGGCGTCACGCTGTCGGTCTCGCGCGGGGACTTCGTTGCCATCGTCGGGCAATCGGGGTCGGGCAAATCCACGCTGATGAATATGCTGGGGCTTTTGGACATTCCCACGAGCGGAACGTATTACCTTGACGGCGAGGATACCTCCGGGATGACCGATGACCAGCTTTCGGAGATCCGCAATAAAGAGATCGGTTTTATTTTCCAGGGCTTTAACCTGATCCCGAGCCTGACCGCGCAGGCAAACGTAGAACTGCCTCTGACGTATCGCGGTATGCCCGCCGCCGAGCGGCACAAGCTGTCCGTTTCGGCGCTCGAACGCGTGGGGCTTGGGCACAGGCTGACGCACCTTCCAAAGCAGATGTCCGGCGGCCAGCAGCAACGTGTGGCGATCGCGCGTGCCGTGGCAGCGCGCCCGCCGATCATCCTGGCCGACGAGCCGACCGGCAACCTCGACAGCCGTTCGGGTGCGGAGGTCATGAAAATTCTGCATGAATTGAATGATGAGGGGCGCACGGTTATTCTCATCACACACGACAACGGCATCGCCGAAGAGGCAAAGCGTGTCATCCGCATTCAGGACGGCAAGGTCGTGGAGGACTATCGCCGCGCCGACATCCACGCAAATTCTTAAAATTTGTGGAAACGTATTGTTTTTTGATCGCGGTTCGTATATAATATATTCGTTCCGGCGGCAGATACGCGCGCCGATTTCGGAATAGGAGGCGGTCGTATGCTGGATCCGAACAAAACCATTCAGTTTTCCATCAAGGACGAGCACGAAGAGACCATGCGCCAAACCATCGTCGCGGTGTATGAGGCGCTTCGGGAAAAAGGGTACAATCCCATCAGCCAGATCGTCGGGTATATTTTGTCCGAAGACCCGACGTATATTACGACGCACAACAACGCCCGCAACCTGATCCGCCGTCTGGACCGAGATGAGCTTTTGCAGGCGCTTGTGAAAAATTATCTGCAAATCGATTCGGACAAAAAGTAAGGAGTTGAAGCGCGTATGGCGCAGCAGGAGAAACAGGAGAAAGCAAAACAGGAGAAACAAACCAAACAGGGCAAGCAGGAGTTCCTGACCTATAAGGGCAAACCGCTGGTGCGCAACGGCGACACGATCTATTACGGCAATATGTCGGACGATTACGTCATCATGCTGCGCATCACCTCCAAAAAGGATTTTGAAGGGTATGACCTGGCGTCGAAAGTCACGGTGCAGCTTTTGAGTACCGACCCGGACGCCAGTGCCAAAGAGCGCGTCATCAAGACCAGTGAGAAAAAGGGTCTGTACGCGGCGATGGATATTGCCGAGATCTGGCTGGAGCGCGCGCTGCGCGGATAACGGAAATTTGCCGCTCTTTTCGGAGCGGCTTTGCTTTTTTTGAAGCGCGTCATATGGTACATATCTCTGAACAGCGGGGGCGAGCATTTTGCGCGTTTTTGATTTTGACAATACGATTTATGATGGAGAAAGCGGATTCGATATCTTTCTGTTTTACTTGAAAAAAGAACCGAAGCTGGTTGCCCGCTATGCCCCGAAATTTGTCGAAGGCTTTGCACGCTACAAACGGGGCAAGGTGGCGCTGGAGGACGTCAAAAGCGAATACGGCTATATTCTGCGGGAATGCTGCGCACAGCTTACGGACATCGACAAAAGCATCGTCGAGTTCTGGGATGCGCACGAAAAAAAGATCAAAAGCTTTTATTTGAAGATCCGCCGTGACGACGACGTGATCGTTTCCGCCTCCCCCGAGGTTATGCTTGCCGAGATCTGCCGGCGCATTGGCGTGCGGCATTTTATCGGGACCGAGGTGGATCTCAAAACCGGCGAGATCGGGAGACTTTGCTTCCGCGAAGCGAAAATTGCCGCCTATCGCGAGCAGTACGGCGATACCCCTATCGACGAGTTTTATACCGATTCCATGAACGACCGCGCCATGATGGATATTGCCCGTGACGTCTATTTCGTCACCGGCGACTGCATCGAGAAAATCAAGGCGGACGGCGTTTGGCTGAAAGAGTTGAAAGCATAAAGGAGACGCTATGAAAAAGATCCTGAAAGTTGCCGCGCTCGCTGTGGGCGCCGTCGGTACATGGTTTGCCGTGCGCGCGGGCATCGAACTGCACCGCGTTGCATATGGAAAGATCTCTCTGCCCGAAGACTTCACCTACACCGCGCACAGCGGCTGTGAAGATACGGCAGACAATTCCATGGAATTCATCCATAAGGCGCTTGCGCTGGATGTCCCGGTGCTCGAGGTGGATGTCAGTGTGCGCAACGACGGCACGCCTGTCCTGCTGCACGCCGAATCGTCGGGCGACGAAGGAGGACTTCTCTTAAAAGAGGCGCTGTGCTATATTGCGGAACAGTCCGACAGCGTGCAGGTAAATCTGGATCTCAAGGCGTTTTCCAATATCCCGGCCGTGTATGAGGTTGTCTCCGACTGCGGGATGCTCTCGCGCTGCTTCTTTACGGGCGTTTCGGCGGAATATACGCAAACCGTCAAAATTGACGCGCCCGGAATTCCCTATTATCTTAATGCGGATCTCAATAAGCTGCAGCTGGAGGACCGCGCCTATTTACGCAGCATTGCAAACGAAGTGCTCCGCAGCGGCGCGGTGGGGCTCAACTGCAATTACAAGAACGCCAGCAAAACGCTTGTGGAAGTGTTCCACGAAGAGGGGCTGAAGGTCTCTTTCTGGACGGCAGATAACAAATTTGTCCAGCGCAACCTTTTGACCATGTCGCCCGACAACATCACCACGCGCCGCCCTGTGCTGCTGCAGGCTTTGATTGAACAGGGCTGAAGTGCGCCCGCGAACCGCAAAAACGCATACAGCCTCCTTTGTCCGCATACATATAGAAGGACAAAGGAGGCTGCTTTGATATGAACGAGGGCAATACCACCAATTTGATGAAAATGCCGCACAGCATCGTGCTGGAGGACCGGCGCCGCCTGACGGTTTCAGGCGTGTCCGATGTGGACAGTTTCGACGAACAGATGATCGTGGTCTTTACGGAACTCGGCGAGCTGACAGTCAAGGGCACGGACCTGCACATCAGCCGCCTGAACCTGGAAATGGGAGAACTCGCGGTGGAGGGCGATATCGCTTCGCTGTCGTATGCCGAGCAGGTGAAACAGCATCAGGGCTCGTTCTTCAGCCGGGTGTTCCGCTGATGACTTACATAGCAGACATCCCGCAACAGGTGACGGCGTTTTTCCACGCTGTCGGCTTCGGGTTTTTCATCGGTGTGCTGTATGACGTGTTCCGGGCTGTGCGCCGGCTTTTTTCGGACGGGAAAAAGGCATTTTTCGTTTCCGACGTGTTATTTGCATTTTCCGCGGCATTCCTGACCTTCCTGTTTGCGCTGACTGTGCACGACGGCAGCGTGCGCGGGTATGTCCTGTTCGGCGAGCTGCTCGGATTTCTGGTGTATTATTTCACCGTCGGGGTGCTCGTTATGCGCTTTTTTGACAAAATGATCGCGGCTTTGCGCCGGATTGCGAACGCCGTTCGGCGGTTCTTTTCGAGGCCGATATTGCGTTTTGCAGCGTTTTGCCGGAAAACCTGGATGAAAAATGTTCAAAAAGCACAGAAAAAGTCGAAAAATTCGGCAAAAAAATCAAAATTCCACTTGCAAAGTGTACGACAACTGTTGTATAATCAATTCAATAGAGTACCATTAGGGGAAAACTACGATTCCGATACCGAAAGTGACGGAAAGAAACATGAAGGCAAAAACAAGAAAAAGAAAAAAGCAAAAACATAGCTTCATTCTTTCTCTGGCTCTGCTGCTTGCAGTAGGGTATTTTGTCATTTCCTTTATCAGCACGCAACTCGACATCCGCGAAAAGGAGCAGGAGGTTGCCGCGCTGCAAGACCAGTATGAAGAGCAGGTCGCGGAAAACGAGCGCTTGCAGGCGGTCGCCGACGGCGGCGACGAGTCCGAGTATATGGAGCGCGTCGCCCGTGAAAAGCTGGGTTATGTTATGCCTGATGAAAAGGTATACTATGATATTACACCGAGCAATTGACGGTTTTCCGTCATGCTCAGCAGGAGGAGACACATCTTTTCTATGGTCGAAGTTGGGGAAATTCTCGAAGGTAAGGTTACGGGACTCACGGGGTTCGGCGCGTTTGTAACGCTGCCGGGGAATGTGACCGGTATGGTCCACATTTCGGAGGTATCTCAAAGCTACGTAAACGACATCCACGATTTTCTGCAGGAAAATCAAATGGTCAAGGTCAAGGTCCTGGACGTTACGCCGGAGGGCAAGATCAGTCTGTCCATCAAAAAAGCGAATCCGTCTGCCGAGGGCAAACAGGAACGCCCGAAGCGCAACGGTCCGCCGCGGCAGAAGAGCACGCCGAATGTCTGGCGCGGCAGTGAGCGGCGCGAGGAACCGCGCTCTTTTGAGGATATGATGGCGCGCTTTAAGCAGGTCAGCGACGAAAAGATCTCGGATCTGAAACGCGCGACCGACGGTGGGCGCCGCAGTTCCTACTCGAAAAAAAGATAATTTCCATTTGCCATTGGCGCGGGCAGGCGAGTTTCGCCTGCCCGCGCAGTTTCAGAATGAACAGAAAAGGGAAGAGATCATGCGGGAAATACATATTTCAGAAATTGAAAATACCGTGGCACGCCTGCTTGTGCAGGCGAACAAGGTGCTGCCCGGCGACCTTTGCACATGCATTGCCGAAGCGGGAAAAAACGAGAGCGAGCCGCTGCCCCAAAAAATCATGGGAACGCTTTGCGAGAACTTAGATGCTGCGCGCGAGCTGGATGTGCCGATCTGTCAGGATACTGGGATGGCAGTGCTGTTTTTTGAGATCGGGCAGGATGTCCACATCACCGGCGGCGATTTTGAAACGGCGGTCAACCGCGGCGTGGCGAAGGGCTATACACAGGGGCTTTTGCGCAAGTCTGTGGTGCGCGACCCGCTCGACCGCGTGAACACGGAGGACAACACCCCCGCCGTCATCCATACGCGCATCGTCCCCGGCGAACATATTTCCATCGTCGCCGCACCGAAAGGCTTCGGCAGCGAAAACATGAGCCAGCTTCGCATGTTTACCCCAAGTGCCAAAGCGGAGGACCTGATGGATTTCGTCGTGCAGGTCGTGAAAGACGCGGGCGGCAACCCCTGCCCGCCAATGGTCGTCGGCGTGGGTTTTGGCGGCGACTTTGAATATTGCGCGTACCTCGCAAAAAAAGCGCTTTGCCGCCCCGTTTCCGAGCGCAATTCGAATCCGTTTTACGCCGATATGGAGCGCAAACTGCTCGAGCGCATCAATGATTTGTGCATCGGCCCGCAGGGCTTTGGCGGCAAGACCACAGCGCTTTGCGTAAATATCGAGACGGCCCCCACCCACATTGCAGGACTGCCCGCCGCCGTGAATATCGGTTGTCATGTTACGCGCCATGCGGAAGCTGTCCTATAAAAATTAGAGATTTTTAACAAAATTTTCAAATTCTGTCTTTATTCTTTGCTAAATGTGTGCTATACTGATGTTGAAAACAAAAGCGGCAATGCTTTTGAATATATACAAAAGGGGATGTTGTAATGAACATTACCATCGTCGGCAGAAAATGCACACCCAGAGAGTCCTTTAAGGAACACGCGGCAAAAAAGCTGCAAAAGGTGGAAAAGTTTTTCGGACCGGAGGCAACCGCCAAAATTACGGCGACGGTTGAGAAAAACGACAAAGTGGTTGAGATCACCCTGCAAAAGGGCGGGTTTATATTCCGTGCGCAGGAGCGCGCGCAGGATCTGGAAGATGCGCTGGACGCCTGTGTGGATTCGCTGATTCGGCAGATCCGCAAAAACAAGACCAAGCTCGAGCGCCGCTTGCGCGAGGTCTCATTTGATGAGGTGTTCAACGCACCCGAAGCAGAAGAAGAGGAATTTGACATCGTGCGCACCAAGACCGTATCGCTGCGCCCGCAAAGTGCGGATGAGGCGATCTTGCAGATGAACATGCTCGGGCACACGTTCTTTATGTTCCTCAATGCCGACACCGGTGCGGTCAATGTCGTGTATCGCCGCAAGGACGGCGGGTATTCGATCCTGGAACCGGAAGAAGCCGAGGCATAAGCAGCGCGCATAATAAATCAGAATGAAACGAGCGGGCATCCTTTTGGATGCCCGCTCGTTGTGCGTGAACGGTTTTACAGCATCATCATGTAATAGGAATAGTCTGTAACAGCGGTGGAAAACGCCACGCCGAAAACCACAAAAATCAGGATATAGATCAGGATGGCAAAAACGACTTGCAGAATGATGGAAATCAAGGCTGCCATGCCGTAAGCTTTCGCGCATTTCGGGCGTTCGTCCCGCTCGACTAAGAACATAATCAGCCCGAGCAGCGGGATAAAGAAGCAGGCGACGCGCAGCCAGATCGACGGCTCATCGACCTTCACAGGCTGCTGCGGCGCAAACGCGCAGCCGCAGTGCACACAGATGGCGGCGTGGATATCGCAGGGGCTGCCGCAGTGTTCGCAGTATTTCACAGGTGCGCCGCCGGGATTCCCACCATATGGGGGTGTGTTATTATAGACCGGCGCACCCTGCGGCTGGGCGTTCTCGATCGGTTCGGACGCAGTCAGTGCAAAGCCGCAGTGATTGCAAAAGGCATCTGCATCGCCGACAGGCTGTTGACAGCGCGGACAAGTTTTCATAAAGCTCACCTCATCTGTTTTCCGAACAGTTTTTTATATTGTATTATACGCCGCAAAAATTGTCAATAGAAATAAAAGGATGACGAACCGCCCCGAAGGACATCCCTTCGGGGCGGTTCTTTGTGCGTTTGCGAAATTTATTCCGCGTCGTCCGGAGCGTAGAGGTCTTTGAGCTTGAGCAGGTGTGCATACCGTGCTTTCGCAACGTCTTCCGATTCCTGGAAGAGGACCTTTGCGCGCTCGGGGAAGGAGCGGGTCAGCGAGGAGTACCGCGCTTCGTTCATTAGGAAGTCGTGATAGCTCCCGGTCGCCGGCTTGCTGTCGACGGTAAAGGGGTTCTTGCCCTCGGCTTTGAGCTCGGGGTTGTAGCGGAACATGTTCCAGTACCCGCAGTCCACAGCCTTCTTCATCTCGGCCTGGCAGTTGACCATGCCGCCCTTGATGGAGTGCATCTCGCAGGGTGCATAGGCAATGATGATCGACGGGCCGTGATAGGCTTCCGCTTCCACCAGTGCCTTGATGGTCTGGTTCTGGTCGGCGCCCATGGCGATCTGCGCCACATACACATAGCCATAGCTCATCGCGATCTCGGCAAGGCTCTTCTTCGGTACGGACTTGCCGGCCGCAGCGAACTGCGCGACCTGGCCGAGGTTCGAAGCCTTGGAAGCCTGGCCGCCGGTGTTGGAGTAAACTTCCGTGTCGAAGACCATGATGTTGACGTCTTCACCGGTGGCAAGAACGTGGTCCACGCCGCCGAAACCGATGTCGTATGCCCAGCCGTCGCCGCCGAAGATCCAGACGGACTTCTTGGAAAGGTATTCCTTGTTTTCAAGGATATCCTTGCGTGCGTCGCAGTCGCAATCAAACGCTTCGAGTGCTGCAACAAGCGCTTTCGTCGCCGCCGTGTTCTTCTCGCCGTCCTTGACGGTGTCGAGATAGGCGTTGCAGGCCGCTTTCACATCGTCGGAAGCCTTGTCGGATTCGGCAATGGACTTCACTTCGTCGATCAGGCGGTTGCGGATCGCGTTCTGGCCAAGGAGCATGCCGTAGCCGTGCTCGGCGTTGTCCTCAAACAGCGAGTTTGCCCATGCGGGGCCGTGGCCGTCCTTGTTAACGGTGTACGGCGAGGTTGCCGCGGGACCGCCCCAAATGGACGAGCAGCCCGTCGCGTTGGAAATATACATTCTGTCGCCGAACAGCTGCGTGATGAGTCTCGCATACGAGGTCTCGGCGCAGCCTGCGCACGAGCCGGAGAACTCGAGAAGCGGGGTCTTGTACTGGCTGCCGATGACCGTGTTGTTCGCAAGGTCTTCCTTGACGCTGACGTTTTCGACCATGTAATCGAACGCCGCCTGCTTCTCATCCTGCGATTCGCGCGGAACCATCTTCAGGGAGTTGGTCGGGCAAACGCCGACGCATACGCCGCAGCCCATGCAGTCCATGGGGGAGACAGCCATCGTGAATTTGTAAAGGTCTTTGCCCTTGCCCTTCTTGTCGGCAAGCGTTGCAACGGCGGGCGCCGCAGCAGCTTCTTCGGCATTCAGCGCATAGGGGCGAATGGTCGCGTGCGGGCAGACATATGCGCACTTGTTGCACTGTACGCAGGTGTCCGGATTCCATTCGGGAACCATGACCGCTACGCCGCGCTTCTCGTAAGCGGAAGCGCCCTGTTCGAACGTGCCGTCTGCGTGATCCACAAAGGCGGATACGGGAAGGGAGTCGCCGTCCATCTTGCCGACAGGCTTCATGATGGAATCGACCATCTTGACGAGCTTCGCCGGACCCTTTTCGGTCGTTTCCTGAACGTCGTCCGTCGCGTTCGCCCACTCGGCGGGCACGTCGATCTTAACATACGCGGTGGCTCCCGCGTCGATCGCCTTTTCGTTCATTTCGACGATCTCTTTGCCCTTCTTCATGAACTTCTGTGCCTTTTCCTTCATGTAGCCGATGGCTTCTTCCTCCGGCAGCACCTTGGAAAGGGAGAAGAATGCAGATTGCAGCACGGTGTTGGTACGTTTGCCAAGACCGATTTCGGCCGCAATGTCGATTGCGTTTACGGTGTAGAGCTGGATGTTGTTCTGCGCAATGTAGCGCTTGGTTTCGGCATTGAGCTTTTCGGAAAGCTCCGCCGCATCCCACTGGCAGTTGATGAGGAATACGCCGCCGGGCTTGACGTCCTGCACCATCTTGAAGCCCTTTTCAATGTAGGAGGGGTTGTGGCACGCCACAAAGTCCGCCTTGTTGATGTAGTAGGGGCTCTTGATGGGCTTGTCGCCGAAGCGCAGGTGCGAGATCGTCACGCCGCCGGTCTTTTTGGAGTCATACTGGAAGTATGCCTGCACATATTTATCGGTATGGTCGCCGATGATCTTGATGGAGTCTTTGTTCGCACCGACCGTGCCGTCGCCGCCCAGACCCCAGAACTTGCACTCGATGGTGCCTTCGGCCGCGGTGTTGGGCGAGGGCTTCTCGGGCAGGGAAAGGTGGGTGACATCATCGTTGATGCCGATGGTGAAGCGGCGCTCGGGATGGTCTTTCTCGAGGTGCTCATATACGGCGAAGACAGAAGCGGGCGGGGTGTCCTTCGAACCGAGACCGTAACGGCCGCCGCAGACTTCGATGTTTCTGCCGGCTTCGTTCAGTGCGGCGACGACATCCAGGAACAGCGGCTCGCCGATGGAGCCGGGCTCTTTGGTGCGGTCAAGAACCGCGATCTTCTTGACGGAGGCGGGGATCGCATCCACAAAGTGCTTGACGCTGAACGGGCGGTACAGGCGGACTTTCACAAGGCCGACTTTTTCACCCTTCGCGGTCAGATAGTCGATGACTTCTTCCGCAACGTCGCAGATGGAGCCCATCGCCACGATGACGCGGTCGGCATCCGGTGCGCCGTAGTAGTTGAACAGCTTGTAGTCGGTACCGAGCTTTTCATTGACTTTGTCCATGTACTTCTCGACAACTGCGGGCACAGCGTCATAATACTGGTTGCACGCCTCTCTGTGCTGGAAGAAGATGTCGCCGTTCTCGTGCGAACCGCGCATCACGGGGTGCTCAGGGTTGAGCGCGCGCTTGCGGAACGCTTTGACAGCGTCCATGTTGCACATTTCCTTGAGGTCGTCATAATCCCAGACCTTGATCTTCTGGATCTCGTGCGAGGTGCGGAACCCGTCGAAGAAGTTGATGAAGGGCACTCTGCCCTCAATGGCGGCCAGATGCGCAACTGCACCAAGGTCCATAACTTCCTGGGGATTGGTCTCGGCGAGCATGGCGAAGCCCGTCTGACGGCAGGCGTACACATCGGAATGGTCGCCGAAAATGTTCAGCGCATGCGAAGCTACGCAGCGTGCCGAAACATGGAACACGGCCGGCAGCAGCTCGCCCGCGATCTTATACATGTTCGGGATCATCAAAAGAAGACCCTGCGAAGCGGTATAGGTGGTAGTCAGCGCACCTGCGGCAAGCGAACCGTGCACGGTGCCCGCAGCGCCTGCTTCGGACTGCATCTCCGCTACGCGGACTGTCGTGCCGAAGATGTTCTTCTGCCCCTGCGCCGCCCACTGGTCCACATAGTCCGCCATCGGGCTCGAAGGCGTGATCGGGTAAATGCCCGCGACTTCGGTGAACGCGTAGGAGACATATGCAGCGGCGTTGTTCCCGTCCATCGACTTCGATTTCCGAACGACGGCGGGCTTTTTCGTTTCTGCCATGATATTTCCTCCTTGATGGATGAGTTGCCTGAACGAACGGGTGGCTGCCCGTTCGCATACAAAGTCATTTTAGCACGTCGAGGCGCGCATGTAAATATGAAATCCGATGAAAATCCCGCCAAAAACAGATTTTTTTTGAAAAATCTGCGGGAAATCGGCACCCGATGTCTTGCGGAAAACGACAGTTTGCCCGCTAAAGTACATTTCTGCCGCATTGGCGTTGACTTCTCCGGTAAAATCGTATATACTATACAGAAATTCATATTCATAAAAATGGAAAGGAGTCCACAAAACATTATGGACGACGCAGGCCCCGGGAATATTATACTGAAGCTTGTATTACTTTTTGTTCTCACGATGGTCAACGCATTCTTTGCGATGTCTGAGATCGCGATCATTTCGCTCAACGACGCCAAGATCGACAAACTCGCGGAAGAGGGGAACAAAAAGGCCCGCCAGGTCAAGAAACTGACGGAAAACTCCAGCAATTTTCTCTCCACCATTCAAATCGGCGTGACACTTGCCGGCTTTTTGACCTCCGCAACGGCGGCGCAGAGCTTTGCGACGATGCTGACCAACGCGCTCGCGGGGACTGCGATTGCAAACGTCGTGCCCTTAGGGATCATCAGCGGCGTTTCCACAGTGCTCATTACGCTCATCACCTCGTATTTCTCACTGGTCTTGGGCGAACTCGCTCCCAAAAAGATCGCTATGCAGAAACCGGAGAAGGTTTCGTTTGCTGTTGTGCCGATCCTGCTGTTCATCAATAAGATCTGCCTGCCTTTCGTCAAGCTGCTTTCCGTTTCTACAAACGGCGTTGTGCGTCTTTGCGGCATGGACCCGAACGCAGATGAAGAACCTGTCACGGAAGAAGAGATCCGCATGATGGTGGACGTCGGGCAGGAGAAGGGCGTTATTGAGGACGTCCAGAAAGAGATGATCAACAACATCTTTGAATTCGACGACATTGATGTGGCGGATATTATGACGCACCGCACGGATATGGCGTGTGTGGACATGGAGGATCCTCTTTCGGATGTGCTTGAGCTTTCCATTAAAGAAGGGTATTCACGCATCCCTGTATATGAAGAAGACCCCGACAACGTTGTCGGGATTGTGTACATCAAAGACCTGCTCAAATATGTCGGTTCTTCGCTGCCGAAAACCAAGGGCATCAAAGATTTTATGCGCGAGGCGTATTTCGTGCCGGAGACCAAACGCTGCGGTGCGCTGTTCTCTGAGATGACCGAGAAGCATATTCAGATGGCGATCGTCGTGGACGAATACGGCGGCACAGCCGGGCTTGTAACGCTTGAGGATATCGTGGAGGCCATTGTCGGCAATATCCAGGACGAATACGACAACGAGGACGAGGAGATCTCCAAGATCAACGAGACCACCTTCACCGTAGATGGCATCACCAATCTCGAAGAGGTGGAGGAACAGCTCAACATCAAGTTCCCGGAGGGCGACTACGATACGCTCGGCGGGTTTATCATCAGCCAGCTCGGCTTTTTGCCGAAGGACGGCGACATGAACACGGTCGAATATTCGGGCGTGCGCTTTACAGTCCTCAACGTGGAGGAACGCCGCATCGGTAAAGTCAAGGTGGAAATTTTGCCGAAGCCCCCGCAAGAGGAAATGGAGGACGACCGAAAATCCATTTTCGAACGTTCCAAACGCGAGGACAAGGCGGAAAACGAAGAAAAATAATCAAAATCAGAACCAGAACGGCAGCCGTGAAATTGCGGCTGCCGTTTTCTTTCGGGAGGGGCGGGGTTTGCCCCCCCTCCGACAATTAAAGACAGCGGACCGTTCACCCACTATCTTCCTTGTTGGGCAGTATTGACAACAAAATACCTACTAACTAAAGCACGAGTGAAAATCCAGAATAAAAAACCTGAGCCTGGAACGCGAATTGCGTCCAGGCTCAACTTGGTGGTGGAGACAGAGGGGGTCGAAGCGGCGCTTCGTTCGTTTGCTTCGCAAACCTTCCGCATTGTATGCCGGTTGCGGCTCTGCCTTGCGGCAAACCGCCGCAGCATCGACAATGGGGTTCGATCCCTTAGTTTGCACGGTTTAGAAAAAGACTGCAAACTTTTCATTTGCAGTCTTTTTGGGTTTATGCTACAAAAAAGATACCCGCTGAAAATGAGAACTTCTGATCCGGAAAAGATTCGTTTCTATAGATAGCGTGATTTTCTAATTTTTGCTTTTTGGATGTCCTATTTCTGCAAGAGCGGGCAACACGGAAAAGCCAGCTTGAATCTCGGGATTTCATCGTAGAAAAAGAGGCTGGAATTTGGATGTCTCATTTTTGGGTTCCAAATTTCGGCCTCTATTCTCATGCATTTATTGGATCAAACCGCTATCCTTCAGCAAAAGCTCCAAATCGGTTCCCCTTACTTTTTTTATAGCGAGCTTCAGCAGCTCTTTTTCCGCAAAGGGCAATTCCGCCTCCAATAACGGCTTTTTGTCAATGGCATAATAACAGGCTCGCAGGATCTCACGCACGTCGTATTTGCTGCCCCAAACCTCCGGTACACCGCGGTCAATATCCAGCAGGGTATAGACAGACTCCATACCTGTGCGCATGGAATACTCAGTAGTGAAAATGGTATCCCGCGGTGTCTCGGCAAATTGACCGATGAAAGCGAAGTTCACAGCGCCCTGCGGCACTACCTTTGGGCGGTCGGATTCTTTTCTCGGCTGGAAAAAGGCGTTGATATACGGCATAAAGCAGGTTGTGGTATTGCAGGCATCCTTGGCAAGAGCGTCAATTTTTTCGGTCGGAACACCAATATGGTACAGCCATTCACGGCAAACCTCTTCGCCGGTGCAGTTGCGCATCGCCTTTTTTACATAGTTGCCCTCTTTGTTTGTATTGAGGGAATAAAGCCATACCAAAATCATGTTCTTATCTTGCGACTTGAACTGCGGCTGACGGTTGATTGTCCAGGAAAGATACCAGTTGTCGGTGCTGTCCTTAACGGTTACAATACCGCCGGTCGTTACCTTGCCGGAGCGTGGGTCGCGTTTGCAGACATTCATAATATGCCGGATAATCTCCTCGTTGGACGTCGCTACGGTTGCGCTCATCCAGTTGGTGGCATCGATATTGCTGCAGAAGACATCCGGATTCCCAAACTCTCCATGCTCGGCCTGAGCGGCGATGGCCTTCCACATGTCCCACGATTCGCCGCAGCCGTTGTGAATGACAGACAGGTCCGGGGCGTGAGTCTGGTCGCCGTAACAGGAAGTATCGGTGCAGCAGCCGTTGGTAATGAAGACGAGATCATCCTCGATCAGGTCGATGGTCTGCTCCTTACCGTCTTTTACATAGACGATCTGCTTTGCGATCTTCTTATCACCTTCGGTTTGTATAATGACATTTTTTACATCCATACCGTACTCGATTTGCACGCCATGATTCTCAAGATATTTTACCAACGGCAGGATCATGCTCTCGTATTGGTTGTATTTGGTGAAACGCAGGGCGCTGAAATCCGGCAAGCCGTCAATATGATGCACATAGCGGCAAAGATAACGCTTCATTTCCAAAGCGCTCGACCAGCGTTGGAAAGCGAACATCGTCTGCCAATAGAGCCAGAAATTTGTGCTCCAGAAGGATTCGGGAAGCACATCGGAGATCTTTTTGTCTTCCAAATCCTTTTCCTGTGTTAAGAACAGCTTGGATAAAGCCATTGCCGAGTCTTTATCCAGCAAAAATTTTTTGTCCGTGTGGGCGTCCTCGCCACAGTTTACCGTGGCACGGCAGAGAGAATAGTTCGGGTCGTGCTTATTGAGCCAGTAATACTCGTCCAGCACCGAAACTCCCGGCGTTTCAATGGAAGGCACATCCCGGAAGGTATCCCACATGACCTCGAAGTGGTTATCCATTTCACGGCCTCCGCGCATGAAGAAGCCTTTTGTCACATCCTTGCGTCCGTCGCAGCTGCCGCCGGCAAGCTCCAGCTTTTCAAGAAGATGGATATGCTCCCCCTTCATCTGCCCGTCACGGACAAGATAGAAAGCGGCGGTCAGCCCGGCCAGCCCCGTGCCAATAATGTAAGCGGATTTTTTATCTACATCCTTCGGCTTTTCTGGATGGGCAAATGATTCATAAGTTCCTGCGGAATAATACATAACGAAAACCTCCTGTTTTTTCTTTCTGTTTTCATTATACCTACTTCCATCAGGGGCACAATAAACAAAAAAAGCCCCGTGACAAAATCCTTATCACGGGACCAGAAGATGTAAAAAGTTTTATCAAAACCGTTAAAATGATAAAATCAGAGTTTGAATCTGGAAAGAGCCACCGATACAGAGCCTTTTATCAGCTTGGAAAGCTTTTCTACAATCTGCTGCGGATCTTCGCGCATATCATCCTTGATCCAGTCGAGCATCAACCCGATAAACATATAAGAATAGACCTGTGCAATAAACTGCTTATCTTCGTCTCGAACCGTTATCCCGGCTGCCTCCTCGTTAATAACATTCAAAAGCAGCTGATCCACCAGCGGCTGTAGGTATTTTTCAACCTGCTCTCGGTGAACGCAACGGTAAACATTCAGAATAAACGGCTTGTTTTCCTGCACCGCTTTAAAAATTTGTAAGAGCCCCTGCTGCCATGTATCGTAGGTTTTCTTCTCATCTAATGCCCTTTTGGCATCTTCAAGGCACGACCATTCTACTAAATCGTATATATCTTTAAAGTGATAGTAAAAAGTCATACGATTGATTCCGCAATCATCTGTAATATCGCCTACCGTGATTTTTGTAAGCGGCTTTTTCAGCAGCAGGTTTTTAAGGGACTGCTCCAACGCCCGTTTTGTTACCTGGGACATTGCAATCTACACCTTCTAAAAAGTTATTCTCTTTTTATATTATATCACAAATCCATCAATTTCTCAACGAAAAAAGCAGGTACAGAGAAACACCGAC
>CALWVM010000018.1 GCA_944384985.1 uncultured Clostridia bacterium | reverse complement strand
AAAAAGCAGGTACAGAGAAACACCGACAGCATGTGATCTGTCAGCGTTTCTCTGTACCTGCTTCTTAGTGAAGTGGTTGTGTGATTTCAAATCCGCCTACAAAGCGGATGCGGATTTCCTCTTTGGAAAGTACGGTGATTCTTTCAATAATGCGATATACTAAGGCGTCGGAGTATTCTGTTAGGTCGAGGTCCTCTGCGGAAATCAGTCCCATGACTTCTTGGGCCTTGGATTCCATTACCTCGGAACGCTCTGCGGTGTATTCGAGCCGCTTTTTCTGCTGCTTTAATTTGAGGATAGTTTCGATGATTTGTTTTAACTTATGGTCAATGATGTCGTTTTCGTCAACCGCCAGAACCAGCAGCCGGTCAAATTCTATTTCCAGTTCCTTGATTTTGTTCTCTATCACAATGGGGCTGACTTCTTCCTTTTCTCCGGCAATGCAGTGTATCAGGGTAAAACTTCCCGCCGTACTCCAATGTGTTCTGCAGGGTGTAGGGTTCGTGGGAATATTCCGAGATACCGGCTGGGAAAGAAAAATGCCGGGTTTTGATGGCGTAGTAGCCGTGGTCGATACCGATGTTCATGGTTTTATTCATCCTTTCTTGTTGGTTGTTGAAAACTTGAAGTTTCTGCTGGTTAAGAACGTAGAGAGTATTGTTCTTTCCCAGCCAAGTAAGTAATTTAGGGGGAGAGGGTCTGGGAGAGGGGGAAAGCGGAAAACCTCCCCGGCCTGCCAGCCGGAGAGGTTCTAAAAAAGGGCGCACTACCCCCTTGTATCTTGAGGGCTGAAAAATGGCCCATTTGGGGCTTTCGTCAATCTATCTATATAACTGCCGGAAACTTTTACAGTTCCGACAACGGGGAAAAAGGTGTAAAACGCAAAAAAGCGGGGCCTCCGGCCTGAAAAATCAGGTGGAAGCCCCGCTGTGACGGATTTTGCTGCGGTTTGCTGTTTGGACATCTACGGTAAAACCGTTTTTCGGATTTCACTTCCAAAAGCCCGCAAACCCGCATGAATACTGAAAAAATTGGGTGACATCTTTTTTGTCACCCAATCATGGTGGAGACAGAGGGGATCGAACCCCCGACCTCACGGATGTGAACCGTGCGCTCTGACCAGCTGAGCTATGCCTCCGTATGCAATTTTTATCGTAGAACGGGACTTCCCGTAATTTTTGATTGGTCCGAGTGACAGGGTTCGAACCTGCGGCCTCATGGTCCCAAACCACGCGCGCTACCAACTGCGCCACACCCGGATATCGGTGCGCGCCCGAAGGACGCGGCGCAAAAGTACGCTTTTCAAAATGCGTAACTTCAAATGCTCGTGTATTATACAACATCCGGTTCGGTTTGTCAATCCGAAAATCGCGAAAAGCTAAAAAATCTGGACGCGTTGACATCTCATATAAATATGGTATACTATATTTATAAAAAGAGTTTCGATATTTCAAGTGCATAATTTGTCCCGGCACGCATTGCGGCGGCGTGTTCCACGGCAAGAAAAGTTCGCGGCAGTGCAGGTTGTATAGCCGCGTTTTGTTTTATCGGATTTCAGGAAAGGCAGGGGAGTCCCATGCAGGCATCATCTCTCGAAAAAAATCGTGTGTGAGGAGAGGATGTTATGAATAAACGAACCAAATCGCGTTGCGGGATCGCGCTGCGTTTCCAAGCGCCTATTTCCTTGTTTATCTAATGTACGGCATATGCGTCTTACTCTCCGTTTTGCTGCCGCGGGAATACGAGTACGACTTTATGCGAGCCGTGGGGATTTTTCTCCCGCAGTTGGCGTTCGGCGAAGCGTGGTTCGTCGTGGAGCATACCGCGTTGTGTGTGCCTGCAATCTACGCGCTGATCGCCTTCCCGTTTTTGGAGTTACCGCATAAATCGAGAAAACTCTGGCTTTTGCTTCCGCTTTGTGTCGGGCTTCTCAACGCGGCGGGGCTTATCCTGCTTGCAGCAGTGCAAAACGGTATTTTGATGATCCCCGCCATGATCGCTGCGCCCGTGCTGCTCGCAATTTGGTTCGGGCAGAACGTCCGGCTGCTGCGCCGCGCGAAAACGACGTCGACAGAAACAGAGGGCACAACGGCTTAGCCGGCTTGACGTGTGAAGAAGGCATCCGGGGTGCGCAGGAGTGATTTTATGCCCTTGCGCGCCCTTTATCCCCGGAAAACCGCGATATACAAAAAAATACTTGACGAACCGCTTTCAATATGGTATAGTACTTTTACCTCTGAAAGAGGGTTCTTTTTTTGTGCCCTGTTTTCTGAGGCAGGCTATGAACAAGCGGCGTTGCCGCTGAGTAACGGAGGTGCCGAAATGAGAGTCAAGATCACCCTTGCGTGCACGGAGTGCAAACAGCGCAACTACAACACCAAGAAGAACAAGAAAAACACGCCCGATCGACTGGAGCTGAACAAGTATTGCAGATTCTGCAGAAAGCATACACTCCACAGGGAAACCAAGTAAGACGGAGGATGGACAATGGCTGACGAAATTAAAAAGGGTTCTGCCGAGCAACCGAAGTCTTCCAAAGAAAAGCCCGCAAAGGCGGAGAAAAGCTCTAAGGCCAAAAAAGAATCCAAGAGCGGCAAAGATCCGGCCAAGCAGAAAAAGGCAAATATCTTTGTGCGCATGGGAAAGGCGATCGCTAAATTCTTCAAGGATGAAAGATCCGAGTGTAAAAAGATCGTCTGGCCGGACGCCAAAACCGTGCTCAAGAGCACAGCCGTGGTCATCGTGGTCGTCGCGGTGCTGGCCGTTGTTCTCTGGATCATCGACACCGGCCTTTCCGAAGGCATCCAGGCGCTCGTCAATCTGGCGGGGAGAGTCGGCAGTGACGCTGCAGCCGAAGGGGAGACCACAACGGCAGCCGCAGGGGCAATGCTCTCCGGGCTGCTTCGATTCTGACGAAGGAGCTTTCAAATGGCAGACGATGCAAAATGGTATGTCGTGCACACCTATTCCGGTTATGAAAACAAGGTCGCGGCAAATATCGAGACCGTTGTGGAAAATCGGAAAATGCACGATCAGATCCTCGAGGTCAAAGTGCCCACTGAAACCGTGACCGAGATCCGTGAGGACGGCACCAAAAAAGAGGTGGAGCGCAAAATTTTCCCGGGCTATGTGCTTGTGAAGTTTGCTGTCTTTGAAAACGAGGATACCGACGAGGTCAAAATGACGGACGACGCCTGGTATGTTGTGCGCAACACGCGCGGCGTCACGGGGTTCGTCGGCCCCGAAAGCAAACCCGTCCCCCTGACGGAAGAAGAGGTCCTCAAGCTCGGCGTTGAGAAGCGCGTGGTAGAGGTCAATTATGAAAAGGGCGATATGGTCACCATCGTGGACGGCGCATTCGAAGGCGTCATCGGCGTGGTGGACGATATCGATACGGATGCAAATTCCGTGCGCGTCATCATTTCCATGTTCGGAAAAGAGACGCCCGTCGAATTGGAACTCGACCAGGTCGAGGCCGTAAAAGAGTAAATATCGGTAATTAAGCGGGTTTCCCGCTTGGTTTTGCGTGCCGGCTTCGGCGCGCTGTGGGAGGGTCGGCACACAGCCGTCCCGCCACTACCACGAATTTCGGAGGTGCAAACAAATGGCTCAAAAGGTTGTAGGCTTCATTAAGCTGCAAATCCCCGCCGGCAAAGCGACGCCGGCACCGCCTGTCGGACCGGCACTTGGTCAGCACGGCGTTAACATCATGGCGTTCACAAAGGAATTCAACGAACGCACCAAGAACGACATGGGTATGATTATCCCCGTCGTCATCACGGTTTATGCAGACCGTTCATTCACGTTTGTTACAAAGACCCCGCCCGCCGCGGTCCTGATTAAAAAGGCGTGCGGCATCGAGAGCGGCTCGGGCGTCCCGAACAAGACCAAGGTCGCGAAGATCACGACCGAGCAGGTCCGCAAGATCGCCGAGCAGAAAATGCCCGATCTCAACGCGGCCAACGTCGAAGCGGCTATGCGTATGATTGCGGGTACCGCGCGTTCCATGGGCGTCACTGTTGAAGATTGATGCTCCTTCGTGGGAGGAAAAATCCGATAACCACCACTTCATAGGAGGAAATGAATGTTATGAAACACGGTAAGAAGTACGCGGAAAGCGTAAAGCTTGTGGATAAGACCAAGCTGTATGATACCAATGAGGCGCTTGCGCTGACTGTAAAAACCGCCACGGCGAAATTTGATGAGACCGTGGAACTGCATATCCGCTTGGGCGTTGACTCCCGCCATGCCGACCAGCAGGTCCGCGGCGCGGTCATCCTGCCCAACGGCACCGGCAAGCGGGTGCGTGTCGCCGTCTTCGCAAAAGGCGCGGATGCGGACGCTGCCACCGCTGCAGGTGCAGAGATCGTCGGTGCGGAAGACCTTGTCGAGCAGGTACAGGGCGGCATGCTGGACTTTGACGTCTGCATTGCGGCGCCCAACATGATGGGCCTTGTCGGCCGTCTCGGTAAGATCCTCGGCCCGCGCGGGCTTATGCCCTCGCCCAAAGCCGGCACAGTCTCCCCGGACGTTGCGAAAGCCGTCACCGAAGCAAAAGCCGGTAAGATCGAGTACAGACTCGATAAGACCAACATCATCCACTGCCCCATCGGGAAGGTCTCCTTCGGCCCCGAAAAGCTTGCGGAGAACTTCAACGCGCTGATGGATGCCGTCATTAAGGCGAAGCCCGCCGCGATGAAAGGGCAGTACATCAAGTCCTGCGTGGTTGCGACCACCATGGGCCCCGGCATCAAGGTCAACGCCAACAAGCTTGGCGCTGCTCCCGCTGCCGAATAAAAAGATACTTGACAAGTCGAAAGACTTGTGTTAGTATACGTTCGCTTGCCGAAGACAGCAGGTGCATTTGCGTAAGGGTGTAAGCCCGCCTGCCGAGGAAAAGTGCTTTACTTTCTTGTTAAGGTAAATCCGGCCTTTTCCGTCTTTGTGCGGAAAAGGCTTTTGTTTTCTCATAAAGCAAGCGTCATTTTTATTTAGGAGGTGAATGTTTTGCCGAGTGAGAAAGTTCTGGAACTGAAAAAGCAGCAGGTCGCCGACCTCAAGACCCGTTTGGAAGGGGCTTGCGCGGGCGTGCTCGTGGATTACCGCGGGATCTCTGTTGCCGATGACACCAAGCTTCGCAAGGAGCTGCGTGAAGCGGGCGTGCAGTACACCGTTTCCAAAAACACGCTTCTGCATCGTGCGATTGCCGGCACCCCGTATGAGGCGCTGGACAGCGTCCTCGAAGGGACGACTGCTATTGCGACAAGCGCGGACGATTATGTCGCCGCCGCAAGAATCCTTGGAAAGTATGCGGACCAAAACGACAGCTTCATTCTGAAAGGCGGTTTCCTGGATGATGAAGTGATCGACCTCGAAAAGCTGCAAAGCCTTGCCAAGCTGCCGTCGCGTGAAGTCTTGCTTGCCACAGTGCTCAATGCGTTCAACGCGCCGATCGCTGCATTTGCGCGCGCTATTCAGGCTGTCGTAGACAAGAGCGGTGAAGAAGTTCCCGCCGCTGAAGCGACCGAACCCGCAGCCGAGGAGGCTGCACCCGCGGCAGAGGAAACCCCTGCCGAATAATCCAAAAGAAAAAATGGAGGATCATAGAAATGGCATCTGAAAAAGTTACCGCATTGCTTGAAGAAATCAAAGCAATGTCCGTTCTCGAGCTGTCTGAGCTCGTTCATGCAGTAGAAGAAGAATTCGGCGTGTCTGCGGCTGCTGCCGTAGCGGTTGCGGCTCCGGCTGATGGCGGCGCTGCTGCTGCGGAAGAGAAGACCGAATTTGACGTTGTTCTTGCGGAAATCGGTTCCGAGAAGATCAAGGTCATCAAGGCTGTCCGTGAGATCACCGGCCTTGGTCTTGGCGAAGCGAAAGCACTCGTCGATGGTGCTCCCAAGACCATCAAGGAAGCTATGCCGAAGGAAGAAGCGGAAGCTGCTAAGGCAAAGCTCGAAGAAGTCGGCGCGAAAGTCGAACTCAAGTAAGCGGATCCATTCCGTTGTGTGCCCCGTCCTCGGACGGGGCACTTTTTATGCATTTTGCCTGATGCGGCGAGACTGCAAAAAATCATTGGGTCGTCACAAATCCTGCTTGGGATTCCATGAAATCTCTTGACAACGTACATAAAATATTATATGATTGTGATGAAAATATCCCGCAGACAGCGGGGATTTGCACTTCCCATTTTTTCATCTTAGGAGGAGATTTTATGTTCTGCAGAAACTGTGGCAATCCCATGGAACCCAATCAGGCTGTCTGCCTGAATTGCGGAACGCCCGCAGGCGCCGGCAACGCGTTTTGCCCGAACTGCGGCAATCCCGTTGCGCCGTCCGCTGCGGTGTGCGTTTCATGCGGCGTCGCGCTGCAGCAGCAGCCGGCTACGGGCAGCAAATCGAAGATCGCTGCGGGGCTTTTGGCGATTTTCTTAGGGCAACTGGGTATCCACAACTTCTATCTTGGCTATACCAAGAAAGCGGTGATTCAGCTGCTCGTCACGATACTTTTGAGTTGGACTTGGATTGCACCGATTGCCGTGTGGGTTTGGGCGATTGTCGAAGCCGTCCAGATTTTCCAGGGCAAGATCACGGATGCCAACGGTATGGCGCTGTCGGATTAAATCCCTGCATCCATAGCATTTTGATCCCTGCTGCGAAAGCGGCGGGGATTTTGTTTTTCTAAACAAATTTTCTTGGAAGCGGTTGCCTTTTTTCGTGGGATATAGTAAAATATATATTCCGAAATATCCCTTGCAGTGGAGAGGAGCATTGCACATGCTTCGAATTTATATGGGCGACGGCGTGGGGAAAACCACAGCGGCAGCGGGTTTAGCGCTTCGCGCGGCTTCGCACGGCAAGCGCGTGCGGGTGCTGCAGCTTTTAAAACCGGACGTTTCCGCAGAATTTGAAGCGCTCGCGAAGTACTTTTCTGCGGAGATAACCCTTGCGCACCCCGGCATTCCCTTTTTCTTTCAGCTCGATGATGCTGGTAAAGCGGATTTTACCGCACGCACGGCGCAAGTTGTCCCACAGTTTTTCATTCCTCGGGCAGAGGATTTTCTGCTGATTGCGGATGAAATGGGAGGCACGCTCGAAAACGGCATGTTCCCCGAGACCGCGCTTTTAGATCTTTTGCAGACGCTGCCCGACACGGTGCACGTCGCGTTGACGGGTCGGTTTTTTCCTGAAGCAATTTGCGCGTCGGCAGACTGCATTTCAAAAATTGACTGCCTGCGCCACCCGTATGACCGCGGTATAGCCGCCGTCGAAGGGCTGGAGTTTTAAGACAATGATTCAAATATGGTGAAAATTTATGTCCAAATACACGGACCGTTCGGTCGAATTGTTTTTATCCGGATTTAACTGTGCGCAATCGGTTTTTGCCGCGTTTTGCGATAAAGTCGGTATGCCCGAAGAGACAGCCCTGCGCGTGTCGGCGGGCTTGGGCGGCGGCGTGGGCAGAATGCGGGAAGTCTGCGGCGCGCTGTGCGGCGCGGCGATGCTCGCCGGCATGCTTTACGGCGCAACGGAAGGCGCAGACAGCGAAGCGAAAGCATACACCTACAAGAAAGTACAGGAGATCGCCGCAGAGTTTCGGAAATCCAACCCGTCGATCATCTGCCGCGAGCTGCTGGGGCTTTCCCCCGACGTGCCTTTGGAGAGCACCCCCGAGGCGCGCACAGAAAGTTACTACCAAAACCGCCCGTGCCGGCATATCATTGAGAGTGCGGCGTGCGCTGCGGAGAAAATTCTGTTCCCGGAGGAGGATGCGTAATGGATTTCCCAACCAAACCGTTTATTGAGGTCGGCGACGGTAAGATCGCCATCGGCAACGCGCATATCGTGCGTGTGTTTTCGGTGTCCGAAAAACAGACCTTTCGCACCGAATACATCCGTAACCGCCGCGTTGCAGGGGGGCTGGATCTGGTGTTCCAACCCTGCTCAGAGGAATTCGTTCTACGCGTATATACGGAGAAAAAGAAAATCGCCGCACTGCGGTGTTCCATGCTGCGCGTGTCGGATATTCTGACGGGCGGCTCGGACGATACCAAACGGCTGGAGGTGCGTTTTGCGCCACTGCACGCGCTGGGCGTCGGTTATGTGGTCAGCCTTGTTTATGAAGTGACGGGCGACCGGCCGTATATGTATAAGACGCTGTGCCTCTCTTCGACGGACGAAGACGTGCGTGTGGATTCCATCGACACAGAGCTCATTTCCCTGCCGCGCGAGATGGTGCAGAAATGGAGCCGCCCGAATATGAAAAAGGCTTTTTTACAGCCGTTTCAGGCGGCGCTCGGCCAGCCGATCTATTTAAACGGCCTATTCACAGGCAGCGAGTTCCCGGCATCAGACAACAACATTGAGGACGGTTACGCGCATGTGCGCTACTACGCCGGGAAAACGCTGCAGGAGCTTGCACATGGGGAAAAAGCTTATACTACATGGAAGACGGTTTTCGGCGCGGCAAGAAGCACGCAGCCGGAGGTCGTTCGCGCGGATTTTCTTTCCTATATCGACGATATCGCGCGCCCGGTGGATCTGCGCGTGCAGTATAATTCCTGGTTCGACCACATGCTCGATATCGACCGCGACAACATCCGCCGTTCTTTTCTGGAAATTGAAAAGGGCTTGACGCAGACCGGCGTGCCTCCCGTGGATTCCTATGTCGTGGACGACGGCTGGGTGGACTATGACAAGGATTTCTGGGGATTCAACGAAAAATTCCCGAACGAGCTTTACGAGGGCGCGGCGCTTGCCGAAAGCTTTGGTTCGCATTTCGGGCTTTGGCTGGGTCCGCGCGGCGGCTACAACAGCAAAACGCCGGGATTCGGCAAGCGCATGCAGCGCGCGGGCAAGGGCGGCTACAACCGCCGCAGCCACGACGTGTGCACCGCCGACCACCGCTACCAGAAAAATCTGAGCGCACTGTTCTTGGATTACATGGAGCGTTTTGACATCAATTACTGGAAGCTCGACGGCTTCATGCTCAAGTCCTGCCGCTCGAAAAGACATGGGCATCCGACGGGCGGATACGAGGGCATGTACGCATTTACCGACCATTGGGAAAACTGGATCTCCGTTTTCAAAACCATGCACGCTTCACGCGAAGAAAAGGGGAAGAGCCTGTGGCTCAATCAGACGAGCTACTGCAATGCGAGCCCCTGGTATCTGCAATTCTGCGAAAGCCTTTGGATGCAGAACAGCGACGATGTCGGGTTCTTGGATAAAACTGACAGCGGCGAAGCGATGGGCGGTGCGGATTATGATAAGATGCTTTCCTACCGCGACGCAAAATATTTTGATTTCCACAAAACGCGCGCCTACCAGTTCCCGGCGGCGCATATGTATAACCACGACCCCATCTACGGCAACACCGCGAAGGTGCAGATGACCGACGAGGAGTTCCGCAAGTATCTGTATATGCTGGCGGCACGCGGCACGGCGTTTTGGGAGCTTTATTACAGCTATAACCTTTTCTCCCCAGAAAAATGGCAGATCAACGCCGACGTTCTGCGCTTTTTGCGGGAAAAATTCCATATCCTGCGCCACGCGCAGCTCATCGGGGAAAGCCCCAAGACCGGTTCTGTGTATGGGTACAGCGCGTGGGACGGCGGCGAGGGCGTCGTGGCGCTGCGCAATCCCTTAAACCGCGTACAAAGCTTTTCTATTACGCTCGACCGCCTGATCGGTGTGGGTGAAACAGCAGGCGACATGTCCTGCGTAGTCTGGCTGCCATACAGCCCCGAGCCGATGCAAAGGCTTTGGCAGTACGGCGACACGGTACAGGTGGAATTGCAGCCGCACGCGGTGCGCCTGCTGTGCTTCGGCAAGCCGGAAACCGAAGCCCCCAAGCTTGTGCGGGTACATATGCCGAATGCAAGCACCGTGCGTCTGGCTTTTGACAAACGTATTGTGTTGTATGGGCAAAGCATTGCTGTAAACGGCGAGGTCTGCAGCACACAGCTGCTTTCCGATTACAGCGAGATCGACGTTTCCCTTCCGGAACCTGCAAAAGACGGCGAAGCACTGCATATTTCATACAGCGTGAGCGATGTCTGGGGCAACGAAGCGGCGGCGGACTGCGCTGTGACCTGGTACCCAGAGGGAAAACTCCCGGACGCGTTCTCCGGCGAAGGGGATTTCACACTGCGTATGCGTGTTGAAAACGCCCCGCGAGATGGTGTGCTGCTCACGCTCGGGAAGGAACTCGCGGTAACGGTTTCCAACGGCTGTCCGGTTGCTGAATGCAAGGGTGTCAAGGCACGCGCACGCGATGCGGTGCACGAACGGCGCTTTGCACGTGTGGACGTGGTGCGCGAACCGAACGGCGTTTTAAAGGTCTATGTGGACGGTGCGCTCTCGGGCGGCGCGTATGACCCGCAGCACAAAGCGGACTGCGTGCAGAAAGCCGACTTGCAGGTGCATGAAGCGGTAAAAGAATACGCCTTTTATGACCACGCCAAACCATTTGACGAATTGCAATGATCCGCGCCTCGGCCATTTTGCCCGCGGCGGGCGGACAACAGAAAAAGAGGGAGTCCTATGGAAAAGCTGCATGATTATCTGAAAGTCGCACCCGCGCCCACCCCTTGTGCGCAAAACGTGATCCTTGCGGGGGATACGCGCGTGACCGTCCTGCTTAACCGGGTCATCCGCATTGAGCACGGCACAAAAGAGAGCTTTACGGACGCGGCGACGCAGACTGTGTGGTATCGCGATCATGGCGCTGTGCGCTTCCACTCGGAACAGCATGGCAGCCGCCTGACTGTGAAAACGGAAAAAGCCGCTTTTGCTGTGAACACAGCATCCGGCAATTTGCTGTATGCGGTGATTGACGGCAAGCGTGTGCGTCCCTGCCGCCGCCATAACCTCAAGGGCACCGCGCGCACGCTCGACGCGACCTTTGGGCCGATTCCCTTAAAAGACGGCGTGCTGTCCTCAGACGGCCTGGCGCTGCTCGACGACAGCAAGTCCCTGCTGCTGGATACGGATGGTATGGTCGTTAAACGCGCCGAACCGGAAACGGACGTCTATGCGTTTGCTTTTGGCGATGATTATATCGATGCGGTGCGCGCCTTGTTTGCCCTTACGGGCGATGTCCCGCTTGTGCCGCGCTTCGCGCTGGGCAATTGGTGGAGCCGTTATTATCCGTACAGCCAATCGGAATATGAACATCTGATGCTCGAATTCGCCCGCAAAGACATCCCCTTGACCGTCGCTACGGTGGATATGGACTGGCACTGGGTGGACCTTGAAGCGCATTTCCATGAAAAATTCAAAAAGAGCTGGGGCGGCACCTCCGGCTGGACGGGGTATAGCTGGAACACCGATCTGTTTCCCAATCCCAAAGGCTTTTTGCAGTTTTTACACGAACAGAACCTCAAAGTCACGCTCAATCTCCATCCGGCGGACGGCTTCCGCTGGTTTGAGGACTGTTACCCCGAAATGGCAAAGGCCATGGGCGTGGACACCGAAAAACGCGAGCCGGTGGAATTCGACATCGCCGACCCGAAATTCATCAACAATTATCTCGACATCGGGCACCATCCGTACGAAGCCGACGGCGTGGACTTCTGGTGGATCGACTGGCAGCAGGGGACAAAGAGCAAGCTTGCCGGGCTTGACCCGCTTTGGTCCTTGAACCACTATCACTATCTCGACAACGGCAGAGATACGCACCGCCCGATGATCCTGTCGCGGTATGCGGGCATCGGCTCACACCGCTATCCGCTTGGTTTTTCGGGCGATACGGCAATGAACTGGCGCGTACTGCACTTCCAGCCGTATTTCACCGCGACGGCGGCAAACTGCGGCTATACCTGGTGGAGCCACGACATCGGCGGGCACCACTTCGGCGAACACAGCGACGAGCTGTATGTGCGCTGGGTGCAGTTCGGCGTGTTTGCGCCCATTCTGCGCCTGCATTCGACTTCGAACGACCTGTTTGGCAAAGAACCGTGGAACTATACTTGGGCGGCAGAGACTTTGGCAACGCAGGCGCTGCGCCTGCGCCACGCGCTCATCCCGTATATCTATGCCATGAACTACCGTACACATACGGAAGGTCGCGCACTGTGCGAACCACTCTATTATACCTGCCCGCAGGAAAAAGAAGCCTACCGCTGCAAAAACGGATATATGTTCGGCTCGGAATTGCTCGTCTGCCCCGTGACGTCCAAATGCAATGCGCACACGAAAGTCGCCGAGACAGCGGTATATTTGCCGAAAGGGCGCTGGACGCATTTCTTTACCGGCGCAATTTACAAGGGCGGCAAAACCGTCCGCGTGCACAGCGACATGGATTCTATCCCCGTGTTCGCCAAGGCGGGCGCGATTATTCCGCTTTCGCTCGAACACGGCAACGGCGCACAGAATCCCGAACATATGGAACTGCGGCTGTATCGCGGGAACAATACGTTCACACTGTATGAGGATGATGGCGAGACCCGCGCGTTCGAGCAGGGGGATTGCAGCAAGACCATGATCACGCTTGCGGAATCCGGAGAAAATCTGACGCTGCATATTTCAGGCGGCGAAGAAAAGCCATATATGCCGAAAAACCGTGCGTGGACGCTCCGGTTTGCCGATGTTGCCGCCGCAGAGCTGATCCACGTTGCGGTGAACGGCAATGCGCTGGATGTGCAACCCGCCGCTGACCCCGATGCGGGGCTTACGCTCACGCTGCCGCCGCTTCCCGTCGGCACAGAGATTGCAGTCACGCTAAAAGGCGTAACAGTGCGGAAAAACCCGCCGTACAAGGCACGTATCCGCAATATCCTAACGCACTTCAACGCCAACAATATGAAAAAGTCCGCAACCTATCAGGGCCTTAAAAACAAAGCAACCTTGGAAGATGCCATTGCGGCGGCAAAGCGTGTGAAAAACCGCGCGCTGCGCGCCGAGCTTTTAGAAGCGCTGTGCGATATGGAATAAATCGAAACCAGTAAAGCCCGGGACGAAAACGCCCCGGGCAATTCTTTTGCTGCCTTTATTTCCGGATCAGCCGATAGCTTCCCGCCCGCAGGACCGCAAGCAGATCGTCGTTCGTTCGAATTTCTGTATCTGTCTCGATCCCGCCGCGTGCGATGTCCTCCGGCCTATGGTAATCTGAACCTGAAATACCGGGCTTTTTGTGCTTCTTTGCCCAGGCTGCGGCGATATCATTGCGCGAATCATGGCGCACGCAGGCATTATACACTTCAAACCCGTCGGGCAGTACAGGGTCTATAATACGGATGCCGTCGCGAAACGGGTGTGCCTGGTAGACGAGCATCCCGTGCTCGTGCGCAAGCTGCATAAAGGATTTCAGCCGCATATCCAAAAGCCCTTCGGCATTATAGAGAAAATCCTCCGTCACACCGTAAACAAGGTAGTCGTTGACATTCCCCGGCGCGGTGAAGCGCAGTTCCATTCCCAAAAGTACAGAAAGCCTTGTACCCGCCGCCGCTCTTTTCGCCGCGCGGTAACCGCGCAGGAAAAAGTCTACCAGCGCTTTGTACGCAGTGCCCGCTAAGGGGTCGAACGTCCGGTGGCTGAAATGGTCGGTCACCACGAGTGTGCTGTACCCGTGTTCCAAATGGTTTTGCACCAGATGTTCGGCGCTGTCCTCGGCGCAGCGGCTCGTCTCAGCGGTGTGCGCGTGCAGTTCGGTCAAAAAAGCCATGTTTTTCATCTCCAACGGTATTATAGCATAAATCCAAAGCGGCAAAAAAGGGCGGAAAATACTGAATTTTCGTATGGCGCCCTGCAAATTTCTGTGGCTTTCACAGGATTTTCAAATTGCATTTTTTGTATAGATGTATTATGATTATAAAAGCCTGTTTTCACATGGAAAACAGAAAGGGAAAATCATGGAGGAACAGAGAATGGATTGTGCTTGTAAGGCCCAAAGAAGCGATCTGTCGCTTTTGGACGGCGTTTTGGATACATACGCCGACGTCCCCGGCAGCCTGATTACGATCCTGCAGCACGCGCAGGAGATTTACGGCTATCTGCCGCAGGATGTGATTCGGTATATTTCGGAGCGCACAGGTGTAAAGCCTGCCAAGATCATGGGCGTCGCCACGTTTTATACGCAGTTCCGTCTGCAACCGGTCGGGAAATACCTGATTATGCTCTGCAAAGGGACGGCATGCCACGTCAACGGTTCGGACGTAATCGAAAAGACCATTACGGAAACGCTTGGCATAAAGGATGGCGAAACGACCGCCGACGGGCTTTTTACGCTTAAAAATGTCGCTTGCTTAGGGTGCTGCAGCCTTTCGCCCGTGATGATGATTAACGACGAGACATACGGCCGCCTTACGCCCGATAAGACCAAACAGATTTTGGCGGAGCTTGCCGCCGCGGCAAAGGAGGGCGCTTGATATGACGAAGATCGTTGTGGGCGCGGGCTCGTGCGGCATCGCGGCGGGCGCACAGAAAGTGTATGACGCGCTGGAGAGCCGCATGCCCCAAAATGCGACACTTTCCATTACCGGCTGCAACGGCATGTGCTTTGCCGAACCGATCGTGGACATCTATGTGGAAAACGGCGCGCTGACCCGCCTTGTGCGCGTGCAGGAGACGGACGCACCGCGCATTGCCGAAGCGGTGAAAAGCAATGACCTTGCGGCGGTCGAGGATTTGAAAATTTCCGATGAGGACGCGCAGTTTTTGGAGAAGCAGACGCGCATCGCCCTGCGGCACTGCGGCGTGCTTAACCCCGAAAGCATCGAAGAATACGAAAATGCGGGCGGTTACACCGCAATCCGCCGCGCGCTTTTTGATATGACGCCCGAAGCGGTTATCGAGGAGATCAAGGCTTCCGGGCTCGCCGGGCGCGGCGGCGCGGGCTTCCCGACCTGGTTCAAATGGAACGCTGCGCGTAATTCCGCGGGTGAGGAAAAATACCTTATCTGCAACGCCGACGAGGGCGACCCCGGCGCGTTCATGGACCGTGCCGTTATTGAAGGCGACCCGCACGGGCTGATCGAGGGTATGCTCATCGGCGCATACGCCATCGGCGCCAAAGAGGCGATCGTCTATGTGCGTGCGGAATATCCGCTTGCCATCAAGCGGCTGGAAAAAGCGATCCGGCAGGCGGAGGAAAAAGGCTATCTCGGCGAAAATATTTTCGGCAGCAGCTTTTCCTGCAAAATGCGCATCAAAGCGGGCGCGGGCGCGTTCGTCTGTGGTGAGGAGACCGCGCTGATCGAATCTTTGGAAGGCAACCGCGGTATGCCGCGCTTAAAGCCGCCGTTCCCCGCAGAAGCGGGCTATTGGCACAAGCCCTCGAATATCAACAATGTAGAAACCTTTGCCAACGTCCCGTGGATCCTCGAAAACGGCGGTGCCGCGTTCGCCGCAATGGGTACCGAGGGCAGCAAAGGCACAAAAGTTTTTGCTTTGACCGGTAAGATCCGCCGCGGCGGGCTTGTGGAGATCCCCATGGGCAAAACGCTTAGGGACGTGATCTTTGACATCGGCGGCGGCATCCGCGACGGCAAACGCTTTAAAGCGGTCCAGATGGGCGGCCCGTCGGGCGGGTGTATCCCCGAAAGCCTTTTGGATACCGTGATCGACTACAAGGCGCTGGGTGCTACGGGCGCGATCATGGGGTCGGGCGGTATGGTCGTCATGGACGAAAGCACCTGCATGGTCGGCATGGCGAAATTTTTCCTCGATTTCACCGCGAAAGAGTCCTGCGGCAAGTGCGTGCACTGCCGCCTTGGTACAAAACGGATGCTCGAAGTCCTGACCCGCATTACCGAAGGGGCGGGGCAGGAGGGCGATATCGAGCTTTTAGAAGAGCTTTGTGCCGGCATCAAGGACGGCGCGCTGTGCGGCTTGGGGCAGACCGCGCCGAACCCTGTGCTCACGACCATCCGCTATTTCCGCGACGAATTTGAGGCGCATATCCGCGACAAACGCTGCCCTGCGGGCGAATGCGCGGCGCTTACGACGTATTCCATCAATCCCGAAAAGTGCGTCGGCTGCACCAAATGTGCGCGCGGCTGCCCGGTCGGGGCGATTACGGGCGAAGTCAGAAAACCGCACAAGATCGATCCGGCGCTTTGCATCAAGTGCGGTAAGTGTGCAGAGAACTGCAACTTCGGCGCCGTGGAGGTAAACGCATGAGTTTGATTCAAATTACCATAGATAACCATCCGTTACAGGTGGAGGAGGGTGCCACGCTGCTTTCCGCCGCCACCAAAAACGGTTTAAAGATCCCAAACCTCTGCTTTGACGGCCGTGTAGAAATTTACGGCGCATGCGGGCTGTGCGTCGTCGAAGTCGAAGGCACGCCGAAATTGCAGCGCGCCTGCGCGACGAAAGCGCGCGACGGCATGGTCGTGCATACCGACACCGAGCGCGTCGTACGTGCACGCAAAATGGCGCTGGAGCTTTTGCTGTCCGACCATGACGGTGACTGCAAGGCACCCTGCACCAAGGCATGCCCTGCGGGTACGGACTGCCAGGGGTATGTGGGAATGATCGCCAACGGCGAATACACGGAAGCGACAAGGCTTATCAAAGAAAAAATCCCGCTGCCTTCGTCCATCGGGCGCGTGTGCCCGCACCCTTGTGAAAAGGAATGCCGCCGCCGGTTCGTGGAGGAACCGGTCTCCATCGCAGCGCTAAAAGCGTTTGCTTCCGATATGGATATGGCGAGCAGCACGCCGTACGTTCCGCCTGTGGAACCCGATACGGGCAAACGCGTCGTAGTTGTCGGCGGCGGCCCCGGCGGGCTTACCGCGGCGTATTTCCTGCGCCGTCAGGGTCATGCGGTCACAGTCTTGGACGCCATGCCGAAAATGGGTGGCATGCTGCGCTACGGCATCCCGGAATACCGTCTGCCCAAAGCCCTTTTGGATCGGGAAATTGCGCAGATCGCCGCGCTCGGCGTAGAAATGCAGAACAATGTGCGTGTCGGCGAGCAGATCACGCTCGATGCGCTTCGCAGCGAATATGATGCCGTGGTGCTCGCGGCGGGCGCATGGCGCTCCAGTCAAATGCGCGTGCCAGGCGAGGACGCCTCCCGCGTGGTGGGCGGGATCGACTTCCTGCGCACCGTAGCCCTCGGTGACCCAATGCCTATCGGCGACCGCGTGGCGGTTGTCGGCGGCGGCAATACCGCCATGGACGCTTGCCGCACGGCGGTGCGTCTGGGTGCAAAGCAGGTCACGGTGCTCTATCGGCGTTCGCGCGAGGAAATGCCCGCCGAGGATGTGGAGATCCGCGAAGCGACCGAAGAGGGTGTGGAATTCCGTTTCCTGACGACGCCGATCGAATTCAAGGACTGCGGCGATACCGTGCAGGCGACCTTGCAGAAAATGCAGCTCGGCGCACCGGATGCGAGCGGCAGACGCCGCCCGGAACCGATTGCGGGCGCGGTGGAGAATGCGGAATTTGATACCGTGATTATGGCGATCGGCCAGCACCCCGACCTTACGGGTTTTGAATCGGTCGAGGCGACCCAGCGCAGCACCGTCGCCGCCGACGAAGAGACGTTCCGCACCTCTTTGCCCAACGTCTTTGCGGTGGGCGACATGACCAACCGCGGCGCGTCTATCGCCGTTGCCGCGATCGGCGAAGCGCAGAAAGCATCCCTTGTGATCGATCGTTACTTAAACGGCGAAGAAGCGCGCTATAAAAAGCCCTTCCTTGTGGAGCGCACACTGCCCGTGGAATTTTTCGAAAAATTCCCCAAAGCGCCGCGTGTAGAGGTGCCTGTGCGTCCGGCTTCTGAACGCCGCGCCGACTTTGGCGAGGTTTCGCTCGGCCTTACACAAGAAGCCGCAAAGAAAGAAGCCATGCGCTGCTTAGGGTGCGGCTGCCATGATTATTACGAATGCAAATTGATTGAATACGCAAACGCCTACGACGTTCACCCCGAACGCTTTGCCGGGGAAAAACACCATCGCAATGAAGAGGATGTCAATTCCCTGATTGCGCGCAATGCCGACAAGTGCATTTTGTGCGGGCTTTGCGTGCGCGTGTGCGACGAAGTCATGGGCAAAACGAATTTAGGGCTTTTGGGACGCGGGTTTGATACCCTCGTCAGCCCCGAGTTCTCTCTGCCGCTCGAAAAGAGCAGCTGCATCTTCTGCGGGCAGTGCGTGACCGTCTGCCCGACCGGTGCGCTTCGCGAAAAACAGCCGGTCAAAAAAGCGGTCCCTGTTAAGGAAAACAGCGTGCGCTCGGTCTGCAATTTCTGCGCGGCGCTGTGCGAGACGGATGTTCGCTTCCTCGGCAAGACCGTCATGCGTTCGCTGCCCGCCGGCGAGAAAGGTCTGTTGTGCAAAGGCGGCCGTTTCGGTATTTTGGCGGCGAATACGCAAATGCAGCCTGCAACGAAAGAACAGATGGCGGCGTTTTGTGCGAAAATCGCGTCCTACGGCGACAGTGTTGCCGTCGTGCTCGGCCCCGTGGCGACGCTCGAGGAAGCCGCATTTGCTAAAGCGCACTTCCCGGCGGCTTACGCTGACGTAACGGAAAAAAGTGCGAGCTTTGCAGGACTTCAGCTTCTGGGTATCCCGCCGGTGTCCGCTTACAAAGGTGAAAAAGCGGCGATTCTGCTTGACTGTAAAAAGCCTGATGCCATAACGGCGGAATATACCCTCGCGCTTTCCAATGCCTATACGGAAACCGCGACCGAGCAGCTGTTCACCGCGCCGTTCACGGCGCAAAACGGCACTTATTTGCGCGCAGACGGCTCGCGCGCCGTCCAGCGTGCGGCGTTTGAGGCCGCGCTGCCGACCACGCTTGCGGCGCTTGCCGCGCTTTGCGGTGCGCCTGCCCCGAAGGCGGACGAGTTGCTGCAAACACTGGAAGCGCAGTACCCGGCGCTTGCAAATGCAAAGGAATGTGCTATAATTGCAAAAGAAGTGATCCGCGGCGGCGGGCAGTTTGGCTGGAACAATAACGCTCCGGTGATCGACGACTTCTGCGAAAATTATTAAAATCTATACGGCTTACAGGTGCTTCGCAGCGCTTTGCGCTTTGGGCGAAGTGAAAAGGGAACACGGTGCGAATCCGTGACAGCCCCCGCTACTGTAAGCGGCTGCGGCGCAGCCATTTGCCACTGAAGCTACGGCTTTGGGAAGGCGTCTGCGTCGGGAAATGCCGCAAGCCAGGAGACCTGCCTGTAAGGGAAGGTCGGGAAATTTGAACCGGAACCGGCTTCAAAATTTCCCGGGCCTTCAGCAAAATTCTTTCGGTGGGAGAGAAGTATGCGAATATCGGCTAAGGCGCAGTGCGTCTTTCTTTTGTTCGCATCAAGCGGAGCTCTCACGAGCTCCGCTTTTTTGCGGGGAGGAGGGAAAACGGCAGTTTACACATAACCATACTGAAACGAAAGGAAGACGATACGATGAAAAAATTTATTTCTGCACTTTTATGTGCGGCGCTGCTCTGCGCCTTTTGTGTGCAGGTGTTTGCCGCGCCGCAAAACCCGAAACAGGCGGTCACGGCCTGGTTGGCAAACTCGGGAAACACCGGCTTCGATTACACGGACACAAGCTACCCGGACAGCCTCATTGACTGGACGGCCTTCACACTCGCACAGGCGGGTGAATCGCCCGATGCGGCGTATGCCGCCTATATCGACGAAGCTGTAAAAAACAGCTTTGATTTGCTTTACCCGAGCGACCTTGCGCGCATTGTGTTGAGCACGACCGCCTGCGGGCTGGACGCTCGGAATATCGGCGGGCATGACCTGCTCGAAGCGCTCGATGCGGTAGATTATTCGGCGCAAGTGTATTTAAGCAGCCTCGCATTCCCGCTTTTGGCTATGAATTTCAGCGCCGGCTTTCATTTCCCTGACAGCACAAAACAAACCATTGTGAAAACTCTTCTTGCCGCCCAGCAGCCGGACGGTGGTTTCCCGTATTGCAGCGTAGATGAAGGCTGGGGGATCTCCTCCGACTGCGACACGACCGCCATGGCGGTGCAGGCGTTCGCCCCGTATTATGATACGGATGAAGCCGTGCGTGAAGCGGTGGATAAAGCGCTCGTGTACCTCAAAGCCCAGCAGTTCGATACCGGCGCGTTCGGAAGCCCTGTGTTCGGCACGCAGAGCGGCGAGAGCACCGCGCAGGTGATCCTCGCATTGTGTGCATTAGGGCTCGACCCGACCGCCGAGGAATACTGCAAAAACGGCGTGTCGCCCGTGGCGGCGTTACAGATTTTCCTATCGGACAACGGTGGCGGACTGAACTATGCCAACGCCGAAGACCCACTGACGACCTATCAGATCTTACAGGCTTATGAAGCCTATGAGCGCTTTCAAAACGGTGAACCGACGCTGTATACCTATGTGGAACGTACGCCGGGACCCACTACACAGTCGCAGACAGATACCCCCGAGCAGGGGACAGACCCCGCCGGCGCAGCGGAAACGGTAGACATCCCCAACACAGGCGCCGGGGCTCCCACGGCTGCTGCTTTAGTCATGCTTGCTGCCGCGGCAGTATTGGTGGTGCGAAAAAAGCATGCGTAACGCGAAGCACTTGACGCGCATTTTGCGCGGGCTTGCTGCCATACTGCTTTGCGCGCTGCTCTTATGTGCCTGCGGCAGGGGGGAGGATACCGCCTCAACGACTGCCGCGCTGTTGACTGAAGCGGCTTCGCAAACGCAGACTGTCATTTCCGATGCCTCTGCCGCCGCAGAAGCGCAGACACAAGCACCGGCTGTGGACGGCGCACAAGACCCAAAAAGCGGACAGCAGGAAAACAAAAGCACGCAAAGCGGCGCGGGCAATTCTTCTACTTCCGCCCAAACGCCCGCCGTGCAGACGCCCGCGCAGCCTGCCGCACCCGCCGCCGACACCGTCACATTGACAGTCAGCTTTCAGACTGCCGTGGAATATGGGCTCCTCAACGACCCGAATTTTGCCGGTGTTCTGCCGTCAAACGGCTATTTTCTGCAAAATGCGGCGGTGGAATTCGAAGCGGGGGAATCCGCATTTGATTTGCTGAAGCGAACACTGCGGGAAAACAACATTGTGTATTCCGCAACCTCCGGCGGCTATGTGCGCAGCATCGGCGGGCTTGCGGAACGCGACTGCGGGACACAAAGCGGCTGGCTTTACCGCGTCAACGGCGAATTTTTAAATTATTCGAGCAAATATTACACGTTGCAGGAAGGCGATACGGTAGAATTTTTATATACCTGCTCGCCCGGCGACGTTGGGAACGTCCCGTTTTAATGCGATGGAAAAGCGTATCCTTTTCGGATGCGCTTTTTGCCTTTTCGACCCTATGCACATACAAAATCGAACATTTCAAAACGTTTTGTTAACAAACTGTAAATTCCGATGTCCGCAATATGAAAAAACGACCGTTTTTCTTGTCCTTGTTTGGAAGTTGTGGTATGATACATAATACAAAATCTCGATTTATAGCATTTCCGCGGGAATGCAGTCTGGACGGTAACCTATGGATTTGATGGAAAAATTTCAAAGCAAGCAGCTTGTCGTTTCGTTCGAGGTGTTTCCGCCGAAAAACGACGCGGCGTACGCGCCTGTCGAAGCGGCGGTGGACGCGCTTGCCGCGTTTTCTCCGGATTTCATCAGCGTGACCTACGGCGCGGGCGGCGGCACTTCCGTCAACACGCCGAAGATTGCCGCACATATCGAAAACGACCTGCACATCCCCGCCATGGCGCATTTGACATGCGCGTCCAGCGACAAACAGACCGTGCACAACGTACTTATGGACCTCAAGGCGCGCGGCGTGCGCAACGTGCTGGCGCTGCGTGGGGATCTGCCGGAGAATTACACGCCCGACGATGACCATTACCGCTACGCTTCTGAGCTTGTGGAGGCGATTCGCAGCGAGGGCGGCTTTACCGTCGGCGCGGCGTGCTATCCGGAAGGGCATGTGGAATCGGCAAGTCCCGAAGAGGACCTCGAAAACCTGAAGCATAAAGTGGAATGCGGCGTGGATTTCCTCGTGACACAGATGTTTTTTGACAATACCGCGTTATACAGTTTCCTTTATCGTGCACTAAAAAAGGGCATCGACGTCCCCGTTTGCGCGGGCATCATGCCCGTGATGAATGCCAAACAGATCGCCCGATCCTGCAAGCTGTCGGGCACCACGCTGCCCACGCGGCTGAAAACGATGGTTGATAAATTCGCCGATGACCCGGAAGCGATCAAACAGGTGGGTATCGCCTACGCCACCGAGCAGATCGTGGAACTCATCGCCAACGGCGTTTCGGGTATCCACATCTATACCATGAACCGCCCCGAAGTCGCGGGCGCCATCATGCGCAACCTGTCCTCCATCCTGTAACGGGAGGGAAACTGCTTGTTTGGATATGTGCGCATTTACAAGCCGGAACTCAAAGTGCGCGAGTACGAGGAATACAAAGCGGTATACTGTACGCTCTGCAAAACGCTTGGCAAAGAATACGGGCTTTTTTCCCGCCTGCTGTTAAGCTACGATGCGACATTTTATGTGCTGCTGCGCGACTGCACCGCCGAAAAGCAAGCGCCGCAGTACAAAAAAGGGCGCTGCCCGTTTAATCCCGCGAAAGTGTGCCGCTATCAGATTGACTGTGCGGAAAGTTATCGCGCCGCCGCGGCGTTGACTGTGGTTTTAGCATATCATAAAGCAAAAGACAACCGCCGCGACGCAAAGGGCTTTAAAAAAGCGGCTGCCGCCTTGGCTTGCGCCTTTTTGCGGGCAAGCTATAAAAAAGCGGCGAAACGCTATCCGCGTTTTGCCGAGATCGCCGAAGGCGCCATGCAAAAGCAGCAGGCGCTGGAAACGCAGCGGTGCGATTCCGCCGACCGCGCCGCCGACCCGAGCGCATTGGCGCTCGCCGCGCTCTGCACGGCGGATATGCCCGCGGGCGAGCAGCGCCGCGTGGCGGAACGAATCGCCTATTGCGTCGGGCGCTGGGTGTATCTCATGGACGCTTACGACGATATGGAAACCGATTGGAAAACCGGCGGCTACAATCCGTTTTTGCTGCAATATGCCGTCACGTCCCGCGAGGATCTGCGGCGAGACGACGTGCAGGAGGGCATTTTGCGCTCCATTTATATGACGGAAAACGAAGCCGCAACGACCCTCGCGCTGCTTTCGGGCGGCGTACACCGTACCATTTTGGAAAATATTCTTTGTGACGGATTGAACGCGAGAACGCAATCCATTCGGGAAAAATATCAAAAGTCCCCTGCGGCGTGACCTTTTTTCGTGTTGACCGATACCAGAGAGGTGAAGAATACAATGGCAGACCCTTATGCCGTATTGGGCATTCCGCGCGATGCGACCGATGAGCAGCTCAAGGATGCATATCGCGCGCTTGCCCGCAAATACCAGGAGGACAGTCTCGCTTCCGGTCCGCTTGCGGATGTTGCCAAACGCAAAATGGAAGAGCTGGACCGTGCGTATGATGCCGTCGTCGCCGAGCGGCGCGGGCAGACTGCGTATTCGAGCGGGCAGTCGTCCTATACGAACGCGAATACAGGATACGGCGGATATAACGCCTACGGCTCGAATGCCTACGGCGGTTCGCAGTTCGCCGATGTGCGCGCGCAAATCAACAACGGGCGCATCGACGATGCGGAAATGATCCTGGACGGTATTCCCGTCGCGGCGCGCACGGCGGAATGGTACTTCTTAAAAGGGCAGATCCAACAGCGGCGCGGCTGGTTTGACGAGGCGTATAAAAATTATTCCACCGCCTGCCAGCGCGATCCGGGCAATACCGAGTATGCTGCGGCGTTTAATGCACTCAACAACAACTCCCGCGGCGGCTACCGTCAGACGCGCGGCGGTGGCTGCGACGCCTGCGACATTTGTTCGTCGCTTTTGTGCGCGGATTGCTGCTGCGAATGCATGGGCGGCGATCTGATTCCGGGCTGCTGATATGGGAAAAGACAGTTTTCAAACCACCTCCAAAACCGCGCTCGGCGGGATTGTGGCGGCGCTCTCGGTTGTGACGATGTTCCTGACGGCGGTGATCCCGACGCTGACCTATGCGCTCCCGGCGGTGGCAGGTGTGCTGCTGGTCATCATGGTCATTGACGTCGGCAAGAAGTGGGCGTTCGGCGTGTATGCGGCGGTGAGTCTGCTCTCTTTGCTGGTCCTTCCCGACAAAGAAGCCGCCGTGATGTATGTGTTCTTTTTCGGGCATTACCCGATTTTTAAGGCAATTTTGGAGGGCCGATTTCGCAGGGTGCTGCTGTGGATACTCAAGTTCTTGCTTTTTAATGTCTCGGTGGTGCTTGCGTATCTCGTGATTATCTATGTGTTCCAGATCCCGTTTGATGAAATGGAAGAATACGGCAAATGGGCGGTCTTGGGACTTTTGGTACTCGGGAATGTGGTGTTTGTGATTTATGACATCGCCCTTTCACGGCTGATTACGCTCTATTTGCTCAAATGGCGCAAGTCGGTGCGAAAACTGCTGCGTTTTAAATAAGAACCCTTTATTTTTCACACGGGACGTTCCATGCGCCCCGTGTTTTTTGTAGGAAACGCCGTTCTTTGCGCGAGCCCCTTTTCAAAATGGGTTTCTTGTGCTAAAATACAAACAACGATGAACAGATAAGGAGTTTGGCTTATGCTTACGCAAGAGAGAGTGACCGAAATTCTCAAAGAGGCGGGCGTGCTTTTGGAAGGGCATTTCCTGCTGACCTCCGGCAGACATTCCGATAAATATTTGCAGTGCGCAAAGATTTTCCGCAATACCAAATACAGCGAAGAGCTTTGCGCGGCGCTGGCGGAAAAATACAAGGACGCCGGCGTGCAGGTCGTCATCGGCCCCGCCATGGGCGCGGTGCAGATGGCGTATGAGGTCAGCCGCGCGCTTGGCTGTGAGAATTTCTTTACCGAGCGCGGCGAGGACGGTAAAATGACGCTGCGCCGCGGCTTTGCGGTCGAACCGGGCGAAAAGGTCCTGATCGTCGAGGACGTCGTGACCACGGGCGGCTCCGTAAAAGAGGTTATTGACCTTGTGCGGGAGGCGGGCGGCGACATTGTCGGCGTCGGTTCGATCGTGGACCGCACCGGCGGCAAGATCGATTTCGGCGTGCCGTTTAAGGCGGTCTATTCTGCGCCCGTGACCTCGTGGGAGGCGGCGGACTGCCCGCTTTGCAAGGAAGGCAAACTTCCGCTTGTTAAGCCCGGCAGCCGCAAGATCAAATAACGAAATGGCAGAAAAGCAGACACCGGTTCACAGCGGGCACCGCGCGCGGCTGAAAGCACGCTTTGTCCGCGAGGGCTTAGACGCATTTGAGGATCACAACGCGCTGGAGCTTTTGCTGTTCTATGCGATCCCGCAGCGCGACACCAACGAGCTTGCACATCGCCTGATCAACGAGTTCGGCTCGCTTTCGGGCGTGTTCGACGCGAGCGTCGAGGCGTTGATGCACGTACCGGGCGTCGGCGAGAATACGGCGGTCCTCATTCGGCTGATGTCGTCTTTGTTTGCAAAATATGAGCAGGACAAGGTCAAATCGGGCTCACTGGTGCTCAACACCGCCAAAGCAGCCGGCGAATATTTTGTCTCTCAGTTTGTCGGCAAAACTACGGAGCAGCTTTTGGCTGTGTGCATGACGCACAAATGCCGCGTGGTCAACACGGTCGTGATCTCGGAGGGTACGCCGGACAGCACGCGCATCAACCTGCGCAAGATTGCCGAGGCTGCCATTCAAAACGGCGCGTCCAATATCCTTTTGGCACACAACCACCCCGCGGGCGTTGCGGCGCCGTCGGCTGCGGACATCGATGCCACGCGCAATATCGTCCTGACGCTTCGGTCCTTAGGCATCCGCGTGGACGACCACTTTATCGTGTCCGGAAAAGACTGGTTTTCCATGAAGACCAGTCCAAAGTTCAAATATCTGTTTTAAATAACGTGCGAAACGCAAATAACAGAAGCGTGCCGGGTCTTGCCCGCCGCGCTTTTGTATTTGCTGCAAAAACGGTTGACAAAGCAGGAAAATCGGGGTATGATAGCAAAGAACAAATGTTCTTTTACGTCAAAACCCGTTATGGAGAACCCCCATGGAAGAACGAAAATTCAAATTGAAAGCGCCCTACGCCCCAACCGGCGACCAGCCCGAGGCGATTGCCGCACTGACGGAAGGCGTAAAAAAAGGCTATATGGAGCAAACGCTGTTGGGCGTGACGGGTTCGGGCAAGACCTTCACGATGGCGAATATCATTGCCAATCTCAACCGCCCCACGTTGGTGCTCGCGCACAACAAGACGCTTGCAGCGCAGCTGTGCTCGGAGTTTAAGGAGTTTTTCCCCGAAAACGCTGTCGAATATTTTGTCTCCTATTACGATTATTATCAGCCTGAGGCGTATATCCCGTCTACGGATACCTATATTGAAAAGGATTCCGCGATCAATGATGAGATTGATAAGCTGCGCCACTCCGCGACTTCCGCGCTGTCGGAACGCCGGGATGTCATCATCGTTGCCAGCGTTTCCTGCATCTATACCCTCGGTGACCCCATCGACTACCGCAACATGGTCATTTCGCTTCGACAGGGTATGCACAAAAGCCGCGACGAGCTGCTGCAAAAGCTTGTAGAGATCCAGTACGAGCGCAACGACATCAATTTTATCCGCAATAAATTCCGCGTGCGCGGGGATGTGGTGGAAATCTTCCCCGTCTATTCGAACGACACGGCGATCCGCGTTGAATTTTTCGGCGATGAGATCGACCGTATCAGCGAGATCAACCCCATAACCGGGCAGGTCAAAAACGTGGTCTCCCACGTTGCGATCTATCCCGCGTCGCATTATGTCGTTTCGCCGGACAAGCTCGAACGCGCGATTGAAGAAATCCTCGCCGAAATGGAGGCGCGCGTCAAGGAATTTGAAAAAGCGGGCAAGCTGCTCGAGGCGCAGCGCATCCGCCAGCGCACCGAATACGATATGGAAATGCTCCGCGAAACGGGCTTCTGCAAGGGGATCGAAAATTATTCCCGCGTAATGTCCGGGCGCGCGCCCGGCTCCGCGCCGTTCACACTGCTCGATTATTTCCCGAAGGATTTTCTGCTGTTTGTTGACGAATCCCACGTTACGCTCCCGCAGGTGCGCGGCATGTACGGCGGCGACCGTTCCCGCAAGGAATCCCTTGTGGAGTACGGCTTCCGTCTGCCTTCCGCGTTTGACAACCGGCCGCTGACTTTTGACGAATTCTATGCGCGCGTCGGGCAGAAAATTTTCGTCAGCGCCACGCCCGGCGACTTTGAACGCGAAAAAAGCGCCCAGATCGTCGAGCAGGTCATCCGTCCGACGGGGCTTTTGGATCCCGAAATTTTCGTGCGCCCGACCGAGGGGCAGATCGAGGATCTGATCTCCGAAATCCACCTGCGCACCGACCGCGGCGAGCGCGTGCTCGTCACGACGCTGACCAAAAAAATGGCGGAAAATCTGACCGACTTCCTCGACACGCACGGCATCAAGGTCAAGTATATGCACTATGATATCGATACCATCGAGCGCATGGAGATCATCCGCGACCTGCGTCTGGGCGAATTCGACGTGCTCGTCGGCATCAACCTCCTGCGTGAAGGCTTAGACATCCCCGAAGTGTCACTTGTCGCCATTCTCGACGCAGACAAAGAGGGCTTTTTGCGCTCAGAAACGTCGCTGGTGCAGACGGTCGGCCGCGCAGCACGCAATGCGCACGGCGAGGTCATTATGTACGCGGACAGTGTCACGCCCTCCATGGAGCGTGCCATTGCCGAGACGGTGCGCCGCCGCGAAAAGCAGATGCGCTATAACGAAGAGCACGGTATTACGCCGCGCACCATCCAAAAGGATGTGCGCGACATCCTCGAAATCTCTACGCACAGCGATGACAAAAAGCCGCGCAAGCGCCTGAGTGAGCGCGAGCGGCAGGCGATGATTGCAAAGCTGACCGCCGAAATGCGTGCGGCGGCAAAGCTTTTGGAATTCGAGCACGCGGCGATGCTGCGAGACAAAATTCAGGAACTCAAAGGGGAAAAACGCTGATGGCAAGCAAATATATTGTGGTGAAAGGTGCGCGCGAGCATAACCTGAAAAATATCGATGTCAAGATCCCGCGCGACAAGCTCGTGGTGCTCACGGGGCTTTCGGGTTCGGGAAAATCTTCGCTTGCGTTCGACACCATTTATGCCGAGGGGCAGCGGCGTTATGTGGAGTCGCTTTCGTCCTATGCACGCATGTTCCTCGGTCAGATGGAAAAGCCGAATGTCGATTCCATCGACGGGCTTTCTCCCGCTATTTCCATCGACCAGAAAACAACTTCTAAGAACCCGCGCTCTACGGTGGGCACAGTGACCGAGATTTACGATTACCTGCGCCTTCTGTATGCCCGCGTCGGTGTGCCGCACTGCCCCGTGTGCGGCCGCGAAATCGTGCGGCAGTCTGTGGATACCATTGTGGACCGCGTTATGGAACTTGAAAACGGGTCGAAAATCCAAGTCATGGCGCCTGTGGTGCGCGGCAGAAAAGGCGAGCACCAAAAGGAACTCGACAATGCGCGGCGTTCGGGCTTTGTGCGCGTGCGCGTGGACGGCAATTTGTATGACCTTTCGGAAGAGATCAAGCTCGAAAAAAATATCAAGCACAGCATCGAAATCGTGGTGGACCGCCTGGTGATTTCACCGGACATCCGCAGCCGCCTTGCGGACTCCATCGAAACGGCGACTTCGCTTTCAGGCGGCACGGTGCTCATCAACCTAATTGGCGGTGAGGACCTGTTGTTCTCGCAGAACTATGCCTGCCCGGAGCACGGCGCTTCGGTGGACGAACTGACCCCGCGGATGTTCTCATTCAACAATCCGTTCGGCGCGTGCGAGACCTGCACGGGGCTTGGGACGTTCCTCAAAGTCGATCCCGATCTTATTATCCCGAACAAAAAGCTGTCCATCCGCGACGGCGCCATTCGCGCCAGCGGCTGGTCCAACGCCGAGGGTGGGACCATCGCACAGATGTATTATGAAGCGCTCGGCAAAAAATACGGCTTTACCCTGGATACGCCCATCTGTGATTTTTCCAAGAAAGCGCTCAACGCGCTGCTGTATGGCACCAAAGGCGAAAAGCTGCAAATGCAGCGAAAAAATGTCTACGGCACGGGCAGCTATACCGCCGCATTCGAAGGCATCGTCAACAATTTGGAACGGCGGTATAAGGATGCCACCAGCGACTGGGCGCGCTGGGAGATCGAGCAGGTGATGAAGGCCTGCGACTGCCCCGACTGCCACGGCGCACGCCTCAAGCCCATCACCTTAGGTGTAACGGTAGGCGGTATCAATATTTATGAATTTACCAAAATGTCCGTTACGGCGGCGCTCCAGTTTTTGGACGGACTGGAATTGAGCGACCGCGACCGCATGATCGCCGATCAGATTTTGCGCGAGATCCGCAGCAGGCTGGAATTCCTGTCGAGCGTCGGGCTTGAATACTTAACGCTTGCCCGCTCGTCGGGCACGCTTTCCGGCGGCGAGAGCCAGCGCATCCGTCTGGCAACGCAGATCGGTTCATCGTTGATGGGCGTGCTGTATATCCTCGACGAACCGAGCATTGGGCTGCACCAGCGCGACAATGACAAGCTGCTTGCCACACTCAAGCATCTGCGCGACCTCGGCAACACGCTGCTGGTCGTTGAGCATGACGAAGATACGATGTACGCGGCAGATTATATCGTGGACATCGGCCCCGGGGCGGGCGTGCACGGCGGCGAGGTCGTCTGCGCCGGTACGGTAGAGGACATCAAAAACTGCCCGGCTTCCATTACCGGGCAGTATTTGAGCGGCAAGCGCAAGATCCCCGTACCCGAAACGCGCCGGAAGGGCAACGGTAAGTTCTTAACCGTGCGCGGCGCGGCGGAAAACAACCTGAAAAACATCAATGTGAAGTTTCCGTTGGGCAAATTCATCGCTGTGACCGGGGTTTCCGGTTCGGGCAAATCCTCACTCGTCAATGAGATTCTGTATAAGCGCCTTGCCAATGAGCTCAACGGCGCGAAAAAGCCCGTAGGCAAGCATAAAGACATTCTGGGCCTTGAAAACCTCGATAAGGTCGTGGACATCGACCAGTCGCCCATCGGCAGGACACCGCGATCCAACCCGGCGACCTATACGGGCGTGTTCACCGACATCCGCAACCTGTTTGCTCAGACGCAGGATGCCAAAGTGCGCGGCTTTACGCCGAGCCGCTTTTCCTTTAATGTGAAAGGCGGGCGCTGCGAAGCGTGCCAGGGCGATGGCATCGTCAAGATCGAAATGCACTTTTTGGCGGATATCTATGTGCCCTGCGACGTGTGCAAAGGCGCACGCTTCAACCGCGAAACGCTGGAGGTCAAATATAAAGGCAAATCCATTTATGACGTGCTGGAAATGACGGTCGAGGAGGCGCTCAGCTTTTTCTCCAGTATTCCGAAGATCCGCCGCAAGCTCCAGACGATCTACGACGTGGGCCTTGGCTACGTCAAGCTCGGCCAACCTGCCACCACGCTTTCCGGCGGTGAAGCGCAGCGTGTAAAGCTTGCAACGGAGCTTTCCCGCCGCCCCACGGGCAGGACGATCTATATTTTGGACGAGCCCACAACGGGCCTGCACACCGCGGACGTGCACCGGCTCATTGACGTTTTGCAGAAGCTCGCGGACGGCGGCAACACGGTCGTTGTCATCGAGCATAATTTGGACGTCATCAAGGTTGCGGACCATATCATCGACCTTGGTCCCGAGGGCGGCGACAACGGCGGCACCATCGTTGTCGAGGGCACGCCTGAAGAGGTCGCGCGCTGCAAACAGTCCTATACAGGTCAGTATCTCAAACCGCTGCTTGCAAAAAGCAGGGAAAAATAAATAAACCGAAAAAATGCGCAGCCCGAAATTTTCGGACTGCGCGTTTTTTGGCACGAAAATCCCCGCCCGACCGCACACGGCTAATAATAACCTGCAAAAAGCAGGTGGGTGTCTCTCCTCGGTTTTAGTACTCCCAACGTCCGCAAAAATGCGGGAGGTCTGCACACCGCCTCGGAATTCTGACTCCCGATAAAAAAGGTGTTGGGTTAATATTGAACCGTATGGTTCTCGCATCGGGCAGGTTGATTTTGCTTTGTACGCGTTTTGCGCGGTTATTCTTCTGTGATGTCGAACAAATCCGAAAGCCGTTCCTCGAACGCGGCGCCGATGCGGTTGAACTCCTCGTCATCCTCAATAGGCTCGAGATAGGTTTCGCCGTCTTCTTCGGTGACTCGGAGAATAATCAGCTCGCCGTCGTCGTCCAGAATTTCTTCCGCATCGTCGTAAACGGGCAGCAGCGCTACATAACGCGCGTCATCCGTTTCAATGCGGTCCAGCTCTTCAAAGATATGCTCCGTACCGTCCTCGTCCACGACGCTGACGATATCGGGGTTGTAAGCTTCGTCCATGCGCTCCTCCGTTGTCTTTTTCTGTTTACATTCTACCCCGAAAAGCTCTTGTAGTCAACGGTAAAAATTGCATTTCCCGTATTTTGCGCGTTTTGCGGCGCTGCGGACGGGCAAAGACATTGATTTTGGGCAATGTGGACAATCAATATAAAAAAATCAAAAAAATTTTAAAAAAACTATTGACTTTTATGAATTCGGTGCTATAATAAAGATGAACAAAGGGAGAAACCAAAGCAACCCCAAACGTTTCAAAGCGTGTAAGGCTTTTGGATTTCCGCAGTTCTCAAAAGAGCCGATAGGAAGGTGCTCCGGCAGCATGTAAGGCTCGGATCCGTTACAGAAAAGACGCCGCAAAAGTCGGCAGAAACGAGATCCGGTGAAACAGGGTCGGGGTGGCGGGCGCAGACCAGACGTTCGCAGATGATCTTGCAAACGCAAGACCGGCAGTGAGACACAGGGGCAAAAACCCCAAGGTCCGAAAAAGCCGATGGCGTGCAGGCGCGGAAGTTCAGGATGCTTTGAAACGCAAGGCTTTGAAAAAGCAAATCGGTCTGTCGATTGCGAAAAGCCTTGGCGGTTGGTTTCTGAAAAGCCTTTTGTTACGAAACGAAGGGAGGCGAATCCAATGTACGGTGTAGGGACTGAAGAACCGCAGACATTCGGTTCGCTGTCCGCTGTGGTCAAATTTGACAAGTAAGTAAAACATGTAAAGTTTATCGTATCTTCGAGAACAAATTTGATCCGTTCGCTGTAAGAAATGCGTTAAAGAATACACAAACCGTACGATTTTTCGTCCAGTCTAACGCCACAGCGGACAGCTTAGGTAAAACTGAATAAACAAATAAAAATAGCAGCTCCGAGGCCGTCCGCTTCGGAGCTTTCGCTTTGCCGTTCACCGGAAACCGAAAACAGCCCGGCTTCCCTCGGAAGCCGGACTGTGTCTTTGCATGTCAATATGTGTTTAGTTTGCCATGTCCAACCCGCCGGGGAACAGGGCGTCGTCAATGATGTAAGGTTCATAGTTTTCGTTCTGCCAAACCTTGACGTAATCCACATAAAAGGCGGTGTCGCCCTCGTGCGAAAACTGCCCGATCTTCTGCCCGTGCGGGCCCCAGCCGTCGCCCGCGTCGATTTCGACGGTCAGGCGCAAAAACTCCTTGACCTTGGAAACGCCGCCGCCCGCCGTTGCCCAGGTCGGTTCGCCGTCGATGTAGAATACATAGTATTCCGGCGTCCACTTTAGTGCAAAGGTGTGGTAGCCGTCATACAGATCCTGCTCGAGCGTGTTGATGATCGTGTCGGAAGCGGCAAATTCCCCATAGCCGTTCCACAACAGCGCGTGCCCCATGCGGCTTTGGCGGTTGCGGCGGAACGCGCTTTCATACACGTCGATCTCCGTGCCGTCCACGCCCTCGCTTGCGACCTTGCGCATGTTGGAGGATTGCAGCCAAAATGCCGACCAAAGTCCGTCCGCGTCAGGCAGCTTCACACGCACTTCGAAGTAGCCGAATGCCTGTGCGAACAGCAGTTCGTCACTCGAGCCCTTGTTATTGTCGCCACTGCCTACAATGCGGCGCGTCTCAATGCCGCTCGTAAAGCGGCCCGCGGCGGGGCAGCCGCCGGTGCATTCGTGATTGTCTTCATACCGTGCGTGGATAACCGCGTCGCCGTCGCGGACCTCCACCATTTCCGGGCACCACCAGCAGGCATATTCCGGGTGCTTGTCATCGTTCGATTCCCAGCGAACGGCGTGGGGTGAAGTCGTCCAGATCTCACGGCTGCCCGTATAGCGGTCGCCGAAGCGGATATTCTGATTGAGCGCATCGCCCTCAAAATCATCCTCAAACACCATGTACCAGCCGTCCTCCCCAAGCGTTGGGATCGAGAGGTCATAACCTTTTTCTTTCCAAGAATCGTCATTCTTGGGCCGTGAGGTTACGCCCACCACAATGGCGATCACACCCGCCACGACCAGAACAGCGCCTACGATCAAAAGAACCATACGTTTCATTTTTCTCCCCTCCGGTTAAAGGATAGCCTTATAGTATCGGATTCCTTTCCGCCTGTCAACCGGAAAGGGCCAAAATGTGCCTAACTGATTTTTGCACTTCCATCGAGATTGCAACACAGCAAAAAGTATGGTACAATACGAAAGAATTTTACATGAAAATGATCGTTGTAAGAAGGGATCGGAATGCGAATCTTAGCGCTGGAAAGCTCCTGCGACGAAACTGCCGCTGCCGTGGTGGAGGATGGCCGCCGCGTGCTTTCCAATGTCGTTGCAACGCAGATCGAGCGGCATAAAATCTTCGGCGGCGTTGTGCCGGAGATCGCTTCGCGCCTGCATACGGAATCCATCAGCGTGGTGACCGCCGAAGCGCTCGAGCGAGCGGGCGTGACCATCCGGGATGTGGACGCCATCGCCGTGACCTATGCGCCGGGGCTCATCGGTGCGCTGCTCGTGGGCGTAAATTACGCAAAAGGGCTCGCGCTCTCCAGCGGCAAGCCGCTTGTGCCCGTGCACCATCTGCGCTCGCATATCGCGGCGAATTATATTACCCATCCGGTCCTTGAGCCGCCGTTTTTGTGCCTGGTCGTCTCGGGCGGCAATACCCTGCTTGTGCAGGTGGAGGATTATACGCAATTCCATGTGCTCGGCCGCACGCGAGACGATGCCGCGGGCGAAGCGCTCGATAAGGCGGCGCGTGCCATGGGGCTGCCGTACCCGGGCGGCGTGCATCTGGACGAAGTATCGAAAAACGGCGATCCGAACGCCTTTTCGTTCCCGCACCCAAGTGTAGAGGGCAGCCCGCTCGATTTCAGCTTTTCAGGCCTCAAGACCGCCGTGCTCAATCGGCTGCATAACGCCGCGCAAAAAGGGGAGACTATCGAAAAAGCGGATCTCGGCGCATCGTTTCAGTCCGCCGTGGTGGACGCTTTGCTTCGCAATACCGATCTGGCGCTGGAGATGTATCCCAAAACCGAAAAACTTGTGCTTGCGGGTGGGGTATCCGCGAACTCCGTTTTGCGTGAACGTGTCACGCTTCTTGCAAAGCGGCGCGGCTTGCAGCTTTATCTGCCGGAGCTTCGCCTTTGCGGTGATAACGCGGCAATGGTCGGCGCACAGGGCTTTTATGAGTGGCGTGCAGGCAAGCGTGCGGATATGTCGCTCAATGCCGCCGCAACCATGCCGATCGAAGAAAACGGGCGGTAATGCGCCGATTTTTGGGACAGGTGCGCGCCCTTTTGTGGATTGTTCATCAAAAAGCGACATAGAATTGACATTTTCTTAACATTTTCCATGTTGCTTTTTTCGGTGGGCTATATTATAATGCTATATCGAATGGGGATTTCTTCCATTCTGCATTTTTGGAATGCCGATCATGCAAAATCAGCTCGGCGAAAGCCGAAGTTTTTGAGAAGGAGAATGAATCATGGCACCACTCACACAAAATCAATCCGTGCTCTCGTGGATTGACGAAAAAGCTGAGCTTGTCAAGCCGGACCAGATCGTCTGGATCGACGGCTCCGAAAAGCAAATCGAAGCGCTGCGCAAAGAGGCGTGCTCGACAGGCGAACTCATCAAATTGAACGATGAGCTCCTGCCGGATTGCTATTATCACAGAACGGCGGTCAACGACGTGGCGCGCGTGGAGGACAGAACCCTCATCTGTTCCAGAAAAGAAGAGGATGCAGGCCCCACGAACCACTGGATGGATCCCGAAAAAGCATATAAAATGCTGTACGATATTGCCCGCGACAGCTACAAGGGCAGAACCATGTATGTCATTCCCTATTCCATGGGCCCCGTCGGTTCGCCGCTCGCAAAGATCGGTATTGAGCTGACCGACTCCATCTACGTCGTGCTCAATATGTGCATCATGACGCGCGTCGGCAAGAAAGTGCTTGACGTTCTCGGCGACAGCAACGACTGGGTGCGGGGACTTCACTGCAAGTGCGACATCGACGCCGAAAAGCGCTGGATCTGCCAGTTCCCCGAGGACAACACCATCATCTCCGTCAACTCCGGTTACGGCGGAAACGTGCTGCTCGGCAAAAAGTGCTTTGCGCTTCGTATCGCGTCCTATCAGGGCAAAAACGAAGGCTGGCAGGCGGAGCACATGCTCATCCTTGGTATTGAGAACCCGCAGGGTGAAGTCAAATACATCTGCGCGGCGTTCCCGTCCGCGTGCGGCAAAACCAACCTTGCCATGCTCATCCCGCCCGAAGGCTACCGCAAGAAGGGCTACAAAGTCTGGTGCGTCGGCGACGACATTTCCTGGATCCGCAAGGGCGAGGACGGCAGACTGTATGCCATCAACCCCGAAAACGGCTTCTTCGGCGTAGCGCCCGGTACCAACGAGCATTCCAATCCAAACGCGCTTGCTTCCACGAAAAAGGGCACCATCTTCACGAACGTTGCCCGTAATCTGGATAACAACACCGTCTGGTGGGAAGGTCTCGACAAGAACCCGCCCGTCAATGCGGAAGAGTGGACCGGCAAAAAGGTCAACGGCCCCGAATGGAAAGCGGAAGGCAAAAACCTTGCCCATCCGAACAGCCGCTTCACCGCGCCTGCGGTCAACTGCCCGTGCATCAGCCCCGAGTTTGAAAACCCGAAGGGCGTGCCGATCTCCGCGTTTGTATTCGGCGGCAGACGTGCAAAGCTCGCGCCGCTGGTGTATCAGTCCCGCGACTGGAACCACGGCGTGTTCGTAGGCTCCATCATGGCGTCCGAGACCACCGCTGCGGCGGCCGGTGCGGTCGGCGTGGTGCGCCGCGACCCGATGGCGATGCTGCCGTTCTGCGGCTACAACATGGGTGACTACTGGCAGCACTGGATCGACATCGGCAAGACGCTCGATCCCGACAAGGCGCCCAAGATCTTCAACGTCAACTGGTTCCGTAAGGACGACGAGGGCAACTTCCTGTGGCCGGGCTTCGGCGACAACCTCCGCGTGCTTGAATGGATCCTCAAGCGCTGCGACGGCGAAGTGGATGCCAAAGAGACCGCGATCGGCTATGTGCCGTATGCCAAGGACATCAACATCGAAGGGCTTGAGGGCGAGGTCAGCCTCGAATCCCTCGAGAGCATCCTCGACGTCGATAAGTCCCTGTGGGAGACGGAAGCAGACGGTATTGCCGAATTTTACGGCAAGTTTGGCGATAAACTGCCCAAAGAGCTTACCGAAGAGCTCGAAACGCTCAAAGCAAACCTGAAATAACAACAGTTTCTTAATATAGAGCCCGATGGCATTTGCGCATTTGTGCGAACGCCATTGGGCTTTTTTGTTGTCGTTAGTGTATCTCTTCAGAATAGAAATTATAAGTGTAGCTTGAATTATTCAATTTAATTATACAAAAATCAGAGCTCTTGTAATTGCCTTATACCACGCAAATAAAGTCGTATGCCCTGATATGCTTGTCAAGCATGGTCGAATTCGGTATCATACATTTAAAGATATAATCATAGTTTCACGGTGGAGAAATCATGAAAAAGCCAATTGCATTGCTTTCTGTTTTGCTTGCGCTGAGTCTGTTGTTTACGGCGTGCGGAGAATCAAGCTCCCCGACGGTAAATTACAGTGATTCAGCAGTAAACGCTTCGACCATGCCTGCGACAACCGAAAGCGTTACAGAACCGGAAAACACAATCCCGTTGACCATTACTTTGGACAGCGAGGGGTATGTGCCGTTGAATGAAGACGGTGTTGTGGAGTTGAAATCCTATTCGAAAACAGCAAGTGATGAGAATCCCTGCTTTACCGATTATAGCGATTGGGATGTTCAGGAAAAGAAATATATAGTCTTGTGGAAACATGCTGACGAACCAATCCCCAAAATAAAAAAAGATTCTATAATCGGCATATATGAAACAAAAGAGACTATTTCTTTGTTTCCGGTTGATGAAACGACAGCACAGTATACGGTTCCACTCAATTTTTTCGATGAATTTACAGACGAACCGGATAGCGGGAAAGTAGCTGATAATCCGTATGTCTTTCTGTCGGAATATTTCCCGAAAACTGAACTGAGTATTCGTGGAGGGCACCTGTATGGATTAACGGAGTGTAACGGACAAGATTTAACAGAGTATGTCAATAATCATTCCGATGTTTTTTATGACAAGATTGGTCTTGCTCCGGTCGATGGATATAAGCTTTTAAACGCTCAAAAGAATGAAGAATTTACCTTCGGCGGATATAATGGAACCGAATGGGAGGAATTTACAGTTCAAGCATATTTGGAATATATTAAAGTTTACCAAAAGCCGGGAGGTGGCGTTGGGTCGGTAAAGCTACCGGTTGAAAAAACCAAAAATGGTTATTTTCAAGTCGATTTTTCAGGGCTTGAGTCAGGCGTATACTATGTGGATACCTATAACAGCTTTATAGAAATAGTCTGAATTAAAAAGCCCCAAAATGATAAACCCAAAAACAATAATTGGAGGAATAAAAAATGAAATTTTGTTCAAATTGTGGTACTCAATTGGATGACAACGCTGTTGGTTGTGCAAAATGCGGACAAAGCGTGGTGGCACAGCCGCAGACCGCAGCCAACCCACCTGTAGCAGAAAATGCCGCGGCACAGCGCCCTGTTTCCCAGCTAAAAACCAACAGGGGGCTTTTGAAATTCATTCTGCTTTCTATCGTTACGCTGGGGATTTATTCGCTCGTGTATTATTCATCGATTTCTACGGATATCAACATTATAGCATCTCGGTACGACGGCAAAAAGACCATGCACTATTGCCTGTTGTTTTTTGTGATTACGCCGTTGACGTTTGGTATCGGTACGCTGGTTTGGTTTCACAAACTGTCTGCGCGCATCGGTGCGGAACTGGCGCGTCGTGCACTTCCCTATGCGCATAGTTTCGGAGCGGGGACGTTTTGGGGCTGGGATGTGCTGGGCTTGTTGATTGTGGTTGGACCTTTTGTTTACATATATAAATTGTCCAAGGCTATGAACCAGCTTGCCGCAAATTATAACCACGTCGGCTGAAGCGCCAAAAGGGAGGCTGTGTGGGGGCAAGCATATGCACAGCCGATGCAGATTGCAAAAAGGGAGGAGACCCATATGAAATATCTGTCTTTGCTTGTAGCGGCGTGCCTGTTTTTGACAGTGCTGCTCACCGGGTGCGGTAGCTCTACCGAAACGCCCACGCAAACCACCATGGAGACCACCACCGAGAGCATGCAGGGCTATACGATTTCGGAGTTGGAAAACGCCATTGTGGAAATGCTGAAACGAGCCGATCCCGATTACATAACGCCCTATATGCTGCCGGGAGCGGAGCAGGCGCTGGAGTACGCTTATCAATCGTACGACAGCTATACGTCAGTTTTAGTGGACATTGAAAGTAAGTCACTCTCTGAAATAGAGCAATGTGAGTACTTTACTAATGCGAATATTGCTTCAGAACTTTTTCTACCTGATGCGGACACGGAAATAATTATATACAGTAGTGCATCTTTAGATGACAAGGAAGAGTTTTCTTGGCTTTTACAGGAAATACAATCATGTATATATGCAGTCAGATATATGGAAAAGATTAACGACGTAGCACTGTTTCGAATTGAAGGGTTCAGTACGGTTTTAGTGCAGGTATCGGATGGATGGTTCGTGTTTTGCTTTGATTTTTAATTCTAAACGTCTGACTAAGGAGGAACAAAATGAAAATTTGCGTAAATTGTAAAAACAAATTAGAGGACGACGCGAAATTCTGCTCAAATTGCGGCGGCAACGAATTTATGCCCGATGAGGACATTGCGCCGCGTATAGAAGAAGCGGCAACCTATTGTCCAAATTGCCACGCAGATCTTACGGGACAAAACGCTGCGTTCTGCCCAAACTGCGGGCAGAACCTCTCTCTGCCCACGAAAGAGCAGCAAAACGCTGTCATGGGCTACGGCAGTGCGTGGCAGTCTGTGAAAGAAAAAGCGCAAAATAATGCGTTCCTGCAATCGGTGCAAAAGGACTTTGCAAACAGCGAAGCGGTAAAAATGATGAAAGACGGCGTACATAATACAGCCGCAAAGGTTAAGTCTGCCTCGCCGAACAAGCAAAGAAATATTATGATTGCCGCAGTTGCCGTCTTTGTCGTACTTCTGTTGGTGGTTATTACGAATATCCACCGCTGTGAGGAATGCGGGGATGTCTACTTCGGAAAGAAAAACACGATTTCCTTTTTTGGGCAAACAGAGGATGTTTGCAAAGACTGCTACGAAGACTTTTACAGTTTTTCTTGGTAACCGCATAACGGCTGTTGTGTAATAAGAATGGAGTATCTTACATATGTTCTGTAAAAAATGTGGAAATGAAATCAAGCCCGGGCAGAATTTTTGCCTGAAATGCGGCGCTCCGGTCAACGATGCGCCGCATCCTACACCGCAGCCTGCAAACGGGGTGCAGACCACGTTCCAACCTGTATCTCAAATGCCTAAAGTCAAAAAGCCATCCAAATTTGCATTGATGCCCAAAAAGAAAAAGATTGCAATTGCGGTTTCGGCGTGTGTGGCTCTGGTGTTGGTTATAACCGGAATTGTTGTAATTTCCAATCTGGCGGAAACTGCTGAATTAAAGCGCGCGATCGATTCTAAAAGCGGTAGTCGCGTGTATGAGGTGTATTCGGCATCCTATGGCGACAGCAAAAAACGGCAGAAATATGACGAGGTAATTGCCGATACGATTGCAGATATTAAAACCAATCTGAATGCCCACGATTTCGACGCGGCAGCTCAAACGTCGGGAGATGGTGCAGTGGAGCAATATCTGTCTTCGGAATACGGTACGCTTGTCTCCGATTCGGCAATCGATCTTTCCGCCAGCGTTTCTCCCGTAAATCAAACAGCATGGGATGATTTGGATGATTTGATCGATTCCAAAGAGAACTACTGTGATGGCCTGTATGCTTATAAAACCGAACAGGACTATGAAACGGCGATTGATTACTTTCAAGGTGTTTTAGGCTCGGATTCGGAGTACAGCGATTCGGTTACCATGATCGGTGAATGTGCAGATGGATACATTCAGGCTGCACTTGCACAGGTGGATGCCTACGTGCAGGACGGCGATATAGACGGCGGCATGGAATTGCTGCGTTCAGCTCAGGCGTATTTGGAGTCCGTTGGGCAGTCCTCCGCAGAAGTGCAGGAGAAAATGAACACCGTAATGACGACCTATGCTGACAGCTATATGCAAAAGGCTGAAGCGGAATTCCAAGCGGGCGATGTGAACGCAGCAGTCGGCAATGTAGAAGCCGCGATCGCAATTAACCCGAACGGCGATTATCAGGCGAAGCTGGACGAGTACAAGATGTATTTGCCGTTTGAGCTTTATAAAGAGGAAAATGTTTTCAGAGAAGAAGAAGGAACAGCATATGGCAACTATCATTTCATGGATGGTGAGATTTCTAACGATAACCAAGAATTCAAGAATGTAATTCAAGTGTATGTCGGCAACAGTGAAGCGGCAGCTTTGGACATGGATCATCTATTTTATAACTTGGGTGGACGCTATGACACGGTTGGCGGGACAATCTTTTTATGCAATGAGGCAAAAAGCGATAAGTTTACTGGCTACTTTGAGGCATATGGAGATGGAAAATTACTCTATACATCCCCTAAAATTACTACGGGTGTTTTGCCGCAAGATTTTAGTTTTAGCGTAAGTGGTGTGCAAACTTTAGAAATTCGTTTTTGCGGTACAACGGGCGACAGTTACTGGGGGGATAACACCTTTGGGATTGCTAATCTTGTAGCCAAAAAGAATTTACCACAACAATAAGAATCTTTAAGAGCAAGTTCCGTGCCTAATTCAGGGCACGGAACTATCCCTTTATTCTCTTTGTTGGCGGCTCAAAGAAAAAAGTAATGGTTTGGTTTATTGTAAAGGAGCGTCAAATGAAATCCATCTTTTTACAAAATACAAAAAGAGTTATCTCTATTATTGCACTTTTTGCAATACTTGCAGGGGCTTTATCCGGTTGTGGCAGTCACAATGGGGAAAACGGCCTCACAAACGATGATTCCAATTATCATGAGGATTCAGAAGCTGCCAATATACAATCACGATTATTGACAGACGGATTCTGGTTGGCGACACCGCAATGGAATGGAGGGTATGATATAGATTTAGAATATGGCAACGACTATGGCTTTGTTTTTCGAGAGGGCAGCGACGGGACCTATGACGGAACAGCCTTAACCTGCGCGCAGCATGTATGGAAATATCGATTAACAGAAGACGGTGAGATTGAAATTTATCGGTATTACAGCAATGAAGAACAGTATAAATTGATGTTTACCGGAATTTATTTTGATGGATGGGAGACTTTAAATCTTCGTTTTTCGGAAGATGCAGAAGAATATTATGAAACTATGCAGTCAGACTCCGTCATAAATCTATCCCATTTTCCCGACGATGGAGACGACAAAAATCAACTATATAAAAAGCTTCTCTTTGAAACCTGGTCAACAGTAAATGCTCCCTCCCTTGCGCAGGGCTATTCAGGCTTTGCGAGCCAATCGGCATACAATGATTTTCGTAACCAACTATATAATTTAGACCCTGATGTAGAGATATATAAATTCTATTATAATTACAAGGATTTTGATTTATCTGAAGGAAATGCAAGAGTTCTGCACTACGATGCGGATCGTGAATCCTGGGTATACCAAGCGTATGATTATGCTCTATATAATGACACAAACAAAATGTCTTTGACGCCGTATGAAGAAAGCACGACATACGCAACTTACGATGAAAACTATAGCCAACTTACACTTGAAAATGAGAATAAGGTCGTTTACAGAATTACGAATTTTACGGATTGAATTACAGAAAACAGATCACCTATAAACCTGCAATAACGGTATGCCTGCTTTCTTTGACTGAAACGTAATTTGTAGGAGTCACTCATCTGTCTTATTTATGAAGGAAAAAGGAAAACAAACACCCACAGATGTTGATGCTTCTTTTTTTGGAGGTATTTTATGAGAAAAGGAATTTCTTTAGGCGTTTTACTGTTGCTGCTATTGGCTTTTTGCTTGTTCGGATGTGGAAAATCCGTGTCAGTTGAAACTATGCAAACGGAAATTGAAAAAGCATGGAATTCAAATGAAGAATATGATGCAAACAGTTTTGTGAAAAGCCTTGAAGATTCCGCTTCTTTTACGGTCACAGAAATAGAAGAAACTGAGAAGAACTGTTATACCGTTACATTAAATGTAACTTCGGCCGATGCTTTGGAAGGAATAAAGCAGTACCAAAGTAGTATTGAACACATGCCAACCGATGAAGAAATGAACAACAAAATTAAAGAAATAATTCGGGATGCCGAGCCGAAAACGACACAACAAACTTTATTAGTGCTTGAAACTGAAAATGGGTTTTCAGTTATTTTCAGTGAAGGCTTTATCGATGCGATGTGTGGTTACAGCTATTCATATTGTATGAATGAAATGCAGAGAATATTGGAAGGAGAAGCATCATGAAGAAACTGTCACGCCAAATACTCTCCGCATTTTGCGCGCTCGTTGTGTTGTTCGGTATGTGCAATATAGTTGCGTATGCTGAGGATGGGTATTTTGTGTTGCTCGATATCATGGGATATGATGAAACGGGCACGGAAATCACGGATGCAAACAATGTGTTTTACGTTAGAAATGATACTCTGTATGCTCCGATCAGTGTCTTTGAAGACTACACAATGTATAATTATGACGAAGAAAATACTGCATTTGTCAGAGTCGGTCAGGAATATGAAAGAGCCAACTCTAAAGTGGTTTTCAATTATGAAAGTGCAACGATCGACATCTACTATTTGACATATCAAAAAGAGACCCTTGATTTAGATTTTTATCAATTCGGCGATTTATATTTTTTCCCGCTTGGGGAAATGGCGGCTTATTTAAAGTCAAGTGTCGTTTATAAAAGCAATGATACAATATCTATTGTAAGTAGCGGTATATCGATCAGTGATGCTTTATATAATTATAATCCAATAAATTCCTGCCTCGATTATAGCGATCTTAGAGACGACATTTTTGCGGGCGATGAAGGCCTTTATAAAAGTGCATGTGTTCTGGGCTATGTTGGAGAAACGATTTTTTCTTTCAAAGTAACCAATCTTATGGGCTCCTATGGGGAAAAAGAGAAGTATGTTGATATTTTGGAAAGCGCTGTGACAAATAATGAACCGTATGAACAGTTGCTGAATAATGACAGTCTATTAGCCGATTTTCTTGGCATAACGGAAGAATTATATAATGATGTGTATAAGAAAGCGACAAAAACATATAAACTTTCTGCTAACGCTTTGACCACAATGTTTGAGGATTATAAATCCATGCATTCATTTGGAGATGCTTCGCCCTTTGAAAACTTTTTTCCGGAAGAACAGGCGGAAATTGATAAAATCAATTCTTTCAGCCAATATATTGACACGGTAGGCGTTTTCGTAGATGCTGTGGATTTCTATTATAAATTTTATACGATGAATCAGGATCACAAGGATGCTATTGAACTGTTTAGCGATTCAAGTGATTATGATATGCGTGCAATAGCGCTAAGCGAGATTGCAGACCTTTACGGCAATGAAGTTGTTGAAAGCGCCATGACGCAACTGGGTGAAGAGATTGAAAAGGAATTATTAGATGAGGCTTTAGACATAGCTGCAAAGGAGTTTATGTCCGGTGCAAATAAAGTAAAGCTCGCAACAGGCATTGTAGATGCGGTTTTCAACGCCGCCGGGTTTGACCTGAGCGACAATTCCGGTTACGATGTAATGCTTGCAAGCCAGCTAAAGCATTTTGTTCTGAATAGTGTTGACGACAGTGCTGAAAATCTTCTTACCCAAGACGATTGTAACAAGATGCGTTTAACGCAGATCTTAGGCATGTTGATAGATATACAGAGCTATAAGATGGGCAATAAATTTGCTGCTAAATACAGCAGCGAAGGCATCTATGATGACGAGTTAGATGAAGCCAATAAAAGAATAGCTCTTTTCTATCTTGCAAAAGATAGTGAAAAATATGACTGCGTGGAAGGCACACAACAAATAGCAGATCAGAATAAGAAGCAAATTGCGAAATTAGATCTTAGTTTGCACATTGCTGATGAAAATACGGCCAAGAAATTTTTGGCGACGATGGGAAATTATTTAGAGGCTGCGACTGAATTAATTTATAACTTTCCCAAATATGGTATGGAATTCGTGGATACCAGTATTAGTGTTGAACTGATTGATTTAGATGGAAACGAGGTTCCTGAAATTGTTTATTGGTCGCGTCTTGGAGCAACTGGAGTTCCTTCTATAGGTGGTTTTTTTAGCTATAATGGGAATCAATATACGAAATGTGAAATAAAAACGGATATCGAAGATCCACATATTCTTTACCCTATACTGCCCAAAAATAATAACACGCAAGCAGTTATATTTGTTAGCGGGATTAAAAGCAACCAAACGCTTGAAGCATTTTCTGGTGTCCCAGAATATAACAGCTTTTGGAATTCAAACGCATCCGGTGTTGCACAATTTAACTTTGCTGACAATATCTTAACAATAACGCTTTTAGAGGATTACACAGCTTTGTGCGATCGGTGCACAGATTATTTTGTCTCCGAGGTAGAGCGAATGCAAGCGTGGGAAACATACAAATCTGAAATTAGGGAGTTTAATAGTCAGTATATTTTAAATGAGGAATATAATTATACAATTGCTCATATAGAGACGGGGTATATAGACCCCTCAGAGACAACAATGGAAAAGCAACTTGAATTTTACCACGAAACTGTAAATGAAGAGTTTGCCGAATACATAGTTGAACAATACACCGAAGGAGTCGACGAGGTCTCATATTCTGACTTCTTGGCAATGAATAATTAAATTCAAGAAATGCATTTCGGAAAAGTGGTTTGTGGCTGATTGGGAGGCAAACACCCGGCGGTGTTTCAAAAACTCGAAATAAAATCAAATTTTTTTGAAAATAGGTGTTGACTTTTGTCGTGGGTTTTGCTATTATATCAAAGCTGTCGCGCGGGACATCAGTTCCGAAAGACAGCGCGGACCTTGAAAATTAAACAACGACGAAGAAAAAGGAACCCGAGATTCTTGATGTTTTGGGGGGCGGAAGCGGGAGC
>CALWVM010000017.1 GCA_944384985.1 uncultured Clostridia bacterium | reverse complement strand
AACTCTACCTTAACACAGGTCCTTTCTATTCGCTATCTTTTTTTCTTATTTGTCACACATCATTGTAACACCTACAACAAAAACACAAAAAAGCAAAAATTTCTCTTGCAATTCCCGTGTTTATCCGATATAATATAAAAGCTGTCACGGGCGGTTCGGAAGAAGAACCGTATACAGCTTGTCCCAAAATCAAATATGCTGCTGTGGCTCAGTTGGTAGAGCAGCTGATTCGTAATCAGCAGGTCGGCGGTTCGAGTCCGCCCAGCAGCTCCAGAAGCGATGGTATATGAATGCCGTCGCTTTTTTGTTTGCAGATAGACCCTCGCCTAAGTGAAAAAATATTTTAACTAACGCCCAAAATTGCGCGATACGGATTTCAATTTGCAGTCCTCTTTTTGAAACAAAGACGTGCTTCTTGGTTTGCAAATATAGTGCAGTTATGATATATTATAAAACACAGTAATATCTCGATTCATAAGGTCTTATCCAATTTTTTTCTTATGTATGGCGTTATGAATTGGCATACGAACTGCTTTTATGGCAAATAGCGAAATCGTAAAAATGCAGAAAAGGGTGGGGCTATAGTGAAAAACAATAAATCGTTTTATGTTTTCGACTTTCTTCGGAATTTTTTTAAACTGCACAATATTCCCATTATGCTTTATCTATTCATGAATCTAAGCATTATTTATACAGGCACGATTTTATTAACGCAGGTTTATGTGGAAATGTTTGCAGGAGAAAATCCTGTGCCAATTGACTTTACTTCAAGAGAATATTATATAATTTCCGCTTTGGTTATTGCAGCGGTTTACTTCGTTGCCCTTACAATATCGCTTTCGCCAATTGGCGAATGGCTGCTCAGGAAGAAAGCACATTGTATCCAAGTCGAAAACATAAAACTTAGCGCAAATGAGAAAGAAAGGCTCGTCCTTCTTTTTAACGAAGTATATAGCAATGCATTGCAGTCGGATCCGTCGATTTCGGATCGAGTCAGACTTTTTGTCCAGTTGGATCAGGAGCCCAATGCTTTTGCTATGGGGCGAAGAACAATTTGCGTAACAACAGGATTGTTAGCACTGCCTGATGCATACATAAAAGGCGTGTTGGGTCATGAATTCGGGCACTTAGCCCATAAGGATACAGATGTCGGATTAGTTATAAACATTGCAAACTGGTTAACCAACATTATATTTATGGGCGTTTGGGCATTATTATATGTTTATAAATTCTCTATGAAGCTCTTTAGAATTGCGTTTGCTTTTTTTGGAGAAAAAATAGTTGACCTTATTATGTCTCTGGCAGATATTATATTTACGATTGTGGCTTTCTTCTCTGTTCAGTTATTCCAAAAAGCGTGGTTAATCGTTGGGGATTTGCTCTTTTTGGCTACCAGCAGGGGCGCAGAATATCAAGCGGATATCTTTTCATGTGAACTTGGATATGCCGAGGGATTGTTAGCCTTTTTCTATTTGTTGCCGGATGCGGTTCAAGGAAAGAGAAATCCATTTAAGAAAATAATCTCTTCTTTGGCAACTGTAGGCGCAACACATCCGGCAACATGGAAGAGAATAGAAAACATACAAAAGTTAGATGTGGAACAATAAGAGAGTTCTTTTTTTGGAGAATAAAAGAAGATGCACATTCGAAACATGAAATTGAGTGATTACGGCGCCGTATATACGCTTTGGGCATCCTGCAAAGGTGTTGGTCTCAACAATTTGGATGATTCCAAAGACGGGATCGCCCGCTTCCTGCAGCGCAATCCCGACACCTGTTTTGTTGCGGAAGAACATGGGCAGCTCGTGGGCGCGATCCTGGCGGGCAGCGATGGGCGCAGAGGCTATATCTATCATACGGCGGTCCATCCGCAATACCGCCGGCAGGGGATCGCGGCAAAACTCGTGGAAAGGACGCTTTGCGCGCTTCGGCAAATTGGCATCCATAAGGCGTCTCTGGTCGTCTTTGCCGACAACGAAGCTGGCAACCGTTTTTGGCAGGCTGTGGGTTTTTCGCCCCGCACGGACCTCATCTACCGCGATCTCCCATTTGCAGAAATGAAACGTTGAGACACAGGCCTGCATCGCCTTTAAAACCAAGAAGAATTGTATCAACGCTGTCTAAGACGGCGGCTGGATTAGAATAAAGAGGTTGCCAAGCATCACATTTCGGAGAAAGAGCCAGAAAAGCCATAAGAACTTGCGAAAAACCTATGCAGATTGCTTAAATAAATTTTCATAAACTTCAAAAAATCCATTGACAAAACACAGGGTTCCTTTTATAATGTAAGAAACATAATGTATACTTGTCTGCAAATATATCCAAATTCCGGATATATTTGCCGCAACCGGCAAAAACAGTATTATAAATCCGTTTTGTGTACGCGGCTGTAAACCGCTCCGCCTGGAGGGGTGCGGTTGCGGGCTCTGCGTCGGCGCGAGTGCTTTCCGACGCTAAACGGCGCACACGGAGGGGAACTTAATAAAACAAATTTTAAGAAAAAAGGAAGGACAAACTATGAAAAAGATTGTCAGCATTCTGACGGTTCTTGCCCTGGTGTGCTTGTGCGCGGTCCCGGCGTTTGCGGTGAATACCACGGCTGCGCTTACGCTTTCTGCGGACAAGACCACGGCAAATGTCGGCGACGTTATCACGGTGACGGTTGCAGTTTCCGAGAATTCCAATCTTGGAACGCTGCAATTCAACGTGGAGTTTGACAAGACGGCATATACGCCTGTTGAAGGGTCTGTAACCACGCCGATCTCGGCTTTGAACCCGGTAGTGAATCTGAACTATGCAGCCGGTGTTCGCTATGCCGGCGCAACTGCGGGTGCGATTACCGAAGGCGGCGCTTTGGTCACATTCCAGCTTCGGGTTGTAAAACCCGGTTCGCCTTTGACGCTGGTTATTGACAACGCCTATGACGGCACCACGCTGGACGGCGAAAATGTTCTGGATCAGGTTATCGCCAACTCTACCGCTTCTTCCGTGACGATCGCTTGCGGCCATGCGACCACCAAAGTCAACACGACGAAGGATCCGACCTGCACCGAAGAAGGCACGACCCAGACCGTCTGTGAGGTTTGCGGTGCAGTGATCAGCACCGGCAGGATCCCGGCAACCGGTCATACGCCTGGCGACTGGGAAGTGAAGACCCCGGCAACCTGCACTGAGGCGGGCGAAGAAGTCCAGAAATGCGCGGTTTGCGGCGTGGAAGTCAACTCCCGCGAGATTCCTGCGACGGGCCACACTGTGACCAATTGGACTGTGACTGTTGAGCCGACCTGTACCGAAGCAGGCGAGCAGACCGGTGTCTGCGATGTCTGCGGCGAGACGGTGACCGAAGCGGTTGCGGCGCTCGGCCACGACGTTGCGGAATGGGAAGTCACCAAGGAAGCGACCTGCACCGAGGCAGGTTCCAGAACCGGTGTCTGCGCACGCTGCGAAGAGACCGTTACCGAAGAAATCCCGGCACTTGGGCATGACTTCGGTGAGTGGGTTGTTGTGAAGGAGGCCACCGAGACCGAGGAAGGCGAGCGCCAGAGAACCTGCGAACGCTGCGGCGAAGTGGAAACCGAAGTCATCCCCGTCCTGACGACGGAAGGTGAGGAAGGCACGACCGGCGCTGCGAACCCCGAGATTCCGCAGACCAGCGGTGCGGTTGCCGGCAGCATTGCTGCGGCAGCGATGCTGGCTATGGCGGCGGGCGTTGCGGCGATCACGCTGAAGAAAAAGCGTGAAGGCTGATTCGCTTCACAATCGCTTCTGAAATAAGCACTTTAGCGGCTGCCGCTGTTGCGGCGGCCGCTTTTGCATAGCTTTGTAAGAAACGCTTGCGCCTTCTCCAAGGGAAAAGGCGCGGGGCACGAGGTGCCGAAAACAAAAACACACCCGGCAAAACATTTTGCCGGGTGTGTTTCGCAAATGAAATTTTATTTCTTTGCCAGCTTCACAAGGGTCAGAACAGCGCCGGGATCGCCGGAGATAGAGACCTTACCGGTGGTGTAGGCAATGACCGGGTCCATTTTGCCTTCGAGGATCTTCATCAGATTTGTCGGCGCAACGGTCACGACCGCCTTGTTGTCGTGATAGTCGTACGGCTCCACATTGACACGGCCGTCTTTGGCTTCAATATAGAAAACACCCTCGACGTTTTTGCCGAGAAGATTGACCTGAATGGCAAGCGTTCCGTTGACGGAAGAAGCGTCTGTGTTTTCATACATTGCCTTGACCTTGGCAACGATTTGTTCGTATGTCATGGATAACTGCCTCCTTTCGTCTGCTTTTTTCGGGGAATCCCTATATTTTGGGGATTATCCATATTTTAGCACAGCCTTTTGCGGTGTGCAATGCTTTTTCATCGTAAAAAAGACGGTTTTTTCGACTCCCGGCACCGGGAACTTGGGCGAAATTTACACTTTTTTGCCGCTTCTGCGCTTTACAGGCGCGAACGCGCGAACGCGGAGACTGTCGAACATGCTTTGCGGTGAGAAAGGGCGTGACAAAGCGGAGCTTTTATGGTACAATACAATGGAATTCCAAATTTGTTGCAGTTTTTGGAGGTGCGGCATGGCGATCATAAAAACAGAAGCATATTTTCGTTCCTCAACCGGTCAAAACAATATTCGCACACTCATCTGGCGGGAAGAGGATTTGACGCCTATTGGGGTGTTCCAGATGGCGCATGGCATGGCGGAGCACATTGATCGATATGATGAATTCGCCCGTTTCCTTGCGTCCAATGGGTTTGTGGTTTGCGGCAATGACCACCTCGGGCACGGCAAATCTGTCAATTCCCCGGCGGATTTCGGCTTTTTCGCCGATATGAACGGCGACAAGCGGTTGGTGGACGACATGCACATCCTCACCAGGATCATGAAGAAAAAATATCCGGACCTCCCCTACTTTCTGTTTGGGCACAGCATGGGTTCTTTGTGCGCACGCGTATATTCCACGCATTTCGGCGATGAATTGAACGGCGTGATCTACTGCGGCACACTTGAACTGCCGGCGGTCGCCGATGTTTTACAGCCCGCCATCAACGCGGCTTGCGCACGGTTCGGGCCGCGTGCGGACGTGGATAAGCTTGGCGCGGCGTTTAATAACATCTGCAACTTCGCGACCCGCGAAAGCGGCGCTTCTCCCGTGGCGTGGCTCAGCCGCGACAAGGGCAACCAGGAGCGGTATCTGGAAGATCCGCTCTGCGGCTTCCCGCTCAAGCTGGGCGGTTACCGCGATCTGTTTGCGCTGGCGGTTGAGTGCTCGCAGCGCGATTGGGCGTCTCTGGTGCCGCAGGAGCTGCCGATCATGGTAATTTCCGGCGCGAAGGACCCGGTCGGCTTAAACGGTAAGGGTCCGATCTCCGTGGCGGACAATCTGGTGCTTGCAGGGCATGACCCAACGGTCATCCTGTACCCCGGCGATCGCCACGAGATTTTGTTCGAAACGGATCGGGAGCTGGTGTTCCGCGACATACTTGCGTGGCTGCACTCGATCTATCTCAAAACCACTTGAATTTGGTGAAACACTTTGGCAAAGCTGCATAATATCCCGCCTGAGGAACTCGAACGCCAGCGGCAGTATGCCCTGCAGGTGCGCGAGATCTTAGGGGCCAAATATCCCGAAACGCCGCCCAAAGCGTTCGTGCACACCTACGGCTGTCAGGGCAATGTAGCGGACGGCGAACGCATTGAAGGACTGCTTGCGGAAATGGGCTACGATTTCTGCGACAGCCCCGCCGATGCGGACTTGATCCTCTATAACACCTGCGCCGTGCGCGAGCACGCTGAGGATCGCGTGTTCGGCAACGTGGGTGCGGTCAAAACGTATAAAAAGGACAAGCCCGATCTGATCGTGGCGCTATGCGGCTGCATGATGCAGCAGGCGCGTGTGCGCGAGCGCATCTACAAAAGCTACCCGTTTGTGAACCTGGTGTTCGGCACGCACGTGCTCCACCGTTTGCCGGAGCTTTTGTATCAGACGCTCACCGGCGGCAAGCGCGTGGTCTGCGCGCCTGAGGGCTTTGGCGAAATCGCTGAGCATCTGCCCGTGCGCCGCAGCGGCGGCGTGAAAGCGTGGCTGCCGATCATGTACGGCTGCGACAACTTCTGCACCTATTGCATCGTGCCCTATGTCCGCGCGCGGGAACGCTCCCGTGAACCCGAAGATGTGCTGCGCGAGGCGCGCGAGATCATCGCAGCAGGCTGCCGCGAGATCACGCTTTTGGGGCAGAACGTCAATTCCTACGGCAAGGGCAACAAAAGCGATTTGAACTTTGCGGGGCTTCTGCGGGAGATCAATGCGCTTCCCGGCGACTTCAAGATCCGATTCATGACCTCGCACCCAAAGGACTGCACGCATGAGCTGTTGGAAACGATCGCACAGTGCGACAAAGTCTCGAAGCACCTGCACCTGCCTGTGCAGTCGGGCAACAACCGCGTGCTGCGCGCCATGAACCGCCGCTACACGCGCGAACAGTATCTGGCGCTGATCGAGGACGCCAAGGCAACTGTGCCGGGGCTTTCCCTGACCTCAGATATTATCGTCGGATTCCCCGGCGAAACGTACGAGGAATTTCAGGACACCGTCTCGCTTGTGCGCGAGGTGGGGTACACCTCGCTGTTTACCTTTATTTATTCCCCGCGTCCGGGTACGGCGGCGGCGAAACTGCCCGACCCCGTTTCCCATAAGGAAAAAACGCAGTGGTTTGCAGAGCTTTCCGCCGTGCAGGAGGAAATTGCCGCGAAACGCATTGCCGAAAGCGTGGGTAAAACGTATACCGTGCTTGTCGAAAGCCATGCGAAAAGCGGAGAAAACCGCCTGGCAGGACGCACGGACGGCAATGTGATGATCGAATTTACCGGTCCGCCCGATTTGATCGGCACCTATTGCAACGTGCGGGTCACCGAAACCGGCAAGTGGACGATCTTCGGCGAAGCAGTTCGGCAAAACGATGCCCATTAAATAAAAATATAAAGACAGGAGAAACTTTATGAATATCGAAACTTTGACCAGACAACTCGGCGCCGCCATCCAGCAGGATGAGACTTACCTTGCGTATGTTGCGGCGAAAGAAGCCAACGATGCGGACAAGGCGCTGAACGCCCTGATGGGCAAGATCCGCCTGGTGCAGCTCAACTATCAGCAGGAAGCGGCGAAAGAAACGCCGGATGAGCAGAAGATGAACGAGTACAACCGCGAATTCCAGGCGGTTTATAATGAGATTATGGCGAACGAGCACATGAAGGCGTTCGAAACTGCACGCCAGGCTGTGGATGACATGATGAACCGCATCACAGGCATCCTTGCTATGTGTGTCAACGGCGAAGACCCCGAGACCTGCGACCCTGCAGCACACAACTGCAGCGGCGACTGCGGCTCCTGCGGCGGCTGCCATTAAGGGCGGCTGCAACCGGATTCTTTGTAAGCGAGGCGGACTATGGCGGAACTTTCCCCAATGATGCAGCAATATTTTGAAATCAAAAAGGAATATCCGGACGCGATCCTGTTCTTCCGGCTCGGGGACTTTTACGAAATGTTCTTTGAGGACGCCAAAATCGCCTCTCGCGAGCTCGAACTTGTCCTGACGGGGCGCGACTGCGGGCAGGAGGAACGCGCGCCGATGTGCGGCGTGCCGTTCCACAGCGCCGACAGTTACATCGCAAAGCTCGTTTCGCGCGGGTACAAGGTCGCCGTCTGCGAGCAGATGGAGGACCCCAAAGCCGCCAAGGGGCTTGTCAAGCGCGACGTCATCCGCGTCATCACGGCGGGCACCGTCATTGAAAGCAGCATGCTCGACGAGACTAAAAACAATTACCTTGCCTGTTTGTACCTGTGCTTCGACCAGATGGGGCTCTGCTTTGCGGACGTCTCCACGGGCGAGGTGCAGGTGACCGCTTTTTCGGAGAATATCGACGAGCGCACAGTGGACGAGCTTGCGCGCTTTGTCCCGCGGGAACTTTTGATGAACCCGCAGGCGGCGTCACTCCAGCGTGTGCGCACATTTATCGCCAAAAAGCTGGAAGCCTCGGTTGAGATGCTGCCTGCCGAAACCGCGGATTATGATGCGGCGCTCCGGCGCGTGCGCGAGCAGTTCGGCGCGGCGGGGGCAGAGAACTTGCAGGGCGAAGCGTTCAAAAGCGCTGTGCTTGCGCTGGCGGCTGCTCTTGACTATCTACACGAGACGCAGAAAAGCGACTTGCAGAACCTGCGCGCGGTGCAGGTGTATTCCGATGCAAAATATATGAAGATCGGGCTGACAACGCGGCGCAATCTTGAACTTACCGAAACCATGCGCGACCGCGAAAAGCGCGGTTCGCTTCTGTGGGTGCTCGATAAGACCAAAACCGCCATGGGCAAGCGTATGCTGCGCGCGTGGGTGGAATGCCCGCTTTGCGACTGTGCCGCCATCTCCCGGCGCCAAAATGCCGTGGAGGAATTGATGCACGATTCTGTAAGGTTGAAAGACTTTACGGATCTGCTTTCGGGTATTTATGACCTTGAACGGCTGATGACGCGCGTCGTGTATAACACGGCAAACGCCAAAGAACTGCTTTCGCTGAAAACCACCCTGCAGCCGCTGCCCGAGCTCAAGCGGCTTTTGGAGAGCAGCAAAGCGCAGCTTTTGCGGGATGTCTGCCGCGATCTGGATGTGCTCGAAGATGTGCACAAGCTTGTGTGCGACGCCATTCGCGAGGATGCGCCGTTTTCGGTGCGTGAGGGCGGTATGATCCAAAGCGGATTCAATGCCGAGCTCGACGAACTGCGCGAGATCGTGGAAGGCGGCAAAGGGTATTTAAGCGAGCTTGAACGCAAGGAGCAGGAAAAGACCGGCATCAAAAAGCTGAAAGTCGGCTACAACCGCGTGTTCGGCTATTATTACGAGGTGTCCAACTCCTTTAAGGAGTTGGTTCCCGACACCTACATCCGCAAGCAGACGCTGACGAACTGCGAGCGGTATATCACCGAAGAGCTCAAAGCGCTGGAATCCAAGGTACTTGGCGCGCAGGAACGCATCGTGAGTTTGGAATACGAAGTGTTCTGCGCGGTGCGCAAAAAAATCGCCGCGCAGTATGACCGCACACGCCGCACGGCGCGCGCCCTCGCCACGCTCGACACGCTTTGCTCCCTCGCCATGGTAGCAGCGGCAAACCGCTACACGCGCCCCGAGGTCAACGACTCGGACCGTATTTGCATCACCGAAGGGCGGCACCCCGTCATTGAAAAGATGCTCGACGGCGCGCCGTTCGTCCCGAACGATACGCTTTTAGACTGCGGCGACAACCGCACCATGATCCTCACGGGCCCCAACATGGCGGGCAAATCCACCTATATGCGCCAAGTCGCGCTGATCGTTCTGCTTGCGCAGATGGGCAGCTTTGTGCCTGCCAAGCACGCCGAAGTTGGGCTTTGTGACAGCATTTTTACCCGCGTCGGTGCGTCGGACGATCTGGCGAGCGGGCAGTCCACCTTTATGGTGGAAATGCGCGAGGTCGCGGAGATTCTGGAAAATGCCACGTCCAAAAGTTTGATTATCCTCGACGAGATCGGACGCGGGACTTCTACATACGACGGCATGAGCATTGCGCGCGCGGTGCTCGAATACACCGCCGACCGCAAACGCTTAGGCGCAAAAACGTTGTTCGCGACACACTACCATGAACTCACGGAACTGGAGGACACCGTTCCGGGGGTGAAAAATTACAATATCGCCGTCAAAAAGCACGGCGACGACATCACGTTCCTGCGGCGGATCGTCCGCGGCGGGGCGGACGGTAGCTACGGCATCGATGTGGCCAAACTTGCCGGCGTGCCGGATGCAGTGGTGCGCCGCGCAAAGGTCATTCTCCGCGCGCTCGAAGAAAACGACACGGCACGCGCACCGAAGCCCGCTGCACCCGTGCCGCCTGCCGAAGAAGCATCCCTGCAAACGAGCCTTGCCGGCAACACCGCGCAGGAAATCGCGGAGGAACTGAAAACGATGGATGTCAATACCTTGACGCCTATCGAGGCACTGACGAAACTGTATGAACTTGCCGACCGCGCCAAGAAGGAAAGTTAATTTACTTTACAGACAGAATCGGGGGGAAGGCGCAGCCGTCCCTAAGAAAGGAAAACAGGCAAATCCAATGGCAAAGATCCGTAAGCTGCCCAAAAGCATCGCCCAGCGCATCGCCGCGGGCGAGGTCGTGGAACGACCCGCCTCTGTGGTCAAGGAGCTTTTGGAAAATTCGATCGACGCGGGCGCGAAAAACGTCACGCTGGAGATCCAGCACGGCGGCATCCGCTATATCCGCATCACTGACGACGGCTGCGGCATTGCGCGCGAAGATGTGCCGACAGCGTTTTTAAGCCACGCTACGAGCAAGATCTGTGAAGCGGACGACCTCGACGCGATCTCTACCCTCGGCTTCCGTGGCGAGGCGCTGCCCTCCATCGCGGCAGTCTCGCGCGTGGAGATGATGACGCGCGAAGCTTCTGCCTTCGCGGGCACGCGCATCGTGCTCGAGGGCGGCGAACAGCTCACGCTCGACGACGCGGGCTGCCCAGTGGGGACGACGCTTATCGTGCGCGACCTGTTTTTCAACACGCCTGCGCGCATGAAATTCCTGAAATCCGACCGTGCCGAAGGGCTTGCCGTGGCGGCGGTGGCGGATCATATTGCGCTGTCGCATCCCGAGGTGTCGCTGCGTTTCATCAAAGACGGCCGCGAGCAGATGTGTACGCCGGGCGACGGCGATCTGCTCTCCTGCATCTACGCTGTGTACGGGCGCGATTTCGCCGAAACACTCCTGCCTGCCGCAAGTGAGCAGAACGGCATTTCGGTGCGCGGATATGTTTCCAAGCCATACTGCTCGCGCGGTTCGAGCACCATGCAGCACTTCTTTGTGAATAACCGCTACATCAAATCCCGCTCCGGCACGGCAGCACTTGCGGAAGCATATAAAAACAGCGTCATGGTCGGCAAATATCCGGCGTGCGTGCTGTTTTTGACCGTAAACCCCGCCGCGGTGGATGTTAACGTACACCCGGCCAAAACCGAAGTGCGCTTTTCCAATGAAAAAAGCGTGTTCGACGTGGTCTATCGCGCGGCAAAGTCCGCGCTCGCGGCGGATACCTCCCGCCCCGAAGCAAAGTTTGCGCCGCACCCTTCGGCGGACCACGCCGTTTTGCGCCCCGCAAGCATACAGGGCGAACAGCTTGTCCTGCCGCGTGCCGCCGCGCCGTCTGCGCCGCCCGCGCCGCAGCAAACGCCCGCGCGCCCTGTAAATGCCGCAGCTGCCGAAACCCCGCAGCAGATCTCGGCTTATAACGCGCTGCTGCGTGATATCGAAACTGCTTTCGCAGAGGACGATGATCTGCCGGATTTGAGCGTCCCCACCGCCGCACCGGCGCAAACGGCCGCGCCCGAATCGACGGATCCGACACCGGCAAAAGCGCTGCAAAACACGGAGCAGGAAGGGAACGCCGTCCGCGCAGGCGATCCTTCTGCCGAGGATTTCCGCATTTTGGGTGAGGCGTTTCGGACCTATATTTTCGCCGAACAGGGCGACCGGCTTTTCATTATCGACAAACACGCCGCCCACGAGCGGATGCTGTATAATGCGCTGAAAAAGGATAACGGCGTTGCGGGCAGCCAGATGCTGCTTGCCCCCGTGCACGTCACGCTGAGCAAGGAGGAGTACGCCGCTGTGCTCGAACATATGGATGTGCTCACAAGGGCGGGATTCTCCGTGGAGGATTTCGGCGGCGGCACGGTGTTGGTGCGCGCCTGCCCGCTGAATCTCGAACACGAGGATATCACCGCGCTCGTCACGGAGTTCGCGGGGCATTTGCTGAAATACCACCGCGAGGTGCTTGCCGACAAGCTCGACTGGCTGTATCACTCTATGGCGTGCCGCGCTGCGGTCAAGGCGGGCGACCACACCACAGAGTATGAATTGTATGATTTCACAAAGCGTCTGCTTGCCGATCCCGATGTGCGCTACTGCCCGCACGGCAGGCCCGTGCTCATCACGCTTTCGCGCGCCCAGCTTGAAAAACAGTTCGGGAGGGTGCAGTGATGGAGCGCATCCCTGTGCTCGCTGTGGTGGGGCCGACCGCCTCGGGCAAAACGGCGCTTGCCGTGGAACTTGCACGGCGCTTAGACGGCGAGGTCGTCTCGGCAGATTCCATGCAGATTTACTGCGGGATGGACGTCGCCTCGGCAAAGCCCACGCAAGCGGAAATGCGCGGCGTGCCGCACCATATGCTAAGCATCCTTTCGCCCGATACGCCATACAGCGTCGCGTCTTATGTGCGCGATGCGGCCGTCTGTATCCGCGATATTTACGCCCGCGGCAAAACGGTGATTTTGGCAGGCGGCACAGGACTTTATGTGGATAATCTGCTTACAGGCACTGCGTTTGTCGAAGTCCCCGCCGATTTAGCGCTTCGCAAAACGCTGGAAGCGCAGTATGACGATTTGGGCGGCGAGACGATGCTGCAAAGACTTGCCGAAGCGGACCCCGAGACCGCCCGGCGGCTGCACGCCAACGACAAAAAACGCATCGTGCGCGCGCTGGAAGTTCTGGCGCAGACGGGTATGCAGCCTTCGCAGCTGGACGCCGCTTCACACGACAAACCTTCGCCGTATGCGGCAACCTATATCGGTCTGAATTTCCGTGACCGTGCCGCACTTTACCGGCGCATCGACCGCCGCGTGGATGCAATGCTTGCGGCGGGGCTTTTGGACGAGGCGCGCGCGTTCTATTCGACGAATGCCGCCACCGCCGCGCAGGCGATCGGCTACAAGGAACTTAAGCCTTTTCTGGACGGCGAACTGCCGCTCCAGACGGCAGTCGAAAACCTCAAACGCGCCACGCGCCGCTACGCGAAGCGGCAGATCACTTGGTTTAAGCGAAACGAAGCAATACACTGGCTGTATCCGGACACCTGCACAAGCGGCGAACTGCTTGAACAGGCGCTGAACATTGCGAAGGCGGTGAGACCATGCCCAACAAAGTAGCAAAAAACGACGGCGGCAAGGTCGTGCCGCTGCACCCGAAAAAGAAAAAAAGTATCAATATCTTATATGCGCTGCTTGCTGTTTTGGTGGTGGGTGTGAGCATATATGAGATCTTCCGTATCAACTATTCGCCCGTCGAGACGGAGGTTGCGCTGGAAACCACCGTGAACAACGCCGTAACAGCGGAGGGTTTTGTGGTGCGCGATGAAAGCTACATCCGCGCCGACGCGGCGGGCACGCTAGTGCCGCTTGTGACGGACGGGCACCGTGTGGCAAGCGGCGACGCGGTGGCGGTCGTGTTCGGTTCCGAAGTATCCGCACGCAACTATTCCGAGTTGCAGCAGGTCGAAGCCGACATTGCCTATTTCGAATCCCTGCAAAACAAGATCGGCGCAAGCTCGGCAGATGTGGACGTGCTGGAAGAGCAGATCTACAGTGCAGCCGAAAGCTATGTGCTTGCCATGCGCAACGGGAATTTGGATGAATACGGGAGCTATGAGGACACCGTCTGCGAAGCCATCACTTCCCGTCAGCTTTCCACGGGTACGGTTATCGACCCGACTGAAAAGCTTGCGGCGCTGCGTGCAAGGCTTGCACAGCTGCAAAGCGCGGCGGGCGGTTACACCACCGTGACGGCGGACAATCCCGGCTATTACATCAGCCATGTGGACGGCTATGAAAATGTGATTGCCTACGACGATGTGCTGACGGCGACCGGCGATCAGCTTGCGGCGGTGCTCTCCGCCGATCCCGTGCCGGAAAGCGAGCTGCAAAATTGCATGGGCAAGCTTGTGGATGCGTTCAACTGGTATCTTGTCTGCGTGCTGGATGCGCAGACCGCCGCCGGTGTCGCATCGGGCGACAGGTTGACCGTGGACTTTCCGCTCACCTCCGCCGAGAGCGTCCAGGCAACCGTCATGTCCGTGCTCCCCACTGGGGACGGGCGCACGGTGCTGGTCCTGCAAAGCAACCTGATGAACCAGCAATACGCCGGGCTTCGCAAAGAGCAGGTGCAGATCGTGCTGGACAGCTACACGGGCTTTCGCGTGAACAACCGCGCCATCCGGGAAGTGGACGGCGTGCAGGGCGTGTATGTGGTCAGCGGCAACCTCGTCGAGTTCAAAAAAGTCGAGATCGCCTATTCCGACAGCGAATATTCCGTGTGTGTCACACCGACGGATGACAACGGCAACCCGCAAAGCGGCTATGTCGAATTGTATGATGAAATCATTGTAGAAGGGACAGACCTGTATGACGGAAAAATCTTGGGATGAACAGCGCTTTCAGGACATCGAATACAACCTGAAAGCCATCCGTGAGGACATCGCCCGCGCCGCGGAAGACACGGGCAGAAGCGCAGCGGACATTGATTTTATGGCCGTTACCAAAACGGTCGAGGAACGCTTCATCAACCACGCCATCGACTGCGGCATTACGCTCATCGGCGAAAACCGCGTGCAGGAAATGCTGCGCAAAAAGCCGAACCTGCACCTTCAAGGCGTGCGCAAAAACCTGATCGGGCATCTGCAAACCAACAAAGTCGCCCAGATCGTCGGCGAAGTGGATATGATCGAGTCGGTGGATTCATTAAAGGTTGCGCGCGAGATCGGCAAGCAGTCCGTCAAAAAGGGACTTGTGACCGACGTGCTTGTTGAAGTCAACATCGGGCGCGAAGAGAGCAAAACGGGCTTCATGCCGGAAGAAACGCCCGAACGCGTCGCCGAAATGGCGGAGATCGAGGGCATTCGCATCTGCGGGCTGATGACCATCCCGCCTATTTGCGAAGACAAAGCGGAACTTTGTAAATATTTTGAAAATATATACAATATGTATGTTGACATCGGCGCTAAAAAAATAGATAATGTATTTATAAATATCCTATCCATGGGTATGTCCGGCGACTATGCCGAGGCGATCCGCGCGGGCTCCAACCACATTCGGGTCGGCTCTAAAATTTTCGGCCCGCGCATTTACTGATCACACAGGAGGGACAAAATATGAGCTTCTTGGATAAGGTCAAAAACATGGTCAACGTTTCGGAGGACGATTATTACGACGAGTTGGAATCCGACGATTACCGTTCGGATCCGGGCGAGGCGGAAGAGCCCGAAGAGCCGCGCCAGAGAGCGCGCCGCGCCCGTGAGCGCGACCGCGATCGCGATTCCGGTGACAACGTTGTCAACATTCACACCACGGCGCGGCTGCAGGTTGTGCTTGCAAAACCCGAAAGCTTTGAGGAAGCGCGTGCGGTCGCAGACAACCTCAATGAAAAGCGCACGGTGGTGCTTAATCTCGAATCCGCCAACCGCGAGGTTGCTCGGCGGCTCGTGGATTTCTTGAGCGGTGTCGCTTACGCGAACGGCGGGCAGTTCAAGCGCGTGGCAAACAGCACGTTCATCATCACGCCCTACAATGTGGATGTTATGGGCGACCTTTTGGATGAACTTGAAAACAACGGCGTATTCTTTTAATAATTTGTAGATGGGTGGAATCAGAAGTATGCTTACTCCGGAAACTTTGAAGGCAAAGTCCTTCCAGGCAACGGGGCGCGGGGCTTACCGCGCCGACGATGTGGACAGCTTTTTTGCTGAGGTCACGTCCTCCTACGAACAGATGTTCAAAGAGAACGGAGAATTGATTAAAAAGATCAGTCTGCTTGCCAATAAAGTCGAGCAGTATAAGGAAGAAGAGGACAGCCTCAGAAAAGCGCTCATCTCCGCACAGACCCTCGCCGACAAAATCGTCCGCGATGCGAAAGAAAGCGTTGAAGGAACGCTTGACAAAGCGCAGAAAGATGCCGACGCCATGCGCGCCGACGCGCAAAAGCAGGCGCAGGAGATCGTTGCAAACGCCAAGACCGAGGCGGACGCCGTCGTGCTGCAAAGCAAGAAAGACGCCGATGAAATTCTGGGCGCGGTCAACCGTAAAGTTATGAAAGAGAGCCTGGAGTTCGAAATGCTGCAAAAGAAAGCGTCCGAATTCCGCGCAAATCTTCTCTCCCTTTACAAAGAACACCTGAACCTGATTAACGCGATCCCGGAATACGTGGAAAAGGAAATGCCGCCGGAGGAAAAACCGGCACAGGAGCAGGATGCCGCGCAGGCGGCGGAGCCGGCAGAAGAAGCTGCCCCGGCAGCCGAAGCGGCGGAAGGATCCGCTGAACCGGCAGCCGCGTCTGAAGCGCCGGCAGAAATGGAGGATATTTCTTCCGGCGCAGAGCAAGACGCGCCGCAGGGCGCTGATGAAGCGGCAGACGCCGCCGCGCCGGACGATGATGATGCGGACGATGGCTTTACGCTGGATTTCTCGGCGCTTGCGGATGAGGAAGAAGAGTCCGCCGCTCCGGCAGGGCACGCATACGCGACGATCGAGGAGTCGGAAGACGACGCCGAGACGGCCGGAGAAGACAGCGATGCGGGCGACGACGAACCGGTCTCCTTTAAGAGCTTCTTCCGGAAAAAATAACGGCAGAGCGGCGTTTTGCCGCTCTGTTTGAGGTGGAACGGATGTTTCGTTGGATTGCCGTTCTGATAATCGCGGCGCTGATCGCGGTCGATCAGGGCTTGAAATTTCTTGCAATCGAATATTTGCAACCCATAGGCAGCTTTCCTGTGCTTGACGGCGTCGTGCAGCTTTCTTATGTTGAAAACACGGGAGCCGCCTTTGGCATGTTTAGCGGGCACACAACGCTTTTGTCCATATTCACGGCAATCGTGCTCGCGGCGGGGCTTGGTCTTGTGCTGTCCGGAAAATTGCGCGATAAGCTCGCCCTTACGGCAGCTGTGCTGATTTTGGCGGGCGGCGCGGGGAATCTCATTGACCGTGTGGCACGCGGTTTCGTGGTGGATTACATTGAGCCGCTGTTTGTGGATTTTGCTGTGTTTAATTTTGCCGATATGCTCGTTTGTGTCGGTGCGGCGCTCCTGATCTTGTATTTGATTTTAGATTTGGTGCACGAACGCCGCAAAGCAGCAGAGGAGAAATGCGATGGAACCGTTTGAATTCTCCATCGATGCCGAAGCGGCGGGCGGACGGCTGGACGTTTGCCTTTCTCGTCTGCTGCCCGATGTTTCCCGTTCTGCGCTGCAAAAAGCACTCTCTGAGGACGCGGCGCTGGTCAACGGGAAAGCGGCTTCCAAAAATTACCGCCTGCGCGAAGGGGACCGCGTGCAGTTCCGGCTGCCCGAGGCCCGGCCGTTATGCGTAACGCCGCAGGAAATCCCGCTTGATATTGTGTATGAGGACGGTGACCTGCTCGTCGTCGACAAGCCGAAAGGCATGGTCGTGCATCCCGCGCCGGGGAACCCTGACGGGACATTGGTCAACGCGCTTTTGTGGCACTGCGGGGATTCGCTTTCCGGCATCAACGGCGTGCTGCGCCCCGGGATCGTCCATCGCATTGATAAGGATACAAGCGGGCTGTTGGTCGTCGCCAAAAACGATTTTGCCCACCGTGCGCTTGCCGAGCAAATCGCCGCGCATGCGTTCCTGCGCGAATACCGCGCCATCGTTAAGGGGCATTTGCGAGAGGATGCGGGGACGGTCAACGCCCCCATCGGCCGCAGTACAAAAGACCGCAAAAAAATGGCAGTCACAGACAAAAATGCGAAACCGGCGGTCACACATTACGAGACTTTAGAAAAATATGTCGGCTACGCCTATATCCGCTGCCGGCTGGAAACCGGCAGAACGCACCAGATCCGCGTGCACATGGCGTATCTTGGGCATCCGCTGGCGGGGGATGCGGTCTACGGACATCCGGCGCCGAACGAAAAAGGGCTTTGCGGGCAGTGCCTGCATGCAAAACAGCTGGGCTTTACACATCCGCGCACGGGGGAATTTATTTCATTTGACAGCGAACTGCCCGCCTATTTTACGAAATTTCAAAGGAGTTTGACGCGTGAAGGTTGAAACAAGGGGGAAAACCGACTTTTCCGACTGGCTGGTCGTTTCGGATATTGACGGGACGCTCAACAATAAACTGCGCAGATTGCCGAAGCGGAATTACGAACGCATCTGTGAATTTGTGCTTGAAAAAAAAGGACATTTCACATTGGCTTCCGGCAGAAATGTCAGTTCCATGCGCAAACCCTTCCAAAGTCTTCCGATTTCGTCCACGCCGGCCGTGCTGCTCAACGGGGCGGGTATCTATGATTATGAACACGAAAAGATGCTGCGTTTCCACCCCATCAATCCCGCAGGCTTCGAGCTTGTGCAGGCGGTCATGCAAAAATTTCCGGCGGTGGAAGTCGAGATTTTAACGAACGACAGCGCATATACTATCAATGCGCATATTTTTGCAAACATCATGCTGTGCGCCGACAACCTGCCGCATCGCAAGTTCAAAAAGGCGAGCGAAGTGCCGCGTGAAAACTGGGGCAAGGTCATTTTCTTAGGAATGCCGCCGCTGATTTCTGCGGTGAAAAAATATCTGCTTGATATCCACGATCCGAACGTGAATTTTATGTCCTCATCGATTTCTTCGTTCGAGATGCTTGAAAAAGGGATCCATAAGGGCGTCGGGGTGATGGATATTGCCGAGATGTACGGCATTGAGCATCGTCATACCGCCGCCATCGGCGATTATTTCAACGATTACGAAATGCTCCAGACCGTGGGGCTGCCCGCTGTGTGCGCGCAGGCGCCGCATAAAATGCATGAGATCGCCAAATTTCATGCGTGTCACTGCAACCGCGGGGCGGTGGCAGATTTGCTGGAATACATTATGTATGATTATAAGGAGGAGTAACCATGGAGCAGGCAACCAAAAAAGCGCTGCAAATCTTTGCAACCAAAGCGCGCATGGGTGTGCTCGACGGTGTGTATCACGCAAAAGCGGGGCATCCCGGCGGTTCGCTTTCCATTTGCGATGTGCTCAGCTACCTGTATAACATCCGCATGCACGTAGACCCCAAAAATCCGAAAGCGTCCGACCGTGACCGTCTTGTGCTCTCGAAAGGGCATGCCGCACCCGCGCTGTATGCCGCGCTTGCGCTCAAGGGCTTCTTCCCGGTGGAGGATCTCAAAACGCTGCGCAAGGCCGACAGCTACCTGCAGGGCCACCCGAACATGGACAAGGTCCCCGGCGTGGATATGAGCACCGGCTCTTTGGGGCAGGGGATTTCCGCTGCGGTGGGCATGGCGCTCGGCGCAAAGCTCGACAAAGCCGGCTACCGTGTGTACGCGATCCTCGGCGACGGCGAATTGCAGGAAGGCCAGGTCTGGGAGGCGGCGATGTTCGCCGGCAACCATAAGCTTTCCAATCTCACCGCCGTCATTGACAACAACAACCTGCAAATTGACGGCACGATGGACGAAGTCAACGCGCCGTATCCCATAGCCGAAAAGTTCCGGGCCTTCAACTGGAACACCGTCGAAATCGACGGGCACGATTTCGACGCGATCGAAAGTGCATTTGCCGCTGCGGATGCGTGCAAAGATAAGCCGACCGCCATCGTGATGAAAACCATCAAAGGCAAGGGCGTTTCGTATATGGAAAACGCCGTTGGCTGGCACGGCAGTGCGCCGAATACCGAGCAGTATGAGCAGGCCATGTCCGAACTGAACGCCGCTTTGGCAGAATTGGAGGCGTAATTATGGCAGAAGCGATTAAATGCGCAACAAGAGAAGCCTACGGTAAGGCGCTCGTGGAACTGGGCGAGCAAAACGATAAGATCCTGGTGCTCGACGCGGACCTTGCGGCGGCGACCAAGACGGGAATGTTCAAAAAAGCGTTTCCCGAACGCTTCATTGACGTCGGCATTGCCGAAAGCAATTTGATGGGCGTTGCGGCGGGGCTTGCCGCAACGGGGCACATCGTGTTTGCAAGCTCATTTGCTATGTTTGCGGCAGGCAGAGCGTTTGAGCAGGTGCGCAATTCCATCGGCTATACGCATTTGAACGTCAAGATCGGCGCGACGCATGCGGGCATTTCTGTCGGTGAGGATGGCGCGAGCCACCAGTGCTGCGAGGATATCGCCCTGATGCGCTCTATTCCCGGCATGGTGGTGCTCAACCCCGCGGACGATATTGAAGCGCGCGCCTGTGTATTCGCCGCAGCAGAGCATGACGGCCCCGTGTATATGCGCTTTGGCAGGCTGGCCGTGCCGCGCGTGTTCGATGAAAATTATAAATTCGAGATCGGCAAGGGCGCGGTGCTTCGCGAGGGCACGGATGTCACGATCGTCGCCACGGGTCTGATGGTCAATGAAGCGCTTATGGCGGCGGAAACATTGCAAAATGAAGGTGTTTCGGCGCGCGTCGTCAACATGGCGACCATCAAGCCGATCGACCGTGATATTCTGATCGATTCCGCGAAAAAGACAGGCGCTTTGGTCACTGCGGAGGAGCACAGCGTTCTCGGCGGTCTCGGCGGCGCGGTCACAGAAGTGATCTGCGAGACGGTTCCCGTACCGGTGCTGCGCGTCGGCGTGGAGGATGTATTCGGCAAATCCGGCCCCGCCGTGGAGCTTTTGCATATCTACGGGCTGGACGCCGCCCACATTGCCGAAAAGGCAAAACAGGCCGTCGCCTTAAAAGGCTAAAGATTTTACAGATTATAAACAAACAGCGGAGAAACCATGTGGTTTCTCCGCTGTTGTTTTTTGTGTCCTGTGCTTACTCTACAATCGCTGTGGCGGCAAAGACAGTAACATCTTCCGCGATGGGGAGCGTCAAGCGATTTTCCTTTACAGGGATCTTCTCAAAGAAGAGGTACGCCTGCTTGGCGATCTCGTCCGCACCGTCTTTGTGCAGATGCGTGAATTCATACGCGAGCGTGCACAGCTTGCGGTAGCCGGTATGCTTGTGCTTGCCCTCATACAGGTCGCCCGCGCCGAGCGCTTCCAGACAGTCGGGGATTTCCACCTGCACGCCGTTCGGGAAGGTGAGCGTGCGGTCTCCGGCGGTGGAGGTCAAAACCAGCGCAACTGCCTTTGTCCCGGTGGGGAGTAGCAGCGTCTGCCCGCAGCAGCATACCGCATTCGGGGTGGATTCGGAAAGTGTAAAGTCAATTCCTTTACAGTGAATCGTTTTGGGGAACAGCTCTTCGGGGATCGAATATCCGCTGAAAATGCCGTCTTTGCGATTGCGGTTCGGGGAAGTAGAAGATACATTGTACGGCAGACGCACCGGGATCTGCTGCGGCACAGCTGCCGCCTTGCCGAAATCTTTCAGTTCCAGTAAGAAGGTCATCGGTGCAAACGGTGCAATGTCAAATACGAGTTCGCCTTTTTGGGGACGGATCGCTTTAAGCGGCTGTTCCTGCGCGTTGCAGATCCACGCTTTTCGAATCCCGTTGCCAATGCGAAGGTGTACGCCGCTTTGCTTTGCTCCCGTGCCTTCGTTGACACGTACCACAAGGCGTGCGTCGTCCTGTGCCTTTTTGATGGCGCGCAGCACCACCGCATCGTTCGAAATTTCGGCAAAACCGTATTCCGGCGGCAAGATCCCGTCGTGGTTGCCCGGAACTACAAACGCCCGCAGCGGCTGGCAGAATGCCGCACCCGCCGCCTGTGTAGCGGCAAGGCTGTCGCCTTCGTGACCGAAAATACCGAATGCGTAACGATTGCGCCCAAGGTCAAGCTGATCCTGATGGCTGTCCGGCAAAAAGCCGAAGCGCGGCGTATGCAGGCCTGTTAGGCGCAGTGTGTCAGCAGAAGGGTGATCCCAGCCGTATTTGCAGTCGCTCAAAATCGAAACGCCGTAATCTTTGCCGCTGATGTCCGCCCAGTTCTGCGCAGGGACTTCGTACAGCCTCGGCGTATTCGTGCCGCGGCGGATGAAGCCGAGCCCCAAATCATAAGACGCCTGTTCGTTTTCGGCGGTCAGCACGAACGGCGTTTTCAGGAGCGTCCGCTTCTCCTGCCAGAAAATTTCATTGTCCACGCGCACCACATCTTCGCTTTCGCCCAGGCTGATGCGCTGGAAAAACACGGATTTTCCGGCAGTGCGGTGCGTTTCGATTGCCACGCGCGCGCTGCCGTCCTCGACGATTGTAAACTGCGGATCGCGTGCGAAAGCGGCAGGCGGCGCCATGACCTCCTTGTAATCCAGTTCCCAAGCGGGCCACTGCTTTGAACCGTTATATTTGTGCAGTGCCATGCAAACGGGCGCTTTGAGCAGCTCTTTTTGGAGAGCTTTATCGAAAACGGATACAATATCGCCGTTGTCGTCGAGCGTGACCTTGTATTTTCGGTTTTCGAGCGTCCGCGCGGTCACATGCAGCCCCGTGTCTACGGTGTAAGGCTTGTTTGCGGGGGTGATGCAGTATACGGCAACGCCGTTCGCGGGGACGTGTGCCGTAAAGACGACCGTCCCGTCTTTGCAAAGCTGGCTGGGCATGGCTTTGCCCGCCGCGTCTTTAACATGGACAAAATTCGTACCTGCGGGCAAGGAAACGCGGCGTGCGACCGCGCCGCTGCGCGCCGTGCCCGTGGGGTTGGCAACGGCGACGGTGATCCCACGCTTGAAGGGGATCTTCATCTGCCGCGCGAGAGCCTGTACCGCACTTTCATACACGCCCGCAAATTGATTGAGAGAAAGCGTGTAATCGTTCCAGCTGCGCCGGTACACACGCGAAAGGGAGGTGCCGGGCAGGTCATCGTGGAATTGGTGCGCAATGACGCGCTTCCAGGCGGTGTCGAGTACGTCTTGTGGGTATTCGGCCGCGCCGAGCCAAGCGGCAGCTGCGGAAAATCGTTCGGCGGCGTCGGCAAGCTGTTCGTTCTGCTTGTTTAAGCGCTTGCCCAAGGCCCGCGAGGTGTACCCGCCCACGCCATGATCGGTCGAAACCAGCTCGTTGTTCCAAACGGGCAGCTTATTCTTATCCTGCGCGGAAAGTTCCGTATCCATTATGCGGAAGATGCTGTCCGTATTCGTAATTTCTACATCGACGCTTTCCGCAGCGTTTTTCCGCTTTTCGGAAACTACGGTCTTGACCGACTTTTCCTTTGGCGCGCCGCCGCGGTCCCCCACGCCGTGCAGCAGATAGGTCATGGGCAGGTCAAATTCACGGATGTTCTTTTCAAGCTTGTTCGGCGCGTTTTTATGCTTACGGACTTCGTCAAGCGACGCGCTGTATTCCTGCGCGTCGAGCGACGCATATACGCGGCTGCCGTCCACGCCTTGCCAAAGCCCTAAATCAAACGGGATGCCGTATGCCGAACTCCACGTCAGCTTTTGCGTGGTGAAGCCCAAAAGCCCTGCATGCCTAATGATGCTTGGCAGTGCGTACCCGAAGCCGAAGCAGTCGGGCAGGTAAATATCCACGCTCGTCTTGCCGAATTTTTTGAGGAAATAATGGTTGCCGTATAGGATATTGCGGAACAGCGCTTCGGGCGAGGGAACGTTCACATCGCCGTTTTCGTAGGCGCTGCCTGCAACGAACCAGCGGTTCGCGGCAATATATTTGCGCAGCCGTTCAAAGTCCTCCGGGTAATACTCTTCCATCAGCTCATAGCGGCGGCTGCCCTCGAAGCTGAACACATAGTCGGGGTATTTTTCAAACAGGCGGAAATTTTCCCGAAGCGTTGCAGGGATGTATTTGCGCACGGTCGTTTCAAAATCCCAGTTCCAAACGGTGTCCAGATGCGCCGTGGCGACGGTGTAAATGGTAGGCTTTTTGTTCTGTTTCATAAGTCAAGTGCCGCAAAAAAGCTTTCTGTGCCTTGTGCGGCGTTTTCCTTTCTGAAAGATTCACAGGATATTCCGGTTATTTTGCTTTCCCTTTGCGTTTTTTTACGGTGTGCACGATTGCTGCCGCAGCGCAGCCCAGCACAACAAGACCGCCCAGGGCCCCGAAAAATGCCGGGAGAAAGTTCGAACGGTATTCGGCGTAGCCGTGCTGGTCTTTATAAAGGTTCCAGACTCGTTCGCCGACCAGGTCATCGTACAGCAGCAGATCAGATTGGAACGTGGTCAGATCCGATTCATCAAGCGTGATCGTGCGCACGCCGCGGTGATTGCCGTAGCTGTAAAACGTGCAGGCAGGCGTCGCGACCAGAGGGATGCCCTCATATACGCCTGCAAAGTCGTTGACATGGTCATGCCCGAAGAACGCGCCGATGATGTCGCCCTGCTGCACCCAGCTTTGGAACTGCCCGGCGTTTACGTCCGGCGGGCAGGGCGCTTCACGCATGGCGCCCTGGTAGACGTTGTCCGCTACATAGTAATGCTCCGAAAAGCTTCCGTGCCCGCGCTTGGCGCCTTTTGTGCCGCGCGAGGTTTCGGTGAGCATGTCATAGACCTCCGGCACGATGATGTGCTGGAACAAAAGGGAGGGGACGATTTCCCCGCCGTTCGCCGCCTTGAGCGCATCAGATGTGCGTTGATACCAGGCAGTCTGGTCGGCGTGGACATAACCGTATCCGCCGCCCTCTTCGTCCGTTGCGTAAGGGTTCGAGTCCATGAACCACAGGTTGAAGACGGTCTTTTCTCCGTTGCTGTCCAGAATGGGCAGATTGTAATTGCAGTACCCCGTCATTTCTTCTCCGGCAACAGCAAGACAGGTGGGGTATTTCTGGAAGCAGGTGAGCAAGAATTCCTTTGCTTCCTCTTCGGTCATGCCGACCTCGTCGCTGCAAAGTCCTTCGTGGTCGTGGTTGCCGAAGACGAGCGCAAACGGGATGCCCCGTTCGTTGATGGGCGCTGCCACGGCGTCTACGGCGCGTTCGGTGGCTTCTTTATTTACGCCTTTCCAGTAGCCCGCAATGTTGTCGCCCAAAAGCACCACAAGGTCGGGGTCTGTTTGGTCGAGCGCCGCGGTCATAATAGCGGTGGTTTCTTTTTGCGGGGTGTCGGTATCCTGCAAATCCGCAAGAACCAAAATTTTGAATTTACCGTCATGGAATTGCAAGGGGTTTCCCTCCGTATCTTGTGCATATGCGGCAAAGGGCAGACTGCAAATCAGCCCAAGGCATAAGAAAATGGCAAGCAGTTTATGTATCGTTTTCATTTTCCGTTTCTCCCGTATCTTCCGTTTGAGGCTGCGCGTCCCGATTTTTACGGAAACGCTTGGGCGTGAGCTTCCAAAGCAGCCGGTCCACCTTTTCCCACTCCGCTTCCGCTTTGTCGGCATCGGCGGCGAGACGAACCTCCATATTGTAATACATGATGTTGCACCCGCATTTCGGGCACTCGGGTTTTAAGGAATACCACGGCAGCTTTGCGCCGCACTTCGGGCATTTATTATCCATTGCTTTCCTCCTGCGTGTGCTGCGTGGTAATCTCTTTTGACAGCTTTTCGCGGTGCAGACGGATGTCCGACTGAATCTTTTTAAGCTTGTCGCCGTCAAGGTCATAGAACGCATAGGGAATCAGAGAAATCAGGCTCAAAACCTGCGGAATCATCGTTACAAGCCCCCACAGCCAAAGCCGCGTGTTGACGCCGCTGCCTTCGACCAGTACCATGTCCGCACCGACTTCCTGCAGCCCGATGAGCGGGAAAATGAGTGTTGCGATCCCCGTGCTCAAAGAGCCGGTCAGCTTGCTGATGAAGGTCAGCAAGCTGAAGGTCATGCCTTCGTTGCGTTCGCCGGTTTTCCACTCCATGTAGTCCACCGTGTCGCCGACCATCTTGGTGGGGACGACCATCGAAATGCTGGCAACTGCGCTTGTGAAGAAACCCTGCAAACTCAAAAGCGGTACGATCACGCGCGGGTCTGTGTAATGGCGGAAGCCGAGGAAGAAGATGCAGGTCGTCACGACCGCCTTAATGATCGCAATGCGGATCACGATCTGCTTGGAACTCCACCGCTTTTCAAACCACGGGATCAAAAGGTAAGCGAAAAAGCCCATGATCGTGCCGGGAATGCCTGCAAGGATCGAAAGGCTCGCGATTCCCAAAGAGAGCTTATAGTAGTATTGCGTAAAGACGTCCGCAATGCCGCCGACCGTGCCGAGAATGTTGGACAACACAATGAGCAGAAGCGGTTTGTTTTTGAACAGGAAGCGGAAGCAATCGAGGAGCTTCGGCTCGTCGGCGCTCTGCACCACGCGCTCGCGTGTAAACGCGCCGCCGAGGAAGAACAGCAGCATCCCGACCGTCGCAGCAAGGATGCCCATAAAGAGGAATACCTGTTTGAGATCCCACGAAATCGTGCCCGCTGTGCTTAAGTCGATAAAGACCGGGATCGCGATGCCGACCACGCCGCCGATGATGCTCGAAAGGAAACGCGCCGAGGTGATGCAGCGCGAGCGGTCGCCGGGGCTCGGCGAAATGGCGGCGGAAAGCCCCCAGAACGGGATGTCGCCGATGGTATAGAAGAACTCCCAGACAAAATAGGTGATCCACATATACACGATCTTGGCGGCGGTGCTTTCCACACCCGAAAGGAATTCCGCCCCGCCGAAAAAGACCACGGTGGCGATCCCCAACGGGATGGGCACAAACAACAGATAGGGGCGCAGCTTGCCGTAGCGTGTGCGCGTGCGGTCCACGATGCTGCCCATGAGCGGGTCGTTGAAGGCGTCCCAAAGCCCGAGTACGAACACCATGAGCGTGACCGCCGCACTCGGTACGCCGAACACCGTAACAAGGTAGAACGTCAGCTGCGAGCGGATCAGGTTGTATCCGATGACCTGCCCGCCGTTGGCTACGCCGTACAGCACCGTTTCCTTCACGCCGACGTATCGCCGCTCTTTTGCGGCTTCCACAGCTTGCATTACATCATCTCTCCTTATGATTGGAATGAGGTTGTGTATATAAAGGGGAGCAAACGGCAAGCAGCGTATTCGCTTTGCCGTCCGTTTCGCCCCAAAGGGTGGCGCAGTACCACTGCGCCGCGTTAAGCGGGATTTGCGCGGTCTGTGCTTCTCCCGAAACGGGCAGCCGCAGGATTTCTTGCAGCCCGTTTGTATACAGACGGATTTCACGCGGAACGAAGGTGTTTTCCGTCTGCAGGGCGCAAAGGCGCGTTGTATCCGTTCGGAAACGGAATTCTGTATGGACCGCCGGAATGCAGTCGCCCGACGTCTTTCCATCCGCTGTTTCCACGGTGAAGAGCGGCCCGGCCGAGACGACCGTCCGTCCGCGGCGCAGCGCTTGCTTCATGCCGTCGGGCGTCAGCGGCGCGGGACAATATAAATAGGTGCACGCGCTCGGCAGGGGATTGCCGCGCGTTCGGTGCCAGTCGCGCCCAAAGGTCGGCGCAATGCGGTACCCTCGATCCAAAAGCGACGCCCACAGCCGAATCGCACGACGGTTCGAAGTGTTCAGATACGGTGCCCCCTCCGACCAGATCTCTAAGTAGTTGACCAGCGACCAGTCACGCACGCGGTAATCCCAGTGCCCGCCCGTGCAGATGGGTGTTCCAAGCTGGAAGGGGTGCGCAACGCCGCACAGCCCGCCGCTTTCGTGCACTTGCCGCATTTTTTCGTCAATGGTGTCGGGCAGCGCGTCGCGCCAGTCCACATATCGTTTGCAGTCGAGCACGAGCATATGCCCGAAATAGGTCGTCCATTCCATGCCGCCGAGCACCACGGGCGAAAGGCTGTTTTGTGCTTGTAAATATCCGGAAAAGGTGTTGTGGTCCGTCAAAGCAATGCCGTCGAGCCGCCGTGTGCGCGCCGCTTCTAAAAGCCCGGGAACGGTGAAATCCCCGTCGCTGTGGACGGTGTGGCAGTGCAGCTCACAGGCAAACCAGCGTTCAGTCCCCACAGCCGTCCACCTCCGCTTCGATCTTTATATGGCAGTCGCAAAATTCGGTGACGAGCGCGTGGACGTTCAGCACCAGTTTCCATTCCCCCGCAGCAAGTTCCCCGGGCAGAAATCCGGGAGAAGCCTCCGCACGGCTTAGAATATGGACCTGCCGGTCTGCCTGCCGGTGCGCGCAGCCGCGGAAGCCGTCGGGCGCGTCGAGCGAGAGGGTGACAAGATTTTTGAGCGGCAGATAGTGCGTCCAGTCCGGGTATTCCGGATAAAATTCCCCTGCATCGCGCCGCAGGCAAGCTTCAATGGCGGGGCGCGCCGCCTCGCCGTCGAGCGTTTTCGGCGCATAGAAATAGGTAATGCGCAAAAGAGACACAGCTTCGGGCACTGTAAACGTCAGCGCCACGTTTGTTTTTTCACTTGCGCGCAAAAGATGCGCGTCGGTTTCCAGAAGCGTTTTCATGGTTGATCCTCAAGGCATTTTGCAATAAACTGCTCCATTGCCGCCATATAGGCGTCCGGTGCGGTGTAGAAGCTGCGCGCATGCACAGCGCCGGGCACGGTCAGCTTTTCTTTTGCGGTCACGCACGCGTCGTACAGCTCGCCCTGCATATAGTACGGCACATACAGGTCGTCCGCACCGTGGATGAATAAGATTGGTGCATTTGCACGGCGCACCGCGTCAATGGGCGACGCGTCGCGGAAGGAATAGCCGCAGAACATGCGGCAGTACAGGTCGCAAATGTGCAGAAGCGGAAAGTCGGGAAGATGGAACGATGTGTGCAGTTGATAGGAAAATTCCGCCCAAGCTGAGGTGTACGCGCAGTCCGCGATGATGCCGCGCACGGCCGTGTTTTTCACGCGGTCACTCATCATCAGCACCGTCGCACCGCCCAAGGATACGCCCAAAAGGAAGATAGGCATATCGGGGAAGTGCGTTTCCAGATACTGCACCCACAAAAGCGAATCTGTGGATTCATGCGTGCCGTAGCCCATGTATTTCCCGTCGCTCTCCCCGCATCCGCGGTGGTCGGGCATGAGCACAACGTAGCCTTTTTCATAAAGAGCCGGCGCGGTGAAACGGAATTCCTGAAGCCCGGTGCTTCTCGACCCGTGGCAGGCGAGCACTGCCTTGCCATTCGGCTTTTCGGGCACCAGAAGATGCGCAATGAGCTGTGCACCGTCGGGCGCAGTCAGCGTAAGCCGCCGCAGCGGCAGCGATTTCAGATGCTCGAGCGCGGCGGCAGCGTCGTGTTCATATGTATCATTTCGAATGCCGCCGCCTGCAATGATCTTGGAAAGAAAGCGGGGCAGGCGAAAGGTCTTGCGCCACACAAGCTGGTTGAAAATAAAGCCGCAAAGCAGAAAAAGCAGCACAAGCAGAACGGCTGCAGCAATCAGAATGCCGATCAGGACATTTTTCATGGCGTTTCCTCCTGCAAAGCATAGAACAAATCATTGGAGCGCGTGATTTTGTCGCACAGCGCGCGGTCGATGAAATCCAAAAAGAACCAGCCCTGCGCGTGGCTTTCACACAGCGGGTATGCCGCAAACTGCGCGTTAACGATTTCGGCATTTTGCGCCGGGATGCCCGGAGCGCCGCAGGTGCTCAAAAAGTGCAGACAGATGCGCTGCTTTGAGGGCACCGCGATATCCAGAAAAGGCTTTGCGCACCGTGTCCATTTGATTTCGGGCGGCAGGCGATAGCGGTCCTGCACCTCGGCGCAGAGCTTCTCGCTCATGCGCATGTGCACGGGCTCCGTCTTTCGGCGCGATTTCTGATCTTCCCAAACGGAAAAATCCAACCCGCAGTGCGCCTTGCTTTCAAAATCCGCCGGCCGCAGACAGCGGCGCAGCAGCACGATTTTGCCGCGGCATTCGCCGAGCGTCGGCGCTTGATTTTCCAAATACCAAAGTGATGTATTCGGGCGGATGAACGCATCGTAAAACGCAGGGAAAAAGCTTGCTTTCTCGTGCCCACGGTCACATTTCACGCTCATCACCAGTGCTTCGCGCGGGTTTTGCTCCAAAAACGAAACACACTGCGCAAAAACATCGTCAAAGCGCAGGCGCGTTTTGCAAGCGCTGTCCGAAAAACAATCCGCCCGGCTGTGCACCAGGAAAAAACGCCCGCGCACATGGTGCAGGCGAATGTCCAAAAGCCGCACGCCGAGCTGCAGCTGTTCAGCGATGGTCGTGTTCTGGCACTGCGCAAATTTGCGCATGGTGCAAAACGCCGTCGCGCTGTCGTGCGTGCCGGCGAGATTGATACAGGGAAGAAAAAGGTCGTCCGCAAGTGCGGACAGAACCGGCGGTTGTTCCATGATGCACACCTCCCCAGTATCATACCGTATTTCCGCAAAAAAAGCAATCATCTACACAAGAAATATTTATAAATATGGCGGAAATCTATCGAATGTGCATAAACCGGCGAAAGATCAAGAAAAAGCCGCCGCGGCAAATCTTGCCGCGGCGGCTGCCGAAATGGGACGGGTGCATTCAAAATGTCTTGGAACGGTTCAGTTTCAGATCCAGCAGCATGAGGTCAAAGCCGTCTACGGCGCCGTCGCCGTTGAGGTCTGCCGCTGCGAATTGCGCATCGGAAAGCTCCAGCGCGCCGACGCACGCATCCGCAAGCAGCGCATAATCCGTCAGTGCCAGCATGCCGTCGCCGCTCAGGTCGCCGGGGAGGATCTCCTCGGGCAGGGAGTCGGCAGCTTCGGCAATCTCAAAAGTCACAGTCTGTTCGCCCGTGAAGTTGCCGATGCCCCGGATCGTGACGCTTGCCGTGCCGGGTGCGGCGTTGTTGGAATACGCGAGCAGATAGTCTGTGCCTTCTTCCAGAATGTAGCTGCCGCAGGTCAGTGCAAGGCTGGGTTCGCAGGGCGCGTCGGACGCAACCTGCTGGGCAATGTCGCTGCAAAGCACGCCGTCGGAAAGGTCACGCGGCATAATCGCAAATTTGCCGAGGCTCGCGAACATGCTGTAAGCGCCCTTGCCGAGCACGGTCACGCTCGCTGTGCCCGTACTTACGTTATCTTTAAAATACACTTCATAATCGACGTCTTTGGTCAGCGTCTTGCCGCTGGCTTTTACGGTCAGATCCGGCTCAATGGCGAAGCCCGTAAAAGTCTGGTTTGCAATGGGTGAGACCACGAGCGTTGTGACGGGGATGTTGTTTGCTTTCGCGTAGCTGTAAGCGTAGCACGTCTCGCTCGGGCAAACGATCGTCAGGTTGTCACTGCCGTCAAACGCCGTGTCGCTGATGTTTTCGATCTCATCGGAGATATAGACGGTCTCAAGCGCGTCGCAGTCCGCGAATGCATAGGCGTCCACGCTTTCCACCGAGTTGCCGAGCAAAACGGTCGTAAGCGAATCGGTATCCTGAAACGCTTTTGCCGAAACGGTCGCCTTGTCGGCACTGCCGTCGTCGCGATAGACGACTTCTTCCAGGTTTGCGCAGTTGTCAAACGCGCTGCTGTCTATCGCTGCAACATTCGTCAGGTCAATGGATGTGAGCGACGTGCAGCCGTCGAAAGCAAGCGCAGAAAGGTATGCGATCTTGCCGAACGTCACGTTTTGCAGCTTGCCGCAGTCCTGAAAACATGCTTTTGGCAGTTCGGTGTAGACCGAGCCGCGGTCAAAGCCCACGGTGGTGAGGCTGCGGCAGTGCCAGAACGCCTTTTCCCCAATGGAGGTCACGCTTTTCGGGATGAAAATGCTTGTAATGCCGGTGTTGTAAAATGCAGCCTTGCTGATCTCCTTGACATTTGCAGAAAGCACGATGTTTTCCAGTTGCAGCGCGGCGCCGAAATCGGTCCAGCCCTCCGGCATCAGGCCGTTGTCCATCAGATCCAGTTCATCGACATAGCGAATGGAGGCGTTTGCCAGATACAGCCCGCCGAACGCGTCGTAAAAATGCTCGACCGTGGCGGGCATGATGTAGATGCTTGCCGCCTTGCCCGCCGGGTAGCAGTAAAGTTCCGTCATATTGCGGTTAAAAAGCACACCGCCCCAGGCGCGGTAATAGGGGTTCGCATCGTCCACGGTGATGCGCTTTAACTGGTTGCAGTTGGGCGCGATGTTTTTCTGCTGTGCGGTGGTCTCGTAAGGCTCAATCAGGAAGCTTACATCAATACTAATGCCGAGAAGCTTGGAAAGGTCAATCCCCGCGTTTTTGAACACCGTGACCCATGGTTCTGCACTTTGCGGTCGCACCGGACCGACATTTTTGCCTAAGTGCAGCGCGGAAAGGTTTGTCATGCCAAAGGCGGCGGCGCCGATCTCCGTCACGCTTTCGGGCAGCGTCAGCTCGCCTGCTATAGCTGTACCGGCAAAGGCGTATGCGCCGATATAGGTAAGGGCCTGCAGCTCGGCTATGTTGATTTCCGAAAGTGCTTCATTGGCGAAAAATGCCATCATGCCGATGGTTTCAACCGTTTCGGGCAGCGTCACCGATTGCAGCTTCGGCTTATAGGAAAACGCGCCCGGCGCGATCTCGGTAACGGGATTCCCGTTGATGGAAGCAGGCACGGCGATTTGCGTTTCATCTCCCGTGTATTGCGTGATCGTGATCTCGCCGTCCTGCGTGGTGTAGACAAGCCCGTCTGCGGTCTCGAGCGCGAAGGAGGCGACGGGGAACGCCGTCAGCAGCATCGACAGGATCAGCAGCAGCACGGCAGCTTTTTGGAATCGGGTGGTTTTGCGTTTCATCTTACTGTACCTCCTCGGTCAGGATAAAGGAAAATGCGCGTTCTTCGTAGGAGACGGTCACGAGCGCCTTGTTTGCCAGATCCATGAAATTGCGCTCAACCGTGATTTTGTATTCTTCGGACGTGAGCGTGCGCTCGCTGCCGTCAGAGTACACCGCTTTGACGGTCATGCCGGAAAGGTCGATATTGTCCAAGGACGGCACCGTAAAGGTGTAATCCGGCGGGAACACGCCGTAGATTGAATTGAGAATCACGCTCTGCGGCACGGCATTTACCGTTACGCCGTAGCTGAAAGAAAGCCCTTCGTAAAATACGGTGACGGTGTATTTGCCCGGATCCTGTGAAAAACCGCTTCCCGTTTGCACCGTACAGTCTGCCAGCGGCACCTCCCGCTCGCTGCCGTCGGCATAAACAACCATAACGCGCACGCCGGCCATATCCAACTTTTCGCCGACGAAGTATTCGGTCTTAAGCGCATCGGAAAAAACACCGTAAATGCGCGCAGGCTCGTTTTTGACTTCTTTTGCTGCCGCAGCCTTTTTCGAAGATCGGGTTTCGGGTTCGGCGGGCTCGCTCGGCGTTTGTGTAACAGACTCGGTCACGGGTTGTGTTTCACCCGGTTCCGGTTCGGGTGCGGGTAGGGTCGTTTCCTCTCTGCCGAACAGTGCGGCGATTTTTTCGGAAAGGCTGCGGGTGATGGTTTCGCCGGTCGCCGTGTGCGAAGCGGCGGTGCCGGCAGCGACCAGTAAAACCGCACAGGCGCAGGCGGCGTACAGGGCACGCCGCTGTCTGCTTCCGTAGGCGGAGCGTGCGCAGACTTTTTTGCGCAGCTTTTTGCAGCTTTCGAGCGTTTGCGGCGCCGGATGCGCCGCCGCGTCCGTTTGCAAAAGCAGCAGGACGTCGGCACATGCGTCGAGCAAATCACAGTCCATATCATCGCCCTTGGCGATCTCTGCGTCCATTGTTTCCGTCAAAATCTGTCTGCATTCGACAAGGAACCCGCAGTCATCCCACAGGTCTTGCAGGATCTCATCGGTTACAATCAGGGCTTGCATGTCAAGTCCCTCCTTTGTCGTGGTCTTGAATGGTTTGCGTCAATTTTTCCTTAACGGCGGCGCGCAGCCGCGAGGTGCGCTTGGCGGCGGCTGCCGGCGTGATCTCCAGGAGTTCTGCGATCTCGCGCAGGCTTCGCTTTTCCATGTATTTGAGCCGGTAAAGCGTTTGCTCGTCTTCAGAGAGCGTTTGCAGCAGAGCCTTGGCGCACGCATCGTAATCCAGATCCTCTTTTGAAAAGGGAAGCGACTGCTCGTCGGCAAGCTGCCCGGCATCCTCCAGCGGTACGTGCCACTTTTGGTCGCGTGCATATCGCGAAACCGCCTGTTTCAGGAAATTGTCGGTCGTGCGGTACAGAAAGGCGCACGGATTTTGAATGGTTTCGCCGCAAAGCAGTTTGTTGTAAAAAACCAGAAAAGCCTCTTGCACACAGTCATCCGCCTGCGCGCGAGCGTCGCCCATGCGCACCGTACAGTATTTGATTAAAGAAAGATAGCAGGCTTCATAGGCTTCGGTAAATCCCTTGTCCGCCCGTCGTTTTGCAGCGCTGTCCAAACTAAAGGTCCGCCTCCTTTCAATCGGTAGTCATAAAAAGTACAAAATATGACAAAAAAACAAAAAAAGACGCCTTGCAGCGTCTTTCCAAAATTCTAAAACACTATAATTTCCGCACGGAATTGTAGAATTCCAGCGTTTTCAATTTACGGTCCACGCGGCTTCGCAAATAGGCTTCCGAAACATACGCGAGTTCTTCCGTCACCGTGCCGCTGGTCTTGAAGGCATACAGCTGCCGGAAATCCGAAAATACAATGTGCCGCATGGCGTTGACAACGCCTAAGGAGAGCGCAAACGGCGCCGTAGCGGGCGCGCAGTTGTCGCAGTATAAAAGCCCCTCCGAAATGTCAAAATACATGGGGTCGGATTCAAAACACCCGCATTTTTCACAGGCGACAAGATTCGGCGCGTAACCGGCTAAAGAAAGCAGGCGCAGCTCCGTAAGCGCCTTGAGCATTTCGGGCGGGCGTTTGCCGTTTGCGAGCATATACAGAGAATTGAGCAGCAACCGCAAATTGTCGCGCGCGTTTTGTTCCTCGGGCGAAAACACAAGCCCAAGCTCGAGAAAATATTCCCCGAGCGCCAGCTTTTCCAGATCATCGCGCAGCCCGAAAAACATTTCCAAAGCCTCGGCTTCGTCGATTATGTAGCTGTCCTTGCCTTCATAAATGGACAGCCGCGCATAGCAGAATTTGGTGGTCGCCGCCTGCTTTTTGCTTTTGACGGATTTTGCCCCGCGCACGAACGCGCGCAGCACGCCGCGTTCTTCGGTGAGCACCGTCACCAGCTTGTCGCGCTCACCGATATTCTGTTCTTTGAGGATCAGTCCCTTGGTCGTCAGGTTCATCCAACTCGTCCTCGCCGCGGCGGTTTTGGAATTCCGGACGGTTTTTGCAATACGCCAGATAATCCTGAATGCTGCCGCTTTTCGTGAAAATGTCCCAATACGTCTGTGCCATGCCGTACACCGCTTTCGGAAGGTTTGTACTTTTACCTTCCCCCGCGGCGGCGGACAAAATACCTGTTAATCTAATCCAAAATTGTGAATGAGCCCCTCCCGGTTGCGCCAGTCTTCTTTGACTTTAACGCGGCATTGCAAATTGACCTTGCAGTCAAAAAATCGTTCCATATCCTGGCGCGCAAGCGTGGCGATTTTTTTGAGCATCCCGCCGCCTTTGCCGATGATGATGCCCTTGTGCGATTCTTTTTCACAGTAGATCACAGCGTCTATGTCGAGAATGGGCGCGTCCTCACGCTCACGCATGCGTTCAATCGAAACGGCCGTGCCGTGCGGGATCTCCCGCCTTAACAGACGCAGCATTTTTTCGCGCAGCATCTCGGCGGCGAGCACGCGTTCGGGTTGGTCAGTCAGCGTATCGTCCGGGAAAAAGTGCGCGCTCTCATACGCGCAGGCCTTCAGTTCATCAAGCAGCGCGTCCATGCCGTTGCCGTCCCTTGCCGAAACGGGAATGACGCTTTTAAAATCAGCAAGCCCGGCAAGGTACGCAATGCGGGCGGCAAGCACGGATTTGTCAGGGAGCAGGTCGATTTTGTTGATGGCGAGCAGCGCCGGGACTTTTGCCGCGCGGATCTTTTCCAAAAGCTTGGTTTCCGCGTCGTTTAATTCGCCGCCCTCGGCTTCGCAGACAAACAGACAGGCATCTACACCGGAGATGCTGTCCGAGACCGCCTGCACCATTTTTTCGCCGAGCTTGGTGCGCGGGCGGTGAAAACCGGGCGTGTCGGTAAACACGAGCTGTACGTTGTCGTCGGTTGTTAAGACCCCCATGATGCGCGTGCGCGTGGTCTGCGGCTTGTCCGAGACAATGGCGATCTTGGTGCCCAAAAGGCGGTTCAATATCGAAGATTTCCCGACGTTCGCCTTGCCGACGATGGCAATAAAGGCGGTCTTCGACGGGTTGCTCATAGGCTTTTTTCATCCTTCCCCGGGCGGCTGTGTTTGCCAAATCCCTTAAAAATAAATACGGTCGCAGCAGCGATGGACAAAACGAAGATCAAAAGCATCCACGGCTTTTCGCGATAGTAATGGAACATCGCCGTAAAAGCCGCGCGCTGCCCGAGTACCGCAATGCCTGTAGCCACGGCAAATACCGCGCAGCAAAGCACAGCGCCGGCGGCAGTGTCCTTGGCGATTTTCGCGTTTTCACGGTAGGTGTCCGTCACAAGGTCTACCGTGCGCTCAACCGCGGTGTTGATAAGCTCCGCGGCGACGACCAGCGCATTTGCTAAAAACAAAAGCGCAAACTGCGTGCGCGACACGTCAAAAAAATCATATACCGCAAGAAAGGTATACATATAGGCCATGCACACAAAATGAATGCGCATATTGCGTTCATGCACAAGGGCATAGCCGATGCCGCGAAACGCATAGCCGAAGCTTTTGAAAAGATTTTTCATGCTCACTCGCCGTCGTAATAATAGCTGCCGTTGCGTTTAAGCCCCAACTGTGTAAGAACGGCCTCTTCCTTTTCGCGCATATGTACGGCTTCCAGGCCGCCGTTCACATGGTCGTAGCCGAGCAAATGCAGCATGGAGTGCACGGTCAAAAACGCCACTTCGCGCTGTAAGGGATGCCCGTATTCCTCCGCCTGCTTGACGGCGCGTTCCATGGAAATGACGATATCCCCAAGCACTTTCGCGCCCGTTTCGGGATTTACGTCATAGTTGCCGTTTTCACCGAGCGGGAAGGAAAGCACGTCGGTGGGCTTGTCGATGCCGCGGTGCTTTTTATTGAGTTCCTGAATCTGCGCGTCATCCACAAAGGTCACGCTGATCTCCGCCGAGCCCTCGAAGTTTTCCTGCACAAGCACGGCATGGCAGCAACGGCGCACAAGCATGCGCACGCCGGTCGGGATCTTAACGGCTTTCTGGTTGTTGGAAATGATAACTTTGATTTTATCGGTCATTTTTTTCGTGCCTCCTCGCTTTTTTCATAGGCTTTGATGATGTCCTGCACCAGTCTGTGCCGCACCACGTCTTTTTCCGTGAAGCGGCAGACGGAAATATCCGGAATGTTTTTTAAGATTCGCATCGCCTGCAAAAGTCCGGACTTTTTACCGTCCGGCAAGTCAATCTGCGTCACGTCGCCTGTGACGACCATTTTGGAATTGAACCCTAAGCGCGTCAAGAACATTTTCATCTGCTCGCGCGTGGTGTTCTGCGCTTCGTCCAGAATGATGAAGCTGTCGTCAAGCGTGCGCCCGCGCATATAGGCGAGCGGCGCGACCTCAATGCTGCCGCGCTCCTGATAGCGCTGGAACGTCTCTGCCCCAAGCATATCAAAAAGCGCGTCGTAAAGCGGCCGCAGGTAGGGGTCTACCTTTTGCTGTAAATCGCCGGGCAGGAAGCCAAGCTTTTCGCCCGCTTCCACCGCGGGGCGCGTTAAAATGATGCGGTTGACCTCTTTTGCGCGGAACGCCGTGACCGCCATGGCGACGGCAAGGTATGTTTTGCCGGTGCCCGCCGGGCCCGCACCGAGCGTGATGGTGTTTTGGCGGATGGCTTCGACATACCGCTTCTGCCCGAGCGTTTTCGGCTTGACGGGCTTGCCCTTAGCCGTGATGCAGATGCAGTCGCCGACCATATCGGAAAGCTTGTCCTCCGCGCCCTCGTTGACGAGCGAGAGCACATAGCGCACGTTCTGCTCCGAAAGCGCTTCGCCTTTGTTGATGAGCGTCAAAAGCCCTTCAATCGCACGCGTTGCCTTGGCGACGTTTTCCGCCTCACCGCTGATCTTGATATCCGACCCGCGGCTGATGACGCGCACGGAAAATGCCTCTTCGATCTGACGGATGTTCTCGTCAAAACTTCCGAACAGACTGACGGCGTGCTCCATACGGTCCACGTTGATAACCTGTTCGAACAAAAAATCCCTCCAAACGAAAAATTATAGCTATATTAAATATATTATAGCACAAATTTTGTGATTAGTCACTAATTTTTTCAACGAAAATCTGCTGATTTATCCCGATTTCTTTTTCACAAAGCACAGTTCCCGTCACAGAGGGGTTCTCGGATGCATAATCGAACGTCAAATGTGTCTCAAGAATGACGCTTTGTATCCAAAGCGCGGCATAACAGCTTGCAAACTGCGCGGCGGCATAGCGCGCGCGGTCCGTTGGGCTTTCCAGTGTGTATTCGGCGTTATAGGCTTCGGCGCGCTCACGGAATATGCCGACGGGGAGCGCAATTTCATCATTTGACAGATACCGCTCCACCGTGTAGATCTGTTCGCCCGGAGAAAAGCCCAGCGGAATGCGCAGACCGAAAAAGAACAGGGAATAGCGTGTTGCACTCGCCCCCAGGCGCATAAACGGGGCCGCTGGGCAGGAAAAGGAAAAGTCCCGCTCCACTTGCGCGTATACGTTGCCCTGCGCACCGTGCAGCGTCTCCGACCCATCGGCATTTTCGACCACGCCGGAAATCAGCAGGTCGCCTTTTACGACGGCGGACCCGGGCTTTACCGCCGCCGTGCCCGAATAGACTTCCACCTTCGTGAGGACGCCGTCTTCGTCCGCTAATATGTTGGAGGGCGTCTCGGTGTCCAAAATTTCGGGCGCGGGGGTGCTTTCGCGCACCTCAATTACCGCTCGGCAGGCGTCAATATTGACCGCCGCCCAGGAGAGTCCTTCCACATTGTCCAACAGCGCCTCGGCAATGGCGTTGGTGTCCAAGGAACTGCGCTTCGCCCCTACACGTACGCCAAGTTCCTCGGCGGCGGCAAGAATGGTTTCCGCGGGGATCTCCGTGTTGCCCGTTACGTTGACGGTCCAGATGCGCACCGAAAGGCAGGCGATGACCAGCGCGGCCGCCGCAAGACCTACCACAAGCCCGACGCGGCGGCGGTGCCGTGCGCGCCAGAACGGGAATCCCTGTTTGCCGGTTATGTGTACGCGCACACCGCTGCGGCGTACGACCGCGCGGATGCGCTTGTAGCCGCGTATGGTCGTCTTGCCCGTAAGGCGCCCGTCCTCCCGGCGCAGATCCCATAGCGGGATGCGCGCTTTGACACAAAGGTTGATGAAACGCTCCGGAAATCCGCCTTCGCCCGCGAACGAAACATATCCGAGCAGCCAGCGGACCAGCACCACAATAAACAAACGATCCCTCCTACGCCGTCACAGGCTCAAGCGCAATTTGGCGGATGTCGCCGGTAATGACGGTCTGCTCTTCGGAATACATGCGAATGCAAAGACCGCTGCCGCCGACGGACAGCAGAAGTGCGCCCGCGTGCAGGCGGACGCTTTCCTCGGTGTATTCGAGGATCCCCTTGCAGCCGTCCAGCGAGAGCTCGGCGTTTCCCTGCAATTCGATGTGCGGCACGCCGGAGCGCAGGATCTCGGGCAGATCCAATGCTTGCTCGACGCTCGGGTGCGCGCGCTTTGTCTGCCCTCTGCTTTTTCTTGCCATCGCCGTTCCTCCTTGCCGCCGACGCAGATACCGCGGCCGACGGCTACATAGAAATGTATGCGCGCGCATATAAATTGATTACAAGACGACCGCATCCGGGGTCGTTCGGTGAAAGGGGAGGAGCGTATGCGCAAGCGCACAGCTGCACACAGCCTGCGGTGGATCCCGTCTGCTGCGCTGTTTGCGGTCGCATGCTGGTTCCTGTTTCGATACCCGGAGGTTTGCGCCGAGGGCGTAAAAACCGGGTTGACGCTTTGCGGTACGCTGGTTCTGCCCGCGCTGTTTCCCTTCTTAGCGGTCTCAGTCTTTTTGATGCGCTCGGGGCTTTTACAGCTGTTTGGGCAGCTGGTATCCGCCGTGCCGCGCCGCGTCTTTCGTCTTCCCGGCGAGAGTGCAGGCGTGATTTTAATGGCGCTCGTCGGCGGTTTCCCCGTCGGCGCGAGCATGACCGCACAGCTGTATAAAGAAAATCGCCTGACGCCGTCGCAGGCGAAGCGGATGTGCCTGTTCTGCATGAATCCGGGTCCCGCGTTCGTGCTCTCCACGGTGGGGGCGGGGATCTACCGCAGCATGCGCGCGGGCGCGATCCTGTATGCCGCCGCTTGTCTGTCCGCGCTTTGCATGGGCGTGGTGCTCGCGCGGTTCGCAAAAAAGGAGCCGGCCGCGCCCAAAGCCCTTGGCCCGGTGCGCCTGACTTCCCCCTTGACGGCTGCGGCCGACGCCGTGCGCTCGAGTGCCGAATCGATATTGCAGATCTGCGCGTGGGTGATCTTGTTCAGCGCCGTGCATGCCTGTGTTCTGACGCTGCCGCTGCCCTCGCGTGTGCAGCTGATCCTCAGCTGTTTTTTAGAGATCACAAGCGGGATCCGCGCCGCGGCAGGCGTGCTGCCCATGCCCGCCGTTGCGGCGCTGATTGCTTTCGGCGGGCTTGCCGTGCACTGCCAGATCTTACCGTACCTGCAAGCTTGCGGCGTGCGACTGCGCACCTTTTTCGCCGCGCGCGCCGCGGGGGCGGCTTTAAGTGCGCTGTTCTGCGCGGCGCTTTTGCGTGTGTTCCCGTGCGAAGTCAGCGTCGCCGCCGTGGGCGGGGAACTTGTCCCCGCGGCGTATTCGGTGTCCGTTCCGTCGTTCGTCGCGCTGCTTTTAATGACCGTCCTGCTGATTTTGGAGGTTGAACCCAACCGGAAAGTATGCTAATATTAAAAGAAAACAGCAGGGGAGGCAAGCGCATGAAACGGGCAAAAGACGAATATGCCATTTCTCCAAAGTGTGCGTATTGCAAATTCGGTACGCTTTCTGCCGATGAGAAGAGCGTGCTGTGCAAAAAACGCGGCGTGACTTCCCCCGACGGCTATTGCCGCAAATACAAATACGATATATTAAAGCGCCAGCCGCCGCGCCGTCAAAAGCTGCCGGAATTTTCGGAAAAGGATTTTGAATTATAAGCATCATAAAAGAAAAAGCAGGGAGGACCGTTTCGGTTCTCCCTGCTTGGCTTAAGCCGTAATTTTTATTTTTTATGCTCGCGGTAGTCCACCGCTGCGCCGATGAGCCCCGAGAAAAGCGGATGCGGGCGCGTGGGGCGCGATTTGAATTCGGGGTGCGCCTGCGATGCGACGAACCACGGGTGGTCGCGCAGCTCCACCATTTCCACAATATGCTTGTCCGGCGAGACGCCGCAGATGTGCATGCCCGCGCGCTCAAGCAGTTCGCGATAGTCGTTGTTCACTTCGTAACGATGGCGATGGCGCTCATGAATGAGCTGCTGCTTGTACGCCGCATAGGCTTTGGACTGCTCATCGAGTACGCACGGGTAAAGCCCCAAACGCATTGTCCCGCCGAGATTCGTGACATCGTGCTGGTCGGGCATCAGGTAGATCACGGGGTTGTTTGTGTCGGGGTCGATCTCCGTCGTGTTTGCATCGGCAAGACCCAAAACGTCGCGGGCGAATTCAATCACGGCAATTTGCAGACCCAGGCAGATGCCGAGATACGGCACCTTGTGCTCGCGCGCGTATTTTGCCGCGCTGATCTTGCCCGGGATCCCGCGTGTGCCGAAGCCGCCGGGCACCAGAATGCCGTCCGCCGCCCCGAGGATCTCTGCCGCGTTTTTATCGTTGAGCGTTTCGGAGTCGATCCATTCGATGTTGACGTGCGCATCGTGGTCGAGCCCGCCGTGTTTGAGCGCTTCGTTGACGCTCAAATACGAGTCGTGCAGCTCCACATATTTGCCCACGAGTGCGATGTTGACCTCTTTCGAAAGCGAAGCGTTCTTCTCCATCATGCGCAGCCAGTCTGAGTGATCCGGCTCTTTGCAGTCAAGATGCAGCTGCTCGACGACGATGTCTGCAATGCCCTCTCTTTCGAGCGCCATGGGGATCTCATAGAGTGTGGGCATGTCGCGGTTTTCAATGACGTTTCTGGAGGGGACGTTGCAGAACAGCGCAATCTTATCCTTGATGTCCTGCCCGATGGGGTGCTCGGTGCGCAGAACGATGATGTCGGGACGGATGCCGATGCCGAGAAGCTCTTTCACAGAGTGCTGCGTGGGTTTCGTTTTCAGTTCCATGGAAGCGCTCAAATACGGCACCAGCGTCACATGGACGAACATGCAGTTGCCGGGGCGTTCCTGCGCGAACTGACGGATCGCCTCCAAAAACGGCTGGCTTTCGATGTCGCCGACCGTGCCGCCGATCTCCACTAAAATGATATCCGTGTTTTCGGTTTCGTTCAAAGCGATGCGGCGCTTGATCTCATTGGTGATGTGCGGGATGATCTGAATGGTCTGCCCGCCGTAAACGCCCTTGCGCTCGTTGGAAAGTACGTTGTAATACACGCTGCCCGATGTGCACGAGCTGTTTTTGGTGAGGTTGACGTCGATGAAGCGCTCATAGTGCCCTAAGTCCAGGTCGGTTTCCGCACCGTCATCGGTCACGAATACTTCGCCGTGCTGTTTGGGATTCATCGTGCCCGGGTCGATGTTCAGATACGGGTCAAGCTTCATGACCGCCACGGAAAGCCCGCGATCCTTTAAAAGCCGCCCCAAGGATGCCGCCGTGATGCCTTTCCCAAGGCCTGAAACAACGCCGCCCGTTACGAAAATGTACTTTGCTGCCATAAACAGATCCCCTTTGTGTATCTTCGCTTTTTTATTTGTAATATAACGCTTTGGTCTGCCGCATCGGCTCGCTGGTCACCTGAATACCGAGCTTTGCGCAGGTGCTCAGGTCTGCGTCCGACAAAATGACCGTGGTGTGCATATCGCAGCCGCGCAGCTGTGAGAGCGCCTGCACAGCATGTTCGGCGGTCGGATTCGTTGCCGCCGAGATGGAGAGCGCAAGCAACACCTCATCCGTGTGCAAACGCGGATTTTTGCTGCCAAGATGGTGAATCTTCAAATCCTGGATGGGCCCGATGACGACGGGCGACACAAGGTCAACGTCTGCGCTGATGTTTGCCAGCGCCTTGAGCGCGTTTAAGAGCATAGCGCTCGCCGCCCCTAAAAGGGCGCTGGTCTTGCCTGTAATGATCCTGCCGTCGGGCAGTTCGATGGCGGCGGCGGGCTCGCCCGTTGCTTTCGCAAGATCGAGCGCGGGCTGCACGCACCGGCGATAGGTGGGCGTTATACCGAGCTGTTCCAGCAGAAGTTCCAAAGAGAGGACCTCCTGCCCCACGTTTTCGCCCTTTTTCGCGGCGACCAGTGTTTTATAATAGCGGCGGATGATCTCCTGCTTGGAGGCTTCACAGACCACATCGTCGTCGACGATGCAGAATCCCGCCATATTGACGCCCATGTCCGTGGGGGATTTATACGGGGATGTGCCGAATATGCGTTCAAAGATCGCATTGAGCACCGGGAAAATCTCAATGTCCCGGTTATAGTTGACGGTCGTTTTGCCGTAAGCCTCCAAATGGAACGGGTCGATCATGTTGACGTCGTTCAAATCGGTCGTCGCCGCTTCATATGCAAGGTTGACCGGGTGCTTCAGGGGCAGGTTCCAAACAGGGAACGTCTCAAATTTTGCATACCCCGCCTGCACACCGCGCTTGTGCTCGTGGTAAAGCTGCGAAAGGCAGACCGCCATTTTCCCGCTGCCCGGTCCCGGCGCCGTCACCACGACGAGCGAACGGGTCGTCTCGATATAGTCGTTTTTCCCGAATCCCTCGTCGCTGATAATCAGCGGGATGTTCGCCGGGTACCCTTCAATGGGATAATGGCGGAAAACTTTTACACCGAGCTTTTGCAGCCGTTCCTCAAAGGACGCCGCAGAAGCCTGCCCTGCAAACTGGGTCATGACAACGCCGCAAACGGGGAGACCCAACGACGCATAAACGTCCATCAGCCGCAGGATGTCCTGTTCATATGTAATGCCGATGTCGCCGCGGACCTTGCTTTTTTCAATGTCGTTTGCATTGATGGCGATGATGATCTCCACATCCTCGCGCAGTTCCAAAAGCATTTTCATTTTGCTGTCCGGCAAAAAGCCCGGCAGCACGCGCGAAGCATGGTAATCATCAAACAGCTTGCCGCCGAATTCGAGATACAGCTTGCCGCCGAAAGAGTGGATCCGTTCGCGGATGCGTTCGGATTGCAGCTTCAGGTATTTGTTGTTGTCAAATCCGATTTTCACACATCATTTCTCCCGAAAAACCGATTTTTGCCTCCTGCAAAACAGAAAAACACACTTCGCGGTTACACCCTCGAAGTGTGACACTGTTTATTATATAGTACGCCTTGTGAAAAATCAAGGGGTCACAGGGCAAAATTTGGCGAAATCCGGCGGCGCGGCGGCGACTTTTTTATGCGAAAAATGCACACGGCGGCAGCGGGATAGGGGGTAGCCGTGGGGCGGGAAAACCGCCGGCGCCGTGTGCCGAAAAACGCAGTGTACCGCGTATTTCGTAAGAGCTATTATATAACAAATAAATATTGTTGTCAACTTCATATAATTGTTTTTCAAGCCGGAGGAATATTGCTACCATATAAGCAGTAGGGTGATGTTTATGGTAAAGAACCTGAAGCGGCTGCGAAAGGAGAGGGGCTTGAGCCAGCAACAGCTTGCGGCAAAGATCGGCGTCAGCCAGCAATCCATCAACATGTATGAAAACCATGCCGTCGAGCCGGATATCGATACTTTGATCGCGCTTGCGGATCTGTTTGGAATGTCGGTGGATGCGCTCATCGGGCACACGGCAAATGTGGAAAGCGTGGAACTGAGCCCCGACGAACGCGCGCTTTTGCGTGGGTATCGGGCGGTTTCCGAACCCGAACGCGAAAGCATCCGCCTGATTTTGCGCAATTATCTCGGCCGGGATGCTGAAAACGGCGGCTGTACGCGAAAATAGGTTGTATTTTGCTTTCGGATATGCTATATTTTACCTGTAAGGTTGGGCACGGAGCGTGACAAGCCGCCGTGCCCTTTTTGTATTGAAAATTGAATTAAGGGGGAGATCCAGTGGATTTCAAGTCGGATGGCTTTATGTATGCGCTCGGCTTCCTGGTCGTGGCGTTCGTCGTGGCGCAGTCGGTGTTTTTCCTAGTGCGCGCGTGGAAGCGGGCGAAGGAGTTGGGAATCGACACTTCTTCGCTTAAAAAGACCGTGTCCTCGAGCGCCCTGTTCACCGTCGCGCCCGCGCTCGCGATCCTCGCAACGGTGCTAACGCTTTCAGGCGCGCTGGGGCTTGTGCTGCCGTGGATCCGCCTGACGGTCATCGGCGCGATCACCTATGAGGTGCCTGCTGCCGAAGCCGCCATTGATGCGTTCGGCAGCTCCGCCGGGCTTTCGCAGGAGGTTACGGACCCCGCCATGTTTACGGCGGTCGCGTGGGTCATGACGCTTGGCAGCATCATGCCGCTGATCCTGGTGCCGTTCCTGCTCAAAAAGATCCAAAAGGGCATGAGCAAGGCGGTCGCCAAAAACGGCAAATGGGCGGATGTCATGTCGGCTGCGGCGTTCATCGGCCTGATTTCCGCATTCATCGGCAGAGCGATTGCGGGCAAGGGCGAGGAATCCATCATCGGCGACGGCGCAGGCGTGATGTCCATCTGCGCGCTGGTCTCCTCCATGATTTTTATGCTGATCCTGCAATCGATTGCCAACCGCTTTAATATCAAGTGGCTGCAACCGTTTGCCATGCCGTTTTCCATGCTGCTTGCCATGGGCGTTGTGATGATCCTTTGGCAGGTCCTGCCGCCGGATATCGCGATGTTCGAGTGGCGCGGGTAAAGGGGGAGGAAGCTATGAAAGAAAGAACCTATGAAAGCGGCGTGCATCTGTACGGTATCCTTTGGGACATTGCGGCACTGCTGCTGTTTTTGATGCTGCCCGTCGCCATCTGCCTGCACCTCGGCGTCTGGCCCGAGGCGCGCTATGTGTTCGAAGGGCTTCTGCCTGTTGCGCTGCTGTTTTATCCGACTTCCGTGATCGAGGTGTTCACCTACACGCCCCTGCTCGGCGCGGGCGGCACCTACCTGAGCTTTGTCACGGGCAATATCACCAATCTCAAGCTGCCCTGCGGTTTAAATGCCATGGAGAACGCCGGCGTGCGCGCCAACAGTGAGGAGGGCGAGGTGATTTCTACCATCGCCATTGCAACCTCGTCGATCGTGACCACGCTCATCATCGCCGTCGGCGTGGTAGCCTTCAGCCCGGTCCTGCCGTATCTCACGGATGACAATTCCGTGTTTGCACCGGCGTTCGATCAGGTCGTACCCGCGTTGTTCGGTGCGCTCGGGATCAGCTACTTCATGAAGCACTGGAAGCTCGCGTTTGTGCCGATCGCCGCCATCGTGATCCTGCTGCTGTTCAACGGCACGCTCTCCACCGGGGTGCTCATCCCCGTTGGCGTGGTCATCTCTATGCTCTCGGCGCACCTGATGTATAAAAAAGGCTGGGTCGGAGAATGAGACGGTTGCATTTCCAAAGCTGGTGCAGGATACGCAAAATTACAAGTTCCGCCGTCCGTTTGGGCAAATATACAAGGCGTATCGGAACGATTCTGTAGGTTTGTCAATGATGTGTTACAGAATTGTGGAAAGAAAAAAGGACTTGTTTCGGGGAACGCCAATTAAGAG
>CALWVM010000016.1 GCA_944384985.1 uncultured Clostridia bacterium | reverse complement strand
TGGTCGGAGTGACGGGACTTGAACCCATGGCCTCTTGGTCCCGAACCAAGCGCGATACCAAACTTCGCCACACCCCGATGGCGCTCTTTCGAGTGCTTTGGTATTATAATATATTTCGCGCGCAAAATCAAGGCTTTTTTCAAAAAACTTAAAAATCCGAAAAACGGCAGTCCATGTTCCGATTTTTAGCAGTCCTGTAAAGCGCGGCACAGGCGCCTGCGTTTGCCGCACCGACCGGCGGTGCGATTCGCACTGCCGCATTTATTTATCGGCAGGAACAGATCAGGAGCAAATTTTCCGACTGTATTATAGGGCGGCGAGCGCTTGGAAATCGTCTTTTAAAGACGCATACAGTTTTTTATACAAGGCGTGGTATTTGTAGTAAATCGCCGTGTTTTCCGGGACGGGCAGGAGCGCATTATCATTCTTTTGCACCATGACGTCGCACGCCGCCTCCACGCTTTTGTAGATCCCTGCGCCGACAGCCGCCAGGATCGCGACGCCCAATGCCGGGCCTTCGGACGAGGCGGTTGTACAAACCGGTATTTCAAACATATCGCAAAGCATCTGCCGCCACAGCGCGCTTTTCCCCCCGCCGCCCGTAGCAATCATTTCCGCAGGCGCAATGCCCATCGTTTGCAGGATGTGCATACAGTCCATCAGCGAATACCCGACGCCCTCCATCACGGCGCGCACGAGGTGTGCGCGCGTGTGCATGGCGGAAAGGCCGAAGAAAACGCCGCGGCAGTTCGCGTCGAGATGCGGCGTGCGCTCACCCATCAAATACGGCAAATACAAAAGCCTGTCTGCGCCGATCGGGATCTTCGATGCTTCCTCGTCTGTGATTTGGTAAACATCTTTCCCCGTCTGCTTTGCACGTTCGATTTCAGGCATACAGAAATTGTTTTTGAACCACTGTAAAGAAAGCCCAGACGCCTGTGTCACGCCCATGACGTGCCACGCGCCCGGCACGGCACAGCAGAAGGTATGCACGCGCCCTTTTGGGTCGATGATCGGCTTGTCGGTATGCGCGTACACGACGCCGGAAGTCCCGATGGTAGTAAACGCCCTGCCGTCGCGGACAACGCCCGTACCTACAGCGGCAGCCGCGTTATCCCCTGCCCCGCCGACCACGGGCGTGCCGACCGCAAGCCCGGTCAGGCCTGCGGCTTCTTTACCGATCGTACCCGTCACCTCGGGGGACTCATACAGCCTGCCGAGCAAGGCGGGATCGATGTCGAGCGCGGCCAGCACCTCTTTTGACCAACAGCGGTGCGGCACATCCAAAAGCTGCATACCGGATGCATCCGACATTTCCGTGGCAAAAACACCTGTCAGCTTGTAGCGAAGATAATCCTTCGGCAGTAAAACATGGCGGCATTTTTGATAAAGCGCCGGCTCGTGCTTTTTGACCCACAGAATTTTGGATGCCGTGAAGCCGGTCAGCGCAGGATTTGCGGTGATTGCAATCAGCCTGTCAAAGCCAACACGTTCCGTGATTTCCGCACATTCCTTTTCCGTGCGCTGGTCGCACCACAGAATCGCCGGACGCAGCACCTCGCCCGCTTCGTCAAGCATCACAAGGCCGTGCATCTGCCCGGAAATGCCGAGCGATACAATATCCGCAGCCGAAACGCCGCTTTTTTCCACAACGGCGCGTAGGGTCTCGATCGCCGCCGCATACCACTCCGCCGGGTCCTGCTCGGCCCAGCCGTTTTGCGGCTGTAAAAGGGGATATTCCTTTGCGGCGGATGCAATTTTTTTGCCCGTTATATCAAACAAAACGGTTTTGGTCGCCGATGTTCCCAGATCGATACCAATCACATACCGCATCGTTTTACCCTTCCCCGAACAGCACGGAATTGACGACCGCCTGCAGGTATTCCTGCCTGCCGGAGGACGGCGCTTCGGGCTTCTTCTTGGCACAGGCATAGTCGCTCAGTTCTTGAAGCGTCGTTTCGCCGCGGATGATTTTGGCGCCGATACCGGTTTTAAAGCTGGCATAACGCGCCTCGACAAAGCGGTCCAGCCGTCCGTCCTCGATGAGTGCGGCCGCCTTGATAAGCCCAAGTGCAAAGGTATCCATCCCCAAAATATAGCTTTGCACCAGGTCCTCCATCGTGTTGCTCGGGCGCCGGGATTTTGCGTCGAAGTTTAACCCGCCGTGCACAAACCCGCCCGCTTTAAGGACTTCGTACATGCACATGGTCGCGTCATACACATTGCACGGGAATTCATCGGTATCCCAGCCCAAAAGCAGATCGCCCTGATTGGCGTCAATGCTGCCGAGCATCCCGTTTATGGCTGAAATACGAAGCTCATGCTGGAACGTATGCCCTGCTAAAGTGGCATGGTTCGCTTCGATATTCAGCTTGAAATCCTTGTCGAGCCCGTATTGCCGCAGGAAGCCGATCGCGGTCGCTGCGTCAAAATCGTATTGGTGCTTCATAGGCTCTTTCGGCTTCGGCTCGATGTAAAAATCGCCTGTAAAGCCGATGCTGCGCCCATATTCCACCGCCATGCGCATCAAGCGCGCAATATTTTCCTGTTCAAACTTGACGTCCGTATTGAGCAGGGTTTCATAGCCCTCGCGGCCGCCCCAGAACACATAGCCCTCGCCGCCGAATTTTACGGTCAAATCCAGTGCCTTTTTGATCTGTGCCGCGGCAAAGGTATACACCTCAGCGGAATTTGTGCTGCCCGCGCCGTTCATGTAGCGCGGATTGGAAAACATATTGGCCGTGCCCCAAAGGCACTTGATGCCCGTTTTCTGCATTTTTTCCAAAATATAATCCGAGATCTCGTCCAGACGGGCATTGGTTTCGTTGATGTCATCCGATTCGGGTACCAGATCCATGTCATGGAAGCAGAAATACGGGATCCGCAGCTTTTCCATGAAGGCAAAGCCGACATCGACCTTTGCTTTGGCATGTTCCATGGTATCCGGCACAGCGCCGAAGGATTTGTCGAAGGTCGCGCGCCCGAACATATCCGTACCGCCGGCACACAGGGTGTGCCACCAGGACATGGCAAATTTCAGATGGTCTTTCATGGGTTTGCCCAGAATTTCCCGTTCGGCATCATAGTAATGAAACGCCAGCGGATTTTGGCTTTCAGCACCCTCAAAGCGGATGGTCGGAATGGTAATCTTTTCGTACATTTTTGCGCCTCTTGTCTTCAAAATAATATGATATTGGATTGTACCATTGTCTTGCAGCCGTGTATTCACACAAACAGATCCGTACAGGGTATGCCTTTATTTATAAGTCCTGCCCATTTGATCAAACGGAAGCTGCTCAAAGTCCTCGGGCAGCTGTGTCAGCGTATAGTCGCCGTCTGCGGCAAAAGGTGCATCGCCCAATTTATACAGCGTATTTTCGGAAATGTCGCTGTATTCTTCAGCCCCATTGGAAATATCGCCGAGACTCTTTTTGGCGTTTACGACAACATTGTGCTTCACGGTGCTGTTTGCAGGATTGGCGGCAAACTGCGGGTCTTCGGTGTTTTCAAAATCATCGGAGAGCGCGGACAGTTCCGGGAAAGCGGCTTTCCATGCTTCCGACTGCACATCCACCTCTGTAAGCGTTGCCCAAAGCCCTTCTCCGGGCGTTTGGCTGTGCTTAAACCAGCTGCTCGCAGAGCTGTCCACAATTGCGCGGTCATCATAGTAAATCGGCGTGGCCGCATTTATGATCAGGTTGTTTTCGATTTTCAGATCGCGGCCGCCGCCTAACAGGAAGGCACAGCCCGGAATGTTGATAAGCAGATTCCCGTAGGCTTCCTGTCCGGAAAGCGCATCGTCAAAATAAATGCCGCTCGGCGTAAAATCTTCGGAGCCGATGTTGTAAATGCAGTTGTACCGGATAACATTCCCGTAATAGCTCCAACTGCGCCCCGCGTAGATCGCACCTGCATCTGAGGATTCCAGCACGACATCATGGATCACGTTATATTCGATGACGTGGTTGTTGCCGGAGTACGTGATCGCCTCATGCGGGGAATTGTAGATCTCGTTATGGCTGCACACTGCGCCCACACCGTTCAGGCTCACCGCCGCCTGGTAAGTCCTGTAAACCTGCGACCAGTCATAGATCAGATTGTTGGTTACGACATTTTCACTTGATGTGAGCGTCTCACGGTCGCCGCCCGTGAGGATCACGCCCGCCTTGCCGGTGGCCGTGATCGTATTGTTTTCGACGAGGATACGCTCGCCCGTCAGCTCTATGGCATTTTCCCCGACATTTTTGACGGTGCAGTTTTGGATCGTGATGTCGCTGCCCGTTCCCCGGATCGCGCTTGCGCGCGTGCCGGTAAAGGTGATACCATCAAATGTGACGTTCTGCGCGTCTTGCAGCGTGACCAGATCGCCGGTTTCCAGAGAGATCTCCAGAGATTTGCCTTGAAAGTCCGCGGGCGGAATGAAGTACAGTTTGAGGGCATCGCGGTCTATGTACCATTCGTTTTCCGCATCCAGCTCTTCAAACACGTTAAAGAAATAGTAGGGCATACCCTCTTTAAATCCGTAAACGCTGGCGTATTCGGTAGTTACCGTTCCGTCGCCGACCTCTTTCAGCGGCGTGGTGGAATCCGCCCAGTCATATTGGAAATAGCCGAACATCCAGATGTCGTCGCTGTTTGTCCAGGTTTTGACGCGGTCGGTCACGGCTTTGTCCGCTTCAAATGTGCCGCCGCGCGGGTTTTGCATGGTTTCCCAATCGGGATTTGTTTCGGTGCCTTGGTCGGTATAGACCTCTTTCGAATCGCCGTTATCGAGGATCTTGCCCGTATACAGGTATTCCCCTGCATTGGGATAACGCGCTAAGGTCATGCGGACATTGTCACAAAACAGCTCGCAATAGAGGCTGCCCTCGGCGTTGTATTTCGCCGCCTGATTGTACTGCCCGAAAGCGCGCACCTGCCCAATGCGCTCGGCTGTCACGCCGTATTTGGACAAATCCAGCACCTGAATATTGTCTTTGTACGGCTCAAAATCTGCCGGGTCAAGCGTCAATCCGCCGTTGAACACCGCACCGTTTTCGGCAAAGAAAGTAATGCCGCTGTCCTCGGCGGTCAGGGTCAGTGCCGAAATGCGGTATTCGCCGTCCGCGAAATAAATCACCTTTTCCGCTTTGTCGAGCGCACGCGCCAATTCCACGGCACGCTGCGGCGTTTGCACAGGCTGTTCTTTTGTGCCGGGGTTTTCGTCACTGCCGCTCGGAGAAACATAAATATCGCCTTGCTTTTGTTCCCTTGCACGCTGTTCCTGCACGGCAAGGTTAACGGGCGTTGCCTGCTTTTCTGCCATCGCGTTTTGCGAAGAACACGAAGCGAAGGTAAAGACCGGCCATAACGCGAGCAGCAGACAAAGCGATTTTTTTAGGGTTTGCATTCTGTTTACCTGCTTTCAATATATGTATTGCATATCTTAGCTAAAATCAAAGGAGACATATCGTAAGCACATCCCCCTGCCGGGTCTCGACCACCAGATCGCCGAACGCATTGTAGGCGTGCGGCTGTATACAGGAAAGCTTGCCCTGCGGGCAGCAAAACGCGCATGTGCCGCCGCAGCGTGAAACGACCGTTGCTTTTACAAGCCGACCGTTTTCCCAGCTTATGTCTACGGTAAAATTCCCTTCTGCAACAAGTCCCCGCACACAACCGTTCCGCCAGACGGAAGGCAGAGCCGGCAAAAGTTCCACAACGCCCAAATTGCTTTGCAAAAGCATTTCATTGACGCCTGCGGTATACCCGAAATTGCCGTCGATTTGAAACGGCGGATGGGTGTCGAACAAATTGATATATATGCAGTTGGCAAGGAGGCTTTGGATCAGGCGGTGTGCTCGGTCGCCGTCCCCGACGCGCGCCCACAAAGCAAGGCGCATGCAAGTGCCCCACCCCGTGCTTTTGTCCCCGCGGTCATTCAAAGAAACGATCGCCGCCTGCAAATATTCCGGGTCGTTGCGCTTGTTTATGACATTGCACGGATAAAGCCCCAGCAGGTGCGACAAATGCCGATGTCCTTTTTCCCCGATCTCACCCAAAGCCTTTTCGTGATACCATTCTTTGATCTGTCCGCTTTCGCCGATCTCGATCGGCTGCATACGGGCAAGGATTTCCTTCCATGCCTTTACGCGGTCTGCGTCCACGCCCAGCGTCTCAGCAGCTTCGATCGCATCGAGATACAGCTGTGCGAGCAAAGACTGTTCATAGGTATTGCCCATGGTGCGCGGCCCGTGTTCCGGCGAAAAGCACGGCGCCGTGACCAGACGCCCGTTATGCTCGATAAGCATTCTTGAAAAATATCCGGCGGTCTCTTTAAGCATCGGGTAAATCGTATGTTTCAGCAGCGCCGTATCCTGTGTGTATGCAAACGCACCGAACACATCGTGCAAGATCCACGGAACAGCTGCCGGGGACCACCCCCAGCTGAAGCACCATCCGGGACAAGTCCAGCCGAACGGCGTATTTTGTGTGTGGAACAAAAAGCCTTCTTTTCCATTCTGCGAGGCTTCTTTTCCCGTGTATACAAGCGCTGTCACACGCCCGGGCGCACGGAGCTTATCGATATACCGCACAAGCGGCATCGCACACTCCGCCAAATTGGAGACATACACCGGCCAGTAGTTCATTTGCAGATTGACATTCAGATGAAAATCGCTGTTCCACGGCGGCGTATTGGAAACATTCCAGATGCCCTGTAAATTGGAGGGAAGCAGGTCGCCTTCTCTTGATGAAGCGATTGTCAGGTATCTGCCGAACTGGTACAGAAGCGCTTCCAGCCCGCGCTTATGCTTCTCCGGCGTATCCGGGTTTGAATAGGTGTGCACCAGCCGGTCGGTCGGCGGCAAATCCGTATTGCCCCCTAAATCCAGCGCAACACGGTCATATAACGCCCTGTAATCGGCAAGATGCCGCTCGTAAAGCGGCTGCACGCCGCAATGCATGGCCGTTTCCGCACATCGAGTCACGCGCTCACGAAGCTGCTCGGAACGCTCTCCGGTGCGATACACGGGATAATTGTCGGCATAATCCGTATCCATGCACAAATACACGGTGAAGTACGTTGCTTCACGAATGACGACCCGAGAGCCGTAAGCACGGGTTTTGCCGTCCGTATCCAGAAAAAGGCAGGCACAATACTGCAAGCCGTTATCCAACAGCCTGCCGTAATGCAGAAGCCCGGATTTGGTTGCCCGGACACGGCCGAAATGGCTTGGTTTTAAGCGGATGGTGCAGGAAAGACCGCCCTCCCGCCGCACGGTATGCAAAACAGCGACCCTGTCGGCATGGGACACAAAATACTGCCGTGCATCGTGACACGTTTTCCGTCCGTTAGCCGCTTCATATTCCACCCTGCAAACCGCAGTATCCAAATCTAATTCCCGCAAATAACGATTCGGCGCAGGCTTCAAGCCGTTGTATGTGATCTCCAGTTCACCCCAGCACTGGTACGCACCGTAGCCCGCTTTTTTACCGACCAGCTTATTGCAAAGGGCTTCCGCCTGATCGACCTCGCCCTGCTGAAACAGCGCCTGTACTTCTTTTAAATAATCTGACGGCATTTTTCCGAAAGCATCGGGCTTGTCGATATTGCCGCCGCAATACTGCGGACGGCGTTTGGATGGTCCGCCTGTCCACAGTGTCTTATGGTTGAGAACGATTCTTTCGCGGTTGACCTCCCCGTATACACTGAGGCCTATGCTGCCGTTTCCCAAGGGCAGCACGGTCTGTTCCCAGAACGCATCACGGCTCATGCGTTTTCCCGATCGTGCGCGCATGAGCTGACTTACGGGCGCATCATAATACAGCTTCATTGTCACACCTCTGTCTCCTTTTGCGCATCGGGACACACTGCATTGGTGATCTCGAAACGGAAAGCGGCGTTTTCTTCATACCAAAGCGGAAAATTCGTTCCCCAAACATTGTTGTACAAAACGAAGGTCATGCCGTCCTGCTCGATATGCTCAAGCTGATCGTCAAACTCCAAAATCTTGCCTCTGCCGGGTGAAACAATCGGGGAATGGCGGTTGTAGATCTTGTATTTTCCTTTTTCCGTTTCCACATTTGCGGCCCATACGGCGTGCAGGTTCCGCCCGCCCTTGGAGACCACCTTCATGGGGTCAATGACATCGCCGAGCTTGTCAAAAGTCACCTTGCCGCCTGTCGGATACATATGCAGATACACGGCTTCCGTAAGGCGGTTGGCATCTTTTTGAAACCAGGAGACATCCAAAGTCAGCCCGGTTTCACGCAGGGTGTAAACCAACTGTACCAGACGCGGCGCACCGAGCTCCTCCGACAATTTTCGCTCACAGACAAGGTTGACGAAAAGCTGTACGCTGTCTTCCGCCTGCACGGCGGCTGCGGTCTGCACGGTGAACGGGAAACGACCGGTCGGGTATTTTCCGCTTACCTTTTGCAGAAGCGGGCGTGCGAAATCGCCGTAGGCCCAGCTAAAGTTCTGCTTTAAGTCACGCGAATAATGCTCGAGCCAGAATTGATAGTCGCTGTAAGCAAAGGATCGGTATTCCAAAATCGGCGCGGCGTTTTTACGGATCACCGCATCGTCGTCAAAGGAAAGCACACCGATGCCGCCGTTTTTGTTTAATTGCATTGCCCATTTGCCGCAGGACACGGGAGCAAACGCATCACCGTTCGGCGTGAAGGCTGCGGGCGTCTTCGGGCGCAGCGCTCTCAAATGCTGTTCCGCCTCCGCACGGTGCCCGGGAGAAAGTGCCGCCACGGCTGCCGTGATATAACCGCGCTGCTCCGCCCAGCTTTTTTCAAAGGCGTGATACGAGCTTTTTTTATAAATGCCCAGCAAGCGGCTTGCAAAAACCAGAAAATTCTGCGGAAAACCTGCAAAGGGATTGCGGACAGCGATCGTATCTTTTGCCCTTGCTGCCTGAAAATCTTTTTTCAGATAGTGCTCATAATCCGCAAAATACATTTTGACATCCATGCCGCAGGTATGCTCCGCCACACACAAAAGGTTGTCGGCAAGACCAATATATTCTTCGCTGTCCCTTTGCAGAGAGCCGTCCGCCAGCCATTTGTTTTTCAGAGTGATCAGCTCGCGCAAAGCAGCGGATTTATACGGATCGGTCGCACTGCCGTGGATCCATGTATCGCCGATCTCCTCCTCCACTACGGGGAGCTTTTCGCGCTTTTCCCAAATCACTTCCGCAAAATCATCCAGCGTACCGGCCGCAACCTCGTAATCCGGATACTGTTTGCGCAGAGAATTGATTTTAGACAAAATCTTTTCCGGCTCGGGCGCACCGCTGTTATCATGGGTATGGTCAAAGTACAAAATCTCGTCTAAAAGATCGCTTTGGAACGCCCCGCCGTAATCGCCCGAATAGACAACGACGACCTCGCTGTCCCCGCTTTTCCAAAGGAAGCATTCCGGCACTTTAGGCACGGCAGATGCGCCGTTAACACCGATATGCAAAAAGCGGATCCCGTGTTTGGCAAGAAGCTTGACAAGCCCGCGGGTATGCCCCGGAACATCTGTCATTTTAGCCGCTATGGTCTTTCTGCCACGAAGCGCATCGATGCGGTCAACAATAGACAGACCGTAGTCCAGCGTATCTGTGTCCAAAAGCTCCGTATGCGTGGTAAAAGGCAGCGCATGGGCGACAATGTCGCCGCGTTCTATGGCTTCACGCAGATTTTTCTGCTGCTCGGGCGTGCCTTTTTCCAAAGCCTCTTTGATGATCCAGGAGCCTGTAGTCCAGACAAAGTTTCGCCGGCCGTCCCGATTGACCTGCTTCGCAAGCGCAATGGCGTTGGGAATAAAGTCATTGAGATAGGTCTCTTTAATAACGGCAGCGTAATTTGTAAAGCCCAGATCCAAATGCGTTTTGGAAACAACAAAAACTTTTTTCATGCGGTTTTCCTTTCCGTGCGCTGAAATCCTGCAAATTGTTTTTTTCGCATTATATATCCAGCGCGTATTTGCCGGTGGACTTTTCGGTTCTGTTTTTGTATTTGCCCTTTGTGAAATCCGGGATCTCGACAGGCATATTGCCGTTTGCAATAGATCGCTCCGAAAGTGCGGTGATGCTCATCCAAGCGGCGGCGTCGTAAACGTCGATCGCAGGATAGCTTTCCCCTCTTGCGGCACTGAGCATGGCGCGAAGCACCAGATAATCCATGCCGCCGTGGCCGCTGGCGAGCATACCGGCGGATTTGTGCTTCCACAAATCATTGTCATAGGTTTCGGCATATTTGTCCGCATTTTTCCAGATCTTCTGCGGGTCGGTATCGATCTCGGCAATATCGACTTGCAGGTCCTTTTCCAGAAAAACATAGTCGCCGTCCTCCTGGTACATACCCTTCGTCCCGTGCACCGTAAAGTTTCGGCTGTAAATGCGCGGAAGCGTGGTGTCCAGCGTCAGGGTAATCGTTTCGCCGTTTTCGCAGGTGATCACGGTCGTGACGATATCCCCCTGCCGGAATTCGGTGTTTAAAAGCTCTGTGTCGTCCGGTTTGTTGTCACGGACGTACTGGGCAAGGCCGCGCGCCTTGCTTGCAACACTCACCAAACGCAGCATGCGGTTGCCGCGGTTGATGCCGAGAATCTTTGCGATGGGACCTAATTCATGCGTCGGATAGTTTTCACAGTTGTGGTGGATATAGTGCGGCAGGCGGTAGTGGCGGTTTTCTTTACCGTAGGAAACCTCCTTGCGCAGATCGTGCTTATACGCGCCGTCACAATGCACAATCTCACCGAACACCCCGGCGCGTGCCATATTTAAGCACATCAGCTCCCGGCGGCCGTAGCAACAGTTTTCGAGGAAGAAAAACGGCGTTTTGGTCTGCTCATACGCTTCGACCAAATCGTAGCATTCCTGTAGATCATATGTACCGCCGACCTCCATCGCGGCAAAAACACCGCGGCGCATCGCTTCGATCGCGATGGCAATGTGATACTGCCAGGAGGTGGAGATCACCGCAACGTCTACGTCATCACGCGAGAGTACCGCCTTGTAGTCCTGCGACTGAAAAGGGATATTGCCGTTTTCTTTTTTGACCGCCTCGGCGGCGGCTTTGGTACGATCCTCATAAGCATCGCAGACGGCGACAACTTGCACGTCCTCCATTTTCAGCAGAGGCTCCATCAGCTGCTTGCCGCGTTCCCCCATGCCGATCATGGCGACTCGAATGGTTTTTTGCATGGCTTTATTTCTCCTCTTTCGGTGCACGCAGGACGTACCATTTATAGGACATTGCGGGAAGGGTCAGCTGCATATGTACGTTCGCGTTGGAATCAATGGAATATGAAACGGGATTTTCGTCGTTTTCGGAAATGACGATGGTTTTTTCGGTCGGTTCCCCTTTCGGCATCGGCGGGATAGGCTTATCCTCCACCTGATCGTCGGTGATGTAGGTTCGTTCCGAGCCGTCACGGGCGCGGATGACCAGCGGTGCGATCTCTTCGCCGTACAGCGGATACTGCACATCGCTGTTTTTGGTGTTTTCAAACGGCGCGGGCGGCGCGTCCAGATCGGAAAGCCCGGTATAATAGACCGGCAGCGTAATGTCCTCGGTCCGCACAGCGTCCGTTTGGTTGAAGAACATCACAAACCCACGGACATCGCCTGTCGGGAGCTGGTTCATGATCGCATCCATGCAGGTGGTCCGCGACGGGTCGGCGGTGTCGATGCGCGGCGGCATAAAGTGCACGGTGATGCCGTTTAACACCCTGCGGTATTTTTTATAAAGCGTCGTCCATTTGGTGAAGATCTCTTTTCCCTTCTCTGAGTCATAGGCTTTTTTCCCGCGGATGGTCGGCCAAACGCCGCTTGCGACGATCTGCGCCATTGCCCAGTCAAATTCAAACGCATTTTGCGCAGTTGGGAAAAACTGTGCATCCTTGCCGCCGCCGTGATAGACGTTCAACGGCAAAAAGCCCCAGCCCTGCGACGGGTTTTTGGAAAACGTACCTTTATAATAGTAAATACGCGAAGTCACAAGCTGTTCGGAACGGCGTTCGGAAAACGCGATCTCCTCATAGCCCACGCCGCTGCGGTTGGTACCGTTTAAGAAATGCCAATCCGGCGCATTGATATAGACGCCGCGCTTTTTGATCTCGCGGTACCAGTCTACGACCGACGCTTTCCACTGCTTATATTGGGAATCCGTAAAATCGTCGTGGTTATGTGTTTTACCGCCGGCGCACATCAGCATCCCGTAAGGGCCGTCGATCTCCACCGCGTCCGCGCCGGTTCGATCGATAAAGCGCAAAACATTTTTCATGTACTGCTTCGACCAGTCGGTGGCAAGGCAGCGGCAAATATGGCTGCCGTCATGGTTCAAGGCTTCATCCCCTTTGACCGGGCGGTAATTTTTGACATAAGCCAGCGTATACGCGCCCATGCGGATACCTTTGCTGTGGCCGTAATCATATGCCTTTTTGATGCATTCCAGATACCGTTCGTTACCGCTTTCCATATTGACGCCGGAACCGAAGGACTGAATGATCATTTCAATACCGATCTCTTTGCACTGGTCGACCACTTTCCGAATGGTACGCGGGGAATTGGAGATCAAATGGAAAAAGGAAACGTTGTCCGTGCACCACGGTGCAATACGCCGATACATCTCTTTGACTTCGATCAGGCGCTGCTCATAGTAGGCTGTGCCGAACAGCAGCTCGTAAGACACAATGGAATCCAGACTTTCGCCGGGCATAAGCTTTACGTTCATGCGCTGTAAGGGCGCGACCTCCAACGTGTCATAGCGATAGCGTGCGTAGTGCTTGGCATATTTTTGAAGATCCAGCCCGAGAAAATCGGTGGTGGAATCATAATCGCTGTCCACAAATAATGTATCGCGGTTGTCCGTAATTTTCAGGACATCGACCGCTATATTGTCGATCGTCACGGCAGCTTTGCCGCCATTGTGCACGGTAAGGCGCTTCATCATAACAGGCATTCCGTCATAGATCTCATAGCGAACGGTCACAGACGGCAAGCCTTCTGTCGAATAATGCAAAAGCACGGCTTTGCCGGGCGGCGGATATACGCCGCCGGCGGTCATGGTCTCGGTTTTGCGGAACGCAACGCGCTCCAAGCAAGGGACTTCCTCCGCTTTTTCAAATTTAAAAACTGCGGCGCTTTGCGTTTTGCCGTTTACGGAAATCTCAAAGTCCGCATACGGCGCGGCAATCAGCTGCACGCCGTTTTGCAGATTTTCAAAGGTCACGGTTTTGCAGCCCGTTTTTTCGATTTCGCGGCGCACAAGCCCGTTGGAAAAGACAAAGCCGTTTTCCGTTTTTTCGATCTTCGACAGAAACGCGCTGCCGTCCAATACCCAATGCTTCATGGTTACGCTCCCGTTAAATAATTTCAAAGTCAAATGTGTATGTAAAACATTCTTTCAAATGCAGAATCTTTTTATACCGCTCGGCGGTATCCGGGCCGCAGCTTGCACTGCCGATACCGCGCATAAACCCGTTTAAATGCAGAACGGTTGCATTGACACGTTCCACGTCCTCCGTATGCTTGGCATTTTGCAGGTTTTCAGTCACAACATTGACTGCTTTGAAGTTCAGCGGTGCTGCAACAGCTGTTATGCGTATCCCCGCGCCCGTATTGTCTGTGATCTCCGCCCAGCGAACGCCGCTGCGGTTCCCCGACTCCTGCGGTTTGATATACGGAACGTACATATCCTCTGCAGTGGTTTCATAAACGCCCATAACAGACTGCTTGGAAAAATCGGAATAACACTCCACATCACCCATACCGTAATATTTTACGTTCTTGTATTCGCCCTTTAATTTCAGCGTCAAACCGATTTGCGGAATATCCAAAGGCTTTTTGCAAAGGCTTGTAAGCGTATAGGATACACGCACCCTCTTTTCGGACAGCGCTTTAAACACAAGCTCAACCTCAAAGCGCTTTTTACGACCGTTCAGCAGCGGAAATTTTGTGGAAACGGTATTCAAATAGTCGTCATAGACGCGTTTTCCCACGCCCGGCTGTAGCCGCGGGATACCGGCTTTTTTCAGCGACCACGTCATATGCTTGTGGTTATCAATAACAGCTTGAGAAAGCTGAGGAACAAAGCCGCGCAGATTATCAAACAACATATCCTTACCGTTTTGATCGGTCAAACGGCAAAGGTTTCCGCTTTTGTTCCATTCCATTTTCCGATGTTCGCTCTCTAACAGCAGATTCCCGCTTTCGTTCTTCCACTGAACGGCGCAGCGCCTTGCGGCGATCTCCGGCAGAGTTTCGCGGAGCGTGATCTGCTCACGGGCGACGATTTGATTCGTACGCATGTCGGTATAGGTCAGAATCACAAATGCATCATCTGCATCGCTGCACGCAATATCCGCAGACAGTTCTACCGTCTGCTCCGGCTCGATTGCGGAATCATAAACGTTTTCCGTTTGTTTTTCTCCGTTTTTCAACAGATAATATGAGATCCTTATACCTTCGCTCGACGCAAAACGATTGGTATTTGTTACAAACAAGCGCCCATCCCGATACGCAGCGCGCAGCGGACTGTACACATTCTTCATACAAAATGCGCTTGGTGACGGGGTGCGATCCGGGAAAAACAAACCGTCACAGCAGAAGTTTCCGTCGTGTTTTTTGTCGCCGTTGTCACCGCCGTAGGTATATTTGTATTTCGCCGTCTCGCTGTAATGCGCATGATCCGCCCACTCCCAGATACAGCCGCCTAAAAAGCGCTCGTCGCTGTAGATCACATCCCAGTATTCATCCAAAGCACCGGGGCCAACGCCCATACTGTGCGCATACTCGCAAAGGAAGAACGGTGCATCATAATTCTTTTCGCCCTTCCATTCACCGCGTGCAAGCGCACGCATATCCCACGGCGACGTATAAAAATGCGACAAAATACCATAATGCACGCGCTCGCTTCTGCAAGCGGGTTCATAATGGATCGGAATGGTGGTTTTGGATTTTAAATACGCGTAGCTGACATCAAAATTTCGGATGCCCGTACATTCGTTACCCATAGACCACATGACAATACAGGTATGGTTTTTATCCCGTTCAAACAAAGCAGACATACGGTCAAGAATGCGCGGTTCCCATTTTGGATTGTCACCGATCCACTTAGGCTTATAACAACCATGTGTTTCCATATCCGCTTCATCCACAAGATAAATACCGTAAACATCGCACATGGTAACAAACAGTGGGTCGGGCGGGTAATGCGAGGTACGCACACAATTCACATTGTATGCCTTCATCAGCTCAATATCTTTTTTCAAATCATCGGCAGTCATGGCATAGCCGCGGATGGGATGCGTATCGTGATGGTTAACGCCTTTTAATTTAATCAGCTTGCCGTTGAGCAAATATTTGCAACCGTCAATCTTTATTGTCCGAAAGCCGACCTTTTGTCGGATACATTCCAAAATATGACCGTTACTGAGCAAAGTAAGTTCAAGGTCATAACAGATCGGGTGCTCGGCGTTCCACTCGCGAACATCCAAATTTTCAAACCCAACCGTTTCCCCTACACACGCGGCCTTTGAAGCGATACATACGTCGTCTGAAAACAGTTCACCCTTCCATTGCGCCTTTTTCGCGCCGCGGATGTCCGCCGTAAGCAGAGCTTTATAGCCATGTTCGCTCTTTTCGGTTTGGAATACAAAATCAAAGAAATATGTGTCCGCTTGTTCCGTAATATAAACATCGCGGAATATGCCGTTTTCGCGGAACATATCCTGACATTCCAAATATGTGCCTGTTGACCATTTGTAAACAACAGCCAAAAGCTCATTTTCCCCCGCAAACAGATACTTGGTAATATCAAATTCCGCACTGTTGTGGCTTCCTTCGCTGTAACCGACATAGACACCGTTAAGGTAGACATCCAAGGACGCACCCGCACCCAAAAAAGTGAGAAAATAGCTGCATTCCTTTTTCTGATTTAGCGAAAAAACCTTGCGGTATACCCCGACCGGACAGTTCTTCGGGGTTTTTGGCGGTCGGCACGGAAACGGATACCTAGAATTTAAATAATTGACCGTATCATACCCTGTTTTTTGCCAAGTGGACGGTATAGTGATTTTTTGAAATGCCACCTTGTCTGTATCCAGATTCTTCGGAAGTTTGGAGGCCGTCTTATAATAGATAAAATCCCACGCGCCGGAAAGCAACGTTACAGCGTCGCTTTCAGAACGCTCGGAGAACCAATTGGTTTTCCGCATCGTCTCCAATGTACGAAACGGAATAAAATAGCTGCGGTGTTCCAAACGGTTTTCGGCAAACGTACTGAAATCAAGGTAATTGGTTTTGTTAATAAAGTAGCGCATCATGCACCGCCTTTTAATGATATATTACAGCTGTTTCCATCAGGCATCAAAAATTTTATATGCTTCGTTCGGCACGGCAGCAAAGCAGAGGATCTCCCTGCCGTGGCGGTCGGCGCTTTTTGTATAAGGCACCGCTTCGCCGTTTTCGGCAAGCACGATCGGGTTTTTAAATTCGTTATAGATCCGGATTTCATTTTGCACAAGGCTTGTGATCTCCAACTGTTCGACACACCGTTTTTTTGCCGAATACGATGCGCTGACCAAGAACGCACCGCGGGCACGAAGATTGACGAAGCTTGCATCTTTGTTTTGCAGCCAGTTCGGGAAGACCTTGACTGTTTTCGTATCGCTTGACAGCAGCATACTGTGGATAAATTCAATGCCGCCCGACTTTTCAATGCCGTGCGTGTCGCCGTAATCCTTGACCGAATAATTGACCATAAAATCTTTTCGGTACAGGCGCTTGAACTCGGAAAGCACCTTTTCGGGGCTGTATCCGCAGCGAACGGCATGGATGAAGATCTTCGGCAGGTTGTTCACCTGACGGAAATTATTTCTGTCCAAGATCTTATATAAGTCGATCGTGCGCCGGGAAGCCGCCTTAACCGTATCGTCACTGTCAAAGGTCATATCCTCGCACGGATGAATAAACTCCAGTGCGACCGTCGCGGAATATTTGCTGTAGACCAAACCCTTTTCCCCAAGCGCCAAAACATGCTGCATTTGCTTTTTGAACGGGAATTTCCCGTATTTTGCCGTGCGCACGGGATATTGCGGCAGATGGTCCAGAAAGTCCTGCCAAACTGCGGCCTTTTCAGAGCCTATTTGCAGATAGCCGCGCCGAACGCCGTCCAGCAGGCAAAGCAGGATGTTTTTGATGGTGCCGATGACATGGGTGGCGTTCAGCTCAAAAGACCCTTCATGCGCGCCTGACCACAGGTTGTAACGGTAGCCGCCGCCGGGCAGCGTTTCCTTTTCCCGCCATGCCAGGAAAAAGTTGACATTCAGTTCCAGATACTCTGCGACTTCCCGCAGGAATCCGCCGTCAAGCGTATAAAAATAATACGCCGTAAGCCCCATGGCAGTAAACGCGGCATCGTCGATCTGCCGCCAATACCCGCCGTCCTCGTCCCATGCCGAAACACCGTAAGGCCCGAGCGCCACATGGTACAGCACGGCGTTGTCGACCCCCTGCTTTAAATCGCGGCGTCCCGGAAATAAATGGCCTTTGCACACCCCGCCGCACACATACTCGCGGCATACCAGCTTGACTTCCTCTTTTGCGCGGCGTTTGCCCTCGGGGATAAAGTCCAGCAGCGGCTGTACCAGACATTTTGCGAACTGCGGCCGGTTGGCGGCATACATCCCGTAAAACGGCGCAATAAAATTATAATTCATGTGGAAGTCGCCGTTCCACTTCGGCTTGTCTGTGGTAATAAAGTTGCCGTACAGCCCGGGCGGCATCTTATCTTCACGCGAACAGCATGCCATAATGTATAAAGAGCCGTAATAATACTTCTCCAAGTCCAAATCGGAAAGCGTGACGCTGGAAGCGCACCAAAACGAACGCCACCAATTCAAATGACTTTGCAGGGCATTTTCGATCTTTTGTGCGTCGGAAAGTCCGTTTATGATCTCTGACGCCTGCTGTACAGCGGTTTTTCCAAGAAGCCTGCCGTTTCCGTCGTTGATTTTTCCGCCGCCGCCCACGGCCAAGATCAGCCGTTTCGGCGTATTGGCGGCAAGCTCGATATGGTAGCGGATCGCACTGTTTGTGTGCGCGGTTTCTTTTAAATCATTTCCATAATCGAACAGCCGCAGCGCGACGGCGGATGTCCAGGATCTTTCATTTTTCGCGAAGTCTGCCGTGGAACGCCGGATATACCCTGCCGAACCCTCCTCTATATACGCGCACGGATACGCCGCCGCGTTATCGGGAACACGAAGCGTCAGGTTCAACGCCTTTTTGTTTTTAGAAACCACGGTGAAGAGCATCGCATTGCAATCCGCCAGACAGCATGCCGTGATCGTCACATCGTCATACACGCTTTGCACGCTTGCCGAAACCAAGTCGATCTGCTCACGGAAATGCTTTCGGCTTGTGAGGTTGTCAAACGACAAAGTCCCTGCGCGCAGTGTTGTGACCCGGCGGACGTCGAAATTCATGACCGCGTTGGTTTTCAGGTCGCCGCAGCTCCAAAAGTCGTTTTTGCCGAAATGATATTCTTTTTGGGTAGAACTGCCGTCGGAAACCGCCGCCAGATCGCCGTTGCCGAGCAGAAAGGTGCGCGGCATTGCGGTGGTCACCGCACCTTTGAAATCGGGTTTATGGATCGAATTGTTCAAGCTCTTGAGCTTTTGTGCCAACGCATCCCACTGTACCTGCACAGGAAATCCCCCTTGCTTTTACGGTTTTAAGACCAGCATCACAACGTCATTGTCGCTAAGTCGGATGTCTATGCCCTTGTTCAAAATGCCTGCATCTATGGTTCCGCTTTCCGTTTTCGGTTCGGACTTCGCGCGCAGATCGGCAAGCGCCGCTTTGGAAAGCGCAGCGGGCTTCCCCATGGCTTCCCAAAGCGCAACGGGGTTCCCGTTTTGGGCATCGACTCGATTTATGTTCCATGTACGAAATGCGCCCGCATTCTGTAATTCTATGTGCGCGCGGTATTTTTCGCCGCTCGGTTCAAAGTTCTGCGCATACAAAAGCAAATACAGGCTGCCGTCTTCCCCGCGAAACGCGGCAAGCTCGACATCATCATCGGTCACCGGCAGGCGGTAACGCGCGTCGGGAAGCGAAGCAAGCATTTTACACGCCCAAAACGTCGGCTTTTTTATACCGTCTACCGTCAAAAGCCCAAACCCGCCGCAAAAGGGATCGGTAAAGAAAAACAGTTCTTCAAAGATGTCGGAAAATGTCCAATAGCTTGAGCCGTCCACAACACCCTGATTGTCGAGCACTGTTTTGACAAAGAACGCCGCAGCAGCGGGCGTGTCATGGATGGCAGCCGTGCAGTTGGAGCTGATGCTCCATTCCGTGTAAAACAACGGTAAGTCCCCTACCGCTTCGCGCGCCCGTTTGGCTTCGCGCGTCATATAGCCCTTTAAGGACTTGTTAAAATCGTTTACATTGTCAAATACGGGCTGTAAAAGCGCACGGGTCGAGGTTTTGTCGCCGGTCGCATCCATTTTGCTGATTTGACGCAGCCGCTCACGGTTGATAGAATGGCCGAGCGCGTCAGTCGGATACTGATGGGTGGATACAAAGTCGACCGGAACGCTTTCTTTTTGGCAGAAATCCAAAAACGCTGTCAGATGCCGGCCGCGCGTAGTTGCAGGTCCACCGACCAAAAGCTGCGCATCCACTTCTTTAAGGGCACGGACCGTTTCTGCGTACAAGCGAAAATAATCCCGCATGCTCCCTTTGAAAAAGCAGGCAAGGTCAGGCTCGTTCCACACCTCAAAGTACCAGGTGTGAACCTCTTCCCGCCCATAACGCCGGATGAGAAATCGGGCAAATGCGCGGATAAAGTCCTTCCACGCTTCCATATTTTTGGGAAGCGTGACATTGCCTTTGTAGTAAAAAACGTTTTTTTTGCCGGACGCAAGCGCTTTGGGCATAAACCCGATCTCTACAAAAGGCTTTACACCTGCGGACAAAAGGTTGTCATATACCCTGCCGACTTGATAGAAATCATAAATTTTGGTTTTGTTTCTTGTTTTCAAGGGGAGATGGTCGGACAGGCGCACGCAGACATTCATATCGTCATTCAAAATACCGTGAAAGCGCACACGTTCTATGCCCAATTCATCATGAACCAGCTTTAATTGTTCCACATAATCGACGCGCTGCGCGAGCGCTGCGTGACCGCTGCCGACACAGAATTGCCAGTGCTTTTTCACCGGTTCCGTCTTACCGGCGCAGTCCAATCGGAAAGTAAATGATTTCATGCATTTCCTGCCTTTCGGCAACCTTAACCGTTACCTTCACCCACAAACTCAACGGGCGCTTCTTTATTGATCGCGTTTTTCTGGTTCGGAAGCCAGTCTTTGCCAAGTTCCAGATCCGCCGCACTGTTTTTATGGACGATCACTTTTTCCACGGAGGAAGAGGAAGAGAAAAAGGCATAATCCCCGATTTTTTCAACGGAAGCGGGAATTTCAATTACGGTCAGCTTCGCGTTGTCCAAATAGGAAAAAGCGTCCGTACCGATCTCAACAAGCGTTGACGGCAGAGCCAGCGACTCAAGCCCTCCGCATTTTAAGAAAGCCTTATCCCCTACTGCTTCAAGCCCTTCATTGAACGTAATAGAGCGCAGATTCCCGCAGAGGTAAAATGCATTGGCACGAATCGATTTGACCGTATCAGGCACGACGAACTCGCCGCCGGAGGTATTGCCGCTCTCGTCCGTTACGATTTTGGACTTTGCATTCGGGTACACAAGCAGCTGTGTCATATCCTTGTTATAAAGCACGCCGTCTATTGATTTGAAATACGGATTTTCCTCGCTGACATAGATCGCCTCAAGATTCTGGCAGTTGGTCATTGCCCAAATACCGATGGTCTTAACATTTTTCCCGATATGGATCTCTGTCAGATATTCGGCGTTTGCCAAGCAAAAATCCATTAGCTCCGTAACGGGCTTCCCCGCATGGGTATCCGGTACGGTGAAAGCGGTTTCCGTAGATGAACTGGTATAGCGGTACAACCCGCAGCCGTCGGCATTGTCTTTGTATTCCGGTGCATTGCTGCCCGTTGCAGAGCAGGAAGAAAACAGCACGGTCAAAATCATGAGCAAAAGAACGCCTGCCGCTACAGTTCGAGTTTGTTTTTTCATTTTGCTGCCTCCCTTACACAGATTCTGCGGCACTCTCGGACGACTGTGACGCTTCCTGTACTTGACCGCGGTCTTTTGCCTCTGCTCGTTTGCGAAGCTCATCCATCATTTCCTCATGACGCTGCTCCGTCAAATCATAAAAATGATACGGTACAGCCGACAGCAGGCCGGTCAAAGCCGTCAAGACAATGGTTACGATAAAAATACGGTTGCGGATGCCGCCGTCAAACAGGATGTTCCAGTCCGAAGTAAAGCCAAACAATCCGTAAAGCGTCGGCACGACCATAGCGGCAAGCGTGGTGACAGGCGATGCGAGATAGCTGAAAATACCCATGCAGCCGTCTAAACGCTCCCCCGAAATATACTGCTGATAATCCCAAATATCCGCGCTCATGGAGGTCGTTATGATCGTCATAACGGAACCGAGCATGGTGGCAAGATATTGCGAGATCACAATGATCACAAGGCTGTTCATATACACGCCCGCAACGGACAGCAAAGTGCAAAAGACATTCATGTATTTGCAGAACAGCATCAGCCTTTTTTTGCCGAACTTTTTGATCAGCCATGGGGACAAAAGCATGCCGGGTGTGTACGCCGTACCGAGAATGGAGGACATGATCCCCTGGAACCAGTCCTGGCGCATGGAGTAAATGATCAGCATATTGACGATATTGATCGCGCCTGTGGAAAAAGTGGTGATCCAGGTAGAGATATTGGTGATCCAAAGGTATTTGTTGCGAAGCACCTCCTTGAAGCCCTTTCTCATGTTGACTTCCGGTTTATGATCCTGTTCCTGGATCACACGATCTTTACAGCCAAACGCCAAAAACAGCGTAAACGGCACCATGGCAAGCACCATGATCGGCACGATCAGGCGATAGGTTCGAATATTCGTAAGCCCGCCGACTGCCGCAGCCGCTACCGGCCAAATGATGTTGTAGATCGACGGGAACAAACCGCTGATAAACGAACCGATCGAAATGATCCGCGTTCTCTCATTGGTGTTCGGCGTTATGACGTTCTGTACGTTGTTGGCCTGCGCAAAGCAGGAGCCGAAAGTGCCCCAGATCGCAAACATCAAGTTCATGACCCAGAACTTGTCATTGTAGGAAAGCCGATTGTACGGGAACAGGACCAGCAGCATCAATACTGCCATATACGGGAGGATACCGGCGACGATCCAGCAACGGTATTTTCCAAACTTGGGGGAGAGCGTTCGGTACACCAGAATATTGTAGTAAGTCGACAGCACCTGCACTAAGAACTTTGTACCGAGCACCTGCGGCAGCGCAGGCATAAAGCTTTCAAAAGGCGCCTGCGGGATAAAAAAGCATGCGATACCGACAACAACAAAAGCCAAGGAAGCCCCATGGATCATCCGCATCGTTTTCTTAGGCGGACGGCCGAGATTGTCCGTAATGATCATGGAGATCGGCTGGAACAGGTAATTGAGCACCATGTTGACGATGCCGAGCATGGCGAAGTCCATCATCCGAAGACCATAGATCGCGCCGACAAACAGACAGCTTGCCGCAAAGGACAGGTTGCCTCCCGTATACTGGGCGTTGTTGGAGCCGCCGGAGCCTAAGGCGAAAAACAAAAATTCCTTATTGGAAACGTATTCGCCGGGTCTCGGATGATTCCAATAGGTTTTCAGGTCGGTAACGAAGGTTTTTACAGTTGCTGCGACTTCTGCTTTAGATTTCATAGCTTTTAGCCCCCGATAAGATCCAAATCAAAAATTATTTAAAAATCGGTTTGTCAACGATCTGAATTTCAGGCTTAACAAACCCTTCCTGCTCAAAAACAACGATCTCATTTTCTTCTTTCAGCCATACGCCCGGCAAATACAGCGTGCGCTGCGGTCCAACCTCCCAGTAGCGGCCCAGATTTTTACCGTTGACGAACACATAGCCCTTTTTGAAGTTTCGGATGTCTACAAAGCAGTCCGCCTGACTGTCGGCGTGAAACACGCCCTTGAAATAGGCCGGGCAAGTTCCGTTTGTACCGTTAGAAAACGGTAGATTTTGGTATGTATCCAGCGGAATGGTATACACGTCGAAGTCATAGGTATACTGCTCGCCGATCATGACAAACTCGAGACCCTTGCGGTCATGAATGCGTTTGGCAAAATTGATGCGGCCCATGCCCTCGACCAAAATATCCACGGTGATTTTTCCGTTGAATGCGGGGATCGGGAAAGAAAAGCTCTCGGGCGCGTCCATCCCCATTTTCTTTTGCTTTTTGGTAAGCGGACAAGAGCGGTCATAACGGCCCACAAACTTACCGTTTACATAGACATAGGCAATATCATGCACGCCGCCGGCAGCGATTTGGGTGTCGGGATAGTTCCCCTCGATTTCCGTATGATACAAAATCATACCGTAATTCTGCCCGTAATACTCCATATAGTGCGGGATGTGGTCGGTGTGCTTTTCTGCGTTCTGTTTGATGTGCTCCGCAAAGGACGCAGACTGTGTGAGCGCGACGCGGCCGATGCTCTGTGTCTGCGGGCGCGGCGGAAGCTGCGGCGGCGCGATCCCTTGTAAACGGCAGAGCGCATCACGCATAACAAAATACTTCTTCGTATAATCGCCGTATTCGTTCAGCGGAGCGTCGTAATCATAGCTCGTGGTCGTAGGCTGATAGACATGGTCATAATTTGCGCCCGCCATAAAGCCGAAATTCGTGCCGCCGTGGAACATATAAAAATTAAAGTTTGCATTTTCCTCAAAAAACTCATCGAGGATGCGTCTGTTGACTTTTGTAACATAAATATCATTGGAATGATGGTGCTTGTCACGAAAATGGTCGAACCAGCCGCACCACATCTCACCGCACATCAGCGGCTTATCCGGCTGGTATTTTTTCAACTCACGAAAACCATCCTTCGGATAGCTGCCGAAGTTCACCACTTTGAATTCCTCATCGATCCCGCCGCCGGAAAGATGGTAGCGGCTTTCACCGTCGGAGGTAAACAGCAAAACATCGATCCCGTTATCCCGCATCAAATCACGCAGATACCGCAGATATTTCTTGTCTCGTCCGTAGCTGCCGTATTCGTTTTCCACCTGCATGGCGATGATCGGACCGCCGCGGGTGATCTGTTCTTCGGCAAGCATGGGAAGAAGCACATCGAAATATTGCTTGACAAACCCCAAATACCGTTCATTATAGCAGCGCAGCTTTATATCCTCATATTTTAACAGCCACGCCGGGAAGCCGCCGAATTCCCACTCGGCGCAGATATAGGGCCCCGGACGGACAATGACGTACAGCCCGACCTTCCGGGCGGTTTTAATAAAACCGATCAGGTCATTTTGCCCCTCAAAATCAAATTTTGCCTCTTCTTTCGGCTGATGGACGTTCCAGGCAACATAGGTTTCCACGGTGTTGAAGCCTGCGGCCTTGAGCTTTTGCAGCCGGTCCTCCCAGTATTCGCAGGGAATGCGGAAGTAGTGCATGGCGCCGGAATAGATATGGAAGGGCTTTCCGTCCATATAGAATGCGCCGTCTTTGATTTCGAGCATCTTCACGCCTCTTTTCTTTGTTTTTATATTTTTATCGTTACACGTTGGTGTGCCGGTACGGATACGCTTTGGAAATCCAGCATAAAGGTTTCCGGCAGCGGGTCGCGCCTTTGCTCTTTACTCTCCGCAAACACGCGGTAGACTGCATCGTGATTTGTCGGATTCTCGAGCGTGACCGACCCGTTTTCGCAAGTGGCATGGACGTGATCCATTGCAAATACAAAGCCGGTGTCGGGGTTGATGTAAACGGCGGGCAGCTCAAAATAGGTCAGCATGGTCGAAACCTCGCACCAGCAGGAGCCGCCCGGCAGTTCGCCGACGTTGGCCTTCCCCTCCCAGTCGGACAGGTTGCACCGCTCGCCCATGCGGCCCGGGTAGTTATAAACGATGTTGTATATCTTATCCGTCATTCGCGCGCCGAATTTTCCGGAATCGTGCACGGCCTTTAAGCCTTTGACATAAGCGCTGGTCAGCGCCTTTTGCAGATGCACATTTTTTTCAGTCCACACGTAACTACAGTACATCGGGTTTTCGGGCGTACTGATAAACTGCGTGATGTTGTGGCTGATGTCCCGGCAAAGCTCCAGATACCGGATGTCCCCGGTGGCGCGGAACAGACGGAACAGCGATGCACCCGAAAGCGTACAGATGCCGGGCGCTGCATGCTTGTTCTGCACACTCGCCCAAACGGCGCCGGTCGTGGCAATGCCGCGCCGGGCCCATTGTGTATCCTTTTCATAGGCATAATCATAGGACACGCACCAGCTTGCGCAAAGCGAGGCGGTATCCACGGCCTGTGCGACCCATTTCTCGTCCCCCGTGCAGGAATACAGCGCCATCAGACTTTCAAGCATACCGAAAGCGGATTCGCTGTCCGGGCATGCTAAAATTTCGCCGGGGCCGCCGTTTGTAAAGCCCTCGCAGACGTATTCATCGTAGTATTTCTGTGCGATCTTACAGGCGTAATCCAGATACTTTTGCTTTGCAAAGAACTGACTGCAAAGCGCAAGTCCCGCAGGCGCGATCGCCGCAGAAGCCGTACCGGGTGCAAACGGTTCCATCGTATCCATATCGACAAACTGCGCCAGATCGTGATTTTCATCATAAAAAGCTATAAATGCGTCTGCAAGTTTCCGAAGCCCCGCACTCCATTTTTCGGGAACCGCCTCGCCCCTTTTGCGCAGGCACAAAAGCTGTTTTGCAATAAAATACATGGCGTCTGCGTTTTTGCGGCTCATCGTGATGTTTGCTTTATGTTCATCCGTAAAGCAATCGCCGTACGGTCTGCCGTCGCAATACACGCCGTATAAAAAGCCTGAAGGATGCTGCACCTTGTCAAACACAAAATCCAATGTTTTGCGGCTTTTTTCCACGCTTTCCGAATTGCCGAGGCATAGCCCGGGCAATGTGTTCATCGCGCCGCCGACCCAGCCGGTCTGCCACTGCCGGGAGATCGAATCGCCGGTCGCTTCGGAGGATTTATAAAATTCGCCGTCCGTCACCCAGTTGTTCGTATTGTATTTCGCTTCCAACAGATCAAACGCATAAGACCATGGGACATCATGCGGTAAGGTATACGGCAGGCTCTGCCGGGTTCGATATTTGAAAAATGTGTTTAAAAACTCGGTTTTGCTGTTACACGGAAAATGAAATTCTTCAAAATCAAAGGTCAGCGTATCCCCCGGATGCAAATCCACCCCGCGGTCATCCGACGGTGCTTTGGTCGTGCACATGGCGTATTTCGTCTCCTCGCGCACGCAGGGAGCGGAAACGGCAAAGCGCAGCATTCCTGCTTTAAGATCCTCGGATACCGTCAGACCGAAGTTGCCGGCTTCGTTTTGCTGTCTCCAAAACAGCAGAAAGCCCTGCTTGCGGCGCTCGGAATAAAAGCCGGCACACGGTGTGGTCAGGTCACCGGTATTCAGCTGCGCTTTGCCCGTGCCGTCCAAGGCAAGACGCGGGACATCGGTAATGACCGGCCCTTTTGCACACGCGGCAAGGTCTTCTTCCGTATACATCGGCGCGTATGCCCGTTCGACGCTGTAAAAGCGGTTGCCGTTGTAGAGCGCGGCAGGGGCGAAAATATAGTCCGAAAGCTCGTGGCAGTCCGCTTCAAATATTACGCTGATCCCGACCTGTTTTTGCGCTTTCTTGGCTGTAAAAACGACGTGTGTTGCTAAAGCGCCGTCTTTTTCGGTTTTGGAGAGCTGTGTTACCGAAACCTCTTCCGCAGATATGCTTTTTGACAGCGGATATTCCCGCCGCGAGACCAGCCTTGACGCTTTATACCGGTTGACAGAAAAATATGTTTTCATAATGTCCCTCCCGTTTGCGTTTCTCTTTCGGGAAGCGTTCTGTCACGGACGGCCGCATCCAACGCCGCAAACAGGCTTCGTCCCGTTTCGCGCGGAACGTCGTCAAAGCCGGCAAACACCATAACGCCGCCGAAGCCCATATCGAGGTTATATGCGGTTTTGCTGTAAACCATATTATAGCCGTTAAAATAATAGCTGCGGTTTTCAAAATCAGCCGTATTCTGCGCGCGGCTTTGTACGTCTAACAGATTATAGCTGCGAAATGCGAATGCGTTATTGTCAAAGGTTTTCCCGTAGAATGGGATCCCGACGAAGATCTGTTTATTCAAAAAGCGCTGTTTTTGGAAATACGCCGCGCTGTATACATGGCAGGAGTAAAATTCAGAGTGGTTCCGGCGTTTGTTCTTTTTATGCCAATCGTACGCCATGATATTGACAAAATCCAAGCAGGCTTTTGCTTTTTTCGTAAGCTGCACGCCCCAGGGGGACAGCGCCGCGGCAAGCCGGACATCGCGCCCCTGCAGAGCGCTTTGCAGCATCTCAAAAAGGTGCCCGTAAGCGCGCCAGGCATGGGGCAGGATCGGATATTCCCAATCCACATCGATCCCCTGAAAGCCATACGTATCGCAATATGTCAAAATGGTATGTAAAAGCTTTTCGGAGTCCTTTTGAATCATGCGGACGGTGTTTTTACGATCCGTCGGGAAAATACAGCACCAAATGCGCACCGGACGGTCACCGATGATCTTGCGCATGGCGGCAAGCTCGCGTTTCAGCGTTTCGGGATCGTAATCCAGCGTCGCGTCCGGTCGAAGCCTTGCGTTGCCGATGACGATGGCATCCGTAATGCGGTCGAACGCGGCGTCCAGATCCTTGTCTTCCAAGCGGTCGGTAAAAAAGGTACAGTCGGTAAAAATCGGGAAATACACGCTGACGCGAAAATCTTTCTGTTCGTGCAGATGCAGCGCAGCATCGATCCGATCGATTTTTACAGGCCTGCCGTTGTCGCTTTGATTGATCCTTAAAATAACCGCTTTCAGGCGCGTCTTTGGGAACGCACAGTATAGGAAGCGATCGATCACATCGTTTTCATACAGCAGGACACGCTCCCCGTCCGCTTTTTCACCGAACAGGGAAAAGGAGGCACAATGCGACCCGCTTTCGCAGAGAATGACTGTATTGATCTCTTTTTCGCCTGAAAACCCGAAGCGAAATTCTTCACCGACGCCGATCCTGCACCTTTGGCTGTAGGCCAAAGGTGAAAAAAGCCGCTTTGAAAATTTGTAACCGTTCCCCATCGCCATGCGCTCCTGTCTGCGGAACCTTTTTGCATCGCCCGCATGCAACCTGCGGCATCAGACGATGTTTTTTATATTTTCCGCGTTAAATCAATTAAAGGGACTGATCCACCTTGATGGACAGCTCTGTGTATATATCTTTGCCGAACGGCTGCTGTCCGACGGCCTTTTCAAATACGGCTTTGACAGCCCTGTAGCCCTGCTCATACGGCTGCTGGCAAATGGTTGCCGAAATTTGACCGGAAAGCAGCGCCTTGCGCGCCACAGGTGTTTCGTCGAAAGTACAAACGCGGATCTGCCGCTTCTGTTCGCCGAGCGCACGCAAAGTCCCGTTGACGCCGCCGGCCGTTATGTAGACAAAATCGATTTCCGGATACCGCCGCAGCGCCGTTTTCATCGCCTTGTATGCGAGTTCGTCATCATCCAGATTTTCCGAAACACCCAAAAGCCGGATGCCCGGATAATCTTTTTCCAAAACGCTTTTTATGCCGTCGACACGCTGCGCATGCCCTTTGTGCTGCACGCTGCCTGTGACGACGAATAAATTTGCACGCCCGCCCGAAAGCAGACCGACAAGCCGCCCGGCGACTCTGCCGCTTTTTAAATAATCACAGCCGACATACATTGCGTTTCGGATCGATTCCAGCCTGCTTGTCAGCATCACGACGCTAACGCCGTTTTGCACAAGCTGCTGCAGCTTTTGTTCGACCGCCGCATCGCATATCGGGGCGACGATCAGGTACCGGGTATCCTTAGGGAGTGCGTTTAAAAGCGCCAGAAGCCGCGCGGGGGCATATCCCTTAAACTCGGTCAGCGCAAGCCGAATGCCATATCGTGCAAACTCTTTTTGTGCAGCATAAAGCCCTTTTTTCACATCGGAAAAGAAAGGGTTCCCAACACTGTTTATAAGCACGGGGATCGTGACGGTTTTTCCCGAATCCACAAGTGCTTTGCCGATGATGTTCGGGTGGTAGTCGTATTGTTTTGCGAGGCTGAGAATCCGCTGCTTGGTGACCGGGGAAATGCCGGACCGGCCTTTGAGCGCACGATCCACAGTTCCGCGGCTTACGCCCGCGAGCGCGGCGAGTTCTTTTGCTGTAATGGACATTCTTTGACTCCCTTGTTTTCTCTTGTGTTTTATGGTACAATGACACCGTGCACGAGCACGGTCTGTGCACATTATATAATTTTTATTGTATCCTGTCAACAGGAGTGTGCAATTTTATGAATGCAAGTGCAAAGGAATTTCACAGGCAAAATGGGCGGGAGCTTGCCAAAAAACTGACGGTGCGCGAGATGATCTCCCAGCTCAAAAACGCTTCGCGCGGGATAAAAAGGCTTTCGATTCTCCCCTACAACTGGTGGAACGAGTGCCTGCACGGTGTTGCGCGCGCGGGTACGGCGACCGTATTCCCGCAGGCCATCTGCATGGCGTCCACATTCAGCGAAGATCTGCTTTTTAAAACCGCAAGGATCATTTCCGTAGAAGCGCGTGCCAAATACAATGCAAGCCGGCAAAAAGGTGACTACGGCATTTATAAAGGGCTTACGATGTGGTCGCCGAACATCAATATTTACAGGGATCCCCGCTGGGGCCGCGGGCAGGAGACCTATGGCGAAGACCCGTATCTGACAGGTATTTTGGGCGTTGCATTTATCAAAGGCTTACAGGGCGATAACCCGAATTACATACAGACCGCCGCGTGCGCGAAGCATTTCGCCGTGCACAGCGGTCCGGAAGCGCAGCGGCATTCATTTAATGCAAGGGTTTCCAAAAAGGATCTGTTTGAAACCTATCTTCCCGCTTTTAAGAAAGCGGTCAAAGAGGGAAAGGTCTGCGGCGTGATGGGCGCATACAACCGTGTCAACGGCGAGGGCTGCTGCACGTCGCAAACCCTGATCCAAAAATTGCTGCGCGGCGCCTGGGGGTTTGACGGGTATTTTGTGTCGGACTGCGGCGCGCTTTGCGATATTGTTAAGCATCACCATTTGGCATCCGACCCGGTAAAGGGCGCGGCACTTGCGCTAAACGCCGGCTGTGAACTGGAATGCGGCAAAATGTTCAAATTCCTGCCGCTTTCCTATGCGTTTAAAATGGTACGCCGCGAAACGCTGCAAGCGTCTGCCGCAAGGCTCCTCGCGGTGCGAAGCAGCCTCGGCATGTTTGCAGACGACTGCCCGTTCGACGCGATCTCTCCCGCAGAAAATGCCACACCCGAGCACGAAGCCTTTGCCGTCACCATGGCGGAAAAAGGCATGGTGCTTTTGGAAAACGACGGGGTGCTGCCGCTTCGGAATGGTCGGCAGAAAATTCTGATCATCGGCTACAATGCCGAAAATGATCTCGCCTATCTCGGCAACTATTTTGGCGACCCAACAAGCTTTATCAAACTCCCGCAGGCGGTGCGGGAAGTACAGGCGGACACCGAGTATGTACAGGGGTATTCCTATAAAACGGCGGAAAACGCCCGCCTGTGTGCCGAGGCTTGTGAAAAAGCACGGCAGGCGGATGTGCTTCTGGTTTGCACGGGACTTGACTGCTCGATGGAGGGCGAAGAAGCCGGCGAGCTTTTGCAGGGCGGCGGGGGCATGCTCGGCAAGCAGGGTGACCGCCAAACGCTGGAACTGCCCGACGTGCAAAAGGACTTGCTGGAGAAACTGATCGCCACCGGCAAAAAGATCATCCTTTTGAACTTTTCCGGCGGCGCTGTGGATTTCCGTCCGTATAAAGGTCGTGTGAACGCGATCTTACAGTGCTGGTATCCGGGCGCAAAAGCCGGTTTGGCGATCAAAAACCTGCTGTTTGGGGAAGTTTCCCCAAGCGGCAAGCTGCCCGTCACCTTTTATAACAGCGTAGAGGATCTGCCTGCGTTTGAAGACTATTCGATGCGAAACCGCACCTACCGCTATTTCGGCGGCGATGTGCAGTATCCGTTCGGCTATGGGCTGACTTATACCACGTTTTGTCTCACGGCGTGCACGATCGAGAACCTGACGATCCGCTGTAAGCTGCAAAACGCGGGAGAATACCCCTGCGATGAAGTCCTGCAAGTCTATCTTACGCAGCCGAAAGCTCCCTATTTGAACCCGATCCGCGCGCTGATCGCGGTCCGGCGCATCGCATTACAGCCGGGTGAGGAAAAGGAAGTTCTTTTCCCGCTTTCAGAAGCAGACCTGTATTCGGTCAATGAACAGGGCGACACGGTATATTTGAGCGAGATGTACACGTTTACGGTCTCCGACGGGCAAAGCATTTGCTCCGAACCGCTTTATTTTGAAAACAAGGCTAACACCGCAGTTGTGGAAAAATGTCCGCTGTAAAAAGCAAACCCCCTTTGGATAAGCAGGGCCGAAAATCAGCCCTGCTTATTTTTTTGCACGCGGGACAGACTGCGGCATAGGATATATGGGAAACAACTTTTTAGGAGGAAAAGAATGGGTATTACCAATTCCAATAAACAAATCAGCGTGGACCGCATCGACTGCGAGGGCGCGCTGAAGGTCACACTTGCGCTGACGGCTGCGCCGGACATCGCCGAAAACCCGACGGACATCGTTTTGATCTTAGACCGTTCGGGCAGTATGGCGGGCACAGCGCTTGCCAATTTGAAAATCGGCGCAAACACCTTCATTGATATTCTTGATGAGTCCACGGACGGCGCAAAGGACGGTCAAATCGGCGGCGGCAGCCACATCGGCATTGTCAGCTTCGCATCGACCGCGACGGCCGACACGCAGCTGATCACCTCGGTCGCGGACCTGAAGTCGGCTGTAGACGTGCTTTCCGCCGGCGGCTCGACCAATCACGCCGACGCTTTTACCAAGGCGACGGAATTATTTGACCCGACCTCACAAAATGCAAAGGTCATGGTCATGTTCACAGACGGCAAGACGACCTCAGGTGCACCGCCGGCACCGGTCGCCGAGGCGGCGAAAGCGTTGGGGATCACGATCTACTGTATCGGCCTTATGGGCGCGGACGGCATAGACGTACAGACCTTAAACGACTGGGCAAGCGACCCGGACGCCTCGCATGTAGCGGTCACGCCGGATGAATCGGAATTAGAACAGCTCTTTGCCGACCTTGCCGCGGATATTTCCAAGCCCGGCGCGACGAACATCGTTATAAACGAAGTCATCAGCCCGGACTTTGTCATCACGAATGTCATCCCGCCGAACAAGGGCACGGCGATGACACTGAGCAGCAACGAACTGCAATGGAAGATCCCACAGCTGGGCACGACCACAAGCGAGGGCGCCTCGCTCGAATTTTATATCCGCCATATTGCACAAACCGGCGGGACGAAGCCTGTAAACGAGTCGATCACCTATACGGACGACGAAAAGAACGTTGTTTCGTTCCCCGACCCGACTGTGACCGTCGACTGCGGCATGGTGGTCACGCCGGAGCCCTGCCCCACGCCCGTCGAGCTCACCGTAGAAGGCTGTCAGGATGCAATCTCGGTCGACCTGGGCAACGTTTGGCTGGAATCGTTGGGCCGCATCGTTGAATTAGATGTCACGGTGAAAAACGTTTGCCCGGGCAAGCGCGTAGCATTAGGCGTTATTTTGACAGAAATCGACAAAAACGGCAAAGAGTGCCCGCGCGGCATGAAAGCCATTACCGTCCCTGCACACCACGCGCCGTCCTGCCGCGACATTTTGGTGAAATGCATCAAATTTGTACTGCCGGAGGACATCAATCCGAACGCCCGCGATTCGCACGCCATATGCGGTCCCAGAAAGCTCAAGGTGCGGTTTATCGCGCACAACATCGATACGGATTTTTGCTGCTGTGAAGCAATCTGCACAATGTGACCCTCATATGCGTCGCCGAAAAGTTCACAGCGCTTACAAAAGCAGCCGACTGCCCGCGGGCAGTCGGCTGCTTTACATATACAAAAAGTACCAAATGCACCGGTGCGGACAAGCTGGTCGCATTGTCAAATTTTGCGTGATGGAATATAATGATCAAAGGTAAATCGGGTTTGGCGGCCGTCTTCCGTCGGCGTAAAAATGCGAGCGCTGCGCTGGGCAGATGCGCGCCTTAATTTCGCCGCCCGTCCGATCGGAGGCAACAAATATGACGATCCGAAAGCAAGAGGAAAACGCCCGCCGCACGCTCACTCTGGAGGGCAGGCTTGACACTGTAACCGCCCCGCAGCTGGAGGCGGAGATCTTTGACAATGCCGAGAATATTACGGAATTGGTCCTGGATTTTTCAGATTTGGAATATATATCTTCCGCAGGGCTGCGTGTTCTGCTTGCCGCGCAAAAGCGTTTTGCGCAAACCGGCGGCGTTATGATCCTCGATCCGAACGAGACGGTCATGGAAGTATTCGAAATGACGGGGTTTGCCGACATCCTGACCATTGAACGGAAAGCCGGGTAAACGCATGAAAACGGAAAAAACGGTCTATCCCTTTTCTGCGGCTTCCGTAGACGCGGCATCGGAAAAAACACAGCAATTTTTGGAAAAAACCGCAACAGACAAGAAAAGCATCCTGCGCTTGCGGCTCTCCGTGGAGACGCTGCTTTTAAAGTGGCAGGATTTTTTCGGTTCTGACGGCACGTTTACCATGCGGACCGGCAGCCGCTTCGGGCGGCCGTACATCCTGCTGGAAACGACGGGGGACGCTTGCAATCCTTTGGAAAGCAGCGACAAGACACAAGAGGAGGATTTCGGCGAGTTCGGCGCACGTCTGCTTGCGAATTTAGGACTTTCCCCCGCGTACAGCTATCACAACGGCAAAAACCAGGTCCTTTTCAAACTGAAAAAGCGCAAGATCAATCCGCTTTTGAGCCTTTGCATTGCGGTCGCCGCCGCGTTGGTCTTCGGGTTTGGCGGCTTTCTTTTGCCGGATGCGATGCGCATTGCCGCAACCGAAAGCGTTTTAACGCCGCTTTATGACACTTTTTTAGGGATCCTCTCCACCATTGCGGGTCCGATGATCTTTCTCTCCGTTGCATGGGGCATTTACGGCATCGGGGATGCGACGACGCTCGGACGCATCGGCAAAAAGATGATCCTGCGCTTTTTGGGGCTCACGCTGCTCATTTCCGCAGTTTCCGCCGCGCTGCTGCTGCCCTGCTTTAACCTGCACTTTTCTACAGGCAGCACGGACAGCTCGCAGCTTTCCGGCGTGTTCAACATGATCCTGGACATTTCCCCCGAAAACATTTTCAGTCCCTTTACGGACGGGAACATGATGCAGATCATTTTGATCGCAGCCGTTGTCGGAAGCGTCATGCTCATTTTAGGAAACCAGACGAAGGTCGTGGCGGAACTTATCGAGCAGATCAATTACATCATCCAATTTTTGATGGAGCTTGTCGGCAGCCTTGTACCCTGCTTCATTTTCATCGTCCTGCTGCAGCTCATTTGGTCAGATTCCCTCGGGGTCGTAACAACGGCGCGGAAACCGCTTGTTTTCTTTGCGATCGCGACGGTACTGATCCTTGCCGTGATCATCGGTTATATCTGCTTGAAAAAGCGCGTAAAGCCCACGCTGTTCATACGAAAGTGCTTCCCCTCCTTTTTGATCGCCTTGACGACCGCTTCCTCCTCTGCGGCGTTCGGTACGAACATCAGTTGCTGTGAAAAAGAGCTCGGCATCAGTAACCGATTGACGAACTTCGGCATCCCGCTGGGGATCGTGCTGTATGCCCCCGCCACAGCCATCAATTTTATGGTATGCGCGCTGTATATGGCGGAAGGCTATCAGGTCGAAATATCGGTCGCGTGGATCATCATGGCGGTGCTGATCGTGACGATCCTGACCGTTGCCTCTCCCCCCGTTCCCGGCGGGGCGCTGACGTGCTATACCATCATATTTTCCCAGCTCGGCATTCCCGCCGAGGCGTTGGAGATCGTGCTGGTTTTAGACATCCTGTTTGATTTCCTCGCGACCGGCTTCCTGCAATGTGAAATGCTGCTTCAGGCGAGCAAAATGCAGCTTTTGGACGATAAAATCTTAAGGAAGCGCGGGTGAAGCTATGCGCGCCTATCTGCAACTGACTCTTTTGGCTCTGCTGCCGGTTTTATGCTCTGCCTGTTTTTATCAGGCGGAGCGCAAAACTGCGTTCGGCAGGCTTTCCTATGGTGTAAAGCAGGCATTTTATGGGCTTGTGTTCGGGATTGTCGCCATCTGCAACACTGAATTCGGCGTGCCGATAGACGGCGCAGTAATGAACGTGCGCGACGCAGCCCCGCTTTGCGCGGGTCTTCTGTTCGGTGCGCCCGCAGGGATCTTGGCAGGGTTTATCGGCGGGATCGAGCGGTATTTTGCAGCGTTTTGGAATTACGACATGGCCTCCGGCGAGCAGTCAAGGGAATTTTTGACGCTTCTGGACGGCGCACGGGAATATGTACAAAGCTATCAGCCGACCTCCTCTGACGCTTCCGTTTGGCGCAAATACGCGGGCGTAGTGCTCTCAGGCGGCGGCTTTGTGCAGGTCGGCTATGACGCGGCGCATTTTCAGGAGGATATAGACCGGCAGGTCGTGGGCGCTACGCGCAACCGCCATGTCGGCGAGGGAGGCTCGCTGATCATCTGTAACGAAGATCAGATCATTGCCAGTGACCGCAGCGGCGGCGAGGGTAAGTCGCTTTCGGAGATCGGATTGCAACTGGATACGGCGGCAACCCCGGAGGGCGTTCGGTTTTCAGCAAACGTATACGGCGTGCCGTCCTACTGCATGTATGTGACCGGCGAGGGCTACTGCATCCTCGCCGTGCTGCCGCAAAGCGAGGCTGTTTTCACAAGGAACATGTCCGTCTATATCCTCGTGTTCATGGAGGTTCTGATTTTTGCGGTGCTGTTTTTGCTGATCTATGTGCTCATTAAGCGCCTGATCGTGAACAACATCCGCAAGATCAACCGCTCGCTTGCAAAAATCACAGGCGGCAATTTGAATGAAGTCGTAGACGTGCGCAGCAACGCGGAATTCGCCTCGCTTTCGGATGACATCAACTCCACGGTCACGACGCTCAAGCGGTACATCGCCGAGGCGTCCGCAAGGATCGACCGGGAGCTCGAATACGCCAAAGTCATCCAATACGCCGCGCTGCCGCAGGTGTTCCCGCCGTATCCCGGCAGATCGGAGCTTGATATTTACGCGAGCATGGACGCCGCCAAAGAGGTCGGCGGGGATTTCTATGACTTCTTCCTGCTCGGCGAGGACAGGCTTGCCTTCCTGATCGCAGACGTTTCGGGGAAAGGCATCCCGGCCGCGATGTTCATGATGACCTCGAAAACGCTTATCAAGGGGCTCGCGGAAGCCGGGCACACGCCGGATGAGATTCTGACGCTTGCGAACGCCGAGCTTTGTAAAAACAACAATGCGGGTATGTTTGTGACCGCATGGCTCGGAATTCTGAATCTGAAAACAGGCGCTTTGGAATACGCCAACGCGGGACACAACCCGCCGCTTGTGCGCAGAAACGGTCAATTTGATTTTTTGAAAGCCAAAAGCGGCTTTGTTCTGGCAGGGCTGGAAAACGCGCAGTATAAAAAAAGTTCGCTGGACTTGCAGCCGGGCGACGGAATCTTTTTGTATACGGACGGTGTGACCGAAGCTGAGGACACAGCTGAGCATTTGTACGGCAGCAATCGGCTGCAAGCGCTGCTGCAGGCAAATTCGGATGACTCGGTACGAGTTCTTTGTGAAAAGGTGCGTGCGGATGTGGATGCATTTGCCGACGGCGTGCCGCAGTTCGACGACATCACCATGCTTTGTCTGCGATTTTTGCAATACGGGAAGGAGGACGGTCATGCAGGAACGAACCCTGGACGCAACGATTGAGAACATTGAGGCGGTAACGGATTTTGTCAACGCACAGTTGGAAGCGCTCGACTGCCCCAAAAAAGCGCTGCGGCAGATCGACATTGCGATCGACGAGCTGTTCGGTAATATTGCACGCTATGCATACCGCCCGGACGTAGGGCCTGTGGCCGTGCGCGTGGAAGTGACCAAGGCACCGCTTTCGGTGATTTTGACCTTTATTGACCGCGGCGTGCCGTTCGATCCGCTGCAATCCGAGCCGCCGGACCTCACAAGCGACGCACAATCGCGTGAGCCCGGTGGATTGGGGCTGTATATCGTGAAGTACTGCATGGATGAAATTACCTACACCCGCGAAAACGGACAGAATATTTTGCGCGTCAAGAAAAGCATGGCGTAAACACGAAAGAAAGCCGCCCGATCGGGCGGCTTTTTCTGTGCCTTTCGGTTAGGATTATTGCACTTGCAAGAGCGCGCGGCGCGTACTTTTTCGCAGGAACGGGACAGCAAACAAAATTGCCTTGCAGACGTTGTCCGCGATCATGCAATACCATACGGCGCGAAGCGAGAGCCCCCAGACGTTCACGCACAAAAATGTGAACAGGATACGCACGCCCCACATGCCCACCGTTTCCACAAAGAAAGCGTATCGCGTGCGGCCGAGTCCATAAAACACACCTTCCAGCACGATCATCAACCCGTAAAACGGTTCGGAGAGCGCGACGAGGCGCAGCATCTGCGCGCCTAAGGCCGCCACGGCGTCCACCGGTGTGAACAGCCGCATTAACGGTTCCGCACCGAAAAACAACAGAAACCCGCTTAAACACATGATTGCAACCGTTAAGCACACGCTCAGTTTCGCGACAGATTTCAGTTTCGCTACATTCCCCTCCCCGCGTGCGTTGCCGATCAGAGTGGATGCCGCCGAACGCAGACCGTAACCGGGGACATAAAAGATGGTTTCCGCCGTAACGGCGATGGAATGCGCGGCAAACACCGTGGTGCCCATGCCGGAGACAAGGCTTGCAAACACCACATAGCCCAGGCACGAGACCATGCTGCTGCCGAGCACCGGCGTGCCGACCGCCGCACATTCGCGCAGAATGCGCCAGTCTACCGAGAACGCCCGCCAATGCCAGCGCAAAGACGCATTGCGGCGGCAAAAGACAAACATCAAAATTCCCGACAGCGCATAGGACACTGCCGAGGCGATGGCGGCACCGTCCACCCCGAGTGCGAACGTATAGATCAAAACATAATTGAGCACGATGTTCAGCCCGTTCGCCGCAAGGCTGATGAGCATAGGCGTTTTGGTGTTTTGAACGGCGCGCAGCGCGGCGCCGAGCACAGTGCTGACCGCCCGGAACACCATGGGCACGCTGATGATGAAAAAGTACCGCGAAGCCTGCGCACAGATCGCGGCTTCCGCACCCATCCACACCGGGATAAAAGGGCTGAGCAAAATGGAGACCGCACCGAGCAATCCGCCGGACACGACCGCCAACAAAAGCGCCTGCTGGGAAAGCTTCTGCACCTGTACTTTATCCCCTGCGCCCGCCGCCTTGGAAATGAGCACCAGAACCGCAGTACCGATTGCGCCGGGAACGCTGTTGACAAGCCATGTCACATTGGTGGTGATACTGACCGACGCCGTTGCCTGCTCGCCGAGCTGCCCGACCATGGCGGTATCAACATATTGCAGAAGCGTGGCGAGGATCTCTTCCGCAATGGTCGGCAACGACAAAAAGAGCAGCGTCCGCAGAAGCTGCCGTTTGTTTTGAGATGCAATCGATGGGGTTTGCAGTGTTTCGGTCATATCCTGTTCGATCTCCAAATACACACGACACGCCGCCCGCAAAATCATTTTCTTGGGCGATATGCCGCAGTATTTTCAAAAATTACTGTGCCGCAAAGGTAACTTCCACGTCGCCCGTGCCGAGCGCCGCGGCAAGCTCTTCGGCGTTTTCCGCATGTCCGAGCGGCGTGTAACTGTACGAGGTTTGAAAGCTCTCATAAAACAGCACCAAACAGTCCGAACCGTAGAGCATCAAATCCCCCGTCCGGATCTGCCCGACGCGCCGGGATGACGCGGGCAGGCTTTCGTTCATGTAACAGTATTTCTCATTGCCGTTGAGTTCGTGCATCGTAACGGTCATGGGCAGCTTGTCAAGCAGCGCCCTTGCCGCCTCGGTATCATACAGCGTGACGGCAAAGGACGAGCCGTTCACGGTGATCTGCAAATTTGCCATTGCCGTTTCCTCGGTTTGCGTCGTTTCTTCTTCGATCGGCTGCGCCGCTGCTGCCGTTTCTATGGCGGGTGACTCGGCGTCTGAAAGGCTTGTTTCGGTACACTCGGCGGCGGACAGCCAAAACAGAGCAGCCGCCGCCAAAGCTGCAAGTCGTTTTCGCATATAGGTCACCGTGCTTTATGCACAGGCGCCAACGCTTTGCTTTTGCGTTTTGCCCTTCTGCGCGCACTCGATGATCTCGCACTTTGCGTTTTCATCGTCCCGAATGATCTCGCCGACCGACGGCACGCAAATGCGCCCGGAATACGGGTTTTTGATGCTCAAGACCGGCGTTGTGACGGTCGCTTCAACGTCGGAACGCTCAAAGCAAAGGTCTGTATCGATCATTTCGCAGTCCAAAAGTTTCAGGTTTTTGCAGTAGCAGAACGGCTGCGTGCCGATGATCTTGCAGTTGATGAGCGTTAAGCCGTCGGAATACCATGCGAGATATTCCCCTTTTACAACGCTGTTTTTGACTGTGACGTTTTTCGCATGCCAGAATGCGTCTTTGGTGTCGAACGTGCAGTTTTCAAAAACGCCGTCCGAAATGTACTGGAACGAATATTTCCCCTTAAAACGCACATCCGAAAAGCGCAGGTGCTCTGAACGCATCATAAAGTACACGCTGTCCGCCGTGCAGTTGTGCATAGTGATATTATGCACTGACCAGCCGAATTCGGGCGAGACAATGTCGCAGTCCGACATCTGCACGTCGCTGCATTCCCGCAGTGCTTTGATGCCATGCAGTTTGGTGCCGGTGATTTCGATATGATCGGAGTACCACAGCGCCGCACGGCAAAGCTCGGTCATTTCGCAGTCGTGAATCTTAAGTCTGTGGTCATGCCAGAACGGATAGCGCAGGTTGCAGAACACATTTTGCAGTTCGATATCGCTGCTCTCCTTGAGCGCGCTTTCCCCGTCGGCAGGGCCGTCAAACGCGGCGTTACGCAGCAGGATGCCGTGGCTGCCGTACAGTGCGCGTTCCTCGTCAAAGCTCTGGTTTTCTATAATCTTCATAACACACACCTCTTATTCTTTCCGTTTCTTCCGCACAAAGGCGAAAGGTTTTGGCAAATGCCTTATAACGCAATGTTATGCTGTTCGATTTGGTAAATGAGATAGTCCAGACAGTCGATCCGTTTTTCGCCGCTGTGCACCCGCCGCAGCAACGCGCTGCGATGCTCGCCGAGCAGATCAAGCGCTTCGCGGACCTTTCCCGCCTGCAAAAGTTCCGTAAACTGCCGAATGATACGCTCCGGGCAGCCGGCGTCCTTCAGATTTTGCAGGACAGCTTTTCGGGTATCCTGTACCATGCATATCCCTCTTTTCGCCGTCGGGCGGCAGCATTTCCGCCGTTTCCCGTTTGGCAAGTTTATTATAACGCCGCACATTTAAAATATCAAATACCTATATTTTATATTTTTGTATAGATATTTCGTATACTTTTTTCTGTTGGCTTTGCGGTGAGCTTGCCCGTTTTTCCACAATGTTTTGCTGTTGCATTCTATGCAAGCAGATCGTTTGAAGCTACTGCCACAAAGCAGAGGATATAATAGAGAAAATCTATTTTTATGCAAAACAATAATAGAAATCTATATCATTTTATGTTATAGTAAGAAGAAACAAGGAGGCGGTTTTATGGAACTGCGGGTTCTGCAATACTTTTTGGCTGTTGCACGCGAGCAGAGTTTTTCCGGCGCGGCACAATCCCTGCACCTGACGCAGCCGACACTTTCCATCCAGCTCAAAGGCTTAGAGGAAGAACTCGGCAAGCCTCTGTTTCGGCGCGGCGTAAAAGGCTCGCGCAAGGTCACGCTCACGGAGGACGGCATGATTCTGCGCAAGCGTGCGGAAGAGATCCTCGACCTTGTGCACAAAACCGAAACGGAGATCTCGCTTTCAGACGAAACCATTGCAGGCGACGTATATATCGGTTCGGGCGAAACCGAAATCGTGCGTTTGATCGCGCGCGCGGCACAAAGGCTGCACAAGCAATGCCCGGATATCCATTATCATATTTCCAGCGGCAACGCCGATTTCGTCATGGAACAGCTTGATAAGGGGCTCATTGACTTTGGGCTTTTGTATACGGCGGTAGACCCCACAAAATACAATTCCCTGGCTCTGCCGATGCACGACGTTTGGGGCGTTTTGATGCGCCGGGATTCCGCGCTTGCCGAAAAAGCGGAGATCGCGCCTGAAGATTTGTGGGATAAGCCCCTGATCCTCTCTGAACAGCGCAACAGCCGCGACGGCATTTTGCGGTGGATCCGGCGGGATATTGCCAAACTGAACGTTGTGGCGACCTACAATTTGATTTTCAATGCGTCGCTGCTTGTAGACGAGGGATTAGGCTATACGGTCTGCTTCGACGGGCTGGTCAACACCCAAAACAGCAGCCTATGCTTTCGGCCGCTCACGCCGCGCCTGGAGGCAACTGCATATCTCGTTTGGAAAAAATACAGCGTGTTCTCAAAGGCGTCGGAAAAATTCATGCAGGAATTGCAGGCGGCGTTTCTGCCCAAATAAGTGCATATATTGGATAGCAAGCGGAGGCTTTCTTTCGGAAAGCCTCCGCTTGCTACTTTCATCCATAGATTAAATCCAGAATCAGCGAGTCGTAGATACATCGTGCCTGCCGACATTCAACCATCGTACGGGTCGAACATCTTCCGCCAGTTCGGCTATTGACGCCGCTCGCCGGTAAGCACATTGAACCGCAACGTCTTGTGCGCTCCGTTCACCGTGTATTCTGCAAAAATGTCGTCTTCATCCGTGAATTCGGCACACAGGATTTCGACCTGCTTAGGGGCAAAAGCGGATGCAAATACACGCATCTGCTCCGGCGTGTATGTGCTGACGTCATCGGATACAAACAACAGACTGCCGAACACGGAATTGATCTCTGCCAAAAGCGCGCGCTGCTCCATGCTGAGCTTATTGTTGCCGTCGCGCAGCAGAAAAACATCCGGGTCGTTCATCCACGCGCGACCGTTGAGATGGCGGCGGAAGATGGTATTGCAGACGGCGTGCGGCGTGGAGACCTCCTCGCGGATCGCATGCTTTTGCTTTTTCCAGCGCATGGAGATATCCGAACCGATGCGGCAATAGTCCACCTTGCCAAACGCAGGCATCAACGGCACGCCGCAGCCGAGAATCAGCTTGTCACCGCACAATTCGCGGATCAGGTCCATCGCGTCGCACATGACTTCCCCGCGGGACTTCCCGTGCAGCGGCAGCACACACGCACCGTATAAAAAGTCGAGCTTCACCAGATCAAAGCCCCACACGTTAAGTACAACGTCAAAGACATGCTGCAAATAGCCGCGCACACCGGGATTATAAATATCCAAAGAATAAAAGCCGCCCCAGTTGTGCCCGGTCTTATATGGTTTGCCGTCGACGCCGCAGATGAACCAGTCGGGGTGCACGCGGTACAGCGCAGAGCTTTTGACGCCCGCGAATGGCGCGAGCCACAGCCCCGCGAGCATACCGGCATCATGGATCGCATCCGCAATTTTCTGCATACCCGAAGGGAACTTCTTCTCATCCACCGAGAGCCAGTCGCCGATGGCGGTTTGGTAGCCGTCGTCGATCTGGAAGCAATCCACCTGCACACGGTTCCGAACGGCGCGCATACTCTGCAAATCCCGCAGCACGACTTCCTCACGCACATTGCCGTAATAATTGTACCAGGTCGTATATCCCGTGCGCCGGCGCTGCTGCGCGCAGGTCACGCCCAAACGTTCAAAATACCGATCAAATGCCGCGTCATAAGAACCGGAAATACATGCGAGCTCTAAAAGAGCGGTTTCCCGGGAAAAGACGACGCCCTCCAAATCCTTGCTGATCTCCACTGTCCCGGCGTTCGTATCGAACGTGACGGTGGTATAGCCGGAGCGTTCGCTCAAGGAGCCGAACAACTCTACCTGACCGCCGCGGCGAACATAGCCGTATGACCAGCCGTAAAAAATACCGGGCTTACGCGGATAGGCATGGAAACACAGGTCGCCAGACTTATTCATTCCGCTGTGCCGAAACGGCGAACGGTTCACCAAAAATTCCGTCAGCTTAGAGAGCTCCTGCATCTGCCCATCCGGGCGGTATTCCAGGCTGTCCGTCCAGCTTTGATAGCCGTTGACAAAGATGCGATCTTCCTTTTCAAACACATACGGCGCCGTAAGGCGGAAGCTTTGGATGGTCAACGGTACTTTCGGCAGAATCGAAACCGAAACAGTTTGCGCATCGCGCCGTATATTGAGCGAAAAATGCGGCGTGTCAGAGCCCGCCGCGATAAAGCTGCGCCCCTGCGCTTCGTACTTGAGTGTCCACACAAATTGTTTTGTATCCAGCATAACAGTTCCTCTGATTTCCAGCGTTTTTCGTCGCAAAGCCGCTGCGCCGGCGACCATATCCAAAGCTTTGAATTTATTGTTTCTCCCCGGCAGCGACCTTTGCCTGTGCTTCATCGTACAGCCGCTGCAGCTCCTCGGATTCACGGCGCGCCTTTTCCTCGCGGAATGCTTTGAGCTTACCCGCCTGCGCCTTCTCGTCGAATTTATAGAAGAACATCGGGACAGACTGGAGCAGCAGGCCGATTGCGCCGAACGCCGTCAGCAGGAAGAAGATCACGTTGAGCAGCAGTGTGTAATCGACGCCGTTGTAGATCACAGACTGCGTGGTGCTTTGGATCAGGGGCCGCGTCAGGTCGTTTGTAAGGACGGTCATCTCGTCCACGTTATAGCCGAAAGCGTTGACGATCTGGAGCATAACAGCATTGAAAATGGCAACAGAGATTTGACTGATGAGGCTTTGGAACGAGAATACGGTCCCCTCCAGCCGTTTGCCTGTGCGCATTTCGATATCCTCGACGACATCGGAAAACATGGCAACGGTCAGAACAGTCATGATTCCGACCGGGAAGTTGGTGAAAAAGCGCAGCATCATGTAGGTAACGGCACCCGCAAATGTGTTGTACGGCGCGATCCAAATTCCTACCGCAAAACAGACGATATCCGCAAAAATACCGACAATAGAGGTACCGATCCAAAGCGTCTTTTTGTCCATGTGCTTTAAGAACAACGGAATCAGCGCCATAGAAAGCATATAAGACGCGCCGCTGCCGATTTGCAGGAGCGGCGTGAGCAGCCCTTCGCTCGTAAGCTGGACGGAGAGGCCAAAGGTATTATAGATCCAGTTGCACATATCGTCGATCGGCAGCACGCCGATGCAGTTCCATTTGGCAAAATACGGCAGGAACATCGAGCCGATGTTGACGATGGAGGAAAAGAACATGGCGATCGTCAGGATGATGAATTTTTTATCGCGGAAAACGATCTTCAGCCCTTCGCTGTACTTTTCCTTGCGCGGCGGAATGGAAATCTTTTCCTTAAATCCAAAAGCGGAAAAGAACATGGGGATTGCACCGAGCGTTGCAAACAGGAGTGCGGACAAAAAGTAGCCGGTTTTCTGGTCGGAGCGCCCCCACATGCCCGCGACCGTGAAAAACAAAACGGACGGCAGCACAGAGCCGAGCGAACCGAGGATATTGCTCCAGGACAACGCCTTGACGCGCGTTTTATCCTCAGGAAACACCAGCGGCGCGAGCCCCTTGTTGGGAATGTCCAGCGCCGTATAGACGGTGTAATACAGCAGGTAGGCAAAAATGGCGTAGGCAAAATTCCCCTTCTGTCCGAAATCCACCGGCGCGAACAAAAGCGCCGTTGCGAGAATCATCGGGAAAGACATCCAAAGAACATAAGGGCGGCATTTTCCGAAGCGCGTGTTGGTCTTATCGACGATCATACCCATCAGCGGATCGTTGACGGCGTCCCAGACCTTGGTCACGGAAACCAGAATGCTCGTCATCGTCAGGGAAAGCCCCAGCACATCCGTAAAATACATATTCAGCGCCGTGCCGACGATCCCGTAAATCGTGCTTATGCCGAACGGCAGCAGAGAATAAGCCATAATCTCGCGGGTCGTTTTGTTGAGCTTGTGTTTACGCATTCGGATCGCTTCCTTTTTTATAATATCCTTTTGCATCGATCAGGCGAAAGAAACCGTCTGTCATATCCTGAAAGTACGCTTCCGACACGGTATATTCCGGGATAGCATAGGAGGGCAACCCCCGCACCGCCTCTTCAAAAATTTTATCAAATCGGTTTTGCCGGTTGGAGCGATAAAAAATAATCTTTTGCGGGTTGATGCAGATAATAACGCTGCGCGCGATCCGGGCAAGATACGCCGTCCCCATGATGTCCTTGCGGATGCCGCGGGTGTAGCCGACCTCACCCGCAAAGCCGGAAAAGCCCTCCAGCACCTGCCCGTTCACCATTTCCCCGACGCCGATGCCGTTATGCCCGAATTGCGCGGTGACCAGATTTCGGCTTGCCGCTTCGTCCGGGTGGGACGCCGCGCCGAGCACGGTAAGCTTCATATCATTTTGCACAAGGACATGGATGCCAAAGCGCTGTTCCAGTTCTTCCTGAAGCGGGAACCCCTGCAAAGCGGGATTGTAATACCAATCCACAATCGCGCCGTTTTTCATGACGCAGGGCATCGACAGGCAGAGCGTTCCCACATCATATTCCGCCGTAAAAGTGTGTATTTCCTTACAAAGCTGCTGAAAGAACCCCTCCATGGGAAACGGCCGGCGGCTCTCCTCTACACAGCGGCGGTTAAAATCGTACAGCCGGCAGACAAAATCATTGTTATCGACGAGAATCATCAGATAATATTGATATTCCGGATTCGGGCAGAACAGCTGGGCTTTTCTGCCGCCCGTAGATTCCGCGATTTCCCCATACACCACCATGCCAAGCTTAACGCCCTGTTCCATACATTTTTTGACGGTCGTCAACCCGATGCCGGTCTCCTCGGAGATTTGTGCGAGACTGCAAGGCGCATGCCGTCGAAGCGTTTCAAGGATATCTGCGAAATTTCGGTTTCTGATTTCAAAAAGCTCCGGCGGATGAAGCAAACCGATCCCCCCCTACGACGGTCTCACACGATGCCGCGCGCCGAAAAAACAGACGGGCGAACGCTGTATACCTGCCGCCATCCACAAAATAAAGATCGCTTTCAGGCGGCAAAAACAAGTCAAGCATTACTTTTGACACCGGGTATCAAAAGTAATTATACGCACTTAAGATTTAATCGTCAACCCCTAATTTACATACAAACGCCGCCGCAGTCATACCGGCTGCGGCGGCGTAATTTTCATCTGAGAGCTTAGAATCTGTATGCGTGCGGCATCCCGCGCACACTGGCTACAGGCGCAAGCCTTTGATGTCCTTGAGACGCGACAGGATCAAATTGGTCGTACATTCCAAAACGCCCGGCAGACGATCGATCGTTCCCGTGAGCAGCGCCTCCATTTCCTCGTTCGAGGCGGCGACCGCGTGCACATGCAAGCGGTTTTTCCCGGTCACACGGTAGATCTGTGTGATCGTTTCATTGCGCATAAGGATATCGATGACCTGCGAAAGCGTGTCCGGGCGTGTCTCGATCTCAAAATAGCAGGATACTGCGCCGCTGATCTTCTGCGGATTGATGACCGTCGTGTATTCCTCGATAACGCCCCGGCGCTCCAGCGACTGTACGCGCGCTTTGACGGCAACGCGGGAGATGCCCGTCTGCTGCCCGATCTCGGAATACGGCATCCGCGCGTTTGCAATCAGCAGGCGGACAATTTTGCGGTCCAGTTCGTCAAGTCCGTCTAAAAACATTCACGTTCCCCTTTCGCCGTGTTCTGTCGGCATTATAAACCGCCTGTGCCAAAAAGTCAAGCGAATCGGAATTTATATCTTGACATTATATCTTTACTTTTTTATAATTTATTACAATTGTTAATTTATAAATTACGATAAGAAAGTGATGCGGATGAACAGGGATTTAACACGCGGTCCCGTGATGAAAACCATGCTGCGCTTTGCGATCCCAATGATTTTTGGCGATCTGCTGCAGCAGTGCTACAACATTGCCGACACACTCATTGTGGGCAGATTCCTCGGTACAAATGCACTTGCCGCCGTGGGTTCTGCCTTTTCACTGATGACCTTTTTGACCTCGATCATTTTGGGGCTTGCCATGGGCAGCGGCACGGTGTTTTCCATACGCTTCGGGCAAAAAGACCGTGTGGGTCTGAAAGAAAATATCCTTGCATCCTTTGCGCTGCTGGGCTCAGTTACGGTGGTACTCAATATAGCGGTGTTTGCAGGGACAGATTTAATTCTCCGCTTTCTGCGCACCCCTCAAGAGCTTGTCGGCATGATGCGGGAATACCTGCTGGTGATTTTCGCAGGGCTTTTGGGGATCTTCCTTTACAATTTCTTTGCTTCGGTTCTGCGGGCGCTGGGGAACTCCGTTGTACCGCTGGTATTCCTCGCCGTTTCTGCGCTTTTGAACATCGCGCTCGATCTTTGGTTTGTAGCGAAGCTCGGGCGCGGCGTAGCAGGTGCGGCAGAGGCCACAGTCATTTCGCAGTATGTTTCCGGCATAGGCATTGCTGTTTATACGCGCATAAAATTCCCGGATCTTTTGCGGCGGGAAGCCGGTATACGGCTTCGGGGTTCGCGCGTGCGCGAAATCACGGGGTTTTCGGCACTGACGTGCTTACAACAATCGATTATGAATTTCGGGATTCTGACCGTACAGGGCTTGGTCAACAGCTTCGGCACGACCGTAATGGCTTCGTTTGCCGCCGCCGTGAAGATCGATGCGTTTGCCTATCTGCCCGTGCAGGACTTTGGGAACGCCTTTTCTATTTTTATTGCGCAAAACTTCGGCGCGCAAAAGCCTGAACGCATTCGAAAAGGAATCCGCACGGCAACGCTCACTTCCCTCGGCTTCAGTTTGGTGCTCACGCTGCTTGTCTGTGTTTTTGCCGAGCCGCTGATGGCGCTTTTCATCGATGCCGAGGAAACCGCCGTCATCGCCGAGGGGATGCGCTACCTGCGCATTGAGGGCGCGTTTTACTGCCTGATCGGCGGGTTATTCCTACTTTATGGGCTGTACCGCGGGCTTGGAAAACCCGGTATGTCCGTAGTGCTCACCATCGTTTCCCTCGGTACCCGTGTGGGACTTGCATATGCGCTTTCCGCAATTCCTGCTCTGGGCGTGGTCGGCATTTGGTGGTCGGTGCCCATCGGGTGGTTTTTGGCGGACGCGCTGGGCGTAGGGTACTATTTTGCAAGCCGGAAAAAGCGTTTTTCCGGCACACGCGGAGATCTGCACGGCTGAACCGATGGCAGGCAGTCTGTGCTTGTTTTTTCCGCGATCGTACTTTATAATGGAATAGACATCCTATGAATCGGGGACTTTACATGGATCGAATTCTATTTGTCTGCCACGGCAGGATTTACCGGACATGAAAAAACGCCTGTAAATCAAGCACTTCCTGTGTTTCAACTTCAGTTTTACCAATGATTTACCAATATTTCTGGAGAGTCAGGCTTGCAAAAAACAAGCCAGAATGAGGAGATTAAAAATATGAGTGAATTGAAGAAAAACATTTACGATGAAAAGAATG
>CALWVM010000015.1 GCA_944384985.1 uncultured Clostridia bacterium | reverse complement strand
GAAACTTGACAATACAAATCCGGCTCCAGATGAAGTTGCAAAAATGATTAAAGCACTCTTTTCAATCGAGGAGTAATGTACTTAGAGAGTTAAAGCAAGCACATTGCTTCAAGACGGAAAAGCGCAGAGCTTTAACCCGTCCCGAACAGGAGCTGTTTTTAAGCTATTTGAAAAATACTCCCGCCGCACAATATTGGTATCCGATCTTTGCTGTTTTGATAGGGACAGGGCTTCGAGTCGGAGAACTTACCGGATTAAGATGGTGTGATGTCGATCTGGAGAATGGTGTTATTGATGTAAATCATACTTTGGTTTACTGTGACCACCGCACCGATGGAAGCAAAAAAGGCTGTTATTTTAATGTCAATACGCCGAAAACTCCGGCTGGAAAGAGAAAAGTGCCAATGCTCAGTTTTGTGAAAGAGGCAATCATAATGGAAAAGGAAAGGCAGGAGCTGCTCGATCTTCATTGTATCGCTATCATTGACGGATACACGGATTTTATCTTTATCAATCGCTTCGGAAATCCACAACATCAGGGAACGCTCAATAAAGCAATCCGCCGCATAATCCGTGACTGTAACGATGAGCAGTTTTTGAAAAACGATAATCCCGAAGTGCTGCTTCCGCATTTTAGCTGCCATTCATTAAGACATACATTTACAACGAGAATGTGCGAAGCAGGCATGAATGTCAAGGTCATTCAGGATACGCTCGGTCATAAGGATATTTCAACAACGCTCAATATCTATACCGATGTGACAAAGGAGCTTAGGCAGTCCGAGTTCGAAGGTCTTGACTCATATTTCAAAAATGAGTATAATAAAGTGTGTGTCTAATATGAAATGTTTGGAGACAATAATAAAAAAGCTTATACACCATTTACACCAATTTGTACACCAATCCACCGAAAAAACACAAGAATTTATAGGGATATAAAGATTTCGCAAGAAATGATAATTAGACCTGTTGTGAGATATGAGGAGATTTAGGACAGATTGAAAAGATGGTTGTTTTTGTCCCCACATTGAAGCCCTTAAAAGGTGCTAATGTGGGAAATGATGCAAAAAATCAGGCTCCTGAAGCGCCGAAAGCCGAGATTGAGAAGATTGACTTTTCTAAGGTGGAAATTGAGCCGCTGTTCAAGGACTTCGTGGATTTTGAGACTTTCTCCAGGTCCGATTTCCGGGCGGTCAAGGTCCTCGCCTGCGAAGCTGTGCCGAAGTCCAAGAAGCTGTTGAAGTTTACGCTGGATGACGGAACGGGCACAGAACGCACAATTTTAAGCGGTATTCATAGCTTTTATGAGCCGGAAGAGCTTGTGGGCAAGACCTGCATTGCAATCGTAAACCTCCCGCCAAGAGCGATGATGGGCATCGACTCCTGCGGTATGTTGATTAGTGCAGTACACCATGAGGAGGGCGAAGAAAAGCTCCATCTTTTAATGGTGGACGACCACATTCCGGCAGGTGCAAAGCTCTACTAAATGGGATGTACTTCTTTAATGAAATTTTGCCCTGCAAGGCAGAAAAAAGAGAGTTTTCATGGGAAGTAAACTGAAATCGTATGCTTTTGCCTATATGGCACGGATCAAGCTGTATCTCCTGACACTGCTCAAGTGGATAGCCCTGTCGGGGCTGTGCGGGGGCGTTTGCGGCCTGATCGGATCGGCCTTTCATCTGTCCATACAGTGGGCGACCGGGACGCGGGAGGCATATCCCGCTTTGCTTTACGCCCTGCCTGTGGCGGGTCTTCTGATTGTTGCAGTCTATAAATTGACACGCACAGAAGGAAAAGGCACCAACGACATTATCGACGAGGTTCACGACGGCAACGGCGTACCGCTTACGCTGTTGCCGGCCATTTTTGCAGGAACTTTTTTGACTCATCTTTGCGGCGGTTCCGCCGGGCGAGAAGGGGCAGCTTTGCAAATGGGCGGAACGGTCGGCTACCATGCAGGAAAGCTTTTACGGTTTGACGACCGGGATCTTCGCACGGCGACGATTGCCGGAATGGCGGCATTCTTTTCTGCCCTTTTTGGAACGCCGCTTGCGGCGACCGTTTTTGCCATGACTGTGGCAAGCGTCGGCATCAGCTATGCCGCAAACTTTTTCCCATCCATCGCCTCCGCATTTATTGCATATGGGGTTTCCTGCCTTTTCGGGATCGCGCCTACCCGGTTTGCTGTCACCGTACCGGCGATGGAAGTCGGGATGCTTTTGCGTGTAACGGCACTTGGGGTTTTGTGCGCCTTTGTGTCCATGCTGTTTTGCAGCTGCATCCGCCTCGGCGAGCGGCTGTTTGTGGGAAAGATCCGAAATCCATGGGTGCGGGTCCTCTCAGGCGGCGGCATCGTGATTTTGTTTACCTTACTTTCCGGCAGCCGGGATTACAACGGTGCCGGGATGGACATTATAACCCGGGCGATCGAGCAGGGGGAGGCCCTGCCCGCCGCGTTTTTCCTTAAAATTCTGTTTACCGCAGTCACACTGGCGTCGGGATATAAAGGCGGGGAAGTTGTGCCTTCCTTTTTTGTCGGTGCTACGTTCGGCTGCGTTGCCGGGAGCCTGCTCGGCATCCCGGCCGGATTTGCGGCCGCTGTTGGTTTAGTGGCTGTTTTTTGCGGTGCGACCAACTGCCCTGTGGCGTCGATCCTTTTGGCGGTGGAACTGTTCGGTGGGGAAGGCGCAGCCTTTTTCGCAGCCGGGTGCGCAGCCAGCTTCTTCTTTTCGGGATATGACGGGCTTTATTCCAGTCAGAAATTTCCTTACTCCAAAATAAAAGCCCGCTACCTTGGCTCCGTTTATGCCAATCAGTTCCACGAGGACGAAGCCGCTGCTTCTGACTGATACGTTGTTTTATGCCGCTAAAAAACAGGATGGGAAAGGAGTCAATTTAATATGGCTGAAGAACGAAAAGAAACGAAAAAGCAAGATAAAAAGCTTACCCCTAAGCAAACGGTGATTCAAATTTTGAAATTTGTCGCGTTTTCCATGGGTGCGGGTATTATTCAATTTGTCACGTTTACCCTGTTGACGGAGTTCACGAGTTTCCCGTATTGGGCGCGCTATCTGCCGTCTTTGGTGCTTTCCGTCCTTTACAATTTCACGGTAAACCGGCGCTATACCTTCAAATCTGCAACCAACGTGCCGATTGCCATGCTGAAAGTTGCATTCTATTATTGCCTTTTCACACCGCTGTCCACCTATCTCGGCCATTTGGCGACAAACGCCGGTGTCAACGACTATATTGTTGAAATCACGACCATGCTCTGCAATCTTGTTACAGAATTTCTCGTGTGCCGCTTCTGGGTGTATCGCGGCTCCATCAATACGAATTCTCTCGCGAAAAAAGAAGAAGCCGCACAGCAGGCAGAAAAGAAGAATGAAAAATAAGCGCGTGTTTGTGCTGTATACGAGCCAAAGGAAAGGATCCGCTTTTGCGGATCCTTTTTTGTATTTGCGTGCGCGCATAATCTCGTCCAAATGCCGGATACTGTCACGGGGAGGCGTTTTTTATGCAAGACCGTGAACTGCTCGACTATATTATCAATACCCCGCACAACAATATGACCAATGAAGAGATCATTCACCTGCTTTTGGAAAATACCGTATCCAAAAAAGGGGAGGAGCAGGAAACATTTGCCCAACGCGCGGCGGATAAGATGGCGGCGTTCGCGGGCAGTTGGACATTTATCCTGACTTTTACGGCGGTGTTGATCGGCTGGATCTGCGTAAACCTGTGGTTCGGCACACGGGCATTCGACCCATACCCGTTTATCCTGCTCAACCTGGTGCTTTCCTGTGTTGCCGCCGTGCAGGCGCCGCTGATTATGATGAGCCAGCAGCGCCAAGAGCAGAAAGACCGAAATCGCAATGAAAACGATTATAAAGTCAACCTGAAAAGTGAGATCATTCTCAAAGACCTCCACAAAAAACTGGATCGTATTCTGGCGCTTGTGGATATGGAAGAATTCAACAGGTTACATGAAAATGTCGAAAATCGTATAAATAAAACAGAATAATAATAAAATTTTTATTGAAACTGACAAGAAACTGTGCTATACTTAACTCTGTGTTCATTACCTTTTTTAGAAACGGGGGATACAGAGATGAAGAAAACCCGCAAACCGTTTGCAAGGGCGGCGGCATTACTCTTGACGCTCGCACTGCTGATTGGCGTTTTGCCAAGCATCCCGCTGCAAACGGCTGCCGCAGATGGCGGCAATCTGACCGTCGGTGTGATGAATGACCTACACTACTTTCCGCAGTCACTCATGGGCTCGGACATAAACGCCTTTATTGAGGCATCCAAGCTCAATTCCACGACGTCTTATCTTGCCGATGCCCTTTTGGAAAATGCCTTGTATGAATACGGCGAAATGGCGAAAACGCAGGGGCTCAAATACGTGTTTATTCCCGGCGACCTCACCAAAAACGGCGAGTACGAGGGGCATCGCCAGCTTGCCGCGCGCCTGGAGCGTTTTGAAGAGGAAACCGGCGTGCAGGTGCTGGTTATCAACGGCAACCACGACATCCGCAGAACGGAGTCGGCACAGTTCCAGAACGGGCAGTTTGTTTCCACGCGCACGACGGAACCGGAGGAGTTCCGCGAACTGTATGCAAATTTGGGCTATGACCTTGCCGATGCATTCTTCACCCCGCCCGAGGGCGAGATGGCGGGGATGCTCTCCTATGCTGCAACGCTAGAGGGCGGCTACCGTGTGATCGTGCTCGACGGCGCCTGCTATTCGAGCGATATCCATTCCGAGGGCTTAAACGTTGCAGAAACGCGCGGCGCCTATTCCGACGCGCTCATGACGTGGGCGCTTGACCAGATCGCCGACGCCAAAGCACAGGGCTTAACGCCCATCGGCATCACGCACTTCAATTTGGTTGAACACTTTGAAAACGAGGATAATGCGTTCACCGCGTTTCCGATCGACAACTGGATGCAGGTGGCCGAAAGCTTTGCCGACGCCGGTATGCACTATGCCTTTACGGGGCACATCCACATGACGGATATTGCCTCGCACACCTCCGACAACGGCGAAACGCTGACCGATTGTTCTTCTGCATCGCTGCTCAATTATCCCTGTTATTTCCGTGTTGTCACGATGGAAAATACCGCAGGGCCCGAGAATGTCACGCTGGATTACCAAAGCTATGACATTGACCGTACCCGCCCCGTCACAGCGCATGGCACGACGTATCCCCAGCCGTTTAAGTATACGGCGTTCGCGCTGAACTTCGGCGGCGGCGACATGACGACCTTTGCCACCAATTATGTGCGCTACCTGCTGGAATATACGCTCATGCCCGAAATGGAAAAGGCGGGCGGGCTTTACTGGTATCTGAACAACAGCCTTGATCTCGACGGCGCGCTGGATTCGCTTTTGAGCAGCGCTTCGGGGCTCGGTGCGCTGCAGGATGTCCCAAAGGTTACCTTGAAAATGGTCATCAAAAATGTTTGTGACCAGGTCGAACGTCAATATCTCGACGGCGGTGCGGGGACGGAACACCTGCTGACTGTTGTGCATGACGCGGTGGATAAACTGATGTCCATTGAAGTTTCCGACCAGAAATGCACCAAGTTCCTGGATACGCTGGGCATCGGCAGCTTGACACGCAACGGCAATCTCGGTGATGCCGTCTCCTCCTGCCTTGCCTACATATACTCGGGGGATGAGGACCGCAGCGACGACCCCTTCATGAACGATGTGATCGCGCGCTTTTCCCGCGGGGAAAACGTGGACGCGATTTTAGACACGCTTGTGGATGTTGTTCTGCATGACCTCCTGGAAGACGAGATCCTCCAGAATATCCATCTGGATCTTGTTGGGATCCTCGGGACGCTCAGCGATGTGGAAGCTCAAGCGCTGCTCGGCGACGTGATCGAGCAACTCTTGACCGCTTTTGAAAGCAGCAGCTTAAACGGGCTTGTTCCCACGCCGAGCCTTGCCCAGATCATCAACCTGTTCTTTGCAGCGGGGATCGTGGAGTACAATTCGCTGGACGATGTGCTGCAAAGCCTGATGGACGAATATCTGACAAAGAGCCAGATGGATACCATCGCCAACGAATTCCTGGTGTATGTGACCGACTTTACAACGGATACAAATCCGGGCCTTCGCATGGATAATGCGGCGACTATCTCCTATACGGGGAAAGTCCCCGTTACGCCGACGGTGGAAGACCTGCGCCTGCCTTCCGGCATTGTGATTACCTTTGGGTCGGATACCGCCACCACGCGCAACATCAGCTGGTACACGAAATACAGCGTCACGGGCACGGATATCGAAATTGTCCCATATTCTGCGAATCCGCGCTTTACGGGCCGCCCGAGCACGGGCAGCAATATTTCGGCCTCTACCGAGCTTGTAACGCGCGAAGTGCCGGGCGTGGATCTCGGTGTGATTTCCATCATTTCCTATCCCTTTGAAGTCAACCGCCACATGGTGCAGGTAAGCGGTCTTGAGCCCGGTGAAAAATACTGCTTCCGCGTGGGCGACGCCTCGCGCGGGTGGTGGAGCGATATCGGCACGTTCGAGATGGCGGACAATTCCGACAGCTTTACGTTTTTCCACATGAGCGATACGCAGTCAGGCACCCAAAAACAGTATGAGACGTTCGGCGAAGTCGCCGACACGGCGTTCGGGCTGTACCCGGAGGCGAAGTTTATCCTGCACACGGGCGACGTTGTGGACAGCGGTAAGAATTTCGAACAGTGGAACTGGGTGTTCAACGCCGCTTCCGATTCGCTCCTGAATACGGTGATGATGCCCGCTACGGGCAACCATGAGGAAGACATGGCAAACGCTACGGTCGAAAATTTCCTGCTGACCGATTATCCGGCGCAGGACACCACAAACGGTGTGTACTATTCGTTTGATTACAACAACGCGCACTTCATGGTGCTCAATACCAACGACCTGAATTCTGACAATACGTTGGGCGCGAAACAGGTTGAATGGCTCAAAGCGGATGCCGCGGCGAGCGACAAGACCTGGAAAATCGTCGCCATGCATAAGGCGATCTATTCCAACGGTTCGCACTATGATGACGACGATATTACGGCGCTGCGCAAACAGCTTTCCGCGTTGATGCCGCAGCTTGACATCGACGTGGTGCTGCAAGGGCACGACCATGTGTATCTGCGCACCTCTGCCATGAAGGATAACGCCGTTTGCGAGATCGTGGAACGCACTGTCACGCATGACGGTACGTCGTATACCGCCATGGTCAATCCAGACGGCACGGTCTATGCCATTGACGGCTGCGCAGGTGTCAAGTATTACCAGACCAAAGACGCCTCGCTCACAGACCAGCTGTTCCCACGCGCAGAAGCGATCGTCGATGCAGAAGCCCCCGTTTTCTCCGCGATCGAGATCGACGGCGAAAACCTGTTCTTCAATGCCTATACCGTAAATGACGGTTCTGTACAGAAGATTGACAGCTTCGCAATCTCTAAGGCAGCTGACTCGGCCTCGCCCGGCACAACGCCCGGCGGCGAAACGCCCATTACGGACGCCAACGTCCCGAAGACGGCGGGCAAGCAGGTTGCGTCCGCCCTTCTGTTCCTGATCCCCGCAGCGGCGACTGTCGCCTTTGCAGGCGGTGCGATCAAACGCAAGCGTGACGAAGAACTGTAAACCGTCTTTCTGCAATATTCTGCCCCGCCGTGTTCGGTTTTGGACACGGCGGGGCATTTTGTCAATCTCCACAAAAAGCGGTTTTGGCAGCCTGAAAACTCATGGATTCCTCGAATTGACCTGCATGGCAGTTCGGTTTACAATAGCAGACGATGAGGTGATTTTTTTGCAAAAGCGTCTGCTTGCCGTCGATATTGACGGAACGCTGGTCAACGACAACAAAGTGCTCCTGCCACAGACCAAACAGGATATTTTTGAATTCATGGACCGCGGCGGCGTGTTTGTGCTCGCCACGGGCAGACCGACGCCCGGCGTGCGCCGCTATATCGACGAGCTGGATCTGCAAACGCGCGGCGGCTATGTGATCTCCTACAATGGCGCGCGCACGTTTTACCCGCGCGAGAACCGCGCGTTCACCGAAAAAAATGTGCCGCAGTCGGCATATGGGCGGATCCTTGAGGCGGCGCAACAGCTGGATCTGCCGCTGACGGCGTACCGCGACGATGTCGCCGTGACCGAAAAGGCGGATGACAAGTATTTCCGGATGGAAACGACCGTCAACGGGCTTCAAATCGACCGCGTGCCTTCTTTTCGTGACGCGCTGACCTTTTCCACGCCGAAATTCCTGATTACGGGCGAGCCGGACTACCTCGAAACGGCAGAGGTCCGCCTGCGCGATGCGCTCAAAGGAGAGCCTGTCGCCGTATTTCGTTCTGAACCTTGCTTTTTGGAGATCACCGCGCTCGGCTGTGACAAAGGCGCCGCCATTCTGGAGCTTGCGCGGCTTTTGGGGATCGACCCTGCGGACACCATGGCGTGCGGGGACGGCTACAACGATGTGACCATGCTTTCCGCCGTGGGGCTCGGCGTCGCCATGGCGAACGCCCGCACGCCCACAAAGGCGGCGGCGGATGTTGTTACCCTTTCCAACAACGAAAACGGCGTCGGCGCGGCGATCCGCCGTTATGCCCTGTGAGCCGCATCCAGAATTTGTGGCTTGAGCGCTTAGCAGAATTATGTTAGTATTTTTGCGAGAATGAAGAAAGGGGTGATGGGCTTGTTCCGCTTTTTACAAAAGCTGAATCGACGGCGCATTCTGTATGGTCTGCGCATTACGAGCATGTTCGCACTCTCTTTGGTGCTTGCTTTGTTGACTACCTCTTTTGCACCGCAGATGCTCCATGAAACCGCCGCCGAGCAGGTGGAGACATCCACTCCGGCCGTCGTTACTCAGCCGGAAACAACCACCACTGCGCCGGAGACTACGACCGCGGCTGTGACGGAAGCCGAAACCGAAGCGCAGACAACCACGAAATATAAGGCCAATACCAATGTTGTCGTGCAGATGGCGACAGGCGACCGGGAAAAGGATGAAGACACGGGCGGCGAAAAAGTGCCGGATAGCGCGCTTTCGGGCGGCAGCAGCGGCAGCGGTGACAATATCCCGCAGGGCGATACGAACACGAGCAATGGCACGGCGGATGTGCAGGCTTCCGCTTATACGGATTATGTTTATGCTGATGTCTCGCGCGTAACAGGGCTTGTAGACCTTGCCGGCACGTCGTTTTATCTGGATTCGAACCACAAGCCTTTCAGCGGTATCGTAAAGCTCAATGGACGCAACGTCCGCTTCAATTCCTATGGCGCAACGGCGTCGCGCATGGGGATCGACGTTTCGCAATGGAACGGCAGCATCAACTGGAACAAGGTCAAAGCGGCGGGCGTGGACTATGCGATCATCCGTGTGGGCTTTCGCGGCTATGGCACGTCCGATCCCGTCAAGCCCGTTATGCAGGATAAAAACGCCGAGCAAAACATCCGCGGCGCACTTGCGGCGGGCATCGACGTGGGGTTGTACTTTTTCAGCCAGGCAATCAATGTGGAAGAAGCACTCGAAGAGGCGGGCGCGTGTATCAATATGGCACGCAAATACGCGATCACCTATCCCATCTATTTTGATACGGAATTCGCCACGAGCAGCCATACCGGGCGCGCCGATACTTTGAGCAGCTCCAAACGCACCGATCTTGCTGTCGCGTTCTGTGAAGCGGTGGAAAATGCCGGCTACAAGGCGGGCGTGTATGCGTCCAAGACTTTTTTCTATGATGAGCTGCAATTTAGCCGCCTGCAAAAGTATGCAATCTGGGTGGCGCACTACACCTCCAAAGAGACGGATTTCAAATACAGCTACGGCGCGTGGCAGTATTCCGACAGCGGTAAGGTGGACGGCATATCAGGCAATACGGACTTAAACATCGGGCTGTATGATTATGCCGCAAAAACAGATATGCAGTCTGTCGGCAGTAAGACGGTTTTGACCGACAGCGCGGGACTTCGCGCGTATCGTCTGGCGGAGCAGAATATAGCGCGTTATATTGCCGCACCCGATGCAGCGCTCTATACAGCGGCGGCTTCGAGCATCCAAGCTGTTCCCTCTGCCGAGGTGCGTGCAGCGCTGCAAAAGGCGCTCGATGACGCGCCCGCAAGCACAACCGTTCCGACCGCCGCCGCGCTTGCGCAGGTGCTGACCCCCGGCAGCCGCTTTCGCCCATACAGCGCGTATGCTGTTACAAAGTAGGGGACTTCTTCCATTGCGTGTTAACAGGATAAAAGCAGACGGGTATGCCCGTCTGCTTATTTATTTCCCTGCGGACTTGCAAGCCGTCCGCACCGATTTCATATAGTGAAACCAAAGGGCAAAAAAGGAGAGGTTTCGCTATGTTTTTAGAGCTGCTGTCCGCTATCAGCGCCAATATGCTGTATCTGATCTTGCATATCGAGGGGGCAAGCTCCTTTCCGAAGCCGCTGTCCCCGAAGGCGGAGCGCGAGGCGCTCGAGCAGTTCTGGGCAGGGGACCTTGCCGCACGCGACCGCCTCATAGAGCATAACCTGCGCCTGGTTGCGCACATTATCAAAAAGTATTATGCTTCGTATTCCGACCAGGACGACCTGATCTCCATCGGGACCATCGGGCTGATTAAGGGTATCCAGTCCTTCGACGGCAAAAAGGGTGCGCGCCTTGCCACCTATGCTGCGCGGTGTATTGAAAACGAGATCCTCATGTATTTCCGCAACCGCCGCAAAAGTGCGCAGGACGTTTCCATGAGCGATCCCATCGACACCGACCCTGAGGGCAACCCCTTGACGCTGTCCGAGGTCCTTTATACCGATGATACCATCGCCGACGATATCGACCGTAAGATCAAAACCGAGCAGCTTCGCCGGTATGTGCGGGAACTGAGCGATGCGCGTGAACGTGAGATCATCATCAAACGCTATGGCTTGAACGGTGACATCCCTGAGACGCAGCGCGAGATCGCCGCGCGACTGCACATCTCCCGTTCGTATGTTTCCCGCATTGAAAAACGCGCTCTTGCGGCACTTCGCACGCGGTTTGAGCAGCATTGAACGGGCCTTCCGACTTTCCAAAAGACACAATGCTTTATCGGGATTAGCCGGGGGGAATATTCACAGTCTGTTTACTTGCTATTTGCTGTCCTTTGTGGTAAAATTAATCAAATATGGCTTACAGAGGAATGGCACGCAAATGGTGATTTTGGGAATCGACCCGGGGTATGCGATCGTCGGCTACGGGGTGCTGGAGTATCGCGGCAATAAGTTTACCGTGCTTGATTACGGTGCAGTCACGACCGAAGCACATACGCCGTTTTCCGAGCGACTTGCTAAGATCTACGGCGACCTGTGCGTACTGATGACAAAATGGCGCCCGCAGGCGATGTCGATTGAAAAACTGTTTTATAACACCAACGCTAAAACCGTGATCGACGTGGCGCAGGCGCGCGGGGTCACGGTGCTTGCCGCCCAGCAGCACGGCGTCGAGATCTACGAATATACGCCTTTGCAGGTCAAGCAGAGCGTTGTCGGTTACGGCAGGGCGGAAAAAAAGCAGGTGCAGGAGATGACGCGCATTATCCTGAATCTCGAAAAGGTGCCCAAACCCGACGATACAGCCGATGCGCTTGCCATGGCGATCTGCCACGGCCATGCAAGCGGCTCACTGATGGGTAAGCTCAAACAAATGGAGAGACGGTAAAGCTATGTTTTATTCGATCACGGGCAAAATTGTATATCTCGACACGCAAAGCGTTGCGATTGAGACGGGCGGCGTAGCGTTTCGTTGCAGCACAACGCTCACGACGCTCAAACGCATCGGCGAAAAGGGCAGTACGGCGACGCTCTACACCTATCTCAACGTCCGCGAGGATGCACTCGACCTGTTCGGCTTTGCAAGCGAGCAGGAGCTGGAATGCTTCAAACTGCTCATCGGCGTTTCGGGCGTGGGCCCCAAGGCGGCGCTGTCCATTTTGTCGGAATTGCCGCCGGATAAGCTGGCGCTCTGCCTTGCCACGGGCGACAGCAAGGCGATCACCCGTGCGCCCGGCGTCGGTCCGAAGCTTGCGCAGCGCGTGGTGCTTGAGCTCAAGGACAAGCTTGCCAAAGGGCTGGAGCTTTCGGCTGTCACGCCGGAATTTGAAGCGGCAGGGCTTGCCTCGGCGGAAGGGAACGCCGCAGAGGCTGTCAGCGCGCTGACAATGCTCGGCTATTCGCAAAGCGAAGCGGCGGCGGCAGTCGCGAAGCTTGATGCCGCACTTTCAGTAGAAGATATGATTCGGCAGGCGCTTAAGGCGCTTGCAAGGCAGGTATAAACGATGGATTTTGACAACGAAAACCGAATCGTTTCCCCCGATCTCAACGCGGCGGATGAGGCGATGGAACTTTCCCTGCGCCCTAAAACGCTGCATGACTATATCGGGCAGGAAAAGGTCAAGGAAAACCTGAAAGTGTATATCGAGGCCGCCAAAGCGCGCGGTGAGCAGCTCGATCATGTGCTGCTGTACGGCCCGCCGGGGCTTGGCAAAACGACGCTTGCGGGTATTATTGCCAATGAGATGAACGTGCAGATCCGCGTTACCTCCGGCCCTGCGATTGAAAAACCGGGCGATCTTGCTGCGCTGCTGACAAACCTCTCGGATGGTGACGTTCTGTTTATTGACGAGATCCACCGATTGTCCCGCAGCGTGGAAGAAGTCCTGTACCCGGCTATGGAGGACAACGCCCTTGACATCATCATCGGCAAAGGCCCCTCCGCACGCTCTATAAGGCTTGATTTGCCGCGCTTTACGCTGGTGGGCGCCACCACACGCGCCGGGCAGCTGACTGCGCCGCTGCGCGACCGCTTTGGGGTGATCGCGCGGCTCGAAATGTATTCGCACGAAGAGCTTGCACAGATCGTGCGGCGCAGCGCGGGAATTTTGGGTATCGCCATTGACGACGAGGGCGCGTTGGAGATCGCCTCCCGCGCACGCGGCACACCGCGTATCGCAAACCGCCTGTTAAAGCGTGCGCGCGATTTTGCCGAAGTCATGGGCAACGGCGTGATTACGAAGGAAACTGCGCAGATCGCGCTTTCCCGTATGGAGATCGACGAACTTGGCCTTGACAATATCGACCGCATCCTGCTGACTTCCATGATCCGCAATTACAACGGCGGCCCCGTCGGGCTGGAAACGATTGCAGCGACCATCGGCGAAGAGGCGGTCACCATCGAGGATGTTTATGAACCGTATCTTATGCAGATCGGGTTCCTTTCCAAAACCCCGCGCGGGCGTGTCGTAACACCGCTTGCTTACAAGCATTTGGGGATCAATATGCCCGGGCAGCAGCAACTGGATATGTGATTGAAAACAGGAGGAGAGCAATGGGAAGATTATTTGGAACGGATGGCGCGCGCGGCGTTGCCAACACAGAGATTACCTGCGAACTTGCGATGCAGATCGGTCGGGCAGCCGCCATGGTACTGACCGAAAATCTGGCGCATCGCCCGCGGGTGCTCATCGGTATGGATACCCGTGCCTCGGGTGAGATGCTCGAAGCGGCGCTGACGGCGGGCTTCTGCTCGGTCGGCGCGGACGTCTGCCTTCTGGGCGTTGTGCCGACGCCCGCCGTGGCATACCTCGTGACCGCGTATCAATATGACGCGGGCGTGATGATCTCCGCGTCGCATAACCCCTGCGAATACAACGGCATCAAAATTTTCCAATCTACGGGCTATAAACTGCCCGATGCGCTCGAAAACGAGATCGAAGCTATTATCCTCGATGAGATCAAAACCCCGCCCACCCCCATTGGCGGCGAGGTCGGCAGGGTCTCGCGTGCAGAGAACGCGGTGCCGGATTATATTGCACATTTGCTTTCAACAACCGACGTGCGTTGTGACGGCTTAAAGATCGCGATCGACTGTGCCAACGGCTCGGCAAGCGTTTCGGCGCGGCAGGTATTTGAATCGCTCGGTGCAGAGTGCGTCGTGATTCATGATAAACCCGACGGCGTGAATATCAATCTCGACTGCGGCTCTACGCATCTCGGCTCGCTTCAAAAGTGTGTTGTGGAAAACCACTGTGACCTCGGCTTTGCCTTTGACGGCGACGCGGACCGCATGCTCGCCGTAAACCACCTCGGCGAAGAAGTGGACGGCGACCGCACAATAGCGGTCTGTGCCAAGCATATGAAAGAGCAGGGCAGGCTCAAGAAGGATACCGCTGTGGTGACTGTGATGAGCAACATGGGCTTTTTCAAATTCTGCGAGCAGAACGGCATTTTGTGCGAGCGCACAAAGGTCGGCGACCGCTATGTGCTGGAAAATATGCTCGAAAACGGGTATTCCATCGGCGGCGAACAGTCGGGGCATATCATCTTTCTGGACTATGCCACCACGGGAGACGGGCAGCTTTCGGCAATCCAGCTTCTGACCGTGCTTGAACAGACCGGCAAAACGCTCAAAGAGCTGGCGGACGAAATGCGTGTGTATCCGCAGGTGCTGTATAACGTCCGTGTATCGAACTACGGGCGCGTGCGCTTCCCCGATGATAAAGAGATTCAAAACGCCATCCAAAGTGCGGAAGCAGAGCTCGGCGACACAGGCCGTGTGCTGGTGCGCGTATCGGGAACAGAACCGCTTGTGCGCGTGATGCTCGAGGGCGAGGATGAAGAAAAGATCCGCACGCTTGGGGAAACCATCGCCGAAGTCGTGCGCGAAAGGTTGGTATAATGCGCGTTGCATCGCACTGGAAGGACTACACACTTTTGGACTGCTCAGACGGCGAGCGGCTGGAAAAATGGGGGCAAGTGACGCTCATTCGTCCCGACCCGCAGGTCATCTGGCATACGCCGAAAACCCATCCGCTCTGGAAAAAAGCGGATGCACTCTACCACCGTTCCAAAACAGGCGGCGGCCACTGGGAAGTGCGTAGGCCTGTGCCCGCACGTTGGGAGATCGGCTATCGCGACCTGCGGTTCAATGTCAAAACCATGGGCTTCAAACACACGGGCGTGTTCCCGGAACAGGCGGTCAACTGGGATCTTGTTGCCGATCTGATTCACAATGCCGGGCGGCGCGTCAAGGTGCTCAACCTGTTTGCTTACACAGGCGCAGCGACGGTTTCCGCGCTTCAAGCGGGCGCGGAGGTCGTGCATGTGGATGCCTCCAAAGGCATGGTGCTTTGGGCGAAGGAAAACGCGCAGAGCAGCGGCGTTGCCGACCGCCCCGTGCGCTGGATCGTGGATGACTGCATTAAATTTGTGCAGCGGGAGATCCGCCGCGGCAACCGCTACGACATTTTGATTATGGATCCGCCCTCCTATGGCAGAGGTCCCGGCGGAGAGGTCTGGAAGCTCGAAAACGAGGTCTACGACTTTGTAAAGCTTTGCCGCGAAGTCCTCTCCCCAAAACCGATCGCGGTGCTTCTGAATGCCTATACGGCAGGGCTTTCTCCCGCTGTTATGCAATATATTCTCGGCTCGGTGCTTTGCCCTGCGCTTTCCGGCACGGTGCAGAGCGATGAGATCGGGCTGCCCGTGAAAAGCACGGGCCTGGTGCTGCCCTGCGGTGCGACCGCGATCTGGCGGCGAAACAAAGCATAAGGAATCAAAACATGGCTGACATCATTTTGGATTTTCAAGACGTGAGCTTTCGCTATGAGGCGGATGAGGACGAAGCGCCGATGCCGCTGTGCGTCCGCCACGTCAATCTGCAAATTGAAAAAGGCAGCTTCACGGTGATCCTCGGGCATAACGGCTCGGGCAAATCCACACTTGCGAAGCTATCCAATTCCATCCTGGTGCCCGAAAGCGGAAAGGTGCTCGTCAATGGAATGGATACGGCGAATGAAGACTTGTCCTATGATATCCGCCGCACCGTCGGCGTAGTATTTCAAAACCCGGACAATCAGATCGTCGCTTCCGTGGTCGAAGAGGACGTCGCATTCGGTCCGGAAAACCTCGGCGTCCCGCCTGAGGAGATCCGCAAACGCGTGGACGATGCGCTTAAAGCCGTTGGGATGTACGAATACCGCGGGCACGCGCCGCACAAGCTTTCGGGCGGGCAAAAACAACGCGTCGCAATCGCGGGAATGATCGCCATGCTGCCCGAATGCCTGGTGCTCGATGAGCCCACCGCCATGCTGGACCCGCAGGGCCGCCGCGAGGTGCTCGAGACGATCCACCGCTTAAATAACGAGCGCGGCATCACGATTGTGCTGATTACGCATTTCATGGAGGAAGCCGTGGACGCGGACCGTGTGCTGGTGATGGACGACGGCGAAATTTTGCTGGACGGTACCCCGCAGGCGGTATTTCGTGAGCGCGAGACAGTTCGCCGCGTCGGTTTGGAACTGCCGAAAGCCGCAGAACTCAGCTTTGACCTGCGTGCGGACGGTGTACCGCTGCCGCCCGATATTTTGACGGCACAGGCGCTTGCAGACGCCGTATATACTTTGCTCGGAGAAGGAAAACATGCCGATTCTTGAAACGCAAAACCTGTCTTACGTCTATGGTGAAAATACCCCCTTTCGGGTGCAGGCGTTAAAAGACGTGAACATCTCCATAGAAAAGGGCGAGCTTGTGGGCGTAATCGGGCACACAGGCTCGGGCAAAAGCACCCTCATGCAGCATCTCGACGGGCTTGTTAAGCCCACCTCCGGTAAAGTGCTGCTCGAGGGCGAAGATATCAACGCCTCGAAAGCGGCGACTCGCGCCGCACGGTTTAAGGTCGGGCTGTGCTTCCAGTACCCCGAATATCAGTTGTTTGAAAGCACGGTCTACCGCGATATTGCATTCGGGCCGCACAATATGGGGCTGTCAATGGAAGAAGTGGACGAGCGTGTTCGCCGCGCAGCGGACTATCTTGAGATCCGCGACGCCTGGATGGAAAAATCCCCGTTTGACCTGTCCGGCGGCGAAAAACGCCGTGTGGCGATTGCCGGGGTCCTTGCCATGGAACCAGAGATCCTTATTTTGGACGAGCCTACGGCAGGGCTGGACCCGCGCGGGCGCGCCCAGATTGCCTCCCTGATTGAGAAATACCGCGTCTCGACAGGCAGCACGGTGATGATTGTTTCGCACAGTATGGATGACATCGCCGAATCCGCGACACGCGTTATCGTAATGGACAACGGCACCGTTGCGCTCAGCGGCACGGTTGACGAAGTGTTCCGCGAAGTGCAGACGCTTGCGCAGCACGGGCTTGACGTCCCACAGATCACGCGCGTTTTTCTGGATCTGCGCGCACGCGGTGTGCAGGTGCGCACCGATATTTATACAGAAAAACAGGCGCGCCGCGAACTTGTGGGGCTGTTGCGCAAAGAGGGGGTGCTGCAGTGATTCGGGACATCACCATCGGGCAGTATTTCCCGGGAAATTCGCCCATCCACAAGCTGGACCCGCGCGCGAAACTCGTGCTGACGTTTGTGTATATCGTTTCCATTTTCTTTTGCAAGAATTTTGCGGCGCTCGCCATTTCCGTGGCGTACCTCGTATTTGCCGTGCTGCTTTCGCGCATTTCACTCAAGCTACTCGCCAAAAGCCTGAAACCCATTGTAATCATTGTCCTTTTGACTTCGGTGCTGCAAATCTTTTATAACGACGACGGCACGGTTCTCTTCCAGCGCGGTTGGTTCGAGATCACCACGGGCGGGCTCGTTATGGCGGCGTTTACCACCGTGCGCATCATCGCGCTGGTGCTGGCAAGCTCGCTGTTGACCTACACGACCTCGCCCACGCTGTTGACCGACGCGATCGAACGGCTGTTTTCGCCGCTGAAAAAAATCAAGATCAACGTCCACTCCATTGCCATGATGATGACCATCGCGCTGCGTTTTATCCCGCTTTTGATTGATGAGGTGGACAAGATCATGTCCGCCCAGAAAGCGCGCGGCGCTGAACTCGATACCGGCAGCCTTCTCAAACGCGGGCAGGCGCTTGTACCCGTATTCATCCCGCTGTTCGTCAATGCGTTCACGCGGGCGTATGATCTGGCTTTTGCCATGGAATGCCGCTGCTACCGCGGCGGTGAGGGCAGAACGCGGCTTCGCGTTATGAAATTCTGTGCGCGCGATTATGTGGCGTTCGGGGTTACAATTGTGTGTCTTGCAGGGATTGCGGTTTCCAATTATTTCCTGACTGCACTGATCTGACAGCCGAAAGGCGGCGAAACCATGCAAAATTTTCTTTTGACGCTTCTATTTGACGGCAGTGCCTATCACGGCTGGCAGGTGCAGGAAAATGCCGTTACCGTGCAGGAAACGCTGCAGGACGCGCTTGAGCGCATCCTCGGCGCGCGTTACCCCGTAACGGGGTGCAGCCGCACGGACACCGGCGTGCATGCGCTTGAATTCTGCTGTAATGTCCGCGCCGAGACTTCTCTTGCACCGGAACGGCTGCTGGGGGCGCTCAATGCGGTGCTGCCGCGCGATATCGCCGTGCGGGACTGCCGAACTGTTCCTTTGAATTTTCATGCGCGTTATGACTGCCGCGGAAAAACCTATCGGTATAAGCTCTGGAACGGAAAAACGCGCAATCCTTTTTGGGAACGCCGCGCGTATTTTTACCCGTATGCACTTGATGTGGATTTTCTGCATGCGCAGGCGCAGGCATTTTTGGGGCGGCATGACTTTTCCGCTTTTTGCGCCGCCAAAAGCGATGTCCGTGACAAGGTGCGAACAGTTCGGAGCGTTCGCATGGAGCGGCAGGGGGACCTTGTGGAATATACGGTCTCCGGCGACGGCTTCCTATATAACATGGTGCGTATCATGGTCGGTACACTGTTGGATATCCAGGCCGGAAAACTCCCGGCGGACAGTATCCCCGCGATCCTTGCGGGCCGCGACCGCACCCGCGCGGGTGTGACTGCCCCGCCCGAGGGACTGTATCTTGCGCAGGTGGCATACGATGAACAAGATCTGATTGTGGATGTGAATAGGTAAGGCTATGGCAAAACAGGTGCGAACCAAAAAGAAAAAATCGAAAAACCCCGCTGTGCGCGAACGGCTGCTGACGGTTTTGAAAGCGGTCTGCGCCATTGTGGTGTTGTTGGCGCTTGTGGTCATTGCCGCGCAGCGCTTCGGCAACATCACGTTTTCGAGCCTTGGCGATTCGTTCAGTTCCCTGATGGCCGGGCTGCAGCGCGGAGATGGGTATCCGTATTATTTCGAGGGCAGCAGCGTCCTGTTTGTGGAGCCCATTGGTTCGGATCTGTTCGTGGTGGCGGAAAACGACACCTATGTTCTGGATTCCACGGCACGTAAATCCGGCGAAACGCAGCACACCTATGCTTCGCCTTACGCCGACAGCTGCGGCGGCAGGGTATTGCTGCTTGACGTCGGCGGCAGCGGTTACCGCGTGCAGTCCAAAAGCAAGGTATTATACGAAGGCACTGCCGAGCAAAAACTGTTGACCGGCGCAATCGCCGAGAACGGCACGGTTGCACTTGCCACGCGCGGGGAAAATGCCCAAAGCTCGCTGACGGTGTTGAACCGGAACCAGAAGGAAATCTTCAAATGGAACTGCGCGTCGGAGACGATCGTCGCCGTAGGGCTTTCTGATAACGGCAAACGTGCCGCCGTCTCGGTACTTGGTGCAAAAGACGGCGAGCTTTATACAAAAGTACATATTTTTGATTTTGATTACAGCGAGCCGCTTGCCTCCTTTGATTTTGAAAATACGGTTTCGGGCATCGAATTTCTGACAGAAGAACGGGTGCTTTTGACGGGTAACCGCGTGTTCGCGATTGCCGAAAATGCCGAATTGACGCTGAATGAAGATCTGTCCTTAAATACACTGTCCGGTGTATACACGGCGGACGGAAACTGCACGGCGGCTGTGCTGTCCAAATACGGGAGCTCCGCCTCCAAGATCATTCGGGGCTATGACCGCAGCGGCGAGCTGCTGTTCGAGACCGAACTCGAGGAAAGCGTCAAAGGTGTTTCCTGTGACGACCGCTATGTTTCCGTCCTGACCGACAGCTTTTTATATAACTACGACCACAAAGGTACGCTGGTCGGAAAAGCGGCAGTGGACGCCGACAGCATCCGCCCGTTTACCGACGGCAAAAATACCTATGTCTATGCGCTCGGCGGCATAAAATGTTATAAGACCACCCAATCGGAAGAAAATGCCGGAACCACGTCGAACGCGGCGTAAAGCGGGCAAATATTTCCGCCGGTACGCGGAAAATTCGGTTGTAAGTATGCCTCGGGTATGCTACAATATAGACGCAGGCAGGGCCTGTAAATCAAATGGAAGGAACGCTAGAAGTGCCGGCGCAGAAACGCCGGTGCGCCGCCGTACGGTGAACATATGGGAATTGTTCTGGATTTGATTTTTTTGTGCATCGTGGTTGCCGCAGTTGTGGTTGCCGCCAAAAAAGGCATTGTGCAGACGGTGCTCGACATTGTCGCTTTTGTATTGGCGGTCGTGCTCGCCGCACAGCTTGCCACACCCTTTGCAGGCGGCGTATATGATGCGTTTCTTGACGAACGCGTGCAGGAACAGGTGGAAGAAGCTCTTCCCGAAGGCGGCGGAGATCTCGATATCACGGTGATCCTCGATGTGCTGCCCGACTTTGTGACAGATTATCTGGAGGATGCCGGGTTCAATGCAGATGTGCTCACGTCGCAGAGTTCCGTCGGCGTAAATCCTGCCGACGCCGCACAGCGGATCGCCGACGAAGCCGTCCGCCCGGTTTGTGTGGCAGCGCTCGGTGCGATATTGTTCTTGATGCTGTGCATCGTGCTGTGCGCTGTATTTAAGATCATTGCCGGCTGGGTCGCCAAGTTGTTTAAAGTGCCGATCGTCAAAACGCTCAATAAAGGGCTTGGCGCCGTGCTCGGCGCGGTAAAGGGTGCAGTCATCGTCGTGATCGTCTGTCTGCTGCTGCTTGCCGTCGCGCCGCAGATCGGCGGAGGTTTTGCGTCCATGGTGTCGGATTCCTATACTGTGGAGCAGGTGGAACGCTTTTTGCCGGAGAGTTTATCCGAAATTTTATAAATTGAGGTACTGACTATGAAAGAGAACTTAAAATCGCTGTTTACGGGCTGCCTGACCGTGCCGAATCTGCTGTCGTTGATCCGTATTTTGCTGATTCCTGTGTTCGGCGTGCTGTTTTACAATGGCGAACCGCTGTGGGCGGTGGTCGTGCTCGTGATTTCAGGGCTGACCGATCTGTTCGACGGAAAGATCGCCCGCCGTTTCAATCAGGTCAGTGAGCTCGGCAAGATCCTGGACCCCGTTGCCGACAAGCTCACGCAGATCACCATTGCGATTGTTATCTTTTTGGTTTTGAACAAGTCCCAGGATCCCACCATGCGTTGGTTCAAATGGGTGTTCCTGTTCTTCCTGTTCAAAGAGCTCGTGATGATCCTGGGCGGCGCGGTAATGTTAGCCATTGGACTTCGTCCGGGCGCTGCTGAAATTTACGGCAAGGTCGCCACCTGTGTGTTTTACGCTGTTATGGTGGTCGTGCTCGCCTTCGGTCCGGAGATCGGCGCGCTGCGGAACTGGTTCACGCTGCCGACGCCTGTAATGATCGTGCTGGTCATTATTTCCGCTCTGCTCACGTTCGTAGCACTGTTAAGCTATCTGCCGTCTACATTCCGTCAATTTAAAGAAAGAAAGCACAAATCCGAGGAATAATAGTATCATGAACAAAAATATGCTGTGCAGCCGGTGCCATAAAAATCCGGCGGTATTTTTCATTTCCAAGGTGGAGGGGGACAAGACCACCAACGAGGGGCTTTGCATCAAATGCGCCATGGAGCTGAACATCGGTCCGATTAAGCAGCTTATGGAGCAAATGGGGATTACCGAGGACGAAATGGAAGAGGTCTCCGAGCAGATGGAGCAGATGATGGAAAACGCCGACGGCGACGAGGGCTTTCAGCCCGGCGGCGCGCTGCCGCTTTCCTTCATGCAGGGGCTTTTCCCGGGGCTGGCAAAAAACAAGCAGGAGAATGAGGAGGGCGACGGCGACCTGATCGACCCATCCGAAGTCAGCGTGGTGGACGAGCCGAAACAAGGTGGAAAGACACCGAAAAACGCCAAAAAGAATAAAAAGCGGAAGTATCTCTCGCTTTACTGCACCGATTTGACCGAGCGTGCACGTGACGGGGAATTGGACCGCATCATCGGGCGCGACCGTGAAATCTATCGCACGGTGCAGATCCTTTGCCGCCGCACGAAAAACAACCCATGCCTGATCGGGGAACCCGGCGTCGGTAAAACCGCAATTGCCGAAGGCCTTGCGCAGAAAATTGCAGCGGGAGAAGTGCCCGCAAAGCTCGCGGATAAAGAGATTCACCTGCTCGACCTCACTGCGCTTGTCGCAGGCACGCAGTTCCGCGGGCAGTTTGAAAGCCGCATCAAAGGGCTCATCGACGAAGTTAAAGCTGAGGGGAATATCATCCTGTTTATTGACGAGGTGCATAACCTTGTCGGCACGGGCGACGCCGAGGGCACGATGAACGCGGCGAATATCCTGAAGCCCGCGCTTTCCCGCGGCGAAATTCAAGTCATCGGCGCAACCACCTTTAATGAATATCGCCAGAACATTGAAAAAGATGCCGCACTCGAGCGTCGTTTCCAGCCTGTTAAGGTGGAAGAACCGTCCATTGAGGATACTTACCAGATCCTTTTGGGCATCAAGAGCTATTACGAAAATTACCACCATGTGCGTATTTCCGATACGCTGGTGCATAAAGCGGTTACGCTCTCTGAGCGGTATATTACCGATCGTTTTCTGCCGGATAAAGCCATTGACCTTTTGGACGAAGCGTGCACCTGTGCGAATTTGCGCAATAAAGCGATCAGTGACTATGAGCTGCTGCAACGCCGGATCACGCAGTTGAAGGACAAGGAAGAAGAGCTTGTCACCGCTGCGGAAACAGAAAATGACGAGCAGAAGAAAAACGAGAATTATGCCGCGCTCGCGCATGTCCGCACGGAATTGATCGCCTGCAACCGGCAGGAGCCGGAACTTCGCGAGAAGGCGAATGACAATTTCGTAACAGAAGAGGACTTGGCACGCGTTATCAACCTCTGGACCGGCATCCCAACTACCAAGATCGTGGAGGGCGACGTCAAGCGTCTGATCGGTTTGGAGGACCGTCTGAAAGCGCACTTGGTCGGGCAGGATGAAGCGGTGGACCTGGTCGCTGCAGCGATTCGCCGCAGCCGCATCCAGCTTTCGGTGCAAAGAAGACCCGCTTCGTTCATATTCGTCGGACCTACGGGTGTGGGCAAAACAGAACTTGTCAAATTGCTTTCACAGGAATTGTTCGACACCCCGGAAACGCTGATTCGGCTGGATATGTCGGAGTTTATGGAAAAGCATTCCGTTTCGCGTCTGATCGGTTCGCCGCCCGGCTATGTCGGCTATGATGAAGCGGGGCAGCTCACCGAAAAAGTGCGCCGGAAGCCGTATTCGATCATTCTGTTCGATGAGATCGAGAAAGCACACCCCGACGTGATGAACATTTTGCTGCAAATTTTAGACGAGGGCAAGACCAACGACGCGCATGGGCGCACGGTCAGCTTCGCGAATACTGTCATCATCATGACTTCGAACGCAGGCAGCGAGCGGCAGGCGGGCGCCATGGGCTTCGGGAAAGAGGCCGGCGACGTCAAAAAAGAACACGCCATCAAGGCGCTGCGTGAATTCCTGCGGCCTGAATTTCTGGGGCGTGTGGATGAGATCGTAGTCTTCAACGAATTGACCGAAGAAAACTACCGTCAGATTGCCGTTCTGATGCTCGGCGAGTTCCGTGAAGCTTTGCAGGATAAGGGCATCGTCTTAACCTTTACGGATGATATCCCTGCGCTGCTCGTCTCCAAAATGGACGGCAACGTCCGCGGCGCGCGCGATTTACGCAACGTTCTGCGCCGCAATGTGGAAGATAAGCTTTCTGCGTATCTGGTGGAGCACATTGACGAACCCATTCGCGGCATCGAGCTGACAGCGAAAGACGGAGAAGTCGCGCTCAACATTCAAAAGTAAATCTAAAGCATAGATAAACACGCCCTACCGGCAACGCGGTAGGGCGTGTTTTTTATGTTTCCGTATTTAGTGACGCTCATCCTGATTCGAATACATTTCGCAGAACCGGCCCGCAAAGGCAGGCGGTTCGCCGTGTACGTACAAATGCGAAGTATCGCCGAATGCGCTGCACCGAAACACGGCAATGCCTTCTTCACGCTCTTCGGTATACAGGGTTGTCACCGAGGTCGGTGCGGCATTAAAGCCCTGCCACAGCACAACAGGGGAGACATGCAGCAGGTGCGACAGCATCACGCATTCCACGCCGAAATGGCAAAAGAAAGCCAGCGTGTCCATGTTCGGCGCAAGCGCTTTGTAATAATTCCCGTGCCGCGCGTAACCGTGGTGTTGCAGAACCTTGTCAAGCCCCTTGCACACACGGCTGTATTCTGATTTTAGCCGCAGCCCGCCGCGCATATAATCTGTGTCCGCCCAGCGGTGCACATCAAAAAGGTCTTCGTCGGTTGTGTAAAAGGAGGGGAGCAGATCCCACGCCCCGCCAAAGCTTTTGGTGGTTTTGTCCCAGATCACTGCGTGAAATTCCCGCAGCCAGCCGAGCGTTTTCGCTTGCGCGTGCACGGCGTTGAGCGTATAGGCAGCCGTATCCTGCGCACGGCCTAAGGGCGAAACGTAAAACGCATCGATTTTTTCTTTCGCCATGCGCTCGGCAAGGAATTCCGCCTCACGCCGCCCTTTTTCAGTTAATGAATCCACGGCGTAGTCCGGGTCGCCGTGCCGAATAATCAGGAGTCTCATTTAAATTTCCTCTTTGTTGCCGATCTTTTCATCGCGGGCATTCACAAAGGCAAGCACTTTTTCTGAAAGCTCGCCATAGAGTTTGTATTTCTTCGAAAAGACCAGGAAGGAGATCAGCACCAGAATGGGCGGAATGACAAAGGTCATCACACTGATGGTCGTTTCCGCAAACGGCGTTTGCAGTTTCGTGTTGCCGTCATAGCCGGAGATCCCGAACCCGGAAAACATGATTATGGTTTGGATGGTATACGCCATTTTCTGCAAAAAGCCTTTCATGGCAAAGGTCGTGCTTTCGCTGCGCTTGCCGGTCTTGTATTCGCCGTAATCTACAATATCGGCGAGCATGACGGTCTGGTTGACGAACATCGATGCGATACCGATAGAAGCGATGATGTAAGCGAGGCTCAAAAGCAGCATGTTGTGGAGCACCGGCCCGCAGATCGTCATGGCGATGTAGCCGAAGATGACAATAATCAGACAGAAGCGGTAGATCGTGCGGCGTGTATATTTTTTGCTCATCAGCGGGATGACAAACAGCCCTAAAAATGAGCCGACCGCACCGAATGTGGCAAAGGTGCTCTGCTTTGTGATGTCGCCTTCCACGTTGTCAAAGTAATAGGCGCCTACGCCGCTGGTCAGGTACCAGCCCGCGTTTGAGAGCATCGCGAAGATCATAAAGACGACCAGCTGGTCGTTGCTGCGCACGACCTCAAATACCTTTTTGAAGCTGAATTTGTCATTGTTATAGATCACATGGCGTTCTTTGGTAACAGAAACGCAAATGACGGCGAATACCACCAGCAGCACCGCACAGATGATCGCCCAGCGGCTGAAGCCCTGTGCGCTGACTTTGCGCGCTTCTTCCGTTGCCCCAGAGCCCAAAAGCACCAGCGCATACGGAGTGAAGATCGTGATGATGCCCTGTCCGATACCGCTGAACGTGCGCGCAATAGTCGAAATGATGTTGCGCTCGTTTGGGTCGTTCGTAAAACTCGGCACCATGCTCCAGTAGGGGATATCCGCCATGGTGTTCGTCATTCCCCACATGACATACATCACCGCAACGTACACATACATCCAGACAGAGCCCAGAGAGATGCCGGGATTTGTAAACATCATGGCAAGCACAATGGCATTTAAGGATGTCCCAATCAAAATCCACGGACGGTATTTGCCCATGCGCGTTTTGGTGTGGTCAACGATCACGCCCATCATCGGGTCGTTGATACCGTCCCAGATGCGCGCGATCGGCGTGAGGATCAACAGAAAGGCTGCGGGCATCAGCAGTACATCTGTCAGGTATTTGGAAAGGTAGGAGTAAAACAGACCGTAGCTTAAATCCAAACCTACCGCGCCGATCCCGTATCCGATATAGCGCCCGAAGCGCGCGGGATTTTTTCGGGTTTTCGTGGTCTCCAAGGCAAAAACCTCCATTGCAGCAATATACTTCTATATGATACCTGTTTTTTCCTGCTCCGTCAACCGGCGCATGCAAAAAAGCGCAAAAAAGAGCGCCGCTTCTGCGGCGCTCCCGTTCGTATGCTTCATTTGAAAAAGAAAATTTATTCTGCCTCTTGCTCGCCTTGTGCGGCTTTGCGTTCGGCGATCTCCTTGACCATTTCCTGCTGTCTCTTTTCCGTCAGGCGGTAGAACAGGATGGGGATGATCGTACCGACCATGCTCAACGCACCGGAAAGCACCAGAAGGTTCCACAATGTCTGCTCACCTTGTGCGGTAATGTAAACGCCGTTCGCTGCCGTCGGGTTGATGCCCGCCCAGTCATAAGAGAACACACCGATGAAGGCGCCGACCGCCATACCGATCTTGTTCATGAGCGTTTGCATAGCAAAGCAAATGCCTTCCGCACGTTCGCCGGTCTTCCACTCAAGGTAGTCGACCGTATCGCCGATCATCGCATAGGAAAGGATGTTGTTCGCGCCCTGCGGGATGCCCAAAAGCACAAGCCCGATGGCGCAAACGATCAATTTCCAAGGCGCATCATAGCCGATGAAGTACATGGCAAACATGACGACCGCACCAAGGATATGTACGTAGATGTATGCCCACTTTTTCGTGAATTTCTTGGTCATCCACGGCACAAGGAGCGAGGCGACCAGACCGCCGGGGACAACAAGCAGGGTGATCAGAGAGTACCAGCTGTCATTGTGCAGGACGTAGCGCGCAAAATACAGACCGCCTGTGTAGGTGTAGACCATGCGCGCGCCGCCCAAAATGCCGGAAATCACGATCAGCATCAGTTCGCGGTTCTTGAAAAGGAGCTTCAGGTTGTGCCCGAGGCTCGGCGGGTTTTCCAAAGATTTAATGCGCTCTTTGGTGTTCTTGAACCCATAGTAGAACATCGGGATGGCAACGACCGTAAACACAACCGCGCAGATGAAATAGGTCCATTTTAAGGCGTTTGCATTGTCATAGATAAACTCGGGCAGCACTGTGCTGGTTTCGGGGTCTTTATATTTTTTTGTGACAAGATCCGTAATAAAGGGCACGCCGACCGTAACAATGCCCGCGCCGAGGGTGCAGACAAGACGGGTGACGGTCAGCAGGTTGCCGCGAACAATGGTATCGTTCGTCATACTGCTCGACAACGCCCAATAGGGGACGTCGACCACCGTGTAGACAACGGACCAGATCACATATACAACAGCAATATAGACGAACGTACGCAGAGCGCCTGCTTCCACAAACGGGTTGAAGCACAACAGCGTCATAATGGCGATCGGGATCGCCATCCACTTCAAATACGGGCGGCATTTCCCGTATTTTGTCCGCGTTTTGTCCACGATGGAACCCATGATCGGGTCGTTGCACGCATCAAAAATACGTGTTCCGAGCATCAGGTAGGCAACCGCCATCGCACCTGAAATCCCGCCTATTGTAACATCGGCAGAACCAAACAACAGCGCATCCGTCATAAAGATCGTCAAATACGAACCGATGATGGTGCAGATGAAGTTCTGACCGAACCCCGCCACAGCGTAAGCAATGGCTTCCTTTGGCTGCAATCCTTTACCGGGCGTAGTGCCGTAAACCTTATGCAGCAAAGCGTCGATTTTCATCTGGTTTCTCCTTTCAAATTGGCAATACTATAATTATAAAACAAAAACATGGGTTCGTCAACTGATTTATTAGACGAAATGCATATTTATTTTACAAATTCCATCGTATCGCACGCGCCGTCGGTTGACAAACCCGCCCGCCTGTGGTATCGTGCTTTGCGGAAATATTTTACTTGGTGAATCCGCACCGAGACGATCTTAGCTAAGGAGTGGTTCGATGTCAAAAATCTATCAGAATCTCGCGCAGCTTGTCGGCAATACCCCGCTGTTTGAGCCGGTGTGCCTCGCGCGCGAACGCGGCTTTGCGGCGCGCGTGCTGTTGAAGTTGGAATACCTGAATCCCGCGGGCAGCGCGAAAGACCGCATTGCCGTAGCGATTCTGGATGATGCCGAGCGGCGCGGTGCGCTCAAACCCGGCGGCACGGTGATTGAGCCGACCTCCGGCAACACCGGTATCGGGCTTTGCGCCATGGCGGTTTCGCGTGGGTATAAAGTTGTTATCGCCATGCCGGAGACGATGAGCGTGGAGCGCCGAAAATTGATGCGCGCCTACGGGGCCGAGCTTGTGCTCACCCCGGGGAGTGAGGGCATGGCGGGCGCGATTCAACGCGCGGAAGAGCTGCACCGCCAAACGGAAAACAGCATCGTAGCCGGTCAGTTTGAGAATCCCGCGAACCCAAAGGCACATTATGAGACGACGGGCCCGGAAATCTACCGTGATACCGAAGGAAAGGTCGATATCCTCGTTGCAGGCGTCGGCACAGGCGGCACGCTCTCGGGCGCGGGGAAATATCTCAAAGAGAAAAATCCCGCTGTCCGTGTAGTCGCCGTGGAACCGAAAAGTTCACCCGTGCTTTCCGAAGGGAAAAGCGGCGCGCATAAGATCCAGGGGATCGGTGCGGGTTTTGTGCCCAAGACATTGGATACAACGATTTATGATGAGATCATCGCCGTACCGGATGAAGCGGCGTTTGAAATGGCACGTGCCGTGACAAAATCGGACGGTGTGTTTGTCGGCATTTCCTCGGGCGCGGCACTGTGGGCGGCAGCGCAGCTTGCCGCGCGGCCTGAAAACAGAGGCAAGACGCTTGTTGCGGTCATGCCCGACGGCGGCGACCGGTATCTTTCCACGCCGTTGGTGGAAGACTGACGGGCAAGCGAGATTTCAATTTGTGCGAAATCCGGAACTTGTTTTGTCTGGATTTTGTGGATTTTGCGGAAAATAAACAGAAACCTGTCTTTTGCTGAAAAAGGAATTGCGAATTTCGGAAGATTTTAGTATAATGGTATCAAATTTGTTCAGGGAGAGAATGTATGGAAAGCATTACACAATTCTTGGAACCCCTGTTTGGTAATTTTGTCAATCTTGACATCAAGCAGGTCATCATGTGGGTGATCGGCGGCATCCTCATCTATCTCGCCGTAAAAAAGGATATGGAGCCGACCCTCCTTTTGCCCATGGGCTTCGGCGCGATTCTGGTCAACCTGCCGCTTTCGGGTGTGATTACCCGTGGGGATGAGGTTGGCGTAATCGATCTCTTGTTTGATTCCGGTATTGCCAACGAGCTGTTCCCGTTATTGCTGTTCGTCGGCATCGGTGCGATGATCGATTTCGGGCCGCTTCTGACGAACCCAAAGCTGATGCTTTTCGGCGCAGCGGCGCAGTTCGGCATCTTCTTTACCTTGAGCATGGCGGCGCTGTTCGGCTTTGACCTCAAGGACGCGGCATCCATCGCCATCATCGGCGCGGCGGACGGCCCCACATCGATTTACGTTGCCAACTACTTCGAGTCCAATTACCTCGGCGCCATCATTGTCGCGGCATACTCCTATATGGCGCTCGTCCCAATCGTCCAGCCGCCTGTCATCAAGCTGCTGACCACCAAGAAAGAACGCCTCATCCGTATGCCGTATGAACAAAAAGAGGTTTCCAAGACGACACGCATCCTGTTCCCGATCATCGTCACAATGATTACGGGCATCTTCGCCCCCAAGGCGGTCGCGCTCATCGGTTTCCTGATGTTCGGCAACCTCATTCGCGAGTGCGGCGTGCTCAATTCCCTGTCCGATACAGCACAGAATGTGCTTGCAAACCTCATCACCCTGCTTCTCGGCATCACGATCGCAGCGCGTATGCAGGCAGACGCCTTCCTCAACCCGCAGACCCTGCTGATCCTTGCACTCGGCCTTGTCGCATTCATTTTCGACACCGCGGGCGGTGTGCTCTTCGCCAAATTCCTGAACCTGTTCTTGAAGAAGAAAATCAACCCGATGATCGGCGCTTCCGGTATTTCGGCGTTCCCCATGTCCGCGCGCGTTGTGCATAAGATGGGGCTTGCGGAGGACAAGCAGAACTTCCTGCTGATGCACTCCATCGGCGTTAACGTCTCGGGCCAGATCGCTTCGGTCATTGCGGGCGGTTTGATTTTGAATCTGATTGCGAGGTAAATGTATGGGCATCAATGTGGATCTGTTTTTGCAAACACTGCCGATCATGGCAAAAGGCCTTGTCGGTATCTTCATCGTTACGGGGATCATCATCCTTTGCATTTATATCCTCAATAAGGCGACGAGCCGCCCCAAAAAGGATAAGAAAAAAGACGACGCAGGAAAATAAGCACCTGTATTTGATAAACAAAAGCCGCTGCATTTTGCAGCGGCTTTTGCTTTGAAAGGGGAAAGGGTCAAGCAGTTTCCTGCTCACCTGTAACAGGAATAGGCTTTGGCAGCGCATCCAGCGTTCGCACGTCTTCCCCGCCAATATACATCCCCGTGACCACAGCGTGCCCGCGGTAGATCCGAACAGTTATATAGGCTTCCGGCTGTCCAAATTGGGCGTCGCCATTCCATGACATCTTCGAATAATAGGAAAGCAGATTGAAATTTGTCGGGGAATACAGCGCAGTATTTCCGGAAGCGTATTCTGTCTTGTTTGGAAACGCGTTCGGCCGATTCAGCAGCAAATAGTCGCCTTCCTTCGGTACGTTGTCCAACCGGCTGCCAAAACTTGCAAATCCATCCGCTCCCACGTTTAGCTGGACTGCCTTTGCACTGGCTGAATCACCGGAAAAATAATAGTCATATTTGAGCAGGTCATGTTCTGTGAAAAAGTGGATCGTGCCATCCGGATCCACTGAATTCAACCGCACACGGAAACGGTATTCTGTGCCTTGTGTTTCGATTTTGCTGTCTAAGTTTTCATAATAAGTGATAAAGCCTGCAACGGCTGATAGCTGTAATACAATCACGGCGCACAGCGCTGCAAAAAGCAGTTTTCGCTTCATTGTTCCTCCTCCGTTTCCACCTCGTCTGCCTCGGCTTGCAGGCGTTCCATTTCCAGCACTTCTTTTTTATCGCGTGCCATTTTGACGTTGATGCCGATCAGCAACGCGCCGAACGCCACAAAGGCCAACCCGACGAGCAGAATATTGACTGTGAACGTCTGTAACAGGAAAAAGCACTGGGTAAACAGCAGGATCATTCCGAGATTTACATACGTCAACCGCATGGTGCGCGCCCCGGTCAGAAGCAGCACCACACCGAAACCAATCACCGCGATGAGCATAAAGGCGATGAAATTAGTTGCAGAAAATACCGTGCCGAACAGTCCAATGACAAACGCGCCGCAAAGAAATGCCGCCTGCAAGATGGTCAGCAGCTCATCCTCCAGATCTTCTCGCCGCAGGAAAGCACAAAACCCAACGATTACGACAGAAAGAAGGATGATGGCATACAGTCCGAGGTTTTCTGTAAATGCAGGAAATTGCGGGATATAAAGCTTTGTGTCGGAGAGAAGCTCTGCAATGGAACTGTTTGACCACCAGCTGATGGACGGTGAAAGGTAATCCCATGCTATAAAGGAGTAAAACAGGAGACACGCCGTTCCGCCAAAAAGACCGATGGGAGCAAACGGTCTGGAAAATTCCAGATTGTTGTCCCAAAGCAGAAACGCCGCAAAAATAGGCAGCAGAAACAGCAAAAAGTCAGAAGATTCGACTTTTACTGCGACTTGCGTTCCATAAAAGACCACAGCACCGATTGTGGAGATCCAGACGGAAAATTTATACCGTACATCCGCTTTGTTTTTGTGAAGCACCAGCGGCAGCAGCACCCCACCGGCCAGCAGCAAAAGCGCAGCAAAGAATTCTACCGTGTTTGCCTGTGACGACCAGTGGATAACCATGTACAGATACGGCGCAAGGGGAGACACTGCCCGAAACAGCCATAGAACGGGCAGACAGAGTATAATGTCTAAAAGCAGACAATTCATAAAGCCGCAGTGGATGTCAAACACGCTGTTTACAAGCGCCACGCTGGAGACCACGCCGACACACCAGAGGATCGCAGCACTTTCGCGGAACAAAACGCTTTTCTGTTGTTTGAGATAAACATAAACTGCAAACCCTTGCCCAAGCAGGATCGGCAGCACCGCGAACGACGCTTGGAGCCCCACGGGGAAGTCGCGCCAGAAGTTGAAAAAGATCAGCATAAGCCCAATGCCCACAAACAAAGAGCCAAGCACCCCGAGCACCACGCGGATACGGTAATCCGGGCGCTGTTCGTCCGTACCGACATGTCGGCGTTTGCCGTAGATGAGCGCCTCGATCTCTGTATTCAGGATCTCGGAGAGCCGCACGAGTGCGTCGATGTCGGGCTGGGTCTTGTCGTTTTCCCAATTCGAGATTGCCTGTCGCGTGATATGCATTTTTTCCGCCAGCTGTGCCTGCGTCATACCGCAGTCCGTCCGCAGCCGGCGCAGATTTTTTGCAACTTTTGCCATACCGATACCTCCTTTGCAATTCCATTGAACCATATTTTTGCCGAAATGTCACGCAATGTTTTATTGCACAAGGTAAAAAAGCAAAAAACCGCATTACAGGGAAGATTCTTCCTGCAATGCGGCAGTGTTTATGTTGGATTTTACAGCACGACTTTCTGCGGCATACCGTTCTGTTCACGCGAACGATCCGCAAGATATACGCACAAATGCCCTGCGACGGAGTCAAAAATGGAGGTGCAGGCAAGGCTGGTCTTGCCGCCCTGCAAGAAGTTGACGAAATCTTCCGCCAGCCGCTCATCACCGCCGCCGTGCCCGCCGTAAGCGCCGACCATGTCGCCCGTGACATGCAAATCGACCTCTTCCACTGTCTTTTCGTCGGTCTTAGTGGGGTGGATCTTCGAAACATAGAATTTGGATTCTTCAAAATCCCCGTAAATTTCACCAAGCGTGCCGATTATGTGGATGCGCCGCTCGGATTTCGATGAACCGCCAACCATGTTGTGCGTGCCCGTTGCGCCGCTCGCGAAATTGACAAGCACCGACTGGTGATCTACAACGTTGTTGTTGCATTTATAGATGCATCTGCCGTAGTTGCTGTCGCCTTTGAGCAGGTTGATGCGGTCCTGTTCGGTGGGGTGCTCAATGCCTTCCAGCTTATCCCAGATATAGAACGCCCAGCGTTCGGGCTGGTCAAGGTACAGCCGCTTTGCAGAATACCGGCAGGTCTCCACCAGCGGGCAGTCTACAAGACAGCGCGTACCGGCTTCCTTGGGCGCGTTTTCGGGCTTGAACTGGAACTTGCTGCCAAAGGAGCAAACGGTGACCGGCCGTGTTTCTGCCATCATCCACATCATCAGGTCTATGTCGTGGCAGCACTTTGCCAAAAGCATCGAGGTGTGGCATTCGTCGGAATTTGCCCATTTGCCGCGTACATACGACGTGGAAAGATGGTGATAGCTGACGTGCTCGTTGGTTTGTATGTTGATGATGTCGCCAATTTCGCCGGCGGCAACACGCTCTTTGATGGAAAGGTAAAACGGCGTGTAGCGCAGCACATGGCAGATCATAACCTTGTTGCCGTTTTTGCGCACGCAGTCCACCAAACGGCGCATTTCGGCTTCGTTGGTGGCGAAAGGTTTCTCAAGAAGCATGTCGTACCCTTTTTCCAAAAGGGGGATGGAGGTTTCTATATGCTGCTGGTCCATTGTGCCGTTGATGACTGCGTCGGCAAATTTCGGTACGGCTGCCAGCGCTGCGGCATCTTCAAAGCAGTTTTCTTCGGGAAAACCAAACATTTTGCGCGCCTTATCGCGGCGGATGGGGTCGGGGTCCGCAACGCCCACGATTTTGAGAAGCTCCGGCTTTTGCAGCGCGAGTTTTGCGTAAATGAACGCACGGTGTCCCGCGCCGACAATAATGGCGGTAACAGGTTTATGAGGCATATAACTCATCTCATTCTTCAAATTTTTTGAAATTATACACCTGTGCTTTGCAAAATACAAGGGCTTTTTCAAAAAAGAACGGCTTTTACACACAAAGTGCAAAAACCGTTTGAAAGCTGTTTTGGCATCGCTTCAGCGAAGCCGGATGCGCATATCGCCGCCGACAAAATGCAACACCGTGTAGCTGCCGAGGATCCGGGAGGAAACACGGTCGGAATACTTGGTCTCCAGTTCCTTAAAATCCAAATTGCTGTTGAGTATGGTCGGCCGCGCGCACAAAAGGCGGGTATTGACGATGTTATAGACGGCCGCCCGCGTGAAGCCCGTGGTGTACTCTGCACCCAGGTCGTCGAGAATGAGCAGATCGCAGTCCGTCAGCAGGCTTTCCGTATCCGTGTCCGGCGCTTTGCCGAAATGCTCTTTTTCAAGTTTCCCCAGCAGGTTTTGCGCCGAGCCGTACACCACACCGTAGCCTTTTTCGATAACAGCGGCGGCAATGGCGAGCGACAGATGTGTTTTGCCAAGCCCTGTTTTGCCGTATAAAAACAGGCTGCCCGATTCATCCGAAAAGGTGGCGGCATAATTTTTGCAAAGCTGCAGGATCGCTTCCATCTCTTCGCGCGGGATCAGGCCGTTGCTGTCCGGAACCGTGGCGTAAAGATCCAGCCGAAAGCTGTCAAAATCCGATAGTTTAAGCGGGCTTTCCTGTGCCAGCTCCTGATAGGCGAGCTCGCGCAGCAGCTTTTCGTAACAGGCGCACGCGTGCCCGTCTACGCTGCCCGTGTCCGAACAAATGGGACAGGCGTAGGCAGGTTGCAGACAGTTCGCGGGGAACCCGTTTTGGGCAAGCAGCGTCCGGCGTTTTTCCTGCAATTCCAGATTGCGCACGGCAAGCGCACGGATCACTTCCTCCGCCTTGTCGCCTGCGCCGATGGCACGTACGGCGGCAAGCCCGGTCTGCGCCATCTGCCGCTCGATCTTTTCAATCTCAGGGCATTTTTGCAGGACCTGCGCTCTGCGCACAAGCGCCTGCGTTTCCGCCTGTTCGCGGCGCTGCCGTAAGATTTCGGCGGCGCGCGCATAGATCTGTTTCGAATATCCCATGCCTATTGCTCCGTTTTACTGTTCTTGGCAAGCTTTTTCGCGGAAAAGGTCGCTTTTTGCAGCGCCTCCTCCAGATCGTATGAAGTGCCGCGATCCCCGGCGTTTCGCCGTGCCGCTGCAGCAGCTTTATAGCTCTCATCCACCGCTTCAGACGTTTTCAGCCCGTTCGCATACCAGTTTTTGAGGATCTTGTCCATATAGGAGAACGATACCTTACCGGTGCGATCCGCCATTTCTTCGTAGGCCTTGATGACCATATCCGCCGAAAAACCCATGCCCATCCAAGACATCAGATAGTCTGTCTGCTTCGGCGTCGGTCGGGGATTGGCAATGCCTACGGCTGCGGCAAGGCTGTGGAACAGCTGCGTCGCCGCCGCGTCGTTTTTGATGTATTCATTGGCATCGTCGAGCGTTTCGATCTCGTGCTGGGCCCAGCTTTTGCCGACCTTCAGAATATTGGCGGTGGAACTGCGTCCTTTTTCGGTCAAATGCTGCAAGAGCGTCAAAATAACTTCCTTTTGCAGCCCGTAGGTGTCGTATAACGTCAAAAGCGTGGATTGCACATCCAGCCCAAAGGTGCGCCCGAGAATACGCTGAGCTTCGTTGAACAGGCTTTTGACCGTTTCATCCTCCGAAAGGCGCGCGGCAATCTGTTCCATGGTCGGTTTCGGGATCTCCGGCGTCGGCAGCGACTGCACAGCAGGTTTTGCCGCAGGGGTGGGGGCAGGGGATCGTACCGTGCGCTGTGCACGGGGCACAAATTTCGTGTTGCCTTGTTCGTCCGTGAATAAAAGCACGCCCCTCGAGACCCAAAAGTCCAGTGAAGCGAGCGTTTTGTCCGCAGAAAGCCCGAGCGCGGCGGACAGGCTGTCCACAGAAATCGGGCTGCCGGGATTGCGAAAAATACAAAGGAGGATTTTTAAATCATCGCCGGAAGCGTCGGCAAGAACCTGGTCGGCAACGCTTGCGGGGATGGCAAACATTGCGCCATAACAATCCGGATTGGGTTTATACATGGGGCGTCATCCTAAATCTTCTTTTTGCAAATCGGGGCAAGCACACAGGCTTCGCAGTGCGCCTTGCGCGCGGTGCACACCGCCCTGCCGTGCAGCACACAGCGGTGGCAGAAGTTGTTGCTTTCTTCCGGCGGCAGCAGCTTTTTTAGTGCCATTTCGACTTTTACGGGATCTTTCGTCTCCACAAGGCCGATGCGGTTCGCAAGGCGGATGAGATGGGTGTCCGTGACCACAGCGGGTTTATGATACACATCCCCGACGATCAGATTTGCGGTCTTGCGACCGACGCCCGGCAGTGTTGTGAGTGCTTCAATGGTATCGGGCACCTGACCGCCGAAATCCGATTTGATCTTCTGCGCCATACCGATGATATCGCGTGCCTTGGCATGGTAAAACCCACAGGAGTGGATGATCTCTTCAATATCTTCCACCCGGGCGTTGCAAAAGTCATCCAGCGTTTTGTATTTGGCAAACAAAACGGGCGTAACCAAATTCACCCGCGCGTCGGTGCATTGCGCCGAGAGCCGGGTGGCAATTAAAAGTTCCAACGGGTTCTGCGCTTCCAGCGAACACAACGCGTCGGGATATTCTTTTTTTAAGGCTTCCACAGCCTTTAGTGCAAGTTCTTTCTTTGTCATGGTTGATCCGGAAACTCCATATTGCTGGGCAGGCCCAAAAGATAGTCGGCGGAAACGCGAAAATAGCGGCAAATCGCCACAATATCGCGCAGCGAAGGCTCGGAAGCCCCGGTCTCCAAAAAGGAGATCTTGCGCTGCGTCACGCCGATGGCGTTCGCAAGATCCGTCTGCGTCAAAGGCGGTAGCTTCGCGCATCTTAAGTTTTTCAGGTTTTGCCCAAACGACACCGCAAAGCGCCCTCCTTTCGTCGAATTGTCTCCTATTTTAGCACAAGCGGCGCGCCGCAATCAAGCCAAAAAACCGACAGCACAGTAAAAATTTGACTATGTTTTTTGTGCAAAATGAAATTTACACAATATTTGGTGTTTTTTCGAGCAAAATCGGTAAAAAAGCACAATTTCTCTCTTGTAAAAAATAGGCGAATTTGGTATACTAAAATACAATGAACAGAGCTTTTGAGCATGGGAGGAATCTTTATGCGCGTAGGTGTAAGAACCGGCATTTCGGCGCTGCTCGCGGCGCTTCTTTTGCTTTTCTGCGCCGTTCCAGCGTTTGCCGCCGAAGAAGGGAACGTGGATGCGGCGACTCGTATTTCCGATATTGCCTCGGTGCTGCGCGACCCGGCAGGTCGGCTTTTAGCTGTGTCAAAATACGGCGACACCAAACAGTACCCCGAAAATTCCGCCGCGGCGATCACTGCAGCAGCTGAAGCCGGCGCAGACATGGTGTATGTTTATGTGCGAAAAACGGCGGATAACTATTTTATCTTGATGGCAGATGAAAACCTCTCCAGAATGTGCGTGGACGAGCTTGGCAATGTTATGGATCGCAATGTGGCTGAGGTCGGATATCACGAGCTTTCCACATGCCATCTGCGCGACGGCACGGGCAATCTGCATGAGCCCATCACCGAGTATACCGTGCCGACGTTGTCCGAAGCGGTCACGGCTGCGAAAGAGAGCGGCGTTTTGCTGCTTTTGGACGGTGCCTGGGATTTCCGAGACGAGGTGTATGAGCAGCTCGGCACCGAAGGGACGCTCGGCAACGTGGTGTTCCTCGCACGTGGCGACCGCGGCGAGGTTACGGATTGGATGCAGTCCAAAGCGCAGATGCCTCTGGTGATTTCCTCCTATTCCGGCAATGTGATCTTCAGCGCGAAGTCCATGGTTTCCCGCACGCTGTCCGCAGGTGCTGTCGGCACGCTGCTTGCAAGCTCCAACGCATACGGCGTAGTATTCGGCGGTTCGGTGATGTCCGAGTTCCCCGATACAGGCAGGGGGGTCATCGACATGACCGACCCTGCGCTTTGCGGGGATCGCGAAGATAATTACATCGGCTACAACGACGTGACTGAACGTGGGTACAGCGTAATCATCACGAACAACATCACAGAGCTTTGCGAGTACTATTCGCGCGTTTCCACGCAGGAGACGCGCCTGTCTACGGCGCTTGCCGAGGCGCAGCAGGTGGATGTCACGCTTTGCAGCACGGAATCCGCAAACGCCCTCAAAGACGCAATTGCCGCCGCACGCGACGCCCTTTCGGCGCCCGCTTCCGAAAACAGCTTGATGCAGGCGAATTATGCGTTGCAGCTTGCTGTTTCCGGGCTCACGAACCGCACCGAGGATTCAGGCGGTTCCACTGTTACAGCCGGCCGTGTAATTGCGGTCATTGCTGTCGTAGCGGCTCTGGTGATCCTGGAGATTGTCGTGATGCGCGTGCGTCGTAAAAAGCTGGAAAAACGGAAACGCGACCGTGCGCGCCGCCGCGAACGCGAAAAACAACAGCAAGATGAATAAATGTTGCTTGCTTCCCTCCTGAAAATCTGTTATGATAAACAATAGACCATTGGAAAAGGAGTGTATGTAGTGAGCGAAAAGAAAGAACTGTTTTGCGAAAAAAACGGGAAACTGAATTATTGGCACACCATATTGACCGGATTCGGTTTCCTGGCGTCATCGATCGCGTGGGCGATTTATGACCCGTATATCACAAAAATTTTGGACCACCTTCTTGGCAATTCTTCTATGGTGGCGCAGTGGAGTGCTAAACTGAACGAAAGTCTCCCGTTCTTGGCGCGCTTTGCAGCAGCACAGGGCGAAGACGTAAACCTTGCCGGCGGCGGCATCACGCTCGTACCATTTTTCATTGGTATCATTATGACCTTTGATAATATCTTCGGCGTGATTTTCCAACCTACGTTCGGCAAGCTTTCCGACCGCTGCCATTCGCGGCTTGGCAAACGCCGTCCGTTCATTACGTTCGGCGCGCCGATCTGCGCAGTGCTGTTTGCGCTGATCCCCATTTGCGCGCTGCGTGGTTCGCTGTCTTTGACGATGCTCTGCATCATCCTGTTTGTATTTGTCATGTCCCTCTGGCGCGCGCCCGTTGTGGCGCTGATGCCTGATCTGACACCGCCGGCTCTGCGTTCGGAAGGCAACGCCATCATCAACCTGATGGGCGGTCTCGGCAGTTTGATCGGTATGATCGCGGGTACAATCGTTACGCTGGTTTACACCGCCGCGACCGGGATTGAGATCAATTCCGCCAATGAGGAACGCACTTATCCGTATGTGTTCCTGGTCGGGTCGGTCGTCATGGTCATCGGTATGCTGGTCGTCCTGTTTAAGGTCAAAGAACCGGACAGCCGCATCGCCGCACTCGCCGATCAAAATATGGCAATGGATGCCGCTGCCCGCCGCAAAGCCGAAAAGGAAGCGAAACGTCGCGAAAAAGCGGAGCGCAAGGCGCAAAAACTTTCACGCGGGGAGAGAAAGAGCCTGATCTTTATGTTGATGGGTCTGTTCTTCCTGTTCTGCGGCTCGAATGCCATCCAGACTTTCTTTTCGCTGTTCGCCGCAGAGATCCTACATATGGAGACCAGCCAGGCAACCATCCTGATGGCGATCTTTGCTGTCTGCTCGGCGGCTGCTGCGCTGCCTGCCGGTAAACTCGGTACGAAGTTCGGCCGCAAAAAGACCATCCTTGCGGGACTTGCCATTTTCATTTTAGCTTTTGTCGTGTTCTTTGGCATCTTTAATGTTTTGATCGCACGGGACGGCTTCAGCATTGGATCCTTTAATTCAACCAATAAGGTCTACACAGCCGTGGAGGATCAAGTAGACACCTACAATGATAAATATGCGCTTAAGGATGACGCGCTGATTGAAATGGACGATTATATCGCCTATCTCAACGGTGACGCTCTTTCGGCGGAGGAAACCGCAAAATATAAGGCGTTTGACACGGAGATCACGGCTGAGGGCTTTGATTTTACCGCTGTTATCAATGCTGTCAACACGCAGTTCGATATGCAGTTGACCGAAGCTGACCGCGGGCAAGCGCTGGAAACCATCAATTCTTCACTCAATGACGTGATCGATATTTTGAAGATCCTCATCTATCCCGTCCTTGTGCTCGGGGGAGCAGCAAATATGCTGATTACCGTGAACACCTTGCCACTGGTGCTTGAGATCGGCGGCGTGGAAAAGGTCGGCACGTTCACCGGGTACTACTATACGGCGACTTTCTCGGCGCAGATCGCTTCTCCGATCGTCTACGGTATCGTCGCCATGCTCAGCGGTACTTACCTATCGCTGTTCTATTACAGCCCAATCGCCTTTGTCTTAAGTGTGTTGTGTATCCTTGTGGTCAAACACGGCGAAGCGATCCCGCAGGAGATCGTAAAACAGGTAGAAACCGAAAACGCCGACTGAGGACGTTATCGTTCGGAAATATTTGTTTATAAAACTGTTTCAGCCCGCAGGCAAAACTTGCCTGCGGGCTTTTCTGCGCCTGCGATATGCGATGCGGCTCCCCTTGGAGTGCGTGTGCAGAAACCGCACTACCGCTCTCGCTGCAAGGCGCTTGTGGTCTGCACAGTACCATTCTATGGTAAAAATCCACGTTGTGTTCCGATGCAAAGGATCAAAAAAACACGGGATGCGCACATCCCGTGTTTTTTGAATCTTATGCTTTACCGCAGCCGCTTGAGTGCGACCGAAACGCCTTTGCCGACGGCTGAACCCAAAATTGCGCAGACTACAAGTTCAATGGGCGCGTTTATACCTGCGGCGACGCCGATCACGGTTTTCAGCACCGTATCCACACCGCCGAGCGACGCCGCCTGTTCCGCCGTAAACTGTACGTTCCAGAACAGAAGCGCCAACAGGCCCAAAAAGAAAACTGTGTTGAATAGGGAACCTGAAACGCCTGCAACTGCAAAACTCCAACCGCCGCGACGGTCTCGCTTGCGGCAGGCAGAAAACAGCAGCCCGCAGAAAAGTCCTGCAAAAACGCGGGAAACCACGCATACCACAAAGGTGCGGGGAATGCTGATGGACACAAGCACGGTCCCCAGAGCACTGCCCATAAAGCACTGCATAAAGCTGGTGATCCCGAAAACACCGCCCAGAAACGCGGCGACAGCAGGCCCTTGCGTAACTGCGCCGATGATGACGGGCACCATAATCAGCGTCAGTTCCAGCCCTCCGATGCGCAGATACCCAATCGGGGTAAACGACATCACCAGAACGATTGCCGTGAGCATGGCCGTTTCAACCAGCATCACGGTTCTGTTTGTGCGCGTACGCACAGACTTGTTGTTTGCCATATATATCCTCCTTGCTGCTGCTCACAGTGGATGCAGCGCAAATTTGAACGGGGATTATTATAACGGATGGAAATCAATTATTCATTTGTTTTTATCGTAAATCGCCTTTAACCCGTACAGAATCAGGTCATCGTCCCGTTGTATGACGTGTCTGCAAACCGGCACGATACTGGAAGCAAGCCCGCCTGTGGCGATAATGCTCTTTGGTGTGCCGAGTTCTTCGGCAAATCGATCCAGCAGCCCGTCAATCATAGCGGCCGTCCCGAGGATAACGCCGCTTTGCATGCTTTCCACAGAATTGGTGCCGCAGGCTTTTTTCGGCGGTTTTAGCTGGATTGTGGGCAGCAGAGAACTGACGTCTGTCAACGCTTTGAGAGAGACATTCACTCCGGGCGCGATCATGCAGCCGCGAAATCCTTTGTTCGAATCCACAGCATAAATCTTTGTCGCCGTGCCCAGATCCACAACAAAAGCGGGGAGGGGATACCGGCAGACCGTTCCGACTGCACCCGCCGCAAGATCAGCGCCAAGCTGCGCAGGGTTATCAATTAGAATATTCAAACCGGTTTTCAGGCCGGGGGAAAGGCTTAAGGCCTTCTTTTCGGTTAGCTTATATATAGCGCTTTCCAATGCGGCCGTTAGTTCTGGTACGACAGAGCTGATGATCCCGCCTTGCACGCAAGAAAGGGCATAGTTATTCATGGTAAACAGCGTGTGCAGCAACACGGCAAACTGATCGTCGGTTTTGTCCCGCTCGGTTGCAAACCGTGCACGCATGCAAATCGTATCCCCGTCGAACAGCCCCAAATTGATGTTGGTGTTACCAACATCCAGCGTCAGGATCATTCTAAGCACCTCTTTTCAAATTGCCAGCTTATTGTAGCATAGATATCTAAAAAAAACAAGAGACCAAAGCATCGCTTTGGTCTCTTGAAAATTTCAGGAGAGAAAGAACTTATTTATCGCTCTTTTTCTTTCTGGTCAGAAGCAGTGCAGCGCCTGCAACAGCCGCAACACCGACAACTGCAAATACCGCCGTGTCACCGGTGGGAGCTTTAACACCGGAATCGTCCGTTGCGTTCGGTGCCGTTGTGTTGTCACCGCTGTCATCACCGCCGCCGAAGCCCAGCAAGCCGCCGATCGTGTCAAAGATGCCGCCGAAGAAATCGCCGACACCGCCAAGCAGACCGCCAAGGCCGCCTTCGCCGGTGTCCGCAGCCGTAGTACCTTCCGCAGCATTGATCTGCGCAATAATGGCGTTGTACACGTTCTCGGGAAGTACGCCTCTCTCATACATGGAATCTACTGCTTCGATGATCTGATCGGTGGTAACACCCAAAGAATTCAAAGTAGACAGGATCTGCCCCGCGATTTCCTGCGCCTGTTCATCGCTAATAATAGGCGGCGTAGTCGTGGGCTCTTCTGCTGCTTCAAGGGCAGCAATTAAATTGTTGTAAGACGTTTCGTTGATGGTGCCGTCCGCATACAACTGCTCAAACGCCGCTTTCAATTCATCTTTTGAAGCTCCGGTTTGCTGCAAAGCCAAATCAACAGCAACCGCCGCCAGTTGGGGGGTGATTTCCGCGTCGCCGAGAATGTCTTCAAGCAAGCCCGGGTCAATCGTAGGCGTATCCCCACCGATATCCGGCAGAGTCGGTGTGCCGCCCGTGATAGAACCGATAATTTGCTGGATGATTTGTGTGATCTGATCCATGCTCGGCAAAGTAGGATCTGCCGCAAAGCTCGGTACGCAGAGTGTCACTGCCAGAATCAGTGTCATCAGAACTGCGAGAACCTTTTTCATAATAATTCCCTCTTTTTCTGCAAAATTTCGGACATAAGCCCGTTCTTAATAGTTAGTTTACAATACATTTTGTGTTCTGTCAAGAAAAATACCACAAAAATTATGAAAAAAAGGCGTATAAATCTATGGTTTCCATACGGTCTGCGGCGGCGGACCTAAAAACCCTTTTGCACATCATTTTTTGTAGTCGATCGAATATTCCACGATTCGCATTTGATGTTCCTGCAAACGGTAATAGATGCAGGTGAAATGATATGTGCCGCTTTCGGCGGGCTGCATATTCCATTCCCGGCTGTCCGAGTTATAGATCAGGATATAATCAAACCCCGGGAGCGCGTACTCGCTCGGTGTGATGCCAAGCAGATCGTTCGGCATCACACCGAGCCATCTCTCATCATTCGGGAGATTTCGCTCAAACGCTTGCGCCGCCGCTTCATCAAAGGAAACGTCGCAGGTTCTGTAAACATATCCCATATCGTCCAATAAAGGCGATTCCAACGCGCCGGATGTAGAAATAGATGTGGTGGCAGGGAAGCTCGTTTCCAGATATTGTTCAGCTCGAACGAGCGGCGCTGTGCTTTCTGTGAACAGATCGCCGAATATCAGGGGAAACGAACCGTAAACACACAGCAACAGGGTAACAATAATACCCACGATCAGGTTCTTTTTATACGGATACCCTTTCTTTCGGAAAACCAGACCGGCGCAGAAAGAAGCGATTGGAATCGGGGTGAAAAGATAGTATATCCACATGGTATCTAACATCTCTTTCCCCGTGGGCGGGACAAATGCAATCAAAATTATTCCGGCGAAGATGGAAAGAACGGATGCGGCGACCAGCGCGCGGGAGATCCGTTTCCACCGATTGTACTGCATTTCGTCAGCACGGTTGACGAGCCGCAACCTGCTATATAATACGGAATCCTGTGCAAGCTCGCTTTTGCGAAGCAAAAACACCTGACCCGAAGAAAATAAGATCAAAAAGTTTTGCGTTACCCGGCACTGTTCGATTTCCGAAAAATGCAATTCATAGGTTCGAACGGGAACGGCATTGCGAAAAACCTGCACATGCAGGCCGTCCGCATCGATTCTGTAAACATAGCGGCTTGCAATCATGCGTTCCCGGCTTTTCATCCATACCTTTTTCTGCGTGCGGAGATTTTTGATGTACGGCACGCAACCCATCGCCAGCATTCCGAAAAAGAAGCCGAAGATCTCGCCGGGCGCTTCGCCCAGGAATGCAAATAGTAAAACTACAAACATCATCCAAAGAAAGCGCCAAAAAGATCTCCAAAGCGGCTGGCAAACGGCTTTATAGACTTCACGCAAATCTTCGGCGTCAAAAGTGAACGAATAGGCTTCCGTCGCCGCGACGGCATCATCCTGTAAAATGGTTTCGCAATCCAGAATGTCATCGATCGAAACGCCGAAGATTTCCTTTAGTCGGATCAAATTATCTATGGATGGGAGCGTCTGCCCCTTTTCCCACAAACTGATGGTCTGCCGACTGACAGACAGCTTCTGACCAAGCTCCTCCTGCGACATTCCGAACTGCTTCCGATACAGTTGGATTTTCTCCCCGACCGTCATGCGTCTTCCTCCCGCTTTCTTTTTCTTTCGCCATTATACAGGATGCAACGAAAAAAGGAAAGCACAGTTCGCTTGCCTTTGTCAAGCACTGCTTGACGGACGAAAAAATTGTACAAAAAGCAGGATAAAATTTGCATTCGGCTTTTCTGAAGGGGCGTCTTCAATGCCGGCTTCGGCGCAAACACCGGGCACAGAGTAAAAAAGCGTCCGAACGCAAATGGCGTCGGGACGCAGGCTTGGGTTTATATAAAAGCATATAATAAAAACAGGCCGATCAAAAAGCAAATATTGAGGATCGTAAAATCTCGAAAATATCGTTTCCGTTGTTGCGGATATTGTTTTATAACCATCTTATAGGAGATCAGGCTGGCCATGGAAGCAATCAGAGTTCCCAAACCGCCAAAATTACAGCCGATAATCAAGCTTTGCCATTGTGACGTGAAGCCGGACAGCAGCAAGGCGGCCGGCACATTACTGATGATCTGGCTTGCCAAAACCGAGACGATCTCGACGCGGCCCTCCAAAGCCGAAACCAGAAAGGTCTGGATGCCTTCCACTTTTACGATATTTCCAACGAAAATAAAAAAAGCAAAAAAAGTTCCCAGCAGGGCGTAGTCAACAGATAACAGAACCTTTCGGTCTAATAGCAGCAAAACAACCGCTACGGCAACTGCGATAACCACGGGAGATAAGACCTTGAATACCCCCAAAAGGCAAAACAAAAATCCCGCGGTATAGCACAGCAGGGCTTTTTTGCTCGCGGGTTCGGCAGAAATGGAAACGCCGGAAATGCGCACCGACTTTACGCAAAGGATCGCGATAGCCAGGCCTGCGGCAGCCGCAAGGACATAAGGCAGCATCAGCCCGCAAAATGCGCCGAACCCCATCCCGGATTTGTTGTATAGGTAAAGGTTCTGCGGATTCCCCATGGGCGTCAGCATACTGCCGAGGTTTGCGGCAATCGTTTGCAGAACCACCTGCGGCACAAGCAGGCGTTCTTGCCCCACCATCTGCAATACGGTAAGGCCAAAGGGGACGAATACGATCAGAGCAACGTCATTTGTAATCACCATGCTGCACAGAAAAGGCAAAAAGACAAGAAGGAACAGCATGCTTCGCGTGGTTTTGATCTTTTTTAGAAACAGATTTGCCAACCGGACGAAAAAGTTGGCTTTTTGCAAGCCTTTCATCACAGCCATCAAACTGAACAAAAGCGTTAACGTATCCCAGTCAATATATGAAAAATAGGCCGTACTGGGTGGAACAAGAATACAAGATAAAACAGCCAGGACAAAGGAAACACATAAAACCGTTTCCCTTTTCAAAAACAGAAAACATTTTTTTACAAGGTTATGTTTCATAGCCGATGCTCGCTTCAAACTGGAATTTTAATCGCTGGAGAAGACACAAGAGGGTTTAGCGTTCCCTTGTGCAAAGACAAAAAGACAATACAGAGGGATTAAAAATCTGCAGAAAGGCAGAAAAAAGTCCCACTCATTGAGTGAGACTTTTTTAACATCGCCTGCGGCGATTGGTTGCGGGGGTGGGACTTGAACCACACGACCTCCGGGTTATGAGCCCGACGAGCTACCAACTGCTCTACCCCGCGATATGGAGCCGCTCTCTTGAGCGCTTTAATATAATACTACGCGCGCGCGCCTTTGTCAAGTACTTTTTTACGCACTTTCAAAAATTCCGCTTAAGACCAACATAATTGTAGTTAATAAACGGAAGAATATGTATTTGTATAGAATTCCAAAAAAGAATTGACTGTTCGTTGTTTATACTATAAAATACGATTTAGGTATATAAATTTTATATACTTTGTTCGATTCTTGATAAGGGTACCGAGAAATGAGGGCGAGAAAAAGATGAAAAAACTGGGGTTCAAATGCCTTGTTCTGGGTTTGACGGTTGCCATGCTGTTTTCGCTGGCGGCCTGCAAATCCTCGTCTGGGGACGGCGGCAATACGACAACGACCGCGGTCAATGGGGCAAATTCTTCTGAAGTGCAGACCACCGTGAGCAGTGCGCAGAATGCCACGCAGCCGCAGGCAAGGGATGCTGTCGCTCAGCCGACTGTGCCCACCACAAAGACGGATATTCTGGCGCTGTATACGGCTGTGATGAATAAGGCAAAATCCGAAAAGCCGGCTTACAAAAAAATGGAGTATCAGGAAATCACAGAAAAGAATTTTGACCAGGCTGCCGTCAATATTGCGCTGAGCCTGGCGTCCAGATTTATGACCACCAAGGAGAAAGCCGAAAGCGATCCGGAAATCCACGAAAAGGGCGCAGACGCTACCTATTTCCCGCTTTATGAAGGCAGCGCAGGCTGTTTGCTTGCGCCTGCAAATGCGGATAAGGCAATCAAAACGGCGACTTGCCGGGAACTGCCGGATGGAAATTACGAGATCGTCATCACGCTCAATCCTGAGACGGATCCGGAACCTTTTGTTTCCTATCATGGGCAGATGTTCTCTCCGATCTCCAAAAAGGTAATTGACACAGAGATTGAAAAACTCAGGGTCGTCAAGCCGGAGCATTACTCCATCTACTACCATGATTGTACTGCAACACTGGTGCTCAACCCCCAGACGCAGGAGATCGTTTCGCTCCGGCAGATGACGTATGTCCAGATTACGGCGAAGGGCGCGATCGAGGTAAAACCCATCCGATTCGACATCGACGGGACTGCGGCACTGCAAAACACACTGGAGATCACCGATTTCCAGTACTGATCCGCTTTAGGAAACGCATTTTCTCTGAAAGGGAAACAGCCCTTTTTTCGCTCGAAAAGCGCGGAGAAACACTTTAATACGAAAATGGAGGTCCGTTTATGCAGCATCAAATCACCAAGCGCACGCGCCTGCTGGATGCGCAGGGGAATGTCGCCGAACCCGGCTTCTGCGTACATAATCTATACGACTACGCACGCAGTGACATTCGGGCAAACCCGCTGCGCATCAAGGAATGGGATTTTTACCAGATTACAAATGAGCGCTACACCATGCAGATGACCATCGGCTCGCTGTCTTACGGCGGGATGAGCGGCGTTACCCTTTTCGACCGGCAGACCGGGGAAAAGTTCGAGTGCAACGATCTGGTGCTTTTCCCGTTTGATAAGTATCATCTCCCGGCCAATACAGAAGTCCCGCATAAAATCACCATAGACAAAAAAAGCTTTTATATGTCTTTTGATGTGTCCGAGACAAGACGCATCCTGACGCTGCGCGGGCATAACCGAAAGGGCGGAGATTTCAAAGCGGATATCCGTTACGATGTCATGCCCGGGTTGCAGTCGCTGGTCATGGCGGTTCCCTTTAAACAGAAAGGGCACTTCTATTTAAATCAAAAAATGAACTGCATGCCTGTCACCGGCAGTGTGCGCCTCGGCAAGCGGGTGATTGAATTTCGACCGGAGACCGCGTTCGGGCTTCTTGACTGGGGGCGCGGCGTTTGGCCGTTTGTGCAGAGCTGGTACTGGGGCAACGGCAGCCACTGGCTTCCCGACGGGCGTATTTTCGGCTTTGAGATCGGCTGGGGCTTCGGCGATATGCGCGCCGCCAGCGAAAATATGCTTTTCCTCGATGGAATCGCGCACAAGATCGACCAGGTTTACCTGCAAAAAGATCCAAAGGATTACATGAAGCCGTGGGTGTTTACCTCCAACGACGGCCGTTTCGAGATGACGATGACGCCCGAATATGATAACTATACCAATCTCCGCTTTTTGGGAATCGGCAACCGCTGCCATCAGGTGTTCGGCAAATGGAACGGAACGGTCGGCCTGGACGACGGCACAAAGTTGGAAATTCGGGACATGACGGCGTTCTGTGAATTTTCGGACAACCACTGGTAAACGGCCGGCGGAAAGCGTGTCCGCATACAACAAAGCCCGCAGACCGACCCGATCGGTCTGCGGGCTTTGTTGTTTATCCTGTGCTTTGCGGTGCGGGAAGTGTTTCGGATATAAATGCCCGGGACGCAAAATCAAAACCGCTTTGTTGTGTAGGTTTGTCAATGATGTGTTACAGAATTGTGGAAAGAAAAAAGGACTTGTTTCGGGGAACGCCAATTAAGAGGA
>CALWVM010000014.1 GCA_944384985.1 uncultured Clostridia bacterium | reverse complement strand
CTCTTAATTGGCGTTCCCCGAAACAAGTCCTTTTTTCTTTCCACAATTCTGTAACACATCATTGACAAACCTACAATTCTTGTCAAAATCATATTTGGAAGCAGGAGGATTTTCTATGCTGCCTACCTTACAAAACGAATATCTGACCGTTCGCGTCAAACCGTTCGGTGCGACGCTCACCAATGTGCAATCCACACAAAGCGGGAAAGAATTTTTGTGGCAGGGCGACGAACGCATCTGGTCGGGACAGTCGCCGATCTTATTCCCCATCATCGGCAGACTGCTTGACGACACCTGCCAGATCGACGGCAAGCCCTATTCCATCATCCGGCACGGTCTTGCGCGGCATCGTGATTTTGCGCTTGTGCGGGAAAGCCAATACGAACTTGTCTTTTTGCAGGAAAGCGATGCAAAGACGATGAAAAGCTATCCCTTTGCCTACCGCCTGTTTGTAAGCTTTGCGCTTGCGGGTAAGGAACTGACTGTGACGCACACGGTCGAAAACCCGAACGTGCGCACGATGTATTTTTCCATCGGCGCGCACCCCGCTTTCAACTGCACGCTCGGCGATCAGCTGATTTTTGAGCAGGCGGAAACGCTCGACAGCCTGCGCATTGACAAGGACTCCCTTTTGACCGACGAACACGACCGTATTTTAACAGACAGCCGCGAGCTGACGATTACGAAGCACTTGTTTGACAAGGACGCACTGATTTTTGAGGGTGTACACTCAAATTTTGTCACACTGGCCAAGCAGGACGGCAGCGCAGTGCGCTTTCACTTCGGTAAAGCGCCGTACCTTGCCGTCTGGGCAAAACCCGCAGCGCCGTTTGTCTGCATTGAGCCTTGGTATGGTGTCAACGACGGATACACGCCGGTGGCGGACTTTTCGGAGAAGCGCGGTATCGTAACGCTTCCCGCCGGCGAGTCCTTTTCGTTCGCGTGGCGCGCGGCGTTTACGGAGCAATAAGGAGGAACTTTTGTGCATATCCCGCAATGTGAGACGTCGGCGCTGGAGCTTTTGGATTTTGAGCCTGCGCTGAACTCTGCTCTAACGCCTTCTACGGAATACGACGTTTCGCGCTGGCTGTTCGTACCGAATCAATATACCGAATACCGATACATACTCGGCACGCGCGGCGAAAACCCGCTGATCTGCTTCGGCATCAATCCTTCGACAGCCGCGCCCGACCGTTTGGACAACACGCTCAAATCTGCTGAACGCATTGCGCTTTTCAACGGCTTTGACAGCCTTATTATGCTCAATATTTACGCCCAGCGTGCCACAAATCCGGACGATATGGAGCGAAATTTCAACGCGCATTTGCATGAGGAGAACAAAAAAGCGTTTCAGTACGCCCTTTCTCTTTGCCAAGCACCACCCGTGGTATGGGCGGCGTGGGGCAACATCGTGGAAAAGCGGAAATACCTGAACCTGTGCTTACGTGAAATGCTCGAATTGGGTCGGGCAAACGGCGTCCGGTGGGTGTCGGCAGGCGCGATCTCCAAAAAAGGGCATCCGCACCACCCGCTGTATCTCAAAAAAGACAGCACGTTAGACGACTTTGACATGGAAAGCTATTATCGGCAGATTTGCGCGACATCTGACATTTGATAAAACCGGAAACAGCCGTGGAGGCAGACGCTTCCACGGCTGTTTTTTGTAAAGATTTGTTTACCGCTCGAATTTAATGGTCAAAATCTCATAGGGCTTGATGGGAAGGGTCACGTTCCTGCCGTCATTTTCAAGTGGCTGCACTTCGTTTTCCATCAGGTCGCAAAGCACGGCGCGTTTGAAATCAAACCCGGCCGTAAGCCACATGGTCGCGTGCGCATTGTACGCTTCATACACACGCACGAGGATTGCGTCGCTGTCCTCCGCAAGCTTTACCGTCTCCATAAAGACGTTCTCGTTATGAAGGGTAAACAGCGAATACGCCTCGGGCAGCACACCCTGCTGTGCTTCCAGCGATACAGCGCACAACGGCTGGTTCAAAAGATACGCCTGCTGCACCGTTCCCGCCGCGCGGAAATCCCCTGCATGCGGATAGAGCGCATAGGTGAATGCATGATGGCCGATATCCGCCTGCTCGTCGGGGTATGTGCCGCACTTGAGCATGGTCAGGCGCATGACGCCGTTGTGGATGTCGTGCCCGTATTTGCAGTCGTTTAAGAGGCTCACGCCGTAGCCGTATTCCGAAAAATCCACAAACTTGTGTGCGCAGACCTCAAAGCGCGCGGCATCCCAGCTTGTGTTGGTGTGCGCTGGGCGTTCCACCGTACCGAACTGGATATCATACGTCGCCTTATCGGCATTGATCTCCACCGGGAAAGCAGTTTTAAGCACCAAATGGTGTTCGTGCCAGTCGATTTCAGTATCGAAATCGATGCGGGCAAGGTCGTCATACAGCCACAGCTTTTGCGTAATGGTGCTGCTCAAGAAGCGTTTGACAATTTGAAAGCCCGCACGTGCACCATCGAAGATCGGCGTGATCTCAGCGTTATCCGAGAGCTCCCAGGACTGTTCTTGGTAGTAATTGCTGATCTCCCAGTTGTCATAGTCGCGCGGATAATCCGTGTAAGCAGTCATCACGTTGCCGCGTTCTCCGGCTTTCAGTACCTCGCGGCGGCAGCGCTTATCAAAGATGCGGGTCAGTGCGCCGCTGTCGTCCAATTCCAGCCGGAAGAAGTCGTTTTCCACGTCGCGTGTCCCGACTGCCACTGCGCCGCGCACCTCGCCTTTGGGGACAACACGGTAGCCTTTGGCGGGAATATTTTCCACATAGACCGTCTCGCCCTCCGAAAGCACCGTGCCGCTTGCCGCAAAGGAGTTCGGATTATAGACCAGAAGCCCGCCGTCAGTCTGTATGCTGCTTGCAATTGCCGAAAGCGATGCGTCCGCCGCGGCAGTCCCCTTTTCCAACAGAGCTTCATACTGCGCATGCGAAACTTCGTATACTTCGTGGATGGAAGAGCCGGGAATGATGTCATGGAACTGGTTTAAGAGGATCGTTTCCCAGCCGTCATGCAGGATCTTACGCGGATACGCGCCGCCGCAAAGTAAATCTGCAAGAACGCCCAGCGTCTCCGCCTTTTCATATAAAAATTCGGATTTGCGGTTGTACCGCTTATTTTTTGCCTGCGAGGTGTACGTGCCGCGGTGGTATTCGAGGTACAATTCCCCCTGCCAGCGCGGGGTCTTGGCGTTTTCCAGCGCACGCGCACGGGCGCGGGCAAGCATGTTGCCCGCAAACTCCATTTTCGCTTTCGGTACGGCGGGCAAGCCTTTTTTGAGAATATTGTAGTATTCCAGATCTTTGCGCGTCGGTCCGCCGCCGCCGTCGCCGTAGCCGAAGGTGATGAGCACCTCATCGCTCAATTCCTTTTGCTGGAAGCGGTCATATGCCCCCTGCAGCTGCGAAGGGTTGAGCTTTGCATTATACGTCACGTTGCAGGCAGGTTCGATGCCGCGGTGTTTATCCTGCGCGGTCATAAAGAACGTGAAAACGTCGGTGCCGTCGATGCCCTGCCACCAGAACATATCGTAGGGCATTTGATTGGTCTCATTCCAGCCGATTTTAGAGGTGACGAATGTATCGACGCCGCTCTTTTGCAAAATCTGCGGCAGCGCAGCAGAATAGCCAAACACATCGGGCAGCCACAACACCTTACAATCCACGCCGAATTCCTGCATAAAGAACCGCTTGCCGTACAGGATCTGGCGCACAAGGCTTTCGCCGGAGGAAAGGTTGCAGTCCGCCTCAACCCACATGGCGCCCTCGACTTCCCATCTCCCCTGCCGGACCATTTCCCTGACTTCTTCGTACAGCTCGGGGGATTCCTCTTTCAAATACTTATACAGCTGCGCCTGGCTCGACATGAATTTGTATTCGGGATAGCGCTTCATGAGGGTGAGCACGGTGGAAAACGAGCGCAGCACCTTTTCGCGCGTCTGCGCAAGCGTCCAAAGCCACGCCACATCGATGTGCGTGTGCCCGATGCAAAGTGCGGTGACCTCGCTGCCCCTTTGCGCGGCAAACGCTTCGTCCAGATAGCTTTGCGCGGCACGGACGCTCTCCAAACACGCCTGCGAGCGCGGAACGCGCAGGTCGATCATCTTAAGCGCGCGTTCAAGTATGGTTTTGATATCCACATACGCCTTTTCGTTGGGATCGAGATACAGCGTGATCTCATACGGCACGGCAAGGCTGTAATACAGGCGGCGCAGCTCATCATTGTAAAGATACAGCGTTGCATTAAACTCCAGATGCCGCGAGAAGAGGCTGCCGACGTACCCGTAAATATACAGATCATAGGACGCTTTGGCATTGTCCAAAAAGATATCGCGATGATTGGTGTCGAGCCCCTGTACAAGTTCGCCGTCCAGATATACGATAAACTGCGGGTTGACCGCGTCCCAGCCGTCTACCTGCGTCTCCACGCGCAGTTCAAGATTCTGTCTACGCAAATCCTCGGGGATCTCCAGATGCTTATAAAACCAGGCGTGCTCGTCCTTTCCGCCGCCCCAGCGCTCAAAGCGGCCAAATGGGCGGAAGCTCTCGTCCACTTGGGGCAGCGCATTTCCCTGCTTATAGCCGCACGGCTTATAAAGGAAACCTTCGAGCGGGCGCTTTTCTTCGACAGCCGCGTCCCAAAGCGTTTCCAAATACACTTTCAGTCGGTCCTCATAAAAATCGGTCTGCATACGCGCATTTTCGGCGCATAGGCGAATCCCTGCCGGGCGCTTCGCCGCGCCGCTCCTTTCTGAGAATATAAAATTGCCCGGCGGCGTTTTGACGCCGCACGGCAAAACATCGCATTTGTTCGGCTATTGTAGCACGGGCTTTCTTTGTGTGCAATAGAAAATATGGAGAAAAAGGTGAATTTTTTGTGGATACTTAGAAAAAGGCGGCCGCACAAAACGACCGTCCGAAAATATTTGCATGATGTGCGGCTACTCTTCTGCATTCGAAAGCCGAAGCGTCTCCAAAAGCTTCGCACCGGTGGAAATGAAGCTTTCAGCGTCAAACTGCGAATTCCCGATCGCCTCCTGCACGATGATGCCGTCAGAGACAAGCAAAATCAGCCACGTGAGAAAATCGGCGGGGATGTCGGTGCGCTCCGAAATCTTATCGCTGATAAGCTTCTGGAATTCGGAATACCGTTTGACAAGCTTTTTTCGCAGCGCTTCGTCGCCCGTCTGCGCTTCGCAGAACAGCGCCAACCGCAGCTCGGCAGAAGCGGTATTGCGCTCAACGACATATTTTACAAGGCGGCGCAGGGAGGTATCCTTCTCCTTATTTTCTGTCCAGCGAATAAAATCATCCCATTGCTCGTTTAAGTAGCGGTCGGTCAAGTCAAAGAATATCTCGCCCTTGGTTTTGTAATGGTAATATAGCGTCCCCTTGGAAACGCCCGCCGCCTTTGCGATCTGTGCAAGCGTCAGATCGGCAAATGTATTGGTTTTGAGTAGCGCTGCTGTTGCGTCAAGCACGATCTCCTTGACATTTTCTTTTCTGGGCGCCGCCATGGAAACACCCCTTCCCCATAAAACTGCGGCTATTGTAGCATGAATCTGCCAAGCTGTAAACCGTTTTTTCGGATTTTTCCGACCCGGAGAAGAAAAATTCGATAACAATTTAACAACTTGTCCTATTTTTTTATATACTATTGACAAATTCGACAAAGTGTACTATTCTATAAAAGAATCGAGTCGGTCGTTTAACCGACTTGATGCGGAATTGTGGACGCAGTGGCGGAAAGGAAGGATACCGCATGTCGCTTGTAAGAATCAACAAAAAGCTGCACGCTCGCTACGGCGGGGCGGTGCGCGCCGTTTTGCATGACGGGTGCATTGTGGTACAGGGGCATTTGCATAAGTGGGAGGATGTTGTGGAAGCCTGCCAGACTGCCGCAACCAAGTACAGCACCACGCACGTCGTCAACGACATTGTCTGCGATGAAGCGAAAGAAAAACCGATGCGGCTGCCCTCGCTTCGCGACAAGGTGCTCGACGGCAGAAAGCCGGATGTGCTCGTAATCGGCGGCGGGATTTCGGGGGTAAGCATCGCGCGGGAGCTTTCCAAATGGAAGCTCGACATTTTGCTTGTGGACAAAGAGCCTGATCTTGCGCTGCAGGCCTCGGGGCGCAACGACGGCGAGGTGCACCCGGGCATTGATCTTTCCAAAGGCTCACTGAAACACCATTACATACGGAAAGGCAACGAGATGTATACGCAGGTCTGCAAAGAACTGGACGTACCGTTTCAGCGCGTCGGGCAATATGTCTGCTTTAACAAGGGATACTTAAAGCCGCTTGTGGCGCTCTACTGCCTTTGGCGCAAAAAGCACGACGGCATTTCGGACACCAAGCTGATCTCCGGCGAAGAACTGCACCGTGCGGAACCAAATTTCGGTGCGGAATTCAAATTTGCAATCTCCAACCCCTCCTCCGGCTGTGTGTGCCCGTATGGACTGACGATCGCGTATGCTGAAAACGCCGTGCAAAACGGCGCTGAGGTTGCACTCAACACCGCAGTGGTTTCGATGCAGGTGGAAAACGGCGAGATCCAAAGCGTGGAGACCAACCGCGGTACAGTATATCCAAAGCTGGTCATCAACGCGGCGGGCGTTTTCGCGGAGGATATCGCCAAAATGGCGAACGACCGCTTTTTCTCCATCCACCCGCGGCGCGGCACGAACTCTATTTTGGACAAAAAAGCCGGCGCGTTCATGCACTCGATCGCGTCCATCAAAGAGATCACCCGCAGCAAAACGCACTCCAAGGGCGGCGGTATTCTGCACACGGTGCATGACAATCTGCTGGTCGGCCCCGATGCGGTGGAGACGTACGAGAAAGAAAACGTCGCTACACGCCGCGAAAGCATTGAACATGTTTTCGCAAAGCAGAAAAAAACAATGCCACGCCTTTCCGAACGGGACATCATCACCTACTTCACCGGCGTGCGTGCCCCGACCTTTGAAGAAGACTTCATCATTGAACACGGGCGCAAGACGAAAAACCTCATTCACTGCGCGGGCATCCAGTCCCCGGGCCTTACGACCGCTCCTGCCGTAGCAATCGACATCGCGAAAATGGCAGTAGAGATGCTGGAAAAGGAAAAAGCGGTGGAACCAAACGCGGACTTCTCCCCCATTCGGCACGGCGTGCCCGTGCTGCGGGAGATGAGTGATGAACAGCGCGCTGAAATGATCCGCAAAAACCCCGATTACGGTATTATGGTCTGCCGCTGTGAAGAAGTAAGTAAAGGGGAAATTCTGGACGCACTTCGTTCCCCCATCTGCGTGCCGACCGTAGACGGCGTGAAAAAACGTGTGCGTCCGGGTATGGGACGCTGTCAGGGGGGCTTTTGCTCGCCGCCCGTGATGCAGATCATCGCGGAATTCTTGGGCGTACCTTTAAGTGAAGTGAAAAAATCCTCGGCTGAATCGGCCATCACATTCGGCCGTACCAAATAAGGAGGAAAAGGGATGCGTACTTTTGATACGGTCGTCATCGGCGGCGGCCCTGCCGGGCTTGCTGCGGCGACGGCGGCACACGAGAACGGCGCAAAGACGCTGCTTGTGGAACGCGAAGCACGGCTCGGCGGGATCTTGAAGCAGTGCATCCACGACGGTTTCGGTCTTGTGCGTTTTCAGGAAAAGCTGTCCGGTCCCGAATACGCGGAACGGTTTATCGATGCATTCCACGCCGCGGGTATCCCCGCGATGACGCTGACTTTTGTGACACGCATCGTACCGGCGCACAACGGTGGGTTTCATGTGACGCTTGTCTCGCGCGACGGTGTGGAGACAGTCGAAACCAAAACCCTGGTACTCTCCACCGGCTGCCGTGAACGCACTGCCAAGCAAGTTTCCATCCACGGCACACGCCCTTCCGGTGTATTCACGGCGGGTACGGCACAGCACCTGACCAACCTATTAGGCGAACTGCCGACCCGAAAATGCGTGATCTTGGGCAGCGGCGACATCGGGCTTATTATGGCGCGGCGGCTTACGCTGGAGGGGGCAAAAGTCCTGGGCGTTTATGAAGCGAAGCCCACGCCCTCGGGATTGACGCGCAACATCCACCAGTGCCTGCACGATTATGACATCCCGCTGTATCTCTCCCACACGGTCACACGCGTGTTCGGCGACGACCGCCTGACCGCCGTGGAAATTGCCGAGGTAGACGACAAAATGCAGCCGCTCCCCGGCACGGAACAGATCGTGGAATGCGACGCATTGATCCTCTCCGTCGGGCTGATCCCCGAAAACGAACTGGCGGAATCGTTGGGCGTCGAGATTGACCCGAAAACCAAAGGTCCCCTTTGCAACGGGCAGCTGATGACCTCGGTAGACGGCGTATTTTCCTGCGGGAACGCTTTACACGTCAACGACCTTGTAGACTACGTTTCCGAAAGCGGCGAGTGCGCAGGTAAAAATGCGGCGCTGTATGCGGGGAAGAAACGGCGGGAAATCCCGATAAACGCTTCCAAAATGCTCTCTTACATCGTGCCGCAGCGGCTCGATTTGGATGCAGATAACCGCGAAACGGTGCTGTATTTCCGCAGCCGCGACATACAAAACGGCTGCACCTTAAAGATGCTGGTAAACGGCGAAGCGGTATTCACAAAGAAATACCCGTTCCTGCGCCCGCCGGAAATGGAGCGTCTGACGATTGACTTTTCCAAATACCCGTTGGACGCGGCTTCGAAAGTTGAATTCGACATCGAGGTGAAAGCAAAATGACGCAACTCATCTGCATCGTCTGCCCGCGCGGCTGTACCATGCACATTGAAGAAAAAGACGGCGCGTATTCGGTCACGGGAAACGCCTGCAAGCGCGGCGAGCGATTTGCCGTTTCCGAAATGACCGCGCCCATGCGCACCATCTGCTCCACGGTGCGCACCGCCTTTCCCGAAGCGCCGGTGCTTCCCGTCCGCGTTTCGGCGGACATCCCGAAGGACCGCATTTTTGACGTGATGCAAGAAATCAATCATGTGGTTGTGAACACCCGCGTGCGGCGCGGCGACGCGGTGATCCAAAATGTTTTGGGGCTCGGCGTAGACGTCATCGCCACCTCCGACATGCTTTACACGAGTGAAGGGAGGTAACCGCCATGGACGACACGCAGCTTGTGCTGACCTTTGACGTCGGCACACAGAGCGCACGCTGCCTTTTGGTACGTCCCGATGGCAGTTTCGCAGATTTTCATCAAGTCAAATACAATGAGCCTTACTATTCGCGCAATCCCGGTTGGGCGGAACAGCGGCCGGATTTTTATTACGACCGCATCTGCGAAGCCGGTAAGGTCATTTGCGAACGAAACGCCGACAAACTGCAAAACATCCTTGCCGTGACCGTAACCACGATCCGCGACACGGTGCTTTGCTTAGACAAAAACAACGAGCCGCTTCGCGACATCATTTTATGGCTGGACAAACGGCAGGCGGATTTTAACGAGCCGTATCCCCTGTGGAAAAAATGGATTTTCCGCCTTGCGGGCATGGAGGAGGCCAGCAAGATTCTCTACCGCGCCTCCGCTTCGAACTGGATCCGGCAAAACCAGCCCGAGATCTGGGCAAAGACCGCACACTATGTGATGCTGCCGACCTATCTCAATTACAGGATGACGGGCGTTTTGGCGGATTCCGAAGCAAACATGATCGGGCATATTCCTTTTGACTACAAACACCGCGTTTGGAAAAAGGACTCCAGCTTTACGAAATGTGTGTGCTATGTAGAAAATGAAAAGCTGTGTTCGCTTGTGAAATCCGGCGAAGTGATCGGATACATCACCAAAGCGTTCGCCGAACGCAGCGGCGTACCCGCAGGTCTCCCGCTCATCGCAACGGGGTCGGATAAAGGCTGTGAAACGCTGGGGCTTTCTGTCGTAAAGTCTAACCGCGCCGCTATTTCGTTCGGCACGACCGCAACCGTGCAGATCGCCGTGGAGGACTATGTGGAGCCGCAGCAGTTCATGCCCGCCTACCCTGCCGTTCCGAACCATCTGTTCAATCCCGAAATTGAAATTTACCGCGGATTCTGGCTCGTTTCCTGGTTCGTAAAGGAATTCGGCGCGGCGGAGCGCGAAGAGGCAAGCGTGCTCGGGTGCTCGCCGGAACAGCTTTTGGACAAATACATCGAGCGGCTGCCGCCGGGCTGCGAAGGTCTGCTGTTGCAACCGTATTGGACACCGGGCGTCATCAACCCGACCTCACGCGGGGCGGTCATCGGCTTTGCCGATTACCACACACATTTGCACTTTTACCGCGCGATCATCGAGGGCATCGCCTTTGAGTTGTACCATTCTTTGGAGATCCTGCAAAAACGCGCCAAGCTCCACATTGACGAGGTCTTCGTCGGCGGGGGCGGCGCACGCAGCGACATCGTCTGCCAGATCACAGCGGACGTATTTGGTATCCCGGTCAAACGCATTCAGACGCACGAGGCGTGCTCGGTGGGCGCGGCCATGGTTGCATTCCTCGCAAAAGGCGTATTCCGGGATTACGACGACGCAATCGCGCATATGGTACATGAGGCCGACGTATTTACCCCGCGCCAAACGGAACACGAGACCTATATGGATCTGTATACAGGCGCATACAACAAGGTCTTCCGCCGTCTGGAACCCATTTATCGCAGAATTATCAAAATCACAAAAAGGAGAGATATTGAATGAGCAACAAACCGTATAAGGGCTTCGAACCGAAATGGGTGCTTACCCCCGCGCCGGAGGGCAGCTACCGCTCGATCTTTCGCTGGGGCGATCCCGAATTTTTCAAGTATCCGAAGGAATCCCTTTACAAGCTGATGAAGGAAACCTTCAAAATGACCGATGACGATTTCAAGGATTACACTGACGACATCGGCTTTGACAAGGTGGATCTGTCAGACTACCCTTCCAAAATCGACCCGAAGCATGTAGAAGCGCTCAAGAAGATCGTCGGCGATGAATTCGTCACAACAGAGGATTATCCCCGCCTTGCGGTCGCCTACGGCTGCACGGGATACGATCTTCTGCGGCTGCGGCACAAGCAGATTGAAAATCTACCGGACGTGGTCGTCTACCCCGACACGACCGAGCAGGTCGAGCAGCTTGTGGCATATGCCGTTGAAAATAAGATCCCGCTGTATGTCTATGGCGGCGGCAGCTCCGTCACGCGCGGGGTAGAAGCGGTCAAGGGCGGTATGTCGCTCGACATGCGCAAACGCTTCAACAAGGTCATCAGCTTCAACGAGACCGACCAGACCATTACCGTACAGGCGGGCATGTCCGGTCCGAAGCTGGAAGAGACGCTGCAGAATGCGCCGAAACTCTTCGGTGCAAAACGCGCCTACACTTGCGGGCATTTCCCGCAGTCGTTTGAATACAGCAGCGTCGGCGGTTGGACGGTCACGCGCGGCGCGGGACAAAACAGCACCTATTACGGCACGATTACGGACATCGTGCTCAGCCAGAAATACGCAACGCCCATCGGCCGCATTGTAACAAGCCACTATCCGCGGGAAGCGACAGGTCCGAACCTCAACCAGATCATGATGGGCTCGGAGGGCACGTTCGGCGTGTTGACGGAAGTCACGCTGCGCGTGTTCCGCTGGATGCCCGAAAACCGCAAGCGCTTCTCCTATATGTTCAAGAGCTGGGAAGTCGCCATGGACGCCGCGCGCGAGATGATGCAGTGCGAGTGCGGGTATTCCTCGGTATTCCGCCTTTCCGACCCCGAGGAAACGCACCTGATGCTCAAGCTCTATAACGTGGATGAAACGCCGCTGGAACCCCTGCTTGATAAATTCGGCTTCAAGGACATGGAACGCTGCATGTTCTTAGGCTTTACAGACGGCGAAAAGGGCTTTTCCAAGAACGTGGCGAAAAACATCGCCAAAATCGCGCTCAAGCACGGCGCGATGCCGATGACGGGCTATGTCACAAAGAGCTGGGAAAAAGGCCGCTTCAACGACCCGTATCTGCGCGACACGCTGATGGATTTCAGCGTCATCACCGACACGCTCGAATGCACCGTGAACTGGTCGAATATGGCGCAGGTGCACCGCGACGTGCGCAAGGTCTGCCACGCGCTGCCCAACACCGTTGTGACCACGCACATGTCCCATTGCTACCCGCAGGGCGCGAACCTGTACTTCATCTTCATCACCAAGATGAACGACGCGGATGCGTTCAAACGGTATCACACCACCATTCTCGACGCGATCCAGAAATCCGGCGCTGCCATCTCCCACCACCACGGCATCGGCAAGATGTTTGCCCCATGGCTGGAAGGGTACATCGGTGAAAAGGAATACGGTGTGTTCAAGGTGCTTAAGAACTACTTTGACCCCGACTATCTGATGAATCCGGGCGGCACGCTTGGTCTTGACCTGCTGCCGGAGGAAAAGAAATTCCTGAACACACGCGAAGATTATCGCTGATCGAACATACTGGTTACATGCAAACTCCCGGTACACCGCTGCGGTGCGCCGGGAGTTTTATTAGACCCTTTTCCACTTAAAATTGTATATCCGAAAGCAAATAAAAGGAGCCGCAGACGAGCACCATGCCCTCCGGGGGCGTAATTTCCCGCGCTTTGGCATAAGCCGCTTGCGGGTCAGGAATACAGGCGGGTTTGCAAGCGAACGCTCCGGCGCTTCCTGCAAGGCTTTCGGGCGAAGCTGCGCGGGGATTGTCCGGCTTTGTAAAGATCACACAGCGGCAGAACGGCAGAATCTGCGCAAGATAGTGCGCCGTGTCCTTATCCTCCATCATTCCGATCACCGCCGTCAAGTCCTTTGGTGCAAAGCGCCGTAACACGCCTGCGAGCGCCTGTCCGCATTCGGGATTGTGTCCACCGTCGAGCAGAATGTCGGGCTCGTGGGAGATAAGCTCCATGCGCCCGTGCATGACCGCTTTTTGAAGTCCGGCGCAGATATTGTCCGCCGTAACGCCCGGAAGGAACTTCGCAGCCTCGATCACGGTGACGGCGTTTTCCACCTGATGCACGCCGCAAAGCGGGATCGAATAGGTTGCACCCTGATAGGAAAACACGGTTTGCGCAAGCGACTTCGAAAGGATTTCAGCCTGCTGCGGGTCAGCCGCCGTAAACGTATTGTGTCGTTCTTCGGCGGTCGCGCGCAGGACCTGCATTGCTTCCGGTGACTGGTTTGCCGTGGTGACACAGTGCCCGCCTTCTTTTAAAATGCCTGCCTTTTCGGCGGCGATCTGCGCAAGCGTGTCGCCGAGCACCGCGGTATGGTCAAGCGCAATAGAGGTAATGACGCTCACAAGCGGGCAAGGGATGACGTTCGTGGAATCCAGGCGCCCGCCGAGCCCCACTTCGAGCACTACAACATCGCAATGCGCTTCATAAAAATACAGGAGTGCCGCCGCCGTAATGGTTTCAAATTCCGTGGGACCCTCCCCTGTTTTCTCCACGGCTTCCACCGCAGTTTTGATGCGTTCCGTCAAAGCCGCCAGCGCCTGTTCGGAAATATTTTGGTGGTTCACCTGGATGCGCTCACAAAACGAAAATACATAAGGCGAGGTAAAAAGCCCGGTTTTGAAACCCGCTTCCACCAAAATACGGCTGAGCATGTTGGAAGTCGTACCCTTGCCGTTTGTGCCCGCCACATGGACAAAGCGTAGTTTTTCCTGCGGGTCCCCGAGTTCTCGAAGCAGCCGCTCCACGCGCGAAAGACCCGGCTGCATGCCGAAGCGCAGCCGGGAATGATAGTATTCCACCGCTTGACGGTAGGTCATAAATGCAATCTCCTTTTTAAAGGTCAATTTGCAGCTCAATCGGACAGTGATCCGAGCCGAAGACCTCACTGTGGATCGAAGCGTCAATCAGCTTTTCGCAGAGGCGGTCGGACACGCAGAAATAGTCGATGCGCCACCCCGCGTTCTTTTCGCGGGCGTGAAAACGATAGGACCACCAGGAATATGCGCCCGTGCGGTCGGGGTAAAAATACCGGAACGTATCCGTAAAGCCTGCCGCAAGCAGTTCGGAAAATTTTTCGCGTTCCTCGTCGGAAAATCCGGGATTGCCGCGGTTCGGCTTCGGGTTTTTAAGGTCAATCTCTTCGTGTGCGACATTGAGATCCCCGCAGAAAATCACCGGCTTCTTTGCATCCAGTTTCATAAGATATGCGCGAAAACGGTCTTCAAAGCTCATGCGGTATTCCAGCCGCTTTAACCCGTCCTGAGAATTCGGTGTGTAGCAGGTCACCACAAAGTAATTGGGATATTCCAGCGTAATCACGCGCCCCTCGCTGTCGTAATAGGCATCGCCGATCCCATAAAACGCATCCTGCGGCTCTTCTTTGGCAAAGATTGCCGTTCCGGAATAGCCTTTTTTCTCTGCATAATTCCAAAAGGACACATAGCCCGGGAATTGCAGATCCACCTGCCCGGCCTGCAATTTGGTCTCCTGCAAGCAGAAAAAATCTGCGTCAAGCGCAGAAAATTCCGCTTCGAAATTTTTACCCAGGCAGGCGCGCAGCCCGTTGACATTCCACGAAATCAGTTTCTTCATGGCGTTCCTCCGCAAAATTCTCTTGGGCTATTGTAGCATGGTATGCCGAAAAAATCCACCGCAAAGCACGCGTTTTTTTGTAAAATTCTTTTTGCTTTTCTTTTTTTTATAAGTATGCTACAATATTGGCATTGCAGCTAAAGGGGACGTTTTATGGACACGCAGTCTGTTTTTGACAATATCAAATATTTTATCATCGACATGGACGGCACGTTTTATCTCGACGGCACACTCATTGACGGCGCGCTGGATTTTTTAGACCGCGTACGCGCGTGCGGCAAAGATTTTTGCTTTTTTACGAACAATTCGTCCAACAACGTCGCCGTCTGCCGTGAAAAGCTCGCTAAAATGGGCTGCAACGTGCCGGAAGAGAAAATCGTGATTTCTTCGCATGTCACGGCGGATTATTTGAATCGGCAAAAAAAAGGAAAAAAGGTTTTCTTGCTCGGCAATGCGCGGCTGACCGCAGATTTTCAGGCGGCGGGCATCGAGCTTGTGGAAAAAGACCCGGACATTGTAGTGCTGGGCTTTGACACGACGCTGACCTACAAAAAGCTGTGGGATGCGTGCCGCTATCTTGCAAACGGCGCGGAATACATCGCTACACACCCGGACTTAAACTGTCCGACTGCCGACGGTTTCATGCCCGACACGGGCTCCATGATGGCGATGATCGAAGCCTCCACGGGCAGGCGGCCGCTGGTGATGGGCAAACCACACCATTATACGGTGGATTACCTCACCCACAGGCTTCACTGTGAAAGCCGGGAACTTTGCTTCATCGGCGACCGGCTGGAGACGGATATTCTCATCGGACAGAAGCACGGTATCCCGTCGGTGCTGGTGCTCACGGGGGTCACCGATGAAAAGGCATACCGGGAAAGCCCCATCCGGGCAAGCGTTGTAGAAGCATCGCTAAAAACTTTAGCGGCACATCTGTAAGGAGAGAAAATTTTGGCAGCAAAAAGGACAGAGGTTGAGCTGTTTACGGACGGCGCGTGCTCCGGCAACCCGGGACCCGGCGGCTGGGGTGCGATTCTGCGCTATGGGACGCACGAGAAAGAACTATCCGGCGGCAGCGCGCAGACCACAAACAATAAAATGGAACTGACTGCCGCGATTGAGGGTTTAAAAGCGCTCAAATACCCGTGCCGCGTCACGCTTTGCACGGACTCGAAATATGTCGCGGATGGCATTTCCAAAGGCTGGGCGGTCTCGTGGCGGGCGCGCGGCTGGAAGAAAAGCGACGGGAAACCTGCGCTCAACCCGGAACTTTGGGACGAGCTTTTACAGCTTTGCACCATGCATGACGTCAAGATTGTCTGGGTCAAAGGGCACGCCGGGCACCCCGAAAACGAACGCTGCGATGCGCTGGCGGTTGCCGAGACGCAAAAGTACACAAAAAAGTAGGCAAAATTTTTACATACCGCCCATATTGAACAGTAGACAAAAATATGTTAAGCTTATAAAGATTTGTACTGTAATGTTTACGTTATGACTTATTTCCCGCATAAAAAAAGGATGTGGTGTTTTGGCAGAATCGCAGACCGCTGTGCAGACGGAAGGAACCGCCGCCATCGAAACGGAAGAGCAGATGGAAACCGAGGTGGAACAGGAAGTCAAAAAGGCTTCTGCGCAAAACCGACGCTATTTGCGCCCGCGCGAGATGTTCGCCTTTTTGCTGACGTCTTTCGGACAGAAAAACCTCAACCAGTTCATCAACTCATACCGTCAGTTTTTCATGATCAGCTTCCTGGGGCTGTCAGGCTCCGCATACGGCTCGATCATTATGTTCGAGTCGATCTATGACGCGCTGGACGACACCATTTCAGGCTTGATCGTGGACCGCACGCGCACCCGCTGGGGCAAGCTGCGGCCATACCTGATCATCACCACACCCGTGTGGGGACTTGCCATTTTGATGATGTTCTCCACACCGACGTTTTTAACGACCACAACCTTTAAAGTCATTTGGGCAGTCGTGGCAATTTTTGCGCACAACCTCGGCATGTCGTATTTCAATACGTTCAATATCCTGCTTTACAACGTCACGCCGAACATCAACGAGCGCAACAACCTGATTGCGGCACAAAAGTTCATGGAACTGTTCGGAACCTGGATCCCCTCTTTCCTGCCGATCTTCATTGACTTTTTGCCGGGCTGGACGGACAACGCAGTCGGTCAGGAGGATGTTTACTTCGGTTTTGCATTCATCATGGTCCTGATCTCCGCCGGTACCGCCATTTACGGCTTCTTCGTTCTGCGTGAGCGCGTACCGCTTGCGTCGCGCGAACAGATCAAATCTATCGGCATTTGGGATTCTTTCAAGATTGCTTTCAAGAACCGCCCGATGCTCGTACTGCAGCTCAACTACTTCTTTAACGGCTTTAAGTCCGTCGGTTCTTCGAGCGAGGTCTTTTTCTGGACGCACAATGCCGGCAAACAGAGCTATGCGACGATTGCCGGTCTGTTCACGGGGATCCCGAATTACATTATCGTCCCGCTTGCCCCGAAGATCATCCGCAAGATCGGCGCGCGCAACGCCGGCGTCTTAGCCGGACTTTTCGGCGGTGTGGCATATACGCTTCTTTTCCTTATCGGATACAAGCCCTTTGGGGAATGGGATAACGCAAGAAGCATTATTCTGAATATGATTACCATTACGTTGATGTTAACCATCTGCGGCCTGCCGAACCAGCTGATTAACGTTGTCGGCGCAGTTTTGCAGGGCGACGTGTATGACTACGGCGAATGGAAATACGGCGTACGCAACGAGGCGTTGATTGCGACAGTCTCCGGCTATTTCCAGAAGCTCGCGAACGCCGTGACCGGCTTGCTGTCCGGCGTCGTAATCACGTGGGTCGGTTATGAAGCACGCACAGATGTGTTCGGCAACGTAGTTCGCGAAACGGATTCTTCGGTTTTGTATGGTTTCTGGATTTTGTTCTGCCTGCTGCCCGCGTTTGCACGGTTTATGTATGGTGTTTCGCTTCTGTTCTTCAACGTGCGCGGCGAGTTCAAACGCCAGATGCTCAAAGACCTGGAAGAGCGCCGTGCTGAAAAAATCGCGGCGATGCAGGAAGGCGAAGCATCCGGCACCGCTTCGACAGATGGCAACGGTGCTGCTCCGGCACCGCACGACACGGAATAAGTGAATCCCTCCCCGTTGCTTTACAACAAAAAAGAACATGGCAAAGCCCCGTGCAGAGCACGGGGCTTTTTCACATCCTCTTTCAGATAGGAAAACTGCATACAAATTGCTTACTGCAATTTTTCCACCTTGAGCATATTGGTCGTGCCGGAGATGCCCAACGGTATACCGGCGGTAATTACCACGGTGTCGCCTTTGCCGACCAACCCGTTTTTACGGGCGACGTCCACCGCGTGGGAAAACAATTCGTCCGTATTTCGCTTTTCGTCGCACATCAGCGGCACAACGCCCCACGACATACTCATCTGGCGGCAGACCGTATCGTCTGTGGTACAGCCGATAATCATGGACTGTGGGCGGTGCTTGGAGATCATGCGCGCCGTCGATCCGCTTTTTGTAACCGTGATGATTGCCTTGGCGCCGAGATCGTGCGCTGTGGTCACGGTCGCATGCGAAATGGCATTGGTAATGGTTTTGTTGCTGTCATTGCCGAACGCCTTAAAATTCGTTACATAATTGATCTGCGATTCGGTGCTTTCCGCGATGAGCGCCATGGTCTCGACCGCCTCCACGGGGTGCGCCCCAGCCGCCGTCTCGCCTGAAAGCATGACCGCCGAAGTCCCGTCGTACACCGCATTGGCAACATCCGTAATCTCGGCGCGCGTCGGGCGCGGGTTCGTAATCATGGATTCCAGCATCTGCGTAGCGGTGACCACCTGTTTTCCGGCGCTGTACGCCTTTTTAATGAGCCGTTTCTGGATGGACGGAATCTTTTCAAACGGAATTTCCACACCCATATCGCCGCGCGCCACCATGATGCCGTCCGCTTCGTTGATGATCTCATCTATGTTGTTGACGCCGTCCATATTCTCGATCTTGGCGATGATGCGCACCGAACGCCAGCCGAGGGCGTTTGTAAACTTGCGCAAGTATGCAACGTCCGCCGCCGAGCGCACAAATGACGCGGCGATAAAATCGAAACCGAGCTTTGCGCCGAATTCCAGATCGTTCATATCGGTTTCGGAGAGATACGGCATGGAAAGCTCCACACCCGGGACGTTCACGCCCTTGTGGTCGGACAGCTCGCCGCCGTCGATCACCTCACAGATGACATCCGTTTCGGTCACCTTTTTGACACGCATGGAAATGAGCCCGTCGTTAATGAGGATCCGCGTGCCGGCACGCACATCGCCCGGAAGCCCCTTAAAGGTCACGGATGCGATCTTATTGTCGCATTCGATGTCGCGCGTAGTCAAGGTATATTCGTCGCCCGTGTGGATCTCTACGGGCTTATGGTCGTGGAATGCACCGAGACGGATCTCCGGCCCGCGGGTATCGAGCATAGCCGCCACGGGGATCCCCGCCTTTTCGCGCAAAGCGACAAGCTGCTCAAAGCGACGCTGGTGGGTCTCGTAATCCCCGTGGGAGAAATTAAAGCGCGCCACATTCATGCCGGCGTGCATCATCTTTTCTAAGATGCCGGGTTTATCGGTTGCCGGGCCTACGGTACAGATAATTTTGGTTTTTCGCATAAGTTCAGACACCTTTCTGGGAAAGAGAAAAAAGGAATTTAAAAATCTTCCTCAAATATAGAATAAACCAGATTTTGTCAAACGTCAATGCCGTGTGCGCAAATTTTACCATGCGTCGTTTATGTTCTCCCAAATTCACAGCTTTTTAGCCGCAAGCGGGCTGTTTTTGTCATTTTTTTCAGACGTGATTTTTCCTCTATTTATACGGCATGCCCGGCAGCACTGCAAAATCGGGCGCGCTGTGCGGGATGGCAGTCTCCAAAAGCAGGCAGGCGTTAAAGATCCCGTTTTTACCGTAACGGCGGCGAATGGAAAGCACGGTTTCATCGATTTTTTGCTGCCGTTCATGCCGTGCAAAATCCGTAAACAGATCCGTCTGCACGGGCGCCGTTTCCGGCTGCAGGCGGATGGCGCGGATCGTCAGTGCACGCACGTTCAGCTCCCATCGATATTGTTCACAAAACAGCCGGAACGCTTCGCGTGCAAGCTCCATGGCGCTTTGCGTCGGTAATGGAAGCGGTTTTTGAAATTGACGCACGAACAGTGCGCTGTTTTTGACGCCGATCTGTACCGCCGTGGCGGCGAGCGCTTCCTCATGCAATCGCTTGCCGACCTCCTGTGCCAAAGACAACAGCACGAGCCAGACCTCCCGCTCGGTTTTCAGGTCACGCACACAGGTCGCGCCGTGCCCGATGCTTTTGGAGACAGGAACGAGGCCGTCCGGCTGCACGCGCGAAGCATCCAGGCCGTTGGCATACGCCCAAAGCACCTCGCCCATTTTGCCAAACAGGTTTTTCAAAAACGTGCGGTCGCACGCTGCCAGCTGCCCGATGGTGCGGACACCGTAGCCGTTCAGCTTTCGAACGGTGGAGCGCCCGCAGCCGAGCATAGAGCTCACGGGAAGATTCCAAATCTTTTCGCGGAAATCCTGTTTGCCGATAACGGTGACGGCGTCCGGCTTTTTGAGATCGGAACCGAGCTTGGCAAAGATTTTGTTGAACGAAACCCCGACCGAAACCGTCAACCCCAGTTCCCGGTGTACCGTGCGGCGGATATCGTCGGCAATGCCATTGCCTGCGCCAAGCAGCCGCTGTGAGCCGGTCACATCCAGCCAGGCTTCGTCGAGCCCGAACGGTTCGATCAGATCGGTATACCTTCGGTAAATGCCGCGCACCAGTTCGGAATAGCGTGCATAGCGTTCGTAGTGCGGCGGCACCACCACCAAGTCGCTGCATTTTTTCTTTGCCTGCCAAAGCGCCTCGCCCGTCTGCACGCCGCAGCGCTTGGCCTGTTCGGATTTTGCAAGCACGATGCCGTGCCGCGTTTCCACAGAGCCGCCGACAGCAATCGGCTTGCCGCGCAGGGATGCGTCGTACAGGCACTCGATGGATGCATAGCAGTTGTTGATGTCGCTGTGCAAAATCACACGCTCCATCTCGTTCGCCTCTTGTCGGAAATTAGTCGAACAAATATTCGTTTATAGTATATAGAACATTTGTTCGATTGTCAAGAGGGAAATCTCTCCTCGCAGATAGGGTAGGGTTCTATGTCTTATGCAGACACACAGCCCTACCCTGTCTTGATGGCTCAAATATAATTTATCTTTGACAGCACGTCCTGAAGGATGGATTCGCTGCCTATGTCGCAATAGGCGCAAATTACAGTATTGTCAACGTACATGGTTAAAGAATAATACCGTCTGCCATTACAGGCAAAATACATATAATTTTTTCCACCTTCTGTTACAATACGGTTTCCGGATTCATATCGCGTATCATAGAAATTGCTGATAAATGCTTTATATACCGCACGCGAATAGGTATTGTTATCAAATTCATAAAAACTTAAAACAACATCATCTTTTTCAGCGCTTATTTTGTTTGCATATTCAGAATACGGGGGATCGGGAGGAACGGAAATATCATTATGAATTGCAAAGCCAAACCCAGTTAAAGCAGTTTCAACTTCCATTGTGCTTGCCGCATTTTTGGTTTCGTTGCTGTTTATCATCCAGTAAAAAAGCCCGGCTGTAATACCGAACAGCAAAACAACATTTACAATGGATGTTAAAACTTTTTTCCCTTTCACTATTCTTTCTCCTAAAGTAAAAACCAGAGGATGGTTCTGTGGCTTTGCAAACCCAGAACCGTCCTCTGTTCTTTTGCGTATTTCTTACAGTGCGCGCACGCGGTAGACCTTGACGCCGTGAGCGGGGACGGAGGGCGTGAGCAGGTCATCGGTCGTGACCTCATTTTTATCCCAAAGGTCGCGGCAGGCATACTGCGATGCCACGGGCAGCCCTGCAAACGTCTGGTTCGCAATCGAACGCAGCGACGCCGTGATCGTCATTTCCTTCGGCGACTTATTGAAAAGGCAAACCGCGATTTCGCCGTTTTCCAAAGGCTTTACCAGCACATCCGTAAGCCCGTTTGTCTTGACGCGGCGGCAGGGCATGCATTTGGGGTCCTGGTCGACCGCGATAAGCTCCCGGTTGGTCAAAATTTTAAGCACTTCGTTGCTGCGGTCCGCCGTGCCGTCGGGTTTGATGAACAGGCGGATGTCGTTGCCGAGGATCAGGGGCGACGCCATCATGCACCAAAGGGTAAAATGCGAACGGTTTTCTTCGAGCGTCAGATTGCCGTTGCCGACTTCCAGCATATCGGGGTCATTGTAGCCGCCGACACACGCATGTTTATACAGGCGGACGTTGTGCTCGTAAATCCCGACCACAGAAGCCCAATTCGGCATAATATCGGGCGTGGTGCGCCAAAGGTTGCCCGCTTCCCTGCCCCACTGCCACGGGCGGTTCATACCCCATTCGCAAATAGAATAGACAATTGGCTTTTCCGGCACGCCGTTTTGCGCGGCATAGCGCGCCGTAGCGCGTTTGAGTTCCTTGCCCATTGTCATATATTGCAGGGCGGCGCTGTCCATTCTCGACGCAACGGGATTGCGGATCTCCAGCGTATTGCTCCCCTCTTGCAGCTGGATCTTTACCTGGACGCGCCCCTCGTTTCTCCACGCCTTGGTCGGCGGGAAGCTGACGGGATATGTATCTTTCCCATTGACGGTCACCGTCACGAATTTTTCCTCATTGAGTGCCTTGCGCACCACGATGGTCAGCACATATTCGCCCGCTTTGGGAATGTCCACAAAGCTGAATTTGATCGCGCCCAGATTGCTGTCGAGCCGGGTCACATAACCGCCCTTCTTATCCCAGTTGACCTTTGCGGAACCATACAGTTCGGCGTCCGAAGCGTACAGACAGAGTTCCTCCGGAAGCGCACCGCCGCCGATCAGAAGATACGCGATATTCGGCGCTTTGGTCGGGATTTTGATATTGTGGCAGAAATCGTATTTGAAATATTCGATGCCCCAGGCAGCGAAGGTCTCTGCGTCCAGACGCTCATGCCCAAGCGATGCGGGCAAATCCTCACAGGTCAGTGTACCGTTGGAGGAATAGATGCCGGCCTTAAAGCCTTTTTCGTTGAGTTCGCGCACCAGCGCCGGGATGCCATTCGGGAAAGTTGTCAAATCCCCTTGCAAGCGGCCGTTTTCATCGCGCAGCGAGCTTTGCCAGCAGTCATCCAAATTGATGTACTGATAGCCGGCTTCCAAAAGCCCGGAAGCTTTGACAGCATCCGCCATTTCCAAAATCAGCTTTTCGTTGATCTTGTCGTGAAACGCGTTCCAGCTCGACCAACCCATCGGCGGCGTGAGCGCAACACCGTTGTCATATTCCGCTTTGGCACGGACGTGCACATTGGCGCGCGCAGCCGCTTTCTTGACCTCGCAGATCGGGCAGATATCCCGCTTTTTCAGCGCCGTGGCAGCGGCGGTCACCGCTGCACCCGCTGCCAGAACCGCGGCGGACAAAATTTTACCGTTCATACTTTTTACCTCCTGTTTGCGGAATGCAAATAAAAAAGCAGGGGCAGGCAGCAAGACCTGCCTCCTGCTATTGGGAAGCTATTGTTCTTTTCCTGTGCGGATTATTCCGCCGGTTCCTCTGTGGGCTCTTCGGCAGGCGCCGCTTCTTCAGCCGGAGCGGCTTCTTCAGCTTTTGCCTCATCCGCCTTCATTTTTTCTGCAAGCTCGTCGATGGAGACAGATGCGGCAGTCTCGGCATTATCCGCAACCGGCGCATCTTCCAGCGCCTTCATGGAAAGGCTGACACGCTTTTTGTCGAAATCCACGTCCAGAAGCTTGACCTGAACCTCGTCGCCCATCTTCAGCACGTCGGCAGGATTGGCGATGTGGTTATGCGAAATCTCGGAAATGTGAATCAGGCCGTCAATGCCGGGCAGGATGTTGGCAAATGCGCCGAAGGACGTAAGCCCAACGATTTTCGCTTTCATCACAGAGCCGATGGGATAGTCGCGGCGCAGGATCTCCCACGGGTTGTCCTCTGCCTTCTTGTAGCCAAGTGAAATCTTCTTCTTTTCACGGTCAAGCGCTTTGATATACACTTCCACCGTATCGCCGACTTTAACGACATCCGACGGTTGCTTGATACGGCTCCAGGAGAGCTCGGAAATGTGGATCATGCCGTCCACACCGCCGATATCCACAAAAGCGCCGTAGCTCGTCAGCGAGCGGACAACGCCGGTATATTTCTGCCCTTCTTCTGCCTGCGCCCAGAACTTTTCTGCGGCAGCGGCGCGCGCCTCACGATAAGCGGCGCGGATGGAGCCGACCACTCTGCGGCGGCGACGATCCACTTCAATGATCTTGAACTGGACAGTCTTGCCGACCATTTCTTCCAGCGAATCGCTGCGGTTGATCTTAGCAAGCGACGCGGGCACGAACACGCGAATGCCGTTGTACTGCACGAACAAGCCCTTGCCGTCGCCGACAACGCCCGTCACCTTGCCCTCGACGGTCGCTTCATTATCTTCGGTGAGCTCGTCCCACGCCTTCATGGCGTCGTAACGGCGTTTGGAAAGCAGCATTGTGCCCTCGGAGTCGTTGGTCTTCATCACGATGAGGTGCATCTCGTCGCCGATATGTACTTCTTGGGTAATATCGACGGACGGATCATTGCTGTATTCCGACGCGGGCACATAACCCGTGTGCTTTCTGCCGGCAATCTCAACCTCAATTTCAGTCGGGGTGACTGCCACAACACGGCCAACAACGGTTTGATCGGAACTCGAATCAATATATTCCTCAAGCATATCGGCAAAGCTGGTTGCTTCAGAAGCCGCTGCGGTTTCCTCCTTTTCAACGATTTCTGCCCCAGTTTGCTGCGTTTGCGTAAGATTCTCGGACATTGTTTTCAGTACCTCCTTAATTATACTGTCGGGCGTGGATGCACCCGCAGTAACGCCGACCGATCGGAAACCGGACAGGTCAATGCCATCTAACTCCTGGGCGGTCTCGATCAGAAAGGTCGGACAGTTCGACTCGCACACGGCTTTCAATTTGGCGGTATTGGAACTCTGCCTGCCGCCGATGATGAGCATCGCGTCATTTTCACATGAAAGCCGGAACGCTTCTTCCTGCCGTTCCTCAGTCGCACTACATATTGTATCAAAAATTACGGCATTTGTATAGACCATTTTTATTTTTTTTACACATTTTTTGAAGGTTTTGGTGCTGAATGTGGTCTGTGAAACCAAAATCATGCCGTTTTTTGCAAGATCGGGCTGCCCACTGATCAAGTCTTCCAATTCTTCAAAGCTGTTGAACACGAACGAACGCCCGTTGCAGTAGCTGCGGATGCCCACGACTTCCGGGTGCGCCTTGTCGCCCGCGATCAGCGTGACGTTTTCGGGCGTGGAATTCTGCTGCACGATTTTATGGATCTTGGTGACAAACGGACAGGTCGCGTTTTGAAAGTGGAGCGGCATATTTTCCACCGCTTCCAGCGTCTGCTTTGGCACGCCGTGCGTACGAATGACGAGCGTTTCCTTTTCACGGCACGCGGCCGGATCGTCGATCACACGCACGCCATGCGCTTCGAAATAGGAAATCACCTGCGGATTGTGGATGATCGGCCCCAAGGTGCACGCCTTTTCGCCGCGCGCGACCATATCTTCGAGCAAATGCACCGCACGGCTGACGCCAAAGCAGAAACCCGCGGTTTTGGCAAGCGTTATTTTTTGCAATGTCCTTCCTCCCAGAGCGCCGTGATATCCCCCATTATGCGGCGCGTGGCGTCCTTTAACTCGCGGGATTTCCCCTCAGCGGTAAAGCCGAATTCTTCGTTGCGGATGAGTTTCCCGAAACGCACGGTCAGGTGTGATCCGAGTTTGTAGCGCGTGTCCGTATAGATTGCCGCAGGCAGCACATCCGCGCCTGTGGCTTTGGCGATGAGCGCCACGCCGGATTTTCCACGACCGGGGTGGTAATCCTCGTTACGCGTACCCTCCGGGAAAATCCCAAGCACCCAGCCGTTTCGAATGAGTTCCTCCGCATAGTGTACGGCCGTCATATCGCCTTTTCCGCGGACAACGGGAAAAGCGTTCAAGTGTGTTAAAAACCTGGCAAGCGCCGGATTGCGGAACAGTTCTTCCTTTGCCATAAAGTGGAACACGCGTTTGCCGCAGCCGCCCAAGGTGATTGGGTCAAAGGCACTCTGGTGGTTGCACGCGAGGATAAAGCCGCCGGTTTCCGGGATATTCTCTTTGCCGATATAGGTACAGCGGTACACCGTTTTGCACACTACACCCGCCAGCGGCTTAAGCGCGCTGTAAAGCTTATATTCTTTGGCCTTGGAAAAGTCATATACGTCTGCCATAAAGTCTCCTCAAGAGCAAAATTTCTGCATTCAAAGCGCCGCACGGATGACCGAAAGCACCTGCTCAATCGAAGCGTCCAGAGGCAGTCCGGAGTTATCGACCGTTATGCTGTCTTCAGCGGGCTTGAGCGGCGCCACGGCGCGATGCGAATCGTTGTAGTCGCGCTGCAAAAGATCGGCGAGCACTGCCTCGTAGGTATCCTTCGCGCCTTTTTCCTGCAATTCTTTATAGCGGCGCATCGCGCGCGCTTCGGGTGAGGCGGTCAGAAAAATCTTGACCTGCGCATCGGGGAGCACCACCGTACCGATATCGCGGCCGTCCATGATGCAGTTGTTTTTTGCGGCGATGTCCCGCTGCAAATCGAACAGGAACTGCCGCACGGCAGGAACGGCGGACACATCGGACGCCGCCATGGACGCGGGCGGCGTGCGGATCTCTTCGGAGACATCCTCGCCGTTCAGGTACACATGCTGCACACCGTCCCGGAATTTCAGTTCGACCGAAATGTGCGGCAGCGTAGCGGCGACTGCGTCGGCATCTTTTGTATCGATACCGTTGCGCAGACTGTATACGCCGACCGCGCGATACAACGCGCCCGTATCCACATAAATGAAGCCGAGTTCTTTTGCCGCCGCGCGGGCGATGCTGCTTTTCCCCGCGCCTGCGGGGCCGTCGATTGCCACATTAAACGCCATAGTCTACTCCTTTATAAGGACGCCCTTCGGGCGTATTTTGTCTAAGCTTCTTCCGGTTTTGACTGCGCGGCGGCTTGCCCCGCGAGATACCCGGTGGAAAACGCGATTTGCAAATTGAAGCCGCCTGTATACGCGTCGCAGTCCAAGAGTTCCCCCACGATATACAGCCCCCGGCAGAGCTTGCTTGCCATAGTCTTGGGCTCAATCTCGCGCACGTTAACGCCGCCTGCGGTCACGATGGCCGCTTCGATGTCGAAAAAGCCGAGCACGGTAAGCGGCAGCGCCTTGACGGTATGCAAAAGCGACAGCCGCTGCGCTTTCGAGATCTGGTTGGTCTTTTCAGACCCCGGTATGCCCGCCAGATGCAGGACGGGGGCGATCAGCGAACGCGGGAGCAAAAGCCCAAGCGTGTTAGCGATTGCTTTATTGCTGTTCCCTGCGAAATCCCGCAGCAGGCGCGCGTCCAGTTTTTCTTCGGACAACGCAGGTTTCAGGTCGATATACAGCCGATAGCGCTCGGGCTGCATTTCCCGCAGATGTGTGCTCGCGGAAAGCACCATCGGGCCTGAAACACCGAAGTGCGTAAACAGCATTTCCCCGAAATCGGAATAGATTTCCCTATGCTTTTTCGTATCCTCTACCGTAAGTGCCACATTGCGCAAGGAGAGCCCCGCGCACGCGGTGCACAGATCCTCACGGCAGCGCAGCGCCGAAAGTGAAGGACGCGTCGGCACAATAGTGTGCCCCGCATGCTTTGCTAAGACGTAGCCGTCCCCCGTGGAGCCGGTTGCGGGGTACGATAGCCCGCCCGTTGCAAGGATCACACGCTTGGCATAAAACGGCTCGCCCGAAGCCGCGCGCACGCCCTGCACCGTACCGTTATCGAGCAGCAGCTCCGCCGCGCGGGCATGCGCGCGCCGTACGCCGTTTTCCTGAAGAAATCTGGAAAGCGCGTCGGCAATGTCGACCGCTTTATCGCTTTCCGGGAACACGCGGTTGCCGCGCTCCACTTTCAGCGGCACACCGAGTTCCGTAAAAAAATGCATGGTATCCCGCGCGGAAAACGCGGAAAAAGCGCTGTATAAAAACCGGCCGTTTCCGGGCACGTTCTGCACAAGCGTCGGCACGTCGGATGCATTGGTAACATTGCAGCGGCCCTTGCCGGTAATGCAGACCTTGCGCGCAACACGCTCATTGCGTTCCATGAGCAGTACATCTGCACCTAAGCCTGCCGCCGTACCCGCCGCCATGCATCCTGCCGCGCCCGCGCCGACGACCAGGACCTCAGCTCTCTGCATGATTCGCCAGATCCTCCGCCTTCTCATACACCTGGTACTCATCCCAGATGTGTTCGAGTGCATTGAAATTCTGATACACTTCGTCGCGGCGGGTCAGCGTGACGCCGACGATCAGCGCGTTGATGAGGCTCAGCGGCGCGGTCAGCGAATCGACCACCGACGCCATATCGCTGCGCGCGACCAGCAGATGGTTGGCAAACGACGCAATGGGGGATTTTTCGGTATCGGTGATGGCAACGATCTTTGCGCCTCTGTCCGCAATAAAGCGCAGGGCGTTGACCGTCTGCTTAGAATACCGCGGGAAGCTGATAGCGATGCAGACATCCTCTTTCCCAATGCGGAACATCTGCTCAAACATTTCGGATGCGCTGGAGGTATCCACCAGCACAACAGAATCGAACACCAGATTGAAATAGAACGCCAAAAACGATGCAAGCGCCGCCGAAGAACGCACGCCGAGGATATAAATGCGCCGCGCGCGGTTGATCTCGGCAATCGCTGCCGAGAACGCTTCCCGCGAGGTCTGCTCGGCGGTGGCGCGGATCAGCTCTATGTCATCGTTGAGCACGCTGTTGATGATGTCATTGTCGCCAATGAGCGCTTTGGAAACTTCCATGCGCTGCACGGCGGTCAGCTTGGATTTAATCATCTGCTGCAATTCCTTTTGCAGCTGCGGGTAACCCTTAAAGCCCAGTTCTGTGGCAAAGCGCACGACCGTGGATTCGCTCACGCCGACCTTGCGCCCGAGCGCGGCGGCGGTCATAAACGCCGCCTTGTCATAATTTTCGGTAATATAAGCGGCAATCTTTTTCTGTCCTTTGGAAAAGTGCCGGTACTTGTCCTCTAAATCTGCAAGCAGGGAGCTGCTCATCGGTTCATCACGACCTCGATTTCGGATTTTGCCGTCTGGTGCGGCAGACTGTTTCCATTATACCCGTTTTGTGAAAAAATGCAAGTTTCGATTCATAAAGTTTCATTTTTCTATGCGCACGACATTGTCGGTCATCTCGCTGCCGCAGACGCCTGTGCGCGGTAAGCAGAGCGCGTACAGGTCTGTGGCGGTGCATTCCAGCGCGAAAAGCTGCTTTGCGGCTTCGGAGAGCTTCTGCACATCTGATGCGCGCAGCACAATGGGCAGTCGTGCCGTTTTTCTTGCGGTATGCAAAATCGCTTTGCCGCGTTCGGAAAGCCCGAGCACCCGGAGATACGGCAAGCCGCCTTGCAGATGGCGGTTCTCGATGCCGAGAAAGGCGGCAAGCACCGTGCGGCGGATGCGTGCGTGCGAGTAGCGCTTTGTTTTTGCCGTGTCGAACAATTCTGAAAGCGTCCGCGCCTTGCGCGCTGCTTTTAGGATACGGTTTTCCAAGCCTTCGGAAATATCCGGTGTGTTTTGAAAATCCTGTGGGGTGCACTTGCGCAAATACGCGAGCAACGCCGTTTCAAGTTTTTCGAGTGTCGCCGGCGCACCGCCTTCTTGCAGCGCACGCTGCAAAATGGTTTCGGAAAACAGTGGAAGAAAGTCGGAGACAGTCTCCCCGTTTCGGATCTTTTTCCGTAAAAACGACGCCGACGCAAAATTCCCCGCCGGATGTTGCGCATCATGCAGCGCACCTTGACGCGAAACGGTCATGCATATCATTTCCGGGGCGAGCGCACGGCAGGCATTCAGGTATTCTACACCTAAAATGTTGTTTGGCGCACACAGCACGTCGGCGATCTCATCGCCGTACAGCGCGCGCACCGCCGCTTCGCGCGCGGCGGCATAAGGTTTGCCCGTCTCAAGCGCTTGGCGTATGTATCTTTGCGTCCCTTCGCTTTCCACAGCATCCGCCGCCCGCCGCAGACGGTCTATATCGCCGCACTCGCTGCCAAACGAGAGCAGGTCTACACAGCCGAGCGCCCAAAGCGCCATAACGCCCCCGTGCGCAAAGGTCTGCGCACGTGAAAGTGCAAAGGGTAACGGCAGTTCCAGCACCAGATCTGCCCCGCCGCGCAGCGCGGCCTCGGTGCGGTACCGTTTGCCGAGAAGCGCCGCTGCGCCGCGCTGGGTAAAGTTCCCGCCGAGCACGACGACCACACCGTCTGACGCGCATTCCGCGGTCCGGCGCAGGTGCAGCAGATGCCCGTTGTGAAACGGGTCATATTCAGCAATGATCCCGGCAACCGCCATGGCTTTTTCCCCTTTCGGACTTGCTTTTCTTTTCGAGTATGTATATAATAATATGGTTCCCGGTTTCTTGCAAGTTTAAAATGAATACGGAGGAGATTTTTTGAAGGTTTTGGTTATCAATGCGGGAAGCTCGTCGTTGAAATATCAGTTGATTGATATGGACAACGAGAAACTGATCGCAAAGGGCATTTGTGAGCGTGTGAAAGATCCGGACAAAAGCTGCATTTCCTACACGCATTACACTGAAAACGGCAAGGTGGCAAAGAAGGACGCCCCCGTCCCCATGGAGAACCACACCGCCGCTTTTAACGAAGTCAAAAACGTTTTGACCACGGGGGAATCCAAGGTCATCGACGATATTTCCGAGATCACCGCCGTCGGGCACCGCGTGGTGCAGGGCGGGTCGCTGTTTAATAAAAGCGTGCTCATCGACCAGTCGGTCATTGACGGGATCGAAAGCTTGTGCGACCTCGCACCGCTGCACAACCCCGCGCATTTAGAGGGCATCCGCGCGAGTATTGCGCTGTTCGGTCCCAACGTGCCGCAGGTCGCCGTGTTCGACAACGCGTTCCACTCCACCATGCCGCCGGAGGCCTATATGTATGGGCTGCCCTATGAATACTATGAAAAATACGGCATCCGCAAATACGGGTTCCACGGCACGTCGCACCGCTTCGTCAGCGCGCGCTGTGCAGAAGTGATGGGCAGACCCATTGAAGAACTGAAAATCGTTACCTGCCACCTCGGCAACGGTTCCTCCATTACCGCCGTCAAAAACGGCAAGGTGATTGACACCTCCATGGGCCTTACGCCCTTAGACGGTGAGATCATGGGGACGCGCACCGGCGCCATTGACGCTTCGGCTGTGCTGTATATTATGAAAAAAGAGCACAAGACCGTAGAGGAAATGGAAAATCTGCTCAACAAAAAATCCGGTATTCTGGGAATCTCCGGGCTTTCCTCCGATGACCGCGATGTGAAAAAAGCAGCCGCCGAAGGCAACGAGCGCGCGAAGCTTGCTCGCGGGATCCAGATCTATGAGATCAAAAAGTACATAGGCGCTTACACCGCCGCCATGGACGGCATCGACGCCATCGTCTTTACGGGCGGCATCGGCGAGAATGCGGACGACATGCGCGCAACCGTTTGCGACGGGCTTACGTTCCTCGGCATTGAGATTGACAAGCCCTACAACGCAACGCTTGTAAAAGGCGCGGAGGGCGAAATCTCCACCAAGAACTCCAAAGTGCGTGTATTCGTACTGCCCACGAACGAGGAACTGCTCATCGCACGCGATACACGGGACATCGTCAATTCCCTGTAATCCGATTTATATTTCCAACATAGAAAGGGCGTGTCCGCTTGGACACGCCCTTTTTGATTACAAAGTAAACGTCACGCGTGCAGTGCCGCGCTTAAAAATTCCTTCAGCCGTGTGCTCTGCGGATGGTCAAAGATCGCTTCGGGCGAACCCTGCTCGCCGATGACGCCGTCATGCATGAAGATCACTTCGTTGGACACCTCGCGTGCAAAGCCCATTTCATGCGTCACAATGAGCATTGTGCGGCCCTCTTCGGCAAGCTTGCGGATGACGGCAAGCACCTCGCCCGTGATCTCGGGGTCGAGCGCCGAAGTCGGCTCGTCAAAGCAAAGCACTTTAGGCGAGAGCATGAGTGCGCGCGCGATTGCCACGCGCTGCTGCTGCCCGCCGGAAAGCTCACAAGGGTAACTGCCGAGCTTTTCGGAAAGCCCGACGCTTTCAATCACGCGTTTTGCCTCCTCCTCGATCGCGGCAAGGCGCGCTTTTTTCTCTTTCTTGCCGCACTTTTCGGCACGGCACTCTTCTTTGACCAGCAGTTCTTTCGCAAGCGTAACATTGCGCAGCACCGTATACTGCGGGAACAGGTTGAATGACTGGAACACAAGCCCTGTGCAAAGCTGGTTTTCCCGTTTTTCCGCTTTAGACAACTTTTCGCGGCGTTCGCTGTCAAAGGTCACACGCCCGCCGACGGAAATCTTCCCGCTGTCGGCGGTCTCCAGCCCCGTAATGCAGCGCAGCAGTGTGGTTTTGCCGCTGCCTGACGAACCGATAACCGAAAGCACCTGGCCCTCTTCAAGCGAAAAGCTGATGCCCTTGAGCACTTCATTGTCCTGAAAGCGTTTGCAGATGTCATGAACTTCCAAAATCGCCATAGCTTACCCTCTGAAATAATCGAGTTTCTTCTCAATACGACCGAACAGGATCGTCAAAAGGCCGTTGAACGCGAGATAGAACACGCCCGTGTAGAACAGCGGCCACAAAAGCCCTGCGGACTTGATAAACGACTGCCCCGCCCAGATGATCTCATAAACCGCGATGATACGCGCAAGGGAGGTGTCCTTAACAAGCGTGATGATCTCATTGCTCATGGGCGGCACGATGCGTTTGATGACCTGCAGCAGCACGACTCTGAAAAACACCTGCGTGCGCGTCATGCCCAGCACCTGGCCCGCTTCGTACTGCCCACGGGAGATACTTTCGATACCGCCGCGGTAGATCTCGGAAAAATAGCAGGAATAGTTGATAACGAACGCCACGATCACCGCGACAAAGCGGTCGAACACCGACCACGACGCAAGCCAGTCAATCAAAAAATTGCTTTGCTCGAGCCCCTGCGCCCAGGCACCTACCAGGCCCGGCCCATAATAGATGATAATGAGCTGCAGCATCAGCGGCGTGCCGCGGATGATCCAGATGAAGGTTTTGACAATCCATTTTAACGGGCGGAACCGTGACATGGAGCCAAAGCTCAGCAGCAAACCCAGCGGCAGTGCCAACAGGAGCGTTAACGCAAAAATTTCAACTGTTTTTCCAAAGCCCTCTAAAAGGCTTTGCGTAACCGTCCAAAACATAAACAGCAATCCTTAAACAGCGCAAAACCGGCAGAAAGCAAGCCCTCTGCCGGCTGCGATTTTAAATTTTTAGCGAACTTATTTCATTAAGCGCAGGTTGTATTTTTCGGCAAGCTTATCCATCGTGCCGTCCGCCATGAGTTCGTCGGTGATCTCATTGACCTTAGCGACCATATCCGAGCCCTTGCGGAACGCGATCCCGTATTCCTCAGAGGAAAGACGCAGTTCATAGCCGTAGTCGGCATAGCTCGTACCCTCGCCCGTCATGGCGTCCGCCATGGTGATGTCGATGATGCACGCGTCCGCAGAACCGCTGGCAACCTCCAACAGCGCTGAAGCCTGGTCGGCAACGGGGACAACGTTCTGGAAGCCGTTTGTTGCAGCCTCGTCTTCACCTGCGGAACCCGTTTCGACCGCGAAAGTCAGGTTTTGCATGCTTGCGGCATCCGGATACTCGGCAAGTTTGTCTTTCGCCATGACAACGACCTGCGCGTTTTCCACATACGGGTCGGTGATGGATGCGTTTAAGCGGCCTTCATCCGTAATGGTCATACCGTTCCAAATGCAGTCGATCGATTTGGCGTCAAGCTCCGTATACTTATTATCCCAGTCGATAACGACGAATTCTGCCTGCACGCCGAGTTTTTCGGCAACCGCTTCGGCATATTCCGTATCAAATCCGGTCCACTGGCCGTCTTCTGTCTTATAGTTCATCGGCTCATAAATCGTAACGCCGACAATCAGCGTGCCCTTATTTTGAATATAGGCAAGGTCCGACTGGGTGTTTGCGTCATCCCCCGAGCCGCACGCAGCAAGGCCGCAGACCATCAGCGCGACTGCCAAAAGCAGGCATAAGACTTTTTTCATACATCTTCCTCCGATTTAGCTTAGTAAAGCGATAATGTGCTATAATAATACCGCACAAAACCGGATTTGTCAACCTTTCCCGAAAACCGTTTGACGGAATCATTTAAAGCAGAAGCAAGGAGGATGCGGCATGCGGGTGGGTCAGCGCATATAAAAGAAAAAGCACCCCCAAAAGCACCAGGCTTACACCGAGTATAATACAAAGCAGCTTTTTGAGTCGGATCACCATTTCGCCGCCCTCCCCTCTGGTCTATTTGTATGGGCGGCAAAGCGCGAAAATGCCCGCCGCACAAGCGACGGGCAGAAAAGACTTATTTGCTCTTTTTATCTTTTTTTACAGGCGCGGGGGTCTGCGTGTAGGACAGCAGCGGAGAGATCTGCTCGCCTTTGAACACGCGGCGCACATAATTCTTTGTGATGCGGAACACCAAAGGTGAAAGGAGCAGCACGCCGACAAGGTTCGGCAGCGCCATCAGCCCGTTGAACGTATCGGAAAGATCCCACACAAGCTGTACGGAGGAAACCGAGCCGAGGAACACCGTGCCGAGGAAAACGATTTCATACACACGCACAAAACGCCTGCCGCCGAGATACTCAGCGGCACGGCTGCCGTAAACCGTCCAGCCGAGCAGCGTAGAGAACGCGAACAGCACAAGCCCTATGGAGACGAGATACCCGCCGAAACGCCCAAGCACGCTTTCAAAAGCATAAATCGTGACATTGATCCCCTCAAGGCCTGCAACGGTGTGCGCGCCCGTGCAAAGCACTGTAAGGGCCGTCAGCGAACAGATGATGATGGTATCGAAGAATACCTCAAAAATGCCCCAAAGCCCCTGCTGCACAGGTTCTTTAACATCCGAGCAGCTATGCACCATCACCGATGAGCCAAGCCCCGCTTCATTGGAGAACACGCCGCGGGCAAAACCGTAACGCATAGCGCGAGCGATCACATACCCTGCGGCGCCGCCGCCGACAGCGCGAAGCTGGAAGGCGCCTTCGAAAATGGATTTAAAGGCATCACCGAGGTTTCCTACATTCGTTAGGATCACGGTTAACGCCCCGCCGATATAGAGGATCGCCATGAACGGGACAAATTTTTCAGTCACGGCAACCATACGCTTCATGCCGCCGAACACAATGATGGCGGTCAGGACACAGACAACGATGCCCGTTATGTAATTTGGGATGTGGAACGAATTTGTCATGGCACCCGCAATGCCGTTAACCTGCGCGATGGAACCGATGCCGAACGAAGCAAACAGGCAGAAGATGGAAAACGCCACAGCCAGCCACTTTTGCCGCAGGCCCTTTTCAATATAGTACATCGGGCCGCCGACCCACTCGCCTTTTTCATTTTTATGGCGGAAATACACGCCCAGCACAATCTCGGCAAATTTGGTCATCATGCCAAAAAAGGCGGATACCCACATCCAGAACACCGCGCCGGGACCGCCAGCCGCAATGGCGGTGACCACACCGACAATGTTTCCCGTGCCGACTGTGGCGGCAAGCGCGGTCGCTAACGCCTGAAACTGGGAAATTGCGCCGTGTGCATCGGTTTTCCGGGTGCTTTTGTTGCGGAACATTGAGCCGATGGTGTTTTTCATCACATAGCCGAAGCGCCGCACCTGAAAAAAGCCCGTACCGACAGTCAGATAGATGCCCGTCGCAAGCAAAAGCACCAGCATGGGGATACCCCACACCACGTTATTGACCGCCGTGTTGGCACGTTCGATCCATTGAATCAGATTGTCCATATTCTCCTCCGGTGGCTGCCAAAGCCGTACACAAGAAGAGCACAGCCTAACGTACAGTCAGGCTGTGCCATCTACCGATCGGTTTCGGCGCTGCCGTTTATTTTTTCCGTTTTCTGCGGGTCAGCCGTACGAGCAAAACCGTACCGGCTGCCACGACCACCGCCACGGTCGGAACACCCCAGATCAGAGCGGTTTCAAGACCGGTGTAAAAGCGGCGGGTCTCGGGCATGCGCGGCAGGTTATAAAGGCCTTTCTGCGTGCGGTTCTCCCCATAGGTGATGCGGATTACGTTGACCGAATAGCCGTCCACTTTCACGGTGACGCCCTCAGTCCCCGTCGTCTTTACGGTCTTTGGGACGATACAGGTCTTGCCAACCTCGTTGCACGCTGCGGGCGAGCGGTCAGACAGCGAAAGCATGTCGGAATACCGCACCACGCCGAAGCCTTCCGGCATATAGGTGACCTCACGGGATTCGCCGGTCGTGTTCACAAGCTTCACATATAAGATCTGGTTATCTTCATCCACCGTAACGGACTGGTACATGCCGTCTGTCCCCTCGGGAAGCTGCGTTTCCACATAGCGGCTGCCCGTATTGTTCATAAACAGCATCTGTGTATAGTAACTGGGCGTGAGCACGGTGTTGTGCGAATCAAACCAGATCATATTGACGGTCCATTCCTGCGCATTGATCTTGGCCAAGAGCGGCGCATATGACGCCATCACCACCACGTCGCCGTTGCGCTCGAGCCCCGTCATATAGGCGGCTTCCGCCATGGCGGCTTTCAGGTTGGATTTGGTCTGGATCGTCCCGACGCCCTTGGAGGTCGCCGCGTATTCGCCGAGGAACACCTTGGCACCCTCGCGGTCATAGCTGTCGTAGCGTTCGGTGTTGGCGAGGTACCAGCTGTCCTCCTGATAATAATGTTCATCCACGATCGTGTCGCGATACCCGGCGTTTAGCTGCGCCCAGGAGTCGTCAAACTGCTCGCCGGAGCTGACGGGGCCGGAGGAAGTAATCACGGTGATTTCGGGATAAACTTCGTTGATCGCCGCTTTGAGCGCCTCCAGATTGCGGAAATACACTTCGCCCCAGTTTTCATTGCCAAGCCCGATGTATTCGAGCCCGAACGAGCCCGGATGCCCGTTCTGCGCACGCAGCGCGCCCCATTCGGTGGACGTGTCGCCGTTGGCGTACTCGATCAGATCCAGAATATCCTGCACATATGCATCCCACTCTGCTGTGCCGGGGCGAAGCGCAATGGTATCGAGATAGGCTTCAAAGTCCTCGCGGGTCGTGATCCCTAAGCCCTCGATATATGTGGTGAACTCCTCGCGCGCCTCGGTATCTTCCGGGTCAAGCCCGCGCGTTACGGTCAGATACGTCTCCCATTCCTCGTCGGTCATGTCGTTTTTCTCAAGCGCCAGCACATGGTCGTCATAGCCGCAACGCGCCTGGCAGATCAGACCGACGTTGAGGATCGGCACCGGTTCGGCGCCGAGATCGCTGCAAAGCTGGAAATATTCGTGATACCCGACGGTATAGCTGTTGTTGTAATCAATAACATCGTTTTGCCAGATGTTATACGACTGTTTGCGCGTTTGCGGTGCGCCGATGGTATCTTTCCAGTTGAATAGATTTTCAAGGCTGTCGCCTTCTGCAACACATCCGCCCGGGAAGCGGATAAACGACGGATGCAGATTTGCAAGCGCTTCATACAGGTCTTCCCGCAGAGAAGTGTATTTCCATGTTTCGGCGCCGTAGCCATGGCTGCTCTCCGGATACAGGCAGACGAAATCAAATGCAACGGGGCTTCCTTCTTCAAATTCCATTACGAGGGTGCCGTCATCCGTCTTTACCGCGGACAAGTCCACAGAAAACTGCTGCCAGCTGTCGCCCGCGTCGAGATTGATTTTCAAAGTATCGGTCAGCTTTTCGCCGTGCTTATTTTCAAGGTATACGGACATGGTCGTCTGCGTGTTTTTGAACCACGCGGAGAACGAATAGGTCTCGCCCGCCTTGATGCCCATATCGCCCGATTCGATGCTTTTTTCGTTCACGTCATAGGTTTTGTAATCATAGTACTCGCAAAACCCGAAGTTTTTCACAACACGCGCACCGTCCACAGGCAGGACGATATAAGACGGGTTGTTTTCATGGAGCCCGCCCTCGGTTGCGCGCGTGTACGCGCCGTCGAACGACCAGCCTGAAAGTGTTTCGCCGTCTTTCAGATATTCAAAAGAATTGTTGCGCACCAGATTTGCGCACAAGCCCCCCTCAACGCCATTGTTGATGTCTTCTATGAAAATTCCGTACATCTCGTCGCTGATCTCATGTGAAAGATCGTCCGCAGAAAATTCCACGGTAAACGGTGCGCCCTCGGCAGATGCCGCCACCGCTGTGGGAAGCCCCAAAAGCAGCACGCAAAGCGCCAGCGCGAGGATTCTTTTGAACATACTGCGTCCCTCCTGTCTATATGTATGAAATTGCAGAAAGAGTATGTTTTAGTTTACCATTTTTTTATCGGCGCCGCAAGGGGATTTGCAGGGAATTTCAAGAAAAAAACGGCAAAACAGAAACTCGCTTTCTTTCCAAGGCAGATATTGTCAAAGCCGGGAAAATATGATAGACTGGAAGTAAACTTCAGGAGAAATGAGGGCTAATTATGTGGATGCTCCTTTCGGCATTAGCAGCCGGACTGCTTGTCTTTGCGGCGGACGTGCTTTTGCTTTGCAGAAAGCGGACCGCCGGCGCTGTTGTGCACGCGCTGTTTCGCGATGTGATCTTTACAAACCTGACGGCGCTTTTCATCGAGCAATTTGTTCTGCGGGTGGAAGATATCTTTTTGCCCGCGCAGCACGGTCCGTGGTACCTGCTGAAATATTTTGCGCTCGCGCTCGTTGTGGGGCTCATATTGCTGTTCTGCAAAGGGATTGCAGACGGCGTATTCAGCTACGAGCGCGCCGTGCCGAAACATCGAGTGCGCACCTGGGTGCTGCGCATTGTCAGTGTTCTGCTGTTCGCGCTCGGCGCAGCAGCGTTCACAGGAACGATCTGGGGCAAGGACACGTTTGGTGAACTGACGCCGGACCAGATGATTATCAATTTGATCTCCCCCGTTGAGGGCACCGCCTCGGACGTGATGAACACGCTGTTTTTCGGGCCCGTGTTCCAGACCACGTTTTTGACGGCAGTGTTCTGCCTGTTCGCCTTTTCCGACCGTGTGCTGCTTTATCACCGTACGGAGACAAAAACAACGGTGCTGTTCCCGCCGCTTGCGCGCAAAGTGGTCAGCTTTTTGCTTGCGCTCGCCATGCTCGGCGGCGGCATCGCGTTCGGCGTTCAAAAGTTCCAGCTGCAGAAGCTGTATGCGGCGTATGTGGACGAGTCGCCTTTTATTGAAGAGAATTTCGCCGACCCGCGTGAAGTGCAGATGACTTTCCCCGAGCAAAAGCGCAATTTGATCCATATTTATCTGGAATCCGTGGAAAACACCTATTTGTCCAGAGACCTTGGCGGCGCCATGGATGAAAACCTGATGCCGGAGCTTACGGAGCTTGCCAAAGAAGGCTACACCTTCTCCGACCGTTCCGAGGACTTCGGCGGTCCGCCCTGGACGACGGGCGGGCACTGGTCGGTCGCTTCGATGGTCAATATGGGCACGGGGCTGCCAATGAAAGTCCCCATGGACGGCAACTCCTACGGCTCGCCCGGCAACTTCCTGCCCGGCGCAATCGCGCTCGGCGATATTCTGGAGGATCAGGGGTACGAGCAGGCGGTGATGTTCGGCGCGGACGCGACTTTTGGCGGTCTGAACTATTATTTCACATCGCACGGCAATTTTGAGATCTTCGACTATAAAAGGATGCAAGAGCTTGGCAAGATCCCCGCAGACTACTACGTCTGGTGGGGATATGAGGATTCCAAGCTGTTTGAGTTTGCAAAGGAAGAACTGACCGCGCTTTCCGAATCCGGTAAACCGTTCCATTTTGTTATGGAGACGGCAAACACGCACTTCCCGGACGGCTATCTGGAACCGGATGCGCCTACGCCCTATGAAAGCCAATATGCCAACGTGATTGCGTACAGCTCCTATCAGGTCACGCAGTTCGTCCGCTGGATCCAGCAGCAGCCGTTCTATGAGAACACCACCATTGTGCTCATCGGCGACCATTTAAGCATGGATCAGAATTTCTTCCAAAATATGGATCCGAATTACAAACGCACGACCTTTAACCTGATTTTGAATCCTGCGCCGGACGTGCGTGACATCCCCGCAGAACGGCTGCACAATCGCCAGTGGGCAAACTTTGACATGTTCCCGACGCTGCTTTCTTCCATCGGTGTGAAAATCGAAGGCGACCGCCTGGCGCTCGGCGCAGACCTGTTTTCGGGAACGCCTACGCTTTTTGAGGAATACGGTACCAGCGAGGTCAACAAAATACTTGAGCAGCGCAGCAATTTCTACAATAACCACTTCCTGCTCGGCAGCCACTGAGACTTTCAAACGGGATCCCGAAACGGGATCCCGTTTTATGTTAATTTGTCCAGTTTTCTTGTTATTTTTACTATTTTTGTGATTTTTTCTCACTTTGTGATACAATGTCCCTGTTTGAAAAAGGGCGACGTTGCAAAGAGCCATCGCAACAAGGCAAAGTGAGGACGGCCTATGGATCTGCGGACGCTGCCTGAGGAGGAAAGGGTCCTGCTCGCACAGTTCCGCCTTTGTTCCGAACAGGACAAACAGCGGATCCTTGATGCGGTACACAGCAAAGCGGCTGCGGGAAAATCATCCGCCGCAAAACAGTGCACACAGGGCAAAGCAGCACTGAAGTGAAACCAAAAGGTGCGCTGTGCAAGACGAGATGCGGCAAAAATGCCGGGGAAAGAGCGTCTTTCCCCGGCATTTTTATGCTTTCGATGGGTTCCATATCTTTCAAACCAGCCACAGTCTTTGAAGGCAGTCGAGACTATTCGTATAAGCCATCCGTAGATTTTCCGCTCCTGCCACTCAAGTTGACCACGCGCGGCCAACGGTTCGTCGCAAAAATGGTCGTGGCATTGATATTGCCCAAATGGGCATAGAAGTGACGGAACTGTGACAGAATCATCGCCAGACGATTGTGTGTACAACCTTTTGGGATATCATACAGCATTTCGTCCGTCAGCCCATCCAGATAAGAAAAGATTTTGGCTTGGACGCTTTCAAGATAAGCAAGCAATTCTTCTCTGGAAAGGCTTTTCTCGCTTGGGACATCCAGCGAATTGAGGTTCGGAATATGGAAAGGCGGTTCTTCGTATTCGTTCGGGTTGATATACCATTGGTCACAGGAATGCAGCATATGATAGGCGTGTTTCCAAATCGGCATATCGCAAAGGATAAAGTCCATATCGCAGGTGAGCAGGCAGATTTTTGCGTTTTGGAACAGGTTTTCCGTATTCAGTCTTACCGCTTGTACCAATTCATTTTTCATGTTGTCTTCTCCCTTCCAATGCAAAATCGCTTTGGAATTGGATTGTACCACATTTCGAGGCAGAAACCAACCGTTATATCAGAGAATATGCGCCGTGCACAAGCAGCAGGACACCCACTGCTGTCAGGACGACAGGGACAACGTATGCGGCGACGCGCCCGAGCACGCGTTCGAGCCGTGTGATAAACGCCGTCCCCCGCAGCCGGTTATACCCCCAATACACGAGCAGCAGCGGCAGGATATAAATAAAATCATACAAAAGCAGGAACACGGCAACATAAGGAAAAGCGAGCTCATACCCCGCAAGCACCGTCAAGAACCCGAAATACGGCAGGGCGCTGGTCAGTTCCAAGCCGCAAAACGCGGCGCCCATGCAGAACAGCGACAGCGGCGTAAGCGCGGCCGGTGTTTTCGTTTCTTCCCGCCCCTCAGGGCTTCCGCTGCGACGGGTCTTGCAAATCAGGTAAAAGCCGATCGCTGCGCACAAAAGCCCCACAGCCGCTTCCGTACCGTAGGTATAATGCGGGAATCGTGCCGCAGCGTCTTTTACGAGCTGTGTGACCCAGGACAGAATCCCGTAATACACGGCAAGTCCCAAAAGATAATTGGCAAGCCCGATGCCGAGAATGAAGAATAACGCGTGCCGCTTGCGCTTCACCATCGCCTGCAACAGCATCTGCTGCGCAATGGCGGTTGGGTTCAGGCAGTCGAGAAAGCTCGTGGAAAGCGTTGTTCCTAAAAGCACCCACATAAAAACACCTCCAAAAATCTCCAACGCAAAAAAATAAGCGCCAAAATCATACCACTAAGACCTACGGTATGATTTTAACGCTTCTCTGTCCGGTGACAGATTTGTTCGTATTGGATTGTGGAGGAATTGTAGCACAGAGAAACCAGATTGTCAATCCCTTTTTCAGTGGTCTGCCAAAAGCGGCTTTAAAATTTATCTTGTGTTACAAGGGGCTTGTGTGTCGAAGCTCTCGGCTGGGACGCATTGAAAAAATAGATACCCACTGAAAACGCGAGTGACGAAAAGCTAAAATAAAAAACGAGCCCGGAACGCGAATTGCGTCCAGGCTCAGCCTGGTGGCGCGCTTGACTGGATTCGAACCAGCGGCCTTCAGAGTCGGAGTCTGACGCTCTATCCAGCTGAGCTACAAGCGCATATTTCGGTGCACAAAAACGTGCACCGATATTGTATATCTTTCGCCGCAAAACGTCAAGAAAAATTTCTGCCACTGCCGCGACTCGCCCGCGGTCCTTAGACGTTGAAGCGGAACAGCACGATGTCGCCGTCCTGCATGACATAGTCCTTGCCCTCGGAACGGACTTTGCCCTTCTCCTTTGCCGCCTGCATACTGCCGCAAGCCATCAGCTCATCAAACGAAATGACCTCGGCGCGGATGAAGCCGCGCTCAAAGTCGGAATGGATCTTCCCCGCAGCCTGCGGCGCTTTTGTGCCGCGCTTGATGGTCCACGCGCGCACCTCCGGTTCGCCCGCCGTAAGGTATGAGATCAGGCCCAACAGATGATAGGAGTGGCGGATCAGGCGGTCAAGGCCGCCCTCATCCATACCGAGATCCGAAAGGAACAGCAGCTTTTCCTCTTTCGGAAGGGAGGCGATCTCCTCTTCAAGCCGCGCACAGATGGGCAGGACCTCCGCCCCTTCCGCTTCGGCAATTTCGCGGACAGATTGATAATAAGCGTTGCTGTCCAATGAATCGGAGAAATCCGCTTCGCTCATATTGCACGCATAGATCACCGGCTTCGAGGAAAGCAGCGCCACTGTGGAAAGCCATTCTTTTTCGTCGTCGTTCATCTCCACTGCGCGCGCACTGACACCATTGCTAAGTTCCCCGCGCAGGCGTTCGAAAAACGCAAGTTCGCCTTGCAGGCTCTTGTCGCCTTTCATGGCCTTTTTGTCGCGGTCGATGCGGCGGTCGAGCAGTTCAAGATCCGAAAGGATCAGCTCCAGATTGATGGTTTCGATGTCGCGGCGGGGATCTACACTGCCTTCCACATGGATAATATCGTCATCATCGAAGCAGCGCACCACATGGATGATGGCATCTACTTCGCGGATATGCGAGAGGAATTTGTTGCCCAAGCCCTCGCCTTTCGAAGCGCCGCGCACAAGCCCGGCGATGTCTACGAATTCCACTGTGGCAGGCGTGACCTTCTGCGGGTGATACATTTCGGCAAGGCGGTCCAACCGCGCGTCGGGCACGGCGACCACGCCCACATTCGGCTCAATGGTGCAGAACGCGTAGTTCGCAGACTGCGCGCCGGCATTTGTAATTGCGTTAAACAGCGTGCTTTTGCCGACATTCGGCAACCCGACGATTCCAAGTTTCATAGTTTCTTTTGCCTCGATTCGGTTCGCGGCGAATCCCGCCGCCAGTCATTTTTCAAGCTATTATACACAATTTTGCGCCGCGTTTCAACCCGTTTTTACCGTGCTAATCGGCACGAGAAGCCGATTCTTTTTCTTTTTCTGCGGCTGCTTCCAATTCCCCTTTGCCCGCATAGGTTTCGGGCAGTTTGCCTCGGCTTTGCTTAAATGGCACCCAGAGCTTTTGCGCATAGCGGCGGAATTCCAACACCATGTCGCCGTTAGTCTCAACATAAGTTCCGCGCTTTTTCTGCGAACGGTACGCCAGTTCCTTGAACAGGAGCATGCATGCGCCACCCACAAGCGCGCCGAACAGAATGATGAAAAACAGCGGGATCCGGCAGGAAAGCCAGTCGCCGGAGCGCAGCGGCAATGTGAAGGATATGTAGATCTCTTCACGCGAGAACATTTCGGCGAAGGTCTCGCCGTTGCCGTATTTCGGAAGTTCCGTAAGATACGCCGTATTGACGATGCCGAACGCCGCCGTCAAAACGCCGGTTGCCGCCGCACCGAGCATATAGCCGGGAATGACGGTAAGGGGGCTTCGGTAGGCATACGGCATGGAAAACGCCACGGTGAGCTTCACATTCTCAAAGAAGGCGTTGATCGGACCGCTCACCGCGAAATTAAAATCGTCCTCATCCGTATGGCCGCCTTTTTTTGTGATCTTTTGCAGCAGGACGGTCATCAGCGGGATCCAACCGACGGTGATGAAGCACGCACCGTAAATGGTCATAAGCTGCGCATTGCCGTCGAAAAATGCCGCTGCGGCTACGGCGAACGCGGACATAGAAACGGGCCCGATGAGGTCAAAACCAACCATCAATCCCATTACGAGAGCACATAGCACCACCGAGACGCCGGAGAGTTCCGTGAGCGGGGCTTGCAGCGCATTGCCGAGCGCGTTAAAGGGGATTTCTATGCCGTAATGCACCAGCAAAAAGGTCAGCGCCGCGGCGACCACGGGCATGATAAGCACCAAAACGATCAGATCCACCTGTTCTAAAATACCGACGCCCGTTAAACCCTCGGGCATTTTTTTGCCCGCCGCACGGCGTTTCGCAAAGGAGCGGTCCATTTTCGCACCCAAAGACTCTTTGCAGTTGTTCCACGCGATAAACAGATATTTGATGCAGTAAGAAAGAAACACGGCCAAGATCAGGTACCCCATATAGCCGATGTTGACCCCGCCGCCGTGGTTGAGCGGCGTCGCGAAATAAGCGGAATACATATCCACCGCCGAGACGGGTGTGCCCGCGAAATGCGCAAAGTAAATCCCGAGTGCCAAAGCGGGTGCGATGGCGGGAAGCCCCGCGATCAAATAGGACAACACCACAGCCAGCGCGACGAAAAAGAAATCTGTTCCCCAAAACAGAATGAACCACAGAATATTCTCATTCTGCGGTTCGGTCGCGCCTAAGATATGCTCTATCCCTAAGATGTTCTGCACCACAAAGAAGAAACCTGCGCCGAGCGCTCCGAAGAGCTGCACGATAAACAGGATCGCTGTGGCGCGATAGATGCTTTTTCGATAGCTGATAATCTCGTTTTTCAGCATCGTAGTCCCCCATAAAAATTAATGTGTTCATCATAGCATATTTTCCCTTGCATTGCAACCTTGCAAGCGGCAGGATTTCGCGCGAATGCTTGTATTTTTTTTTAAGATATGTTAGGATAATAAAGAATTCTGATTTTGGGGGCGGTCGCCTTGAAGAAACGAACCAAACGGCTGTTCGGCGCTGCCGCTGCGCTTTGCGCAGTGCTGCTTGCCGTTCCGCTCAGCGGAAACGCCGTTTCGGAAACCCTGCTGAATCGCAGTGCCGATGCATATACGGAAAGACAACTGACATCCGCTGTGCAAAATCGGTCTTCCGTACATGCCGGGATCGTGCTCGGCGACGCAAATCTGGACGGTAGCATGAATGTGATGGACGCGCGCACCGCCTTGCAGGGCGTTGCGGGGCTTCGGGACTTTACCGAACAGCAGCTGGCCGCCTCGGATTTTGACTGTGACGGCAAGGTTTCGCTTCGGGAAGTACGCATCATCCTGCGCGGCGCCGCACAGCTTTGCAGCATCAAAGAGGCGGCGTTCGGGATCACCGATTCCGCTGTACCCACCGACGCGGCAAAGATCCTGCAATACTATAATTTCGTTTGCGCCAATCTGAAGGCCACCGAACCGGGGCTTACGATGCGCCGCACGTATTTCACACGGTTTTCGGGCGGCGTGGAAAACCCGTTTAACCGCTTGACCCAGCGTTCCAATTACCAGAGCTTTAACAACAACGCCGACCTCAACGCATTGAAAAACGACAGCACGGAATACACCGACACGCAAGCCGATGTGGTGTACGCCGCCGGGACGGATTTAACAGATGTGTATCCGAGCTACGGCAAGTTTCGTGGGGATCTCACCACAAGCGATATATCCGCCGCCTCCATGCAGCTGGGCGACGGCACGTATACGCTCACGTTAACCTGCCCGGGCGCATCGTTTGCACTGCCGAAAAGTGCAGCGCTCACACCGCTCGGCAAAGTATTCCCGATGCTCACGACCGAATCACAGTATCGCTCCATGCTGCTTTCCTCGGACTATGCGCAATATGCGGACTACATCACCGCCGTCAACTGCAATTATGCGGACTGCACGCTGACGTGCGTGGTGGATGCCAACACCGACATGCTCATCTCCGCGGTGTTCTCTATGCCCTATACGCTGACAAACGACCTGTCCGTGAAATCGTCCTCCATTTTCGGCACCACTTCGACGACTTCTGTATCTCTGGAAACCGCTATGCGTGATCTGGTTACGTATACGGTTGGTTGACCGCCATAAAAATTGGAATAACAAAAGCCGCCGCTATGCAAAGCATAGCGGCGATATTTTTTTGCGCTATTATGAATCGGTGCAGTCTTCCGCTTCCGTCGGCTTCACGGTGTCCGCGTCGTCGGCAGACGGCGGCGTCGGTTCGCTCGTCTGGTCGCTGTCTGCGGCGGCATCCTGCGCATCCGGAGCGGCTTGCTGCGGTTCTGCACACGAGGTGAAGAAATCGAAATCTTCGCCATGGTGAAACGCTTCGGTACTGTCGGAAGCTTTGAGGAACACGGTAAGGGTTTGCAAAATCAGCTTGATGTCGCCCCAGATGCTGTAATGCTCGATATACAGCAGATCCATCACAAGCTTGTCTTTGGGGGACGTGTTGTATTTGCCCATGATCTGCGCATAGCCCGTAAGCCCTGCCTTAACGCGCAGTCGATAGCTGAATTCCGGCAGCTCCTGGGTATATTCATCCACATTCTCAATCATCTCGGGACGCGGCCCGACAACGCTCATTTCACCTTTGAAAATGTTGATAAACTGCGGCAGCTCGTCAATACGGAATTTACGCAGGACTTTGCCGACATGGGTGATGCGGTCGTCATCCTCGGTCACGGAACGGTTGACCGAGCCCGCTTCGCGCATGGTTCGGAATTTGTAGACCTCGAAGATCTTTCCGCCGAGTGTGGCGCGTTTCTGCTTGAAAAAGACCTTGCCGCCGTCTTCCGCCTTGATGGCGATCGCGCAGGCAAGCATAATGGGGCTGGTCACCACCAGCGCAATCGCCGAGATCACAAGATCCATGGTGCGCTTGACGATGGTCTGCTCAGCGGTCAAACCGCCGACCTGCGACGCGACCAGCGGTTTATCGTCAAGGATCGAGGTGCGCCCGCGCAGCGAAACGATATCGCACATTTCAAAATTATAATAGATGTTTTTATTGTTGGCATAGCAGTATTCGACCAGCATCGTGCGCGTCGCCATGGGCACGTCATACAAAAACACCGTATCACTGCGGTTGATGATATCAAACAGGTGTTCATCTGTATACAGCACCATATCCGTGATGCGGTACTGCTTTTTGTATTTGCGAATTTTGGGCACGATGTTGTTGAGCGCATATTTCGACGAGGTCACGACACAGCATTTTTCGGGGGAATTGATGGTGAAAAACACATAATTGCCGAAATAAGCAAAAAACACAATCACCACGAACTGCAAAAGCATGACCAGCAGCAGAAGATGCACGTCTTCATACCGGAAGGTCTGGTTGTTCGCGGCGTTTGTGTTCATAATACAAAGCTGCAAATGGGTGATGATATCCGTAAAAAAGGTGGCAAGCGTCATGGAGTGGATGATCGGCTTGCTTTTATAAACGCCGATCTTGTAGCCGCCGTAAACAGACATAAGCGCAATGCCCAAAACGGCAAAGGTCAGCATCGTGATCGCCGCCGTCCGCGAAGGACGCAGCAACCACTCGTTCTCATTGCCGAAGATCAGGAAAAAGATACAAAACAGGCAGAAGAACAACAGCAGCTTTAAAAGCAGCACAATGGTCTTCTGAAATTTCTTGAATATTTTCATAACCGTGCCAACGGTCCCCCCTGCGTTTCTGCGGTGTTTCCACCCCGTACAGGCGAGGACGAAACCTTTCATCCCGTTTTTCCGGGCGATAAAGATCCGCCCGCCGAAACCCGCAAACTGCGGAAAGAATGTGGAAATTTTGAGATTATTTTACGCTTTTTTTAGTATTTTGTCAATAGAGGCGGCTTTTCATGCCTGCGCAGTCAAAAATTGCACATCTCCCCCGCCCGCCGTCATAGAATGGAACAAAAACAACAGGGGTGGTTCTATGTGCGGCATTGCGGGTGCAGTGTCCTATATTTGCAACATACAGGATGAGAAAAACGCATTTTTGCGGATGCAGAAAGTTTTGACGCCGCGCGGGCCCGATCAGAACGGGACCTATTTTGACGATACCTGCGCGCTTTTGCACACGCGCCTTGTGGTGCTTGACCGTGAAAACGGCCGGCAGCCGATGACGCAGACATACAGGGAGAACACGTACACGCTTGTCTACAACGGTGAGCTTTACAACACGGCGGAAATCCGGCAGGAACTGCAAAGCGCAGGACACACGTTTCGTTCGCACGGCGACACGGAAGTCGTGCTCAAAGCGTTCCTCGAATGGAAGGAGCGCTGTGTGGAACGCTTCAACGGGATCTTCGCCTTTGCCGTTTGGGATGAAAAGAACAAACGGCTTTTCCTTGCGCGTGACCGCATCGGTGTAAAACCGCTGTTTTACGTGCGCACAGACACGCATTTCCTGTTTGCTTCCGAGATCAAAGCGCTGTTCGCAAGCGGGAAGCTGTCTGCGCGGCTCGATCTGAATTCGGTGGCGGAGGTTATGCTTTTAGGCCCCGGGCGCACGCCCGGCTGCGGCGTGTTCCGGGATGTCTGTGAACTGCCGCCCGCGCACTGCGCCTATCTGGACGGGGACGGTCTGCACATCATGCGCTATTGGGCGCTTCGCGACCGCCCGTTTACCGACACCTTTGAGCAGACTGTGGAAAAAGTGCGCTACCTTGTTACGGACGCGGTGAAGCGGCAGCTCGTCTCCGACGTGCCGGTGTGCACGTTCCTTTCGGGCGGCCTCGATTCCAGCATCATCTCCTCGATTGCCGACCGCGAGTTTTCCGCGCGCGGCGAGCAGCTGCACACCTTTACCGTCACTTACAAGGACAACGACCTTTATTTCAAGAAAAGCAAATTCCAGCCCAACAGCGATTCGCAGTTCGTAGGGCGGATGAACGACTATCTGCACGCGCAGAACCATTTGGTCACGCTTGACACGGAAGACCTGGTCGCAGCATTGTATTCCGCGGTGGATGCGCGTGACCTACCCGGGATGGCGGATGTGGACAGCTCGCTTCTGCTCTTCTGCAAGGAGATCAAAAAATACGGCACGGTAGCGCTCTCCGGCGAATGCGCAGATGAGATCTTCGGCGGGTATCCGTGGTACCGCGACGAAACCATCCGCCTGCGCGAGGGCTTTCCGTGGGCGCAGTCCACTTCCTACCGTCAAAGCTTTTTACACGACGACCTCGCCGCCGAACTGCACGCGGAAGAGTTCGTCTATCAAAAATATGCGGATACGGTCGCTGCCGCCGACAAGGTCGCGGGACTGTCCGGTACGGAAGCGCGCATGAAAGAAATGATGAAGTTAAATCTGGACTGGTTCATGCAGACGCTCCTTGACCGCAAGGACCGCATGAGCATGTATAATGCGCTGGAGGTGCGCGTGCCGTTCTGCGATTACCGCATTGCGGAATACCTGTATACCGTCCCGTGGGAATTCAAGGACTACAAGCACTATGAAAAAGGGCTTTTGCGCGAAGCGGTCAAAGACCTTTTGCCCGAAGAGATCCTATGGCGCAAAAAAAGCCCTTACCCGAAAACACACAACCCCGCGTATCTTGCGGCGGTGCGGCGCGAGCTTCAAAAGGTGCTTGAGGACGACGGCGCCCCGCTCTATAAAATCGTTAAAAAATCGGCGCTCGAAGACCTGATGACACAGGATGTTCAACAGCCGTGGTATGGGCAGTTGATGACGACGCCGCAGACCATCGCTTATTTTGTACAGGTCAACTACTGGCTTGCAAAATATCAGCCGGAGGTATTGATTTAATCCCTATTTTCTGGTAAAACTAAAATTGTAAAAAATATGTTTTATCGGAGGGAATTATGAAAGACAACGGATTTACGAAAAAAATCGCCATAGTGGGCACCGGTTTTGTCGGCATGAGCTTTGCGTATGCGCTTTTATGCGACGGTGCATGCGACGAGATGGTGCTCATCGACGTCAACAAAGAAAAGGCTTTGGGCGAAGCGATGGACTTGAACCACGGGCTCGCCTTTGCCAAGAACAACATGAAGATCACCGCCGGAGAGTACAGCGACTGCGCCGACGCGGATATCGTGGTGATCTGCGCGGGCGTTTCGCAGAAGCCGGGCGAGGACCGCATCTCGCTGTTGCAGCGCAACCGCGCGGTATTTGAAAGCATCGTAGCGCCGGTGCTCGAATCCGGCTTTGACGGCATCTTCCTTGTGGCGACCAACCCCGTGGACATCATGACGCGCGTGGTCCACCACATTTCCGGATTTCCCAGCCGCAAAGTCATCGGTTCGGGCACGACGCTTGACACCGCGCGGCTTCGGTATCTTCTGGGCGAATATTTTTCGGTCGACCCGAAAAATGTGCACGCCTATGTCATGGGAGAGCACGGTGACAGCGAAATGACGCCTTGGTCGCAGGCGCTTGTCGGCACGATGCCCATCCGCGAGATCCTCGCCGGGCAGCCTGAAAAATACAGCGAGTCTGCGCTTACCGAGATCTCCGAAAACGTCACAAAAGCCGCCTACAAGATCATCCAGGCAAAACGCGCGACGTACTACGGCATCGGGCTTGCGCTCGTGCGCATCGTCAAAGCGATCTTAGGCGGAGAAAACAGCATTTTGACCGTCTCAACGAAGCTGCACGGGGAATACGGCATACAGGATGTATTCGCCGGCGTGCCGTGCGTTCTTGGGCGCGACGGCGTAAGCGGCATTATGACCTTACAACTGGAAGACGAGGAACTCGCAAAATTCCAGGCGTCCTGCAATTTGCTTGACAAGGTTTGGAAAGATTCGTTTGCGGAAAAGTAAAAAAACATGATAATCGTGGCGGTGTCACCGTTCGTGGCACCGCCCTTGTTGCTGCAAAAGCAATTCTGCACAGATGCAGATGGAGGATACTTCGCAAGGAGCAAAGCCAATGAAAATCATAACCGTATGCGGAAGTTTAAAGTTTCGGCAGGAAATGATGCAGGCAGCACAGGAACTTACCTTGCAGGGGAACTGTGTGCTGGGCGTTGTATTTCCGGCTGATTCGCAAAAGGTTTATACTCCGGCAGAAAAGGAAATGCTCGGTGCGATGCACCGGGAAAGAATCAAACTGTCCGATGCGGTTTTCATCGTAAATGTTGACGGTTACATAGGCGAGCAGACCAAGAGCGAAATCGCCTTTGCAAAGTCGCTGGGCAAAGAAATCCTTTATTTATGTGCACCGTGATTTTTTATTTTATGCAGACATGGGACGGAATGTACAAGCACATTCCGTCCCATGTCGATTTTATCATAGCTCCGTAATTTTGCCGTTATCAAAATAATAGACATTCTCTTTCTTATAGCCGTATGGGGAGCCTTTCATGCCAATGTGCGGCTCAAAGGTGAAATATGCCGCATCGCCCAAACGGGAGGCATTTCCCTTTTCGATATAAATCCTATCCCGTTTTCGACGCACGATGGAGTGTCCCAAATTTCCCTTGAAATCAAGGTTGACAAAGCCTTTTTCTTCGATCAGGCGATTCATACGGAAATAGACTTCTTCGAAAGTCGTCTGCGGTGCTGCAAAAGCACAAAGCGCTTCATGCAGAAAATCCTCCATTTGCAAGCCCCGCTTCCATTCCGGGTTTTTCATACTTCCCATTTCTACGACTTCGCCGTTTTGGACGATAACGGTGCGCGCATAATCACCCCAGATCTTACCGACTTGCGGGCTTAAATCTATGGTAATGATGTCATTCGGCCGGATAATTCGGTCGCTCGTTTTATACTTCCTGCCGGAAACGGATTTTGCAGTTTCATCCCCGGCAAACACCAGTGCACCAATATTCCAATACCAAAAGGATTCCGCGCCCAAAGCGCGCATTTTTGCTTCGCACATGCGGCGAACATCCAGAAGACGCATCCCGGGACGTATGCTCTGCCTTGCATATGCCATCGTGTCTTTTGCAATGTTTTGTACTTGGGGGTAGTCCATTGCGCACCTCTAAACGGTTTAATTGCAAAATTAATTGCAAAAAGCCCTGTCTTACGACAGGGCTTTTTGCATGGTCGGAGTGACGGGACTTGAACCCATGGCCTCTTGGTCCCGAACCAAGCGCGATACCAAACTTCGCCACACCCCG
>CALWVM010000013.1 GCA_944384985.1 uncultured Clostridia bacterium | reverse complement strand
CCGCGGCATACGGTCGAGCCTTTTACCGCTGCCAGAACCCCCAAAGAGGCTTTTGCCCCTTTGGGGGTTCTTTTTTTTAGATAAAAAGGATTCGAACCTGGGAAGGTCTGAGCGAACAGGCAACAGTCCGGGGGACTGTTGCCCGCGAGGAGCGCGAAGGCGGTACCGCACGCGAAGCGTGGGGTGTCCTGAGCGAAACGTATGCAAGGCGCAGCCGCGGCATACGGTCGAGCCTTTTACCGCTGCCAGAACCCCCAAAGAGGCTTTTGCCCCTTTGGGGGTTCTTTTTTTAGATAAAAAGGATTCGAACCTGGGAGGACGGGAAAAGCGGCTGTTTGGTTTGGGATCAAAACCCTTCTTTTAAAAACAGGATTTTACCGGATTTCCCGTTGATTTCTCACATATATTCCAGCACAATACTGATTTCCTCTCCTGTTTCGCTCTTGAACATATAGCGGAATTGATTGTTTTCTTGCTTGGTAACAATATAAAAATCTTGATTCGTATCCATATCAAACTGTGGATTGTTTTCAGGCTCCGTCACTTCTACACGGTCAAAACAATCCTTTTCATCAAACTGCATTTTCTTCATTTGTTCGGCAATGAGCGTGTATGCGTTTCTGTTTGGCAAAGTTTTGGCAACCTCTGTATTTGCGTCCAAAACACGATTGAGATATTCAACAGCGTAGATTTGCCGCTGACGGATGTACCGATGATGGCAACAAACTGCCCATTTTCTACGGAGACATTCACATCGTCTAACGCTTTGACGAGGCTCTCGTCCTTACCGTAATATTTTTTCAAGTGAGATGCACATAAAATTGACATATCAATTTCCTCCTTTAATTCTCAGCGTCTTACTGACAATCCCATCTTACACTACATAATTAAAAGGGCAATAGCAGACGCAAAATCTAACACCTACGCCGCAAAGTCTAAGGAAATGAGCAGAAAAAAAGCCCATCTCCTAATTGGAAATGGGCTTGCTCCATATTTAATTGTTGGTGTGCGGAAGTAGGATTTTAAGAGCAAATTTTCCATTTGCCTGCGTGGTCGTGCAAGTACCGGAATATTTCTCTGCTGCCTTTTTCATATTAGAAATGCCGAAACCGTGCAAGAATTTATCTGCCTTTGTAGTACGACCGTCTGCGTGTTCCTCACTGGAACAGTTATTCTCAATCAGGATAGATACAAAGTTCTGCACTTGACCCGCTTTTACAAGTATTACACGCTGATCTTCAGGTAGCTTCTCACTGGCTTCAATAGCGTTGTCTATCCCATTGCCGAAAAGGGTGCTGATGTCAAGCGGCTCTATGAAATCCACACTACGGATTTGCACCGGAGCGGAACAGCGCCGGAACATAAGCAAGCGTTTTACGGCACAAAAAACAGGAACTTTGCTTTTGCAAAGTTCCTGTTTTCGTTCGTGCGTTTATAAGAAATACTGCGGAATTACGCCTGTTCGCTTGCGGAGGATCCCGCATCGACAGCCGTTTCGGACTGCGCGCTGTCGGCTTTCTTCGACTTCTTGTGTTCGCCGATGCTCAACAGCAGGTTGAGGATGATGCCCGCGATCGCAGCGCCCGCTACGCAGGGGATACCGTTCGTAAAGCCGGGGAACGGGATGTTGCCGCCGAAGGCATACTGCCCGCCGAGACCGATAATCATGATGCACGCGATGACAGCGATGTTCTTGGAGGAGAACATGTCGCACTTCTTGTCGATCATAATGGCGATACCCTGTGCGGCGATCGCGCCGAACAGGTAAATTTCAAGCCCGCCGATAACCGCCGTCGGGATCGCATAAATGCCGCGGATGAGGGGCGTGAAGCAGGCAACCACCATCGCGATGACCGCCGCAACAATGAGCACGGGGACAGAGAAGACCTTGGTGATCGCCATGGTCGAGATGTTCTCGCCGTAGTTCGTGCCCGCAGGGCCGCCGATCATACCGGTAATCATATCGCCGATACCGTCGCCGATGAGGTTGCGGTCCAGCTTGCCGACGAGGTCATACTTTTTGGCAACGCCCTTGCGGCGCGCCACATCGTTGACGTAGATGTCCAGCTGATACATATGCGCGGTGGATTCGGGGATCGTCGCAATGGCAATGGGCATAATGGCAATGACCGCAGCAAGTGAAGGTTTCGGCAGGGAGAAGGCAGGCAGCGCGAAAATGCTGCCGTTGCCGGCTTTCCACACAGAGGCGGAAACGAGCGATTCCACAGTCATCTGATCAAACAGGTTCATACCGTCGGTGCGTCCGCCCGCAAAATAGATGATGGCGGCGACAATGCAGCCGAGCGCCGCACCCAAAAGCAGCGGAAGCTGGCCGAGAAAACCTTTGAGGTATCTCGAAAAGAGGATCGTGGCAAGCAGGGTGGAAAGCGACACCAGCCACACAAGCCCCATGTTGCCGGTGAAGGTCGCGGAGGGCGTGTAAGCGTCCGTCAGCGCGTTGCCCGCAAGCGTCAGGCCGATGATCATCGCAACGGGACCCGTAATCGTCGGGGGCAGAATCTTTTCGACCGCTTCGGTGCCGAACAGTTTGATGATAAGACCGGCGGCAATGGAAACGAAGCCGGACATCACAATGCCGAACTGCGCGTACTGGATCGCTTCCGTCGGCAGTGTCGCGACCGAGCCCGCCTGCCAGGCAAGCATCTGCGCATACGCCTCGGGCGAGAGCTTTTCCATCACAGTTTCGCTTGTGACCAGTGCCGAAATCGCCGTCAGATACGCGAAGCTCGAACCGTAGTAGAGCGGGATCTTACGCCCTGTAATCAGGATAAAGCAAATCGTGGCAAGGCCGCTGGCGAAGATCGTGGTGGATACCTGGAAGCCGGTGATCAATGCCACGGTGACCGTCGCGGGGAACATGACGATGACCTGCTGCACGGCGTACAGCAGCAGCTGCCAGAACGGCGGCCGTTCGTCGGGGAGATAGCCGTAAACTTTTTTCTCTTTCATCCGAAACCCTCACTTTTTTATTTTTGGCTCGTGTGACCGAGCCGAAAAGCCTGAAAGAAAACGCCGGCTTTGCACAAAATGTGCAAGCATGGCGTTTGCGAAAACGGCGCGAAGTACGCCGATATACCAAAACCCCCGTTGGTTTTGTCAGCGGCAGAGCTGCCGCCATAGCAATACATTATACAAATTTTAGCATGGCGTGCACGAGAAGTCAACAAAGAAATCCCGTTTCCGACAAAACCCGCATATCATACATACCGACTTGTAAACGACACGGGAAGTGTGGTAAAATTCCATAAAAGGCGCAAAAGAACATCATGTATAAGGAGAAAGCCATGTACCGCATTTTGATCGTGGAGGATGACCCCGGCATCGCAAAGGCGATTGCCGCGGCACTGCAAAAATGGGAGCTGGACGCGCACTGCGTCTCGGATTTTCGCAATGTGATGGCGGAATTTGCACAATATGACCCGCATCTGGTGCTGCTGGACATCTCTCTGCCGTTTTTCAACGGCTACCATTGGTGTTCGGAGATCCGCCGTGTGTCCAAGGTCCCCGTGATCTTCATTTCCTCCGCGTCGGACAATATGAATATCGTCATGGCGATGAACATGGGCGCGGATGATTTTATAGCGAAGCCCTTTGACCAAAGCGTTCTGACGGCGAAGATCCAGGCGCTTTTGCGGCGCACCTATGATTTTGCCGCCGCCGTGCCGATCTTAGAGCACCGCGGCGCGCTGTTAAATACGGGCGACAACACGTTGACTTATGAAGGAAAGCAGATCGAGCTTTCCAAAAACGAATACCGCATTCTCAAAACGCTTATGGAAAACAAGGGCAAGGTCGTCAGCCGCGAAAAGCTGATGGAGCGCCTTTGGGAGACGGACAGCTTCGTGGATGAAAACACTTTGACGGTCAACGTGAACCGCCTGCGCAAAAAGCTGGACGCCGCGGGGCTTACGGGCTTTATCTCCACGCGCTTCGGCGTAGGGTATCTGGTCGAGTGAGGAGGACGTTATGCGATTTTTGGTTGCCTATCTGAAGCAAAATCGGCTGAGTTTTGGGCTGTTCGTCTTGTTCTGCGCTATTTTTGCGGCGGCATTTGTGTTGTATGACCTGCCAATAGGCGCCGTGCTGTACCCGGCGGCGGTCTGCCTTACGGTCGGAGCGGCGGTGCTGCTTGTCAAAGTGCGTAAGGCATACAAAAAACACCGCATGCTTCTGGAACTGGTGCAGCGCCCCGCCGTGCTCATGGAAGGCTTTCCCGAAGCGGCGACGACGGATGACCGCGACTATCAGGCGATCATAGAGAAGCTGCGCGAAGAGCAAAAACAGCTTGAAAACACCACGCACGCGCGCTATACGGATATGCTCGAATACTATACCGTCTGGGCGCACCAGATCAAAACGCCCATCGCGTCCATGCGCTTAACGCTGCAAAACGAGGATTCGGATGTCGCGCGAAGACTGTCGGAAGATTTGTTCCGCATCGAGCAGTATGTCGAAATGGTGCTGATGTTTTTACGCCTGGATTCCGATTCCACCGATTACGTCATCCGCTCGTATGATCTGGATCCTATTCTGAAACAGGCGGTGCGCAAATTCTCCACGCAGTTCATTTATAAAAAGCTGCGGCTTACCTATAAGCCCGTGCACGCGACAGTCATCACCGATGAAAAATGGCTGCTGTTTGTAGTGGAGCAGGTGCTTGCGAACGCCGTGAAATATACGCCCGCCGGCGGCGAGATCACCCTGTATTTACAAAGCCCGAAAACGCTTTGTGTCAAGGATACAGGCTGCGGGATCGCGCCCGAAGACCTGCCGCGTATTTTTGAAAAAGGCTACACCGGCTTAAACGGCAGAGCGGACAAAAGCGCAAGCGGCATCGGGCTTTACCTCTGCCGGCGCATTCTAAAAAATCTCGGGCACTCGATCTCGGCACAGTCCGAGGTGGGCAAAGGTACGGTCATCTCCATCGATTTGGCGCAAAATGCGCTGGAAGTGGAGTGATCAGATGTTAGATGTCAGAGATCAGAGAACAGAAACGGTGGGGCGGGTTTGCGCGTAACCGCGGCTGTGTACAAATCGAATATTTGCAGCCGTAGTGGGGGCTTCCACGCTTGCCCCTACATATGAAGCCTGTTCTTTTCCGCGCAGGAAGTTTGCACAGACCCCGTAGGGACAGCCCTTGCGGCTGTCCGCGTGCCGGGTTCAGATATAGACGCGAAACAAAAACGATCCAAAACGCCCACTTCTTACAAAACCGTAAGATTTGCACGGGGAAATGTAAGCCGAATCGATGGCGAAGCGTTTCCCCGTTTTGCTACAATAAGGCCACAAGAACGAAACCAAGGAGGCGTGCAGGTATGCACATCTTAGAAGTCACAGGGCTTAAAAAGACCTACACCACCCGCTTCGGCGGCAACCAGGTGGAGGCGCTCAAAAACGTAACGTTCAGCGTGGCACAGGGCGAATACGTGGCGATCATGGGCGAATCCGGTTCGGGCAAAACAACGCTGTTGAATATTTTGGCGGCGCTCGACAAACCCACAGGCGGCAAGGTTCTGCTCGACGGCGTGGACCTGTCCGAGATCAAGGAATCCGAGGTCGCCGCCTTTCGGCGCGATAACTTAGGCTTCGTGTTCCAGGATTTCAATTTGCTCGACACCTTTTCTTTGCAGGACAACATCTTCCTGCCGCTGGTACTCGCGGGCAAACCGTATAAAGAAATGCAGGCGTGTCTTGCACCCATCGCGCAGAAGCTCGGGATTACCGATATTTTGAAAAAATACCCGTACGAGGTCTCCGGCGGGCAGAAGCAGCGTGCGGCAGTCGCGCGGGCGCTCATCACGAAACCGCGTCTGGTGCTTGCCGACGAGCCGACCGGCGCGCTCGACTCCAAAGCGACCGACGAGCTTTTGCAGCTGTTTTGGGATATCAACCGCGGCGGGCAGACCATTTTGATGGTGACGCACTCTGTCAAAGCCGCCAGCCATGCGGGAAGAGTACTTTTCATTAAAGACGGCGAGGTGTTCCACCAGATCTATCGCGGCGAGAGCACAAATGAGCAGCTGTACCAAAAGATTTCGGATACGCTGACCCTGCTTGCGACGGGCGGTGAGCGCAAATGAAAAACGGGCTGTATACAAAGCTCGCGTGGACGGGCATTCAAAAGAACCGAAAGCTGTATCTTCCCTACATGCTCACCTGTATCGGCATGGTGATGATGTGTTATATCGTATCGTTCCTCAAGTACAGCCCCATTTTCGGGAGTCTCCCGGGCGGCGACACCGTGCAGGCGTTTTTGTCGATGGGCTTCGGCGTGATGTCCGTTTTCTCGCTGCTGTTCCTGTTTTATACGAATTCCTTTCTCGTGCGGCGGCGCAAAAAAGAGTTCGGGCTTTACAACATTCTCGGCATGGGCAAGAAAAATCTTGCCTTGGTTTTGGGGATAGAAACACTGTTCATCACGTTGATTACGCTTGCGGCGGGACTTTTCTGCGGCATCCTGTTTTCCAAATTCGCGGAACTCGGCATCGTGAAGATTTTAGGCGGTACGGCGGATTTCTCGTTCCATATCGACCTGCACTCCATCGGCGACACGCTGCTGCTGTTCGTCGTGATCTATACGCTGCTGTATCTCAATACCCTGCGGCAACTGCATCTGACAAACCCCATAGAGCTTTTGCACAGCGAAAACGCAGGTGAAAAGCCGCCGAAAGGCAATGCGTTTGTCGCGCTTTTGGGCGCGGTGCTGCTCATTGCGGCGTATGTGCTGGCGGTCTCCATCAAAGACCCCATCAGCGCCATGCTCTGGTTCTTCGTGGCGGTCATCATGGTTATTCTTGCGACCTATCTGCTGTTTATCTCGGGGTCGGTCACGATCTGCCGCCTGCTGCAAAAGAACAAGAAATATTACTATAAAACCAACCATTTCATCTCTGTCTCCTCCATGCGCTACCGCATGAAGCGCAATGGCGCGGGGCTTGCATCCATCTGTATTTTGTGCACGATGGTGCTCGTCATGGTCTCCTCCACCGTATGCCTGTATATCGGGAAAGAGGACAGCCTGCGCATGCGCTATCCGCGCAACTACAACCTGGACGTGGCCGTCGAGTCTCTGGATATGCTGCACGGCGAACCCGTCCGGCAGTCGCTGGACGCGCTGGATTCAATTTGTGAAAGCCACGGCTACGCGCCGAAAAACGTGTTGTCCTATCCGACCGCCGCGTTTGCAGGGTATATACAAGGCGACCGTGTTTGGCTGGAAGTGCCTGAATCGGTCAACCAGCTTACGGATATTAAAAACTACTGGCAGTTTTTCATTATCTCGTTGGAGGATTACAACCGCTTGATGGGCGCGTCGGAAACGCTCGCAGACGATGAGGTCATGGTGTATGTCACCAAAGACCAAAGCTATGACGCGCCGACTTTGACCATCGGCACAGACGCGCCGCTAAAGGTCAAAAAACAGGCGGAGAGCTTCGTGGACAACGGCGTGGACGCCATGCAGGTCGTGGCAAGCATGTATATTATCGTGCCGGACTTTGATGCGGCGGTGACCGAGTTTTCCAACCAGCAGACTGCGGCGGAATTGGATTATATCTATGCCTTCGACCTGCCCTGCGACGACGAGACACAGATCGCTTTGCAGGAAGAAATGGACGATGCACTCACCACGATCGAAACACAGGCGGGCGAGAACAGCGGATTTAATCTGCTGCTTGAGGGTGTCGCTTCGGAGCGCCATTTCTTCTACGGCATGTACGGCGGACTGTTCTTTTTAGGGATCCTGCTCGGTATCGTATTTATCTTCGCCGCTGTGCTTATCATCTATTACAAGCAGGTGTCCGAAGGGTATGAGGATCAGTCGCGGTTTGAGATCATGCAGAAGGTCGGCATGACGGGGCGTGAAATACGCCGCAGCATCAATTCGCAGGTTTTGACGGTGTTTTTCCTGCCGCTTATCATGGCGGGCGTGCACTTAGGTTTCGCGTTCCCACTGATTCGTAAGCTGCTGTTGATCTTCAGCCTGACGAATTTCAAGCTGCTGATCCTCGTTACGGTATGCTGTTATTTGATTTTTGCGTTCTTTTATGTGCTCGTCTACCGCGCGACCTCGCGTGCGTACTATTCCATCGTGAGCACAAATGCGGGCGAAAAAGCATAGACGCTGCGTTTTTGCAGCGGAGGCAAACCAATGTGGACTGTAAAAAGTAAAACCCGCCGCGGAAATTTGCCCGCGGCGGCACACAAACACAAAGGGGAGGGGGTTTGCCGTGTGCTGGCGCATGGTGTTATTCTCACAGGGCTTGCCGCCGTCTCGGTGCTTGCCGTACCCGCGGGGTTTTTGTTCCTGCTGATTCTGGGAATCTGGTCGGCAGTGGACTGGTGCGCCGGAAAGCTGGAATCCAGCACGAAATGAATCCATCTGCGCACCCGCAAAAGCGGGTGCGTTTTCTTCTTTCACACCTTGCGCGCAGGCGAAAAAAGCACTATACTACCTATTAGAAATATACGGGCGTTTTCCGGGGAAAGGAGCGAGCAAAATGAAACGGCTGATCTTCCATGTGGACGTTAACAGTGCGTATCTGTCGTGGGAGGCGGCGCGGCGTGTCGCCGCGGGCGGCGAGGATCTGCGCAAAATCCCTTCCGCCATCGGCGGCGACCCTGAAAAGCGCACGGGCGTTATTTTGGCAAAATCCATCCCAGCCAAACGCTACGGCGTGCGCACTGGCGAGCCTGTTTCTATGGCGCTGCGCAAATGCCCGAAGCTGGTGTTAGCCCCACCTGATTTTCGCCTGTATACCCAAAACTCCAAAGCGTTTATGGATATTTGCCGCCGCTTCGCACCTGTCGTCGAAAAATTCAGCATCGATGAGTGCTTCCTCGACATGAGCGGTACGGGGCAGTTATATCCCGACCCCCTCGCCGTTGCGCACCAAATCAAGGATACCATCCGCGAGGAGCTTAAGTTTACCGTAAACGTCGGCGTCGCTGAAAACAAGCTGCTTGCGAAAATGGCGAGCGACTTTGAAAAGCCCGACCGCGTCCATACGCTGTTCCCTGAAGAAATCCCGACAAAGCTTTGGCCGCTGCCTGTGGGCGCGCTGTTTTCCGTCGGGCACGCCACCGCGCAAAAGCTTGAAAATGCGGGCGTACACACCATTGGCGCGCTTGCCGCCATGCCGCTTGCAAGCGTACAGGCGCTGCTCGGCAAAAAGTGGGGGCAGCAGTTACATGACTTTGCAAACGGCGTGGACGATTCACCCGTTTCGGCACAAGCAGAACAGGCGAAGGGGTACAGCGTTTCCACCACGCTCGCGGAGGACGTGACCGACCTTAATGGTGCGCATAAGATTCTGCTGGAGCTTGCCGACAGCGTCACGTCGCGCATGCGCGCGGACGGTGCGCGGGCATCGTGCGTTTCTGTTTCCATCCGGACAAATACGTTCCAAAACCGTTCGCATCAGAAAAAGCTGCAAGAACCCACCGACATCACCAAAGAGGTCTATGAAGCTTCGAAAGCCCTGCTCGACGAGCTTTGGAAAATAAAAACACCGCTTCGCCTTTTAGGGATCGCCCTGACGCAGATCGTCCGCGAAGGGCCGGAGCAGTTAAGCCTTTTCCCCGACGAGAAAAAAGAGAAAGCACGCACGCTCGACCGCACGCTCGACAATATCCGCAGCCGCTTCGGCGCGGATACGGTCAAACGCGGCTCGACTTACCGCACCAAGCTCGACGTCGGCAAAAAGTATAAAGCGCAGCTTGCACCGGAGCAGAGCAGAAACGAAGATTCATAATCTGAGAACCTGCCATTCCCACGCCGGCAGCCCCAATTCTACCGCCCCGAGAGACAATCGCGGGGCGGTTTTTGTCACTTTCTGCGGCTGCCGCTTTTGCTGCATACCGTTGCGCGCACACGGCAATACTAACGTTGTCATTCTTGCGGCGGGGGCAACGGTATGCAATACAACAAGGTCGAAATCTGCGGTGTCAACACATCGAAACTCGAGGTGCTTAAGGAATCCGAAAAAATGGAATTGCTGCGAAAAATGCACGCGGGCGACAAATCCGCGCGCGACAAACTGGTGAACGGCAATCTGCGGCTGGTGCTCAGCGTGATCCAGCGGTTTTCCAACCGCGGCGAAAACCCGGATGACCTGTTTCAGGTGGGCGTGATCGGGCTGATGAAAGCGATCGACAACTTTGACATTTCGCAAAACGTCCGCTTTTCGACTTATGCCGTGCCGATGATCATCGGCGAGGTGCGCCGGTATCTGCGGGACAACAACGCCCTGCGCGTCAGCCGTTCCATGCGCGACACCGCGTATCACGCCATGCAGGTCAAAGAACGGCTGCAAAATAAGCTGAACCGCGACCCGACCGTTAACGAGATCGCCGAAGAAATGCAGCTTCCCGCGTCGGAAATCGTCATCGCGCTCGAAGCCATTGTCGAGCCCGTATCGCTGTATGAGCCCGTGTACTCCGACGGCGGCGACACGATCTACGTTATGGACCAGGTCGGCTCGACGGACAGCGACCGCGACTGGCTCGACGAGATCGTGATGAAAGAGACGATAAAAGGTCTTTCTTCGCGCGAAAAGAAAATTTTATACCTGCGCTTTATGCAGGGGAAAACCCAGACCGAAGTCGCTTCAGAGATCGGCATTTCGCAGGCGCAGGTCTCGCGGCTCGAAAAGGGCGCGGTCAAAAAGATCAAAGGGCAGTGACAAATCGGGCACCTTCGAGACATATACTGTCTCGGAGGTGCTTTTCTATGAATTGCTGTGTTACCGATCTGCGGGAAAAAGAGGTCATCAACTTAAAGGACGGATGCCGGCTCGGATGCGTGTGTGATGCAGAGATCGACACCTGCACGGGCAGGGTGATCGCATTGATTATTTTCGGGAAAAATAAGCTGTTCGGGCTCATGGGGCACGGGCAGGATATTCGCATCTGCTGGGAGGAGATCGAGGTCATCGGCGACGACACAATCCTCGTCAGCTTTGACTGCCCTGCCGAATGTAAACCCGCAGGCAAAAAGAAAAACCCGCTGGAATCGCTGTTCCGTCAGGGTTAAGCGGGGGATAGAGCATGGCTTTTTACAATCGCACGCGCGCCGTCGAATATGCACGCCGCTGGAGCCTTTCCAGAAATCCCGCTTACTATAATTTCGACGCCATCGGCGGGGACTGCACGAATTTCATTTCGCAGTGCCTGTTTGCGGGCAGCGGCAAAATGAATTACCGCAAGACCTTTGGCTGGTATTACACGGATTTAAATCACCGCGCGCCCGCGTGGACGGGTGTGCGGGAACTGCATCAATTTCTGACGACCAACCGCGGCACGGGGCCTTTTGGGAGCGAAACGGCATTACAGCAGCTTGAACCCGGCGACATCATCCAGCTCGATTTCGGCAGCGGCTTTGCCCATTCGCTGCTGGTGATTTCCAATGAGGGCGACGTGCGCGTCGCCACGCACACGGACGACAGCTTCGACAGATCGCTTGACAGCTATTACTATGTCACCGCACGGTACATCCATATCGACGGGGTACGGATTTGATATGAAACAAAAAAGACCGCGTGAGCGGCCTTTGATTTTCTCCACAGTGCAACAAAGAAGTATTGTCAAAGTTTAAAGCTCTGTCATTGCCCCCCTCTGACGAGGGGGCTGGCGAGCGTTAGCGAGACTGGGGGAGAGAAAAACAGTTACGTTTTCAGTTATCTAACTATAATGTATAAGCGAAAAAACTCTTGTTTCGTTCTATGCATGATTTTGATTTCAGTCTGCTTCTTGTATGTTCTCTCCCTCCGTCTTTTGCCGTAGGCAAAAGACACCTCCCCCGGCAGAGGGAGGAAAAGGGTTGACCGAAGTTTTGTTTTATCCTTTCCTGCACACAAGGCACACCCAGCCGCCGTCCTCGGCGCGGGTCTCTACGGCAAAGCCGTACGCTTGCAGCGCGTCGAGCACGTCGCCTTCGCGCAAGTCGATGATGCCCGAAGCAATAAACACCGAATCGGGCTTCATAAACCGACCGACATCCCGCAAAAATTGGACAATGACGTCGGCGACGATGTTCGTCACCACTACGTCATATTGCCCCGTTACGTCATCTGCGAGATTGCCCTGCAAAAAGGTGAGCGCGGGTTCTGTGAAGCCGTTGCGCCGCCCGTTTTCCTTTGCCGTTTTTACTGCGAGCGCGTCAATATCCACGCCTACCGCGCTGCCCGCGCCCAAAAGCAGGGCCGCGATCGCCAAAATGCCGCTGCCGCAGCCGACGTCGAGCACCGTGCAGCCCGGGCGTACCGCATTTTCCAAAGCCTCCAAGCAAAGGCGGGTGGTCTGGTGCCCGCCCGTGCCGAATGCCAGCCCCGGCTCCATCCGCAGCACCGCGCGGTTTTCGGGATTCTCGGCATCCTCGCGCCAGAGCGGCTGGATGAGCAGCCGACGGCCTACGGGCAGAGGATGGAAATACGCTTTCCAGTTGTTTTCCCAGTCCTCGCTTTTGCAAGAATGTGTGTCTATCTCATATTCAATCCCCGCTGCTGTCAGGCGCTCCGAAAGATAGGCGAGCGCTTCGTTGGGGCTGGTTTCCGGCGAATAATACAAATGTACGCGCGCTTTGGTGCGGTCTTTCGCGAGCAATTCCTCGTCAATGAGGTCGATGTGCGCGATCTCGCGCGTCTCTTCCTCCAGCGTGCGGTAATCCTCGATATAAATGCCGCCGGGGGCCGCCATGCTCGCGATGTCCGCCGTGCGGTCGATGTCGTCGGCGTTCACTGTGATACAAATTTCTGTCCAGTCCATGCTTTCCACCTTACAAAATACGCCGCCCAACGCCGGGCGGCGTGTATTTTCAATATTTGTTATGTACCTTTTCACAGAAGCACAAGAGGTCGCGGATCTCAAGCTTTGTGCCATCGTCGAGCACCGCCGTGCCGGACATTTTGCCGAATACCTGATGCTGGTCGGTGGTTATGAGCTTCACATCGATCTTCGCCGCACGGTCAAGCACGGGGATGAAATCCATCTCAAACCGCCCATCGCTCGAAGAGATCTTCCACGGATCCAAATACGAGTACTTCGGGATGTGGAACGTCACGTCGTCGAGCTTGTGCCCCACGCCGTCGTAAAACAAAATGTTTTCGCTCGCCGCCGAGGTGTCGCCGAAGCCATAGCCGATGTTGAAGCCGAACGGCTTGCCGTTTACAATCCCGTTGCCCGAGCCCCAATACCAGGTGTTGTCATAGGTCCAAACGCCGCGGCCCCAATCCAGTGTGCCGAAATCCGTTTCGGGGTCAAACACATAGGTGTTCCCGTCGAAGTGCGCTTCGCCGCTGGCTCTCATGCAGTTGATCTTCTGGTTGTAGTAAAACGCTTTGTGATTTTCTTTCCACGGCGTGGCGATGACCATGGTGTCCATCGGCGGCTGTTCAAGCGTCAGGTCGCACGTGAACGTCTTGCCGTCCAGAAAATTTTTAAAGGAACAGACGATCCTCCGGCAGCCGTCCCCTTTCACGAATTCCATGTTCAGCCGCTTGTCGCGATAGACCGTGTTGCCGCGTTCGCTTGTCTCGGGCAGATGCAGCTTTCCCATGGGGAACGGCCGTAAAATCGTCTCGGTGTGCTCCCAGGGTGTCTTTCCGAACGTGATGAGCGAAACGGATTGCAGCCCGATATAGCCGTCGTCGGAAATGGTGAACGCCAGCGCGCATTCTTTCGAGACGACCAGGTAATAGTCCCATTCCTTGATACGGAATTTCGGGGCTTTAATGTCGTCACGGCTGTAAATCTGCACAAGCTGCCGCGACCAGCCCGGCTCTTTGAGACTGCCGTCCACACGCAGCAGCTTTTGAACGGATGTGACCTCGTGGTTTCTCATACGAATTCCTCCCCATAGAATCAGACTGAACCGTCAGTCCAGATTGACTTTTTTATGCATGTCGCCGCGCGCGTGGTTGTAGATCTTGCGGTTATCCAGCGCCCAGATGCGGTTGGAAAACGCGCCCGGCTGCAAAGGTGCGACCGCCTCGGCGATTTGGTAGACGCGCGCATCCATTAAATCCAGTTCCGACAAAAGCTCCGCCTCCAAAAATGCGGGCCGCACCGCCGCGCCGAATTCCGGTTCGCCGTGGTGGGAAAGCACCATATGCTGCAACAGCATGGACTTGTCGGCTGGGATATCCAGCTTTTTCGCCGCTTCGTCGATCATCATCGCGCCTTTGACCAGATGCCCGATGAGGTTGCCCTCCACAGTGTAGCCCGAGGCGATCCCTGCGTTGCCAACTTGGAATTCGGTGAGCTTTGCAATATCATGTAAAATCGCGCCTGCGCACAGCAGGTCCGCATCCACGAACGGATAGACGCGGCAAACGTCCTCGCACAGCCGTACAATGGAAAGCGTGTGCAGCAGCAGCCCTCCGCGAATGGCGTGGTGCAGCCGATACGCCGCCGGCCATTTGAGCAGATCTGCCTTGTGCTCGTTTAACATATACAGCACAAGCTTTTGCAGGTCCTTGTCCTCGAACGCCTCGACGCATTCTATGAGCTTTTGGAACATGTATTCGCTTTTGTAGGAAGCCGAGCGCACGAAATCCGAAATATCCACGCCGTCCTGCTCCGTCGCGCGGCGGATGCGCTCTACGCGAAACTGATCCGCGCCGTTGTACTGGGAGATCGTCCCGCGCACCTTCACAAGCGTTTCCTCCGGGAACTGCCCCTGCGCGGCTTCGTTGTAGTCCCAATACTTTGCGGAGATCTCACCGTCGCTGTCGGAAAGGATCAGGTCGAGATAGTCCTTCCCCTTAGAGGTGACCTTCTTCTCGGATTTGGTAATCAGGGCAAAGCCCTCGCAAAGCCCGTTCTGGTTGATCTGCTTGAATTTCATGCCGCTGTCTCCTTTGGTTAAGCTGCGGAGAACCGAACCCGATATGCCGAAAACGCGCCGGCACGTCGGTCTTTCCCTTTTTCGCCCTTGGCAGGCTGCCGTATTTCAAGCCCTTTCGCGCAGCCCGCGCGAAAAGCATCCGCTGAAAACCATCTTGTGTTCGATCCTCGGCAGCTTAAGTATAGCACGGATTCCCGAAAAGGTAAATCTTTTCCTTTTGTTATTCGATTTCCCGGTACATGGACGAAGCGGCGTCCTTCGGCGCGTATTCGCTGACGGCAAGCACCTCGTAGCGCTTCGTATTTGCGCCGAGCGTGAGCGTGATGATGTCGCCGACCTTTACATCGTAAGACGCGCGTGCCACTCTGCCGTTGACCTCGGCGCGTCCCGCGTCGCAGATCTCGTTGGCAACGGTGCGGCGTTTGACAATGCGCGAAACCTTTAAATACTTATCCAGTCGCAAAAGAAACCCTCCTTTTCTGGGTGAAACGTAAAGAAAAAGCAGAGGGAATCGCTTCCCTCTGCCGCGTGTGCAAAAGCACTTATTTCGCAACAGCGTTCTTCAGAGCAGCGCCGGCTTTGAAAGCGGGGACTTTGGATGCCGGAATGGTCATCGTCTCGCCGGTTCTCGGGTTGCGGCCCGTCTTTTCCGCACGCTCACGGACCTCAAAGGTGCCGAAGCCGATGAGCTGGACTTTTTCGCCCTTGGCAAGCTCTGCGGTGACTGCATCGAACACAGCCGCAACTGCTGCGTCTGCGTCTTTCTTGGACAGACCGGCTTTCTCCGCAACTGCCGCGATAAGTTCTGTCTTATTCATTTTGTCTTCCTCCGTTTTTGGGATAGATTTATCTTCCATAGCTGCAAGCAGCTATTCGGAACCTAATTTTTTGGCTTCGTCCCAAAGTGCGTCCAGCGTTTCCAGCGATGCGGACGGCATGTCCACCCCGCGCGCGTCGGCCAGCTTTTCCACTTCGCAAAAGCGCGTTTGGAATTTGTCGGTCGCGGCAGTCAGAGCTTCTTCGGGGTCAAGGTCTAAAAGCCGCGCCGCGTTGACGACCGAAAACAGTAGATCACCGAGCTCTTCCAGTGCATTTTCACGGTCGTTCTTTTCATACGCCGCGCGAAGCTCCGCCGTCTCCTCGGGCAGCTTTTGCAGCGCACCGTCGAGATCGTCCCAGTCAAACCCGACTTTCGCCGCCTTTTCCTGGATCTTGTATGCGCGCATCAAAGCGGGCAATTCACGCGGGACCGCCTGCATCTTGTCCGAAACGGTTTTGCGGTGCTTGGTCGCGGATTTGATTTTTTCCCAATTCTCCAGAACTTCGCCGGACGACGCGACCTGCACATCCCCGAACACATGCGGATGCCGCTCAATGAGCTTTTTGCAAATGCCGTCCGTTACGTCGGCAAATGTGAAAGCGTTTCGTTCCGCCGCGATCTGGGCATGGAACACGACCTGCATGAGCACGTCGCCGAGTTCCTCACAAAGCAGCACATCATCGCGTTTGTTGATTGCCTCGATCGCCTCGTAGGTTTCTTCGATCAGGTTCTTGCGGATGGACGCATGTGTCTGCTCCCTATCCCACGGGCAGCCGTTCTCGCCGCGCAGGATGCGCATGATCTCCAAAAGATCCTGCATATTGTAATTTGGTTTGGTTTGAAACGTCTTTTCCATTGCAAAATCCTTTTCTGTATTTTACTCTAAAAATCCGTATTTGGCAAGTATTTTCGCGATTTTTTCTCCCTTGGGCAGCATTTTTACATCCGATTTGGCAATGCCGCCGACCAAAAACATCGCGATGGCGTATACAAGGACGGCAAATACGACGGCGATGACCGTGGCGAGGATGTTCGTGACGGAAAGACCGCCGCGCATCATAACAGGCAAAATGTTGGAAAACAGCCCATAGCTGGTGTAAGCGGCAACGCCGCAGAGCACAGCGGAAAACAACGGCTTTACAAAAACCGACATCCAGTTGACGCGCACACGCGCCGTGCGCAGCAGCGCGATGATGTTGTAGATCACGATAATAGCGTAGCAGATCACGGTGCCAAGCACCGCGCCGTTGATGTTGAGCTGCGGGATGCCGATGAAAATGTAGTTCGCAATGACCTTGGCGACCGCGCCGACGGTCAGGGAGCGCAGCGGCACGCCGGTTTTGCCGATGGCTTGCAGCATGTTCGTCGTCGGCTGCGACAGGCACATCAGGAAAATGGTGTAGCCGTACGCCGCCATAATGGGCGCGGCGATGGAGACCGCGTCGGCGGATTTGCCCGTTTCATACATCATGTTGAGGATAGGTTGGGCGAGCACCGCCATGCCGATGCCTGCGGGAAAGGCGATCATCAGCGTCACGCGCAGCACCGATTCGACCGAAGTCTTGAGCACCTTGCGGTCTTTGACCGCCCACGCGGCGGACAGCGCGGGGATGGCGCTCACACCCAAGGAAAGTGTGATGGAGGGAATCAGGTTCTTAAAGTCCAGCGACATGGTGTAGGCGCCGTACAGATATTTGGCAATGTCCGCGTCCAGCACCTGCGAAGCGAGCAGCTGATCGCCGTAAATCGAGCGGATATAATCCAGATTGCCGAGGATCATCGTATCGAGCCGGTTTTGCACAGTGATGGAGTCGATCAGGTTCGTCACGCTGAACACCAGCGACGACATGACAACCGGCACTGCAATGGAAATCAGCGTTTTGGCGATCGCTGTGCCTGCCAGCGGCTTCGGAGAGTTGACCAGTTCCGTGCGCGTCAGCCCGTCGCCGCGCACACGATGGCGGATCATCATGTAGACCATCCCGACGACCGTACCGCCCGTCACGCCCAGCGCGGCGGCAGCGGCGGCATAGGGGTACAAAGCGCTGAGTGCTTCGGCTTCGGTCGTAGCGGTCTGCCCGAATACGGTAAGCCCCGCCGCGAAGCGCGCCTGGCCGTAGCGCATGGTCGCCCACGCGCACAAAAGCCCGATGATGACCTTGCCGACCGCCTCCCAAACCTCGGACATGGCGGTGGGCGTCATATTCCGAAGCCCGTTGTAGTAGCCGCGGTAGGTGGACATCACGCAGCAGAAGAAAATGGACGGCGCGATGGCGATGATCGAGGGCAGCGCGTCCATGTTTTTGGAAAGGAAGGCGTATGGGTACGCCAGCAGGAACATCAGCACCACGCCGATGGTGCCCGTCAGCAAAAAGAGCCGCCCGGCAACCTTATAGATGCGCCGTACATCGCGGAAGCGTCCGAGCGCGACCTGCTGCGAGACCATCTTGGAGACTGCCACGGGCAGCCCCGCCATGGAGACGGTGTAGATGGGGATATACAGATTATAAGCGGAGTCAAAGCACGCGCGCCCAATGGTGCCGATCATGTTGGAGATCGGCACTTTGTAGAGAATGCCGATGACCTTTACGATGATCGTCGCGGCTGCAAGCACAATGGCGCCGTTGAGCAGGGATTGACTTTTCCGTTTCTGTTGCGCCAAGGTGCAGGCTCCTTTCGTTGAGATTTGGATGTTAAAAAGAATAGCACTCGAAACGCGGCGTGTCAATCCCGCGTTTTTTCTTCAAGCCCCGTATCTCCCAAAAATTCGCGCAGCAGCGAATGCTCGGGCACAAGCGCCGGCGAGAGCGGCACGAATTCCCGCAGCGCCCCGGTAAGCCGGTCGGCGTACTTTCGGTCATCCGCTTGAAGCGCTGCGCTTTGCAGCAGCCCGATTGCCTCGTCGCGGAACACACAGGGCGCGTACAAATGCACGGCGTTCAGCCGCATATCCGCCTGCGCGCGGAAGGGGAACAGGTATTTCTGTTCCCCGGAAATGACGTTTTTCCAAAGGGAAAACGTATGCGCGACCGGGCTTGCGCGGAACCGGTAATCGCGCAGCATCCGCCGGACAAAGCGCAGGTCCTGTTTGTCAAGCACGACGTTCCCGTTTTCATTATATATGCGCGAAGAAACGCTGATATAAAGTTTCAGTACGTTTTTTTTCGGGAGATGCGCAGCCACTAAGGGGTTGAGCGCATGCAGGCCCTCCACAATGACCGCGTCGCGCTCGCCTAAGGTAACGGCGCGTGAAGTGTCGCTGCGCTTGCCGACGGTGAAATCAAACATGGGCAGCAACACTTCCCGCCCTGCAAGCAGATCGCCGAGCGTGCTTTGCAGCAGCGGCAGATCCAGCGCGTGTACGGTCTCATAATCGGGCGCGCCTTCTGAAAAACCGGGGATCTGGTCCCGATTTAGATAAAAATCATCTAAAGAAAGCACGTGCGTTTCAATCCCGAGTGCGCGGAAACGTTCAGCGAGCTTTTTCGCCGTTGTGGTCTTACCGGAACTCGACGGTCCAGCCAGCATCACGATCTCGCGACCGCGTTCTTCTAAGACCCGTTCGACGACGCGGTCGAGCACCCCATCAAAGCGCGCTTCGCTTCGGCGGATAAAGTCCAACGGCGCATTTTGCGCCGCACGGTTGATCGCTTCAATTGTATTGGGTATCTTTTCCATAAAACCACTGTCCGAAGCACAGCGCTCAAAGGCCGTGCGTTTCATAAAAGACGGGGATGGCGCGCTTGCGCTCCAAAAGCTGCGAGAACCCCGTAATATATTCATAAGGGTATTTGTAATTAAATATGCGCGAAATATCCGCGCCGTGCGGCGCCTTGAGCTTGGTGACGGCGCCCGCCCCCGCGCCGAGCACCGTGTGGCACTCTTCCATCATAAAGATGTTGTAAAGGCACTCGTACCCGTCTTTTGTGTAACCCGTGTTTTCGAGATTCCCGAGCGTTTTGGATTGGCGATACATATAATACGGGTTGAAGCCCGCGTTGCCCAAAGCCGTAGCGGCGTAATGCAGCATCTCGTCGGCGTTTTCAGCGCTTTCCTTGTCAAACTGCGTGCCGTTTGCCGTCATGGTGGACGCGCGCTTGAGCGAGAGCGTGTGCACCGTGATGTTTTCGGGTGCGAGCGCCACGGCGCGGTCGATGGAGTTGCAAAACGACGCGACGGATTCACCCGGCAGCCCGGCGATGAGGTCCATGTTGATGTCAGAAAATCCCGCAGCGCGCGCCATCTCGAATGCCTGCACGGTCATTTCGGCGGTGTGCGCTCTTCCGATGGTGCGCAGCACTTCGTCGTTGAAGGTCTGCGGGTTGATGCTCACGCGCGTAACGCCCCCCGCGCGCAGCGCTTGCAGCTTTTCGGGGGTTACGGTGTCCGGCCGCCCTGCCTCTACGGTATATTCGCGCAGAGCGGAAAGGTTAAATGCGCCGCGCACCGCCGTAAGCAGGGCCTCCAGCTGTTCAGCGGAAAGTGTCGTCGGCGTGCCGCCGCCGAAATAAATGCTCTCCAGCCGCAGCCCGAGCGCTTTCACAAGCTTGCCCGTCTCCTCGATCTCCTGTGCGAGCAGGCGCACATATTCCGGTACAAGTTTCCGTGCGGACGGTGTGCTGACCGCCTGCGAGACAAACGAGCAATAGCTGCAACGCGTCGGGCAGAAGGGAATGGAAACATACAGGCTGCACGACTCCGGGCGCGAAAGCGCGAGGACCGCCTGTTCACGTGCGCCGACTTCTGCCGCGAGTGCCGTTTTTTCGGGCGAGACGAACAGCGTATCGGTAAAATACCGCTTCGCACCGTCCGCGCCGCACGCGCGTTCCAGCTTCAGAAAAAGCTTTGATGGGCGCACACCGGTCAAAAGCCCCCATTTCGGGGTGTACCCCGTGCGCGATTGCAAAACGCGGAACAAAAGCGTCTCCAGAGAAAGCTCCCCGTCGTCCCCGCGCGCGTCCCGCGCTTCGAGCACGCCGGACGCATCCGCAAAACGCACAAGAACTTCCGTATCCGTCGCGGCGGTCGTCACAACCGCTTCGCTGCCGGTATTTGAAGCGCTTCCTTGTATGATGCGCAGCTTTTCGTTCGGGAAAAAGACGCGCAGCAGCTTTTCGGTTTCATATTGATAGGGGTGGTTGCAGATTTCCAGAATCATACGCCAAGTCTCCGCATATACCGGTTGCGCCGCCGCTCCGCGTCCAGCGTTGTCGAACGGTTGTGCCCGGGGTAGACCGTGAAGTCGCCGTCGAGCGCACGCAGCCGCAAAAGCGATGCAAGCAGTTCTTCATAAGAGCCGCCCGGAAAATCCGTGCGCCCCGCCGTCAGGCAAAACAGCGTATCGCCCGAAAACAGCAGGCGGTTTTCATAATCGACATAGCATACGCCGCCTTCCGTGTGCCCGGGCGTGTGCAGAACGGTAAGCCGGGTCTTGCCGAGCGCGATCTCGTCGCCTTCGTGCAGCAGACGGTCGGGGATGATGGGTCGTTCCTGTTCGCCGGCTGCGGCAGCAAGGCTTTTCGCTGTGTCATGCAGGCAGTCCGCGTCCAAAGCATGGATGCAGATCTGCGAATTCGGGAAGGCAGCTTTCAGCGCGGGAACGCCCAAAATGTGGTCGTAGTGCCCGTGCGTGAGCAGGATGTATCGAACGTCTTTGCCGCGCAGCGCGTCGAGCAGCGCTTTCGGGCAGTCGCCCGCGTCGATGACCGCCGCCTGATTCGTTTCGCTGTCCGTTAAAATATAGGTGTTCGCCTGCACAGGGCCGAGCACCATGCGTTCCACTGTTGCCGTCATATCGTTTTCCCTTTCCAGATTGCCGTATCATAGAGGATGGTCACGGGTCCGTCGTTTAAAAGCGTAACCTCCATATGCGCACCGAACACGCCCTTTTCCACGCGCTGTACGCCGTTTTCAAGAAGCGCGGCGCAGTATGTTTCATAGAGCGGATCCGCTACATCCGGCGCCGCCGCGCCGATAAAGGAGGGGCGGTTGCCCTTTTTGACGTCTGCGCACAGTGTGAACTGCGATACCGAGAGCACCGACCCGCCGATGTCCGTAACGGACAGATTCATTTTGTCCTGTGCATCCGTAAAGATGCGCAGCGCCGCAGTTTTGCGCGCGAGCAGCTGCGCTTCCTTTTCGGTATCCCCGTTTTCTACACCGACGAGTACCAAAAGCCCTTGCCCGATCTCGCCGACGCACGCGCCTTCCACTTCGACGCGCGCGGACTTCACCCGTTGAATGACCGCTTTCATGTTGTCCTTACCTTTCTACGCTCAGCACGCCGTCGACCTTTTCGATGCGGGCGATCACGTTTTTCAGATGTTCCACATTGCTGACCGTGACGGTCATGTAAATGGTGCTGCGGCCGTCCTTCGCATCGCGCGAGGTGATCTCGTTGATGTTCACGCGCATGTTTGCAAGCTGCATGGAGATGTCCGCCATCAAGCCGATGCGCGAGAGCGCCGTGATCTGCAAGGATGCCTGGAACTCTTTTTTGACGTCAGTGTTCCACGTCACTTTGACCCAGCGTTCGGGCTCGGAGCTTGAAGCGATGTCGCGCGGGACGTTGGGGCAGTCGCGCTTGTGTACGGAAATGCCGTGCCCGCGCGTGATGAAACCGATGATGTCGTCGCCGGGCAGGGGGTTGCAGCACCGTGAGAATTTGATGAGCACGTTGTCCACGCCCTCCACGGTCACGCCGTCTTTGCTGCTGCGTTTCGGCTCGCGAACGGCGGGCGTCTCCTCAAGCGTCTCTTCATGCGGGCGGTAGTTTTTGTTGTATTCCTCTTTGATATACGGCAGCATCCGCTGCACGGATATGCCGCCGAAGCCGATGGCCGCATAAAAATCATCCAGGTTGTCAAACCGCTGTCTTGCCGCAAGGTGCTGCACGAACTTTTGATAGTCTTCGTCGTTTAAGCGGATAAAGTTGCGGCGGAACTCCCGCTCGATTTCCGCTTTGCCTTCGGCGATGTTTTCGTCACGTTTTTCGTTTTTGAACCACGAGCGGATCTTGTTGCGCGCGGAGCTGGTCTTGACGATGTTCAGCCAGTCGCGCGAAGGGCCTTTGCCCGGCTGCGATGAGGTGAGGATCTCCACGATCTCGCCGGTCTTGACCTGGTAGTCGATGGGCACAATGCGCCCATCCACCTTTGCGCCGACCATTTTGTTACCGACGGCGGTGTGAATGGCATAGGCGAAATCGATCGCCGTCGCGCCGCTTGGAAGGGTGATGACGTCGCCGCGCGGCGTAAAGACGAACACATCCTCAGGAACAAGGTCGCTTTTGATGGCGCGCACGATCTCCTGCACGTCGCCCGATTCCTTCTGGTCGTCGAGCATCTGGCGGATCCATGCAAGCCGCTGGTCGAGACTCGTTTTGCCGCCTTTGATGCCCAGTTTGTATTTCCAGTGCGCCGCGATACCGTATTCGGCGGTGCGATGCATCTCCCAGGTGCGGATCTGCACTTCGAACGGTACGCCGTCCTTGCCGAGCACGGTCGTGTGCAGGGACTGGTACATGTTCGGCTTGGGGTTTGCAATATAGTCCTTGAACCGCCCGGGCATGGGGCGGAACATGTCGTGAATGACACCTAAGCAGTTGTAGCAGTCAATAACCGTGTCCACGATGATGCGGATGGCAAAGATGTCATAGATCTGGTCGAAGTTTTTGTTCTGCATATACATTTTGCGGTATATGCCGTGCACGCTTTTGACGCGCCCCTCGATCGTCGGGTCGTGTACGACGGAAGAAATGCGCTCGCGCACTTTTTCTTTCGTCTCCTCCAAAAAGCCGAGCCGTTCGCGGCGCAGTTCGTCGAGGTGTTTTTCAATATCGGCATAGGCGATGGGGTCTAAGAAACGGATCGCCAGATCCTCAAGCTCCTCTTTGGCGGGGCGGATACCGAGCCGGTGCGCGATGGGCGCGTAAATTTCGAGCGTCTCGAGCGCAATATCGCGGCGTTTCTGCGGCGCCATATAGTCGAGTGTGCGCATGTTGTGCAGACGGTCCGCAAGCTTGATGATGATGACGCGGATGTCCTTATACATCGCCAGCAGCATCTTGCGGATGTTTTCCGCCTGGAATTCCTCTTTGGTGGCAAGCGGCACCTTGCCGAGTTTGGTCACGCCGTCCACAAGCTCCGCGACCTCGTCGCCGAACTGCGTTTTCAGATCTTCCAGCGTGACGTCCGTATCCTCCACCGTGTCGTGCAGCAGCGCCGCCTCAATGGAGGGCGCGTCCATACCGAGGTCCACCAGGATGTTTGCTACGGCAAGCGGGTGGATGATGTATGGCTGTCCAGAATAGCGCAGCTGTGCGCTGTGCATTTTTTCCGCGAGCGCATAGGCCTTGTCGATCTCGGCGATTTCCTCTTCGGAGAAAGCGGTTTCCTTTTGCAGGCGGGTCCTGAGCTTTGCGTACAGCTCTCTCGGGGTCGGCTCTTTTTCCGCCAGGTTTTCCGTCGGATTTTTTTGTTGTTCCGCCATGCTTTCACGCTCCTTCTAAAGATTTGAGTATTTCCGAGGCGGCAAGATCCGCCTTGGCAGGGATGCAGACATATTGTTCGCCGCGCTTTTCAAACAGCCTCAGCTCGCACAGCACGTCAAAAGCGACGCACACGCGTGCGGCGTAGCGTTCAGGGCATCCGCTGCGTTTGCAGAACACCTCGGCATCGAATGCCCAGGGGCCCTGGTCCCGCACGAATTTATAGACTTCCAGCAAAAACTCCCGCGAGGGCTTTAAAAAAGCACGTTCCTTGCTGGTCAATTCGTCCCCGAAGCGGTAGCGCTCGTAAAGGCGCAGGCTTTTTAAGTAGTTCTCTTCATCCGCGTGCGCAAACCGCATTTCACGGATGCGCACCGCCGCGCTTGTCTCCCCGCGGAAGGTGTTGCGTTCCACCTGTACGGCAAGGTCCACCACGTCGCCCGGACGGTAGGGGAACTCTTGAAGCGTGACCGAAAACAACATGGCGCGAAGCTCGGTCATGCCCTTTTCAAACGTCAGGCGCAGGTGCTTTCCTTCGCCGACGGGCTTTGCCGCCATGAGCGTCATATTGTAAAGCCCGAACAGCGGTGCGGGATTCCCGCTGCCGCAGGGTTCAAGCGCCTCCAGCGCGTCTAAAAGCGGCAGCCCGATGTAGGCGGGATTGAGCTTGCAATCCAGCGTCAGCGCCGGGAACGGCATCCCAACGGATTTTGCATAAGTATCCAAGGCAGCCCGCAGCGCGGGAATGTTTTCTTTCCGAATCCCGAGGCCCGCCGCGCCGGAGTGCCCGCCGAAGTGGGTGAGCGTATGGCGTGCAGCGGCAAGCGCGTCGTAGATCGAAAATCCGTCGATACTGCGGCAGGAGCCTTTCCCCACATCGCCGGCCAGTGCGATCACTACCGCCGGTTTCCCGTAACGGCTCACAAGCCGTGCGGCAACGATGCCGACCACGCCCGGGTGCCAGCCTTCGCCCGCGGCTACAAGCACGCTTGCATATTTTGCGGCGGGGTCCGACTCGATCTGCTCGATCGCCTCGGCACAGACTTTCGCCTCCACCGTCTGCCGTTCGCGGTTCGTGCCGTCGATCTGCTGTGCGAGCGTCATGGCTTCTTCTGCATTGTCACAAAGAAGCAGCTGCAGCGCGGGTGCGGCGGAGCCCATGCGCCCGGCGGCGTTGATGCGCGGCGCCAGCGTAAAGGCGACGGAAGCGGCGGTCAGCGGTTTGTCCGTATGCCCGGCGACGGCTTTCAGCGCAGCAAGCCCCACACACGGCGCGCGGTTGAGCTTCCCGATCCCTGCCCAAACGAGCGCACGGTTTTCTCCGTGCAGGGGCACAACGTCCGCAAGCGTCCCGAGCGCAATCAGGTCGGCGTAGTTTTCGAGCACGCTTTGTGCGTCTCCTTCTATGGCGGCGGCAAGCTTAAAGGCCACGCCTACGCCCGCATTGTCTTTGAATGCCGAGGGGCAGTCCGCGCGGTGCGGGTCCACGACGGCGGCTGCGTCCGGCAGCACTTCGCCCGGGCGGTGGTGATCGGTCACGACCAGATCCACCCCGCGTTCCTTTGCACACGCCGCCGCATCGAGCGCGGCGATGCCGTTGTCTACGGTCACGATCAGCCGCACGCCGTCCTCCGAGAGCCGCTCGACCGCCTCGGGTGAAAGCCCGTAGCCGTCGCGCAGACGGTCGGGGAGGATGCAGATGACGTTTGCGCCGCGTTCGCGCAAATACAGGTATAAAAGCGCCGCAGCGGTCACGCCGTCTGCATCATAGTCGCCGAATACCGCGATCTTTTCGAAGTTTTCCAGCGCCTGTTCCACCCTTGCGGCGGCAGCGTCCATGTCGGCAAGTTCGAACGGATCGATAAACGATGCGTCCGGATGCAGGAAGTCATAAACCTGCTCGTCATCCGAAATGCCGCGCGAGCAAAGCAGCAGCGACAAAAACGGGTCGATCTCACTGCTCTCGGCGAGCAGCGCCGCCGCTTCTTTGTCGCAGGGCGCAAGTTTCCAGAGCTTTCGGCTCATGCGCGGCACTCCTTTCCGATTTTTGTTTTATAATTTCATTAGTTTACCATTTTTTTATGACGCTTTCAACCGATAACATGGATTTTCAAGACTTTTCTGTATTTTTTCTTCCTGTGGATTTGTTGACAAGTGCGCAAGAAAAGAGTAAACTGATAGAAACATATTTTAGTGTTTTAAACAAAAAAATGCTGTTTGAAGCGGTCAGGTGGGTCGTTTCTGAAAAGCAGGGGGAAATGTTTTGGCTGCCAGGTCATTATTGAAGCCGAAAAAAAAGATAGGAAAAAATTTGATTGCACAGTTGGCGCTGGATTTCCTTTGCGCCAACCTGTTGTATTTTCTGATGGTGTTCCTGCATTGGAACTTTCGCTTTGACACGGGTACGGCGCTTCAGCTCTGCCTGCGCATCCCGTATGTCACGCTTGCTTATATCGGTTTTAATTTTCTGTTTCGCATATACAGCACGTTGTGGAAATACGCCGGGCTTTATGATATGATGCGCCTTGGGCTTTCGGGGCTCTGCGCGACGTGCTGCGTGTGGGTGTGCGACTACATCGGCATGAAGATCTGCCGGGAGCTTATCGAACTCGGCTATCTTACATCCGAGCAGCTGTATTTTAATGTTCTGCCGCCGTCGGTATATATGGACGTCGCGATCTTTTTTGTCGCCATCGGGCTTTTTGTGCGCATGGCATATCGGCTGTTCTATATGTTCTCCACGGAGAGCCGCCGGCATCAAAGCAAAAAGGATAGCGAGGCCAAGTCCGCCGAAAAGAAAATCCTGATCGTCGGCGCGGGGCATGTTGGCAGCGCCCTGATTTCGGAATTGCAAATGACGGGCTATCGCCTGGGTTTCCCTGTGGCGATCCTGGATGATGACCCTAAAAAGGTTGGGCAGTCTATTCTGCGCACGCCGGTGGTCGGCAACTGTGACAGCGTAAACGACGTGGTCAAAAAGTACCACATCGCTCAAATTTATTTCTGTATTACCGAGATCGACGACGCGCGCAAGCGCGAGCTTCTCGAAAAAATGGTAGATACGGGCTGTATCGTTAAAATGGCGGCGGATCATCCCGAAGTCGGCGCGGGCAAAAAATCGGCATTGAAAGAGGCTCGGCAGGTGGATATCCTTGACCTGCTTTCCCGCCCGCCGGTGGAACTCAACCACGACATCTGCCGTTATCTGACCGACGAGGTTGTGCTCGTAACGGGCGGCGGCGGTTCCATCGGCTCGGAGCTTTGCCGCCAGATTGCGCGCTATGCGCCGAGCAAGATTATCGTTTTCGATATTTATGAAAACAACGCGTATGCGCTGAAGAATGCGCTGGACATGCAGTATTTCGGCACGCCGCAGGTGGAGATCCGCATCGGCTCGGTGCGGGAAGAGCAGCGCCTGCGCGAAGTATTTGAGGAGTTCCATCCCTCGAGCGTCTTTCACGCCGCTGCGCACAAGCACGTGCCCCTGATGGAAGACAGCCCCTACGAGGCGATCAAGAACAACATCCTCGGCACATATAATACCGCAAAGGTTGCCGACGAGTTCGGTGTGCGCAATTTTGTGCTGCTCTCCACGGACAAGGCGGTCAATCCCACCAACGTCATGGGCGCGACCAAGCGCTGCTGCGAGCTGGTGGTGCAGCACTTCGCCAAAATTTCCAAGACCAAGTTTGCCGCTGTGCGTTTCGGCAACGTGCTTGGCTCAAACGGCAGCGTGATCCCGCTGTTCAAAGAGCAGCTTGAGCATGGCGGGCCGCTGACGGTCACGCACCCCGACATCACACGGTACTTTATGACCATCCCCGAAGCGGCGCAGCTCGTCGTGCAGGCGGGCGGCCTTGCAAAAGGCGGCGAGATCTTTGTGCTCGATATGGGCGAGCCCGTCAAGATCGTCTCGCTTGCCGAAAAGCTCATCAAGCTTTCCGGCTATGAGCCGTATGTGGATATCGACATCCAGTTTACGGGGCTCCGCCCGGGCGAAAAGCTGTATGAAGAGCTTATTTTGCCTTCCGAGCGCGACGGGATGCATAAAACGGAAAACGACAAGATCTTTGTCACATCGCCGTATGCGTTTGATGAGGAATTGCTTATGCAGCACATCGCGCAGATTCCGAATCTGGCACCGGAGGATTCCCGCAAGTTCTTACAGGAGCTTGTTCCGAATTATAAATACGACAAGGCGTAATGCCCTGTTAAAAAACATTGGAGATGTTTTTCATGGAAATCAAAATCGAACGAACCAAAACGCCTAAGCCGAAGCCCAAGGACGAAAATGCACTCGGCTTCGGGAATTATTATACCGATCATATGTTCATTATGAACTATGATGAGGGCGAGGGCTGGCATGACCCGCGCATCGTGCCGTATGCGCCGTTTGCGCTCGACCCCGCCGCCATGGTGCTGCATTATGCGCAGGAGGTCTTTGAGGGCCTGAAAGCGTATCGCAGCCCGAACGGCGAGATCCTGTTGTTCCGTCCCGACAAGAACATGGAGCGCCTGAACCGCTCCAACGACCGCCTGTGCATCCCGCAGATCGATGAAGCGTTCGCGGTGGAAGCGATCAAAGAGCTTGTGCGCGTGGATGCGGACTGGATCCCCCACGCTGAGGGGACGTCGCTTTATATCCGTCCGTTCATTTTTGCAACGGATGCGCACATCGGCGTACACCCGGCACATCATCTGATCTTCTCCATCATCCTTTCGCCCGTCGGCGCATATTATCCCGAGGGGCTCAATCCCGTTAAGATCTATGTGGAAGACAAATATGTGCGTGCTGTCAAAGGCGGCGTCGGCTTTACTAAGACCGGCGGCAACTATGCCACATCCTTAAAGGCACAGGATATTGCCGAAAAGCTCGGCTATACACAGGTGCTGTGGCTCGACGGCGTGGAGCGCAAATATGTGGAAGAAGTCGGTACGATGAACGTGTTCTTCGTGCTGGACGGCGAAGTTGTCACGCCTTCTCTTGAGACAGGCAGCATCTTAAGCGGTATTACGCGCATGTCCTGCGTGGATATCCTCAAGGATTGGGGCTACAACGTCTCCGAGCGCCGCATCTCCGTCGATGAACTGGTCAAAGCCTATGATGAGGGCAGATTGCTTGAAGCGTTCGGCAGCGGCACGGCGGCGGTCATTTCGCCTATCGGCGAACTGCGTGTGGGCGACAAGGTCATGGAAATCAACCACGGCAAGATCGGCGACATTTCCCAGAAGCTGTACGATGAGCTGACGGGTATCCAGTGGGGCAAGCGACCCGACAAATTCGGCTGGACGGTTAAAGTCGATTGATTTGGCAACATATGGTTATATAGTTGTCCATTTTTTCTAAAGGCAGGCGTTTCGCCTGCCTTTTTTTGTGCGAAATATTGCAATCTTTTCAAAAATATGATAAAATAAATCGTTCAAATTTGGGAAGAAAATTGGAAAGGTGAGAAAGCTTATATGCGTGCAAATACTGATCTGCCCCGTGCCGCTACGCCCGAAGAAGTCGGTGTCTACGCCGACGTTGCCGAGCAGTTTGTGGACTACATACAGCGCGAGGAGCTGGAGTTTCACAGCCTGATGGTGCTGCGTCACGGCAAAGTAGCCGTGGAGTGGTATAACGAGCCGTACGACGCGCATACCAAGCACACCATGTATTCTGTCAGCAAAAGCTTCACGTCAACGGCAATCGGGTTTGCCGTCAGCGAAGGGCTTGTGCACCTGACCGACAAGGTCCTGGATTTCTTTCCGGATTACCCGCCGAAAACGCCGCACCCGTATTTCGATAAGCTCACGGTGCGCACGCTGCTGACCATGACCTCCGGCAAGCAGACCGACTTAATGGCGGACAAAGGCAAGATCGACTGGATCGCCGACTACATCAATTCCCCCTGGGTGTTCGAGCCGGGAACGGAGTTCTTATATGTCAATGAAAACATCTATATGCTCTGTGCGATCCTGCACCGCGTTACGGGGATGAGCGTAATTGAATATCTCACCCCGCGCCTGTTCGAGCCGCTTGGCATCGAAATCCCGTTCTGGGAGACGGATCCGAACGGGATTGAAGCGGGCGGCTGGGGCCTGTATATTACCACCGAGGACCTGGCAAAATTTGCGGACTGCTACCTGCACGGCGGCAAATACCGCGGGCATCAGGTTATCCCCGAGGCCTGGGTGCGCGAAGCGACTTGCAACCAGCTCGGCGACATCCGGCAGCCCGGCGACGACCCGGACAGCACCTCCGGGTACGGCTATTGCTTCTGGAGAAATGGGGGCGTGCCGGATTCCTACCGCGCGGACGGTATGTTCTCGCAGTTTGCCATCAATCTGCCTGCCTATGACGCGAGCATCATCACCACGGCGGCCGTGCCCAGCGAACCGCAGGCGCGCGCGACCATCTGGAAGTTCTTTCCCGCGGCATTCATCAACGAAAACGATTCCGGCGAGCCGCCGAAACCCGAATCCTCGCTGTTTGCCCGCCCTGTGGTCTCAGCGCACTCTCCGCTGGAGCCGAAGATCGAGGGCAGGACGATCAAAATGCGGCGGAAAATTCTGCTGAACCTCATCGGCTTCCCCATGAGCGTGCTGCCGCTGGCTGTGACGTTTATGATGAAGGATCGCGCCGGCAACATCGACCATATCCGCTTCCACTTTAAAGAGCACGAGTGCGCCATCACCTGGGACGAGGGCGACGAGCGCAACACCGTCGCCTGCGGCATGGATGGGCATTATCGCTACGGCACCATGACGCTCGGGCATGTGGCTTTTAAGGTCTGCGCCAACGCCGAGTGGCTGGATGACTTCAACCTCAAGCTGTCCATCCGCCCGATCGAGACCATTGGCAAGCGTGACCTCAATTTTCTCTTTAAGCGCCGCGACCGTGTGACCATGACGCCGTCGTCCACACCGTCGGTCTACAAGATCTGCGACACGCTGATTGTCAACCTCGGCGACGTCATCAAAAATCCGATCCTCTCCAAGGCGGCGCAATTCCTCATCCACTTTGCTCCGCCGCTTGCCGAGCCGAAGCACTACGGCAAATTTATCGACTGAGCCAAACAAAACCCGCGCTCGGAATACGGGCGCGGGTTTTCTGTATACGATCAAAAAAGGAGTTTTTATGGAACTGCATACGGTCGGCACGCGCCCCGAGCGCGCTTTGCTCGTGGGGGTGGATACGGGCGAATATGATTGTGAAGCATCGCTTCAGGAACTCGAAGCGCTGGCACAGACCGCCGGCGCCGAGGTCGTGGGCGTGGTATCCCAAAGGCTGGAAAATCCAAACCCCGCAACGTATGTCGGCAGCGGGCGGCTGCGGGAAATTTGCACGTTCTGTGCGGACAACGATGTGGATCTGGTGATCGCCGACGGCGAACTTTCCCCGGCGCAGCAGGGGAATCTCGAAAAAGAGACGAAGACGCGCGTGATCGACCGCACAACGCTGATCCTGGATATTTTCGCCCAGCATGCGCGCAGCCGCGAAGGGAAAATCCAGGTCGAGCTCGCGCAACTGCAATACAGACTGCCGCGCCTTTCGGGGCAGGGAAAAGCGCTTTCACGCTTGGGCGGCGGCATCGGGACGCGCGGCCCGGGCGAAAGCAAGCTGGAAAGCGACCGCCGCCACATCCGCCGCCGCATCCAAAGCCTGCGCGAAGCCCTCGGGCAGATCGAAAAACGCCGCACCGCCTATCGCACCCGCCGCAAAAAGGACGGCGTGCTGACCGTCGTGCTCATGGGTTACACGAATGCAGGCAAATCCACGCTGATGAACGCGCTCACGAACGCGGGCGTCCTTGCCGAGGACAAGCTGTTTGCCACGCTCGACCCCACGGCGCGCCGTTTAACATTGCCCGGCGGACTTTCGGTGATGCTGGTGGATACCGTTGGCCTTGTACGCCGTTTGCCGCACAAATTGGTCGAAGCTTTCCACTCGACCTTGGAGGAGGCAGCGGACGCAGACCTGATCCTCAATGTCTGCGACGTTTCCGACGCGGCGGTCGAGGAGCATTTGCAGGTGACGACCGAACTGCTTGAAGATCTCGGCTGCGCGCAGACCCCGATCTTGCACGTGTTTAATAAATGCGACACGCCGCATCCGAATTTTCTGCCGCCTGCGGGGCGCGATACGGTATGCATCAGCGCGCGCACGGGGGCGGGGATCGACCGGCTGCTTTCCGCCATGGAGCGGCTCCTGCAGAAAGGACGTGCACGTGCCAGGGTCTGCCTGCCCTTTGATCGGGTCGGGGTGCTCGCTGAGGTGCGCCGCCGCGGACGCGTGCTTTCGGAAGAATATCTGCCTGAAGGCGTGCGCGCCGAAGTCATCGCAGACGCGTCGCTGCTCGATGCGCTGCGGGAATATGTGGAATGAGATCCAAATCTAAAATACGAGCCGCCCGGACCATCTGGTCCGGGCGGCGTTTTGCGTTTTCCATAGGGCTGTTCCCGCAATGCGACATTTTTTTTGCAAATGCCTTGCTACAATACATCACGGAACGAAAAGGAGGCAATCCGTATGCATACCCACATTGAAACCGATGGACAAGTTATGACGGTCTATCTTGAAGGGGAGCTGGACCATCACAACGCGCCCGCCGTGCGCGAGAAAATCGACGAATTTGCCGTCGGCTTCCACCCCACGCACACGATTTTGGATTTTGGCGGCGTCACGTTTATGGACAGCTCCGGCATCGGGCTTGTCATGGGGCGCTATAAGCTGCTCGTACAGCTTTCCTGTACGCTCGAAATCCGCAATCTCTCCACGCATGCCTATAAGGTGATGCGCCTTGCGGGCTTGGACAAAATCGCCGCGCTTTCGCGGGCGGAAAAAAAGGAGGCTCAAAACCATGAAACCCAGCAATGAAATGCGGCTGCAGCTTGAGAGCCGCTCGGTCAACGAAGGATATGCGCGTGTGGCGGTTGCCGCCTTTGCCGCCGCGCTCGATCCGACGCTTGAAGAGGTCAACGACATCAAAACGGCGGTCAGCGAGGCGGTCACGAACTGCATCGTGCACGCTTACCCAAACGAGGTCGGTAAAATTTACATACGGGTGCGGCTGTTTGAACAGGGGACTATGGAGATCCAGATCCATGACCGCGGCTGCGGCATCGCGGACATCCGAAAAGCGCGCGAACCGCTGTTTACGACGCTTGGCGGCGACCGTGCAGGCTTGGGATTTTCCGTGATGGAAAGCTTCTGCGACAAAGTGCGGGTGCGTTCTACTGTGGGCAAGGGCACCACAGTGACACTTGTGAAGTCGATTCGGGGCAGAGATGCAACCCTTGAACCGTGACCGCCTGATCTCTGAAAATTTGGGGTTGGTGCACGCCTGCGCAAACCGCTTCCGCGGGAAGGGCGTGGAATATGACGACCTGTTTTCGGCGGGCTGTCTGGGGCTTGTCAAGGCAGCGGACGGCTTTCGCGCGGAACTCGGGTTTGCGTTTTCGACCTATGCCGTGCCCGCGATCTTAGGTGAGATCAAGCGATTGTTCCGCGACGGCGGGAGCGTCAAGATCAGCCGCGCCTTAAAAGAACGCGCACGCAAAGCCGCCCGCGTGCGGGAAGAGCTGACGGCATCACTTGGGCGCGAACCGAAGCTTCGCGAGCTTGCTGAAAAAGTGGGCGTTTCGGAATATGAGATGACCGAGCTGTTGGGGCTTTCGCAGCCGACCGTTTCGCTGACGGCGGCGGATGAGGAAGGCGCACGGCAGCTGGATATTCCCGTGGAATCGGGCGAAGACGAGATCCAAAATGCGCTGGCGCTTCAGGAAGTCCTCAAAACACTGCCGGAAACGGATCGGAAACTCATCGAACTGCGCTACTTCCACGGCTTGACGCAGGTCAAAACTGCCGAAGCGCTGGGACTTTCGCAGGTCCAGGTCTCGCGGCGCGAACGCGGCATTTTGCTCGAAATGCGCAAACGTCTGACCGGATAAAAAAAGCCGCCCCCAACGGGGGACGGCTTTGGTATCAAAATTTTGCACTCATTTGGTCTCCATAAACCACACCGCACAGGTACAGGGCGCGAGCTGTAAGACCGCGCCGAGTGTGGGCGGCGTCTCGGCGTTGCACAGCAGCAGCTGTTCATTGCCCGTCCGGAATTCCGCAGGGACAGCGAAATGAACCGCCTTCGGGGAAAGACTGCACACGACAAGCAACTGCCGGTTGCCGAGCCTGCGTGCAAAGGCAAACACGTTTTTATCCTTTTCGCCGATCGGCAGAAAATCCCCGTCGCGCACAAGATCGGCATGTGCCTTGCGCAAGGCAATCGCGTTTTTGTAAAACTGCAAAACGGATTGCGGATCTTTTTGCTGGTCGGCGGCATTGATCTGCCGGTAATTTTCGTTGACCTTCATCCACGGCGTACCGCTTGTGAAGCCGGCGTTCGGCGCACCGCTCCACTGCATCGGCGTGCGGGCATGGTCGCGCGCAAACCGCTGTAAATAGCGTTCGGCAAAATACTCGGCGATTCTGCCGAACGGCTTACGGCGCGCGTCGGCAAGTTGATTGACCGATTGGATGTCGCGGTAATCCTCCTTTGAAAACACGCAGTTGGTCATGCCCAGTTCCTGTCCCTGATACAGGAAAGGGGTCCCCTTTTGGAACAGCAGCGAAACTGCAAGGCTTTTTGCCGCCGCAGCGCGGTACTCGCCGGCAGGCGCAAAGCGCGGCAGGCTGCGGGGCTGGTCGTGATTTTCATAGTATAACGCGCCCCAACAGTTCTTTGGCAGTGTCTGCCAACGGAACAAAACGCGCTTGAAACGGCGAAGGCTCATGGATCTTTGATTGCGCGCAAACATGGTGCGCACATCCGTGTGCTCAAAATGGAATAGCATATCCAAAAGTCCCGCGTCCTCGCGCGTGATCTCGCACGCACGGCGAAAATCGATCCCCGCCGCTTCGCCGACAATCAGGGTATCGAAGCGGTTGAAGGCACGTTCGGACAACTCGTGTATATAAGCTTTCCAATGCGGGCCGACCACTACCTCGTCCTGTGCGGCATGGTACAGGTCGCCGGGCTTGGAGATATAGGTGATCACATCGCAGCGAAACCCGTCCACGCCCTTTTGCAGCCAGAAGTTGCAAATATCCGCCACTTCGGCGCGCACCTTTGGGTTATCCCAGTTCAGATCCGGCTGCTTTTTGCTGAACAGGTGCAGATAAAACTGCCCGGTCGTCTCGTCGTATTCCCACGCTGATCCGCCAAAGCAGGCGCGCCAGTGGTTGGGCGGGTCTTTTTTTTCGGGGCCTGTGCCGTCGCGCCAAATGTAGTAGTCGCGGTACGGATTTGTTTTACTCTTCCGGCTTTCTTGAAACCACGGGTGTTCATCCGAGGTGTGGTTGACAACCAGATCCATCAGCACACGAATGCCGCGGCTGTGAAACGCTGCAAGCATCCGGTCAAAATCCTGCATAGTGCCGAATTCATCCATGATGTCGCGGTAATCGCTGATGTCGTAACCGTTATCGTCGTTCGGCGATTTGTAACAGGGCGAAAGCCACACGGCGTCCACGCCGAGTTCTTTTAAGTAATCGACCTTTTGCAGAATACCGGGCAGATCGCCGATGCCATCGCCGTTGGAATCCATAAAACTGCGCGGATAGATCTGATACACTACCGCGTCTTTATACCACCTTGTTTTCATACAAACTCCTTTATCCAAGTATAACATACCGCTGCGCAGCGCGCCTTGCACGCGGGCATCGTTTATGCTACAATGCAGAAAACGGCGAAAGGAGCGATTCTATGCAAGTGCACGTTCGCCCCATGCGCGAAGCGGATATCCCCGCTGTCGAACAGATCTGCCTTGCTACCGCCGCGCCCGCCCTGCGAAAAAATGCGCGCGAACGGAAAAATACGCTGCTGCTCTACAACCGCTGCTATACACGCACCGAACGGGACTTCTGCTTTGTCGCGGCGGATGAAACCGACTGCGCAAAAGGCTATATCCTCTGCGCACCGGACTATGAACGGTATCTTGCCGCGTTTTCGGCAAAAGAACAAAAACAGATCCGAAAGCTTTCCCCTCTGCGCGCGTTGCAGTCCCGCGGTGCATTGCGCCTGCAAGCCCCGTTCGCAAAAGAATTTCCCGCGCACCTGCACATTGACCTGATGCCGGACATCCAAGGGCAAGGCGTCGGTTCGTTGCTTATGCAAACGCTCAAGGAAAAGCTCATGCAAAGCGGTGTGCCGGGTGTGTTTCTTTGCGTCTCGGCAGGCAATCCACGCGCTGTATCGTTTTATCGAAAACACGGCTTCCTTGTGCTGAAAGATCTGCGAGGCGGCCTTTGCATGGGCTGCAAGCTGAATTCGGAAAAATAGCGTTACCGCGCATGCTTGCGTGTCCTGCCCAGCAGCCGGTCGAGCACGAACGCCAAATATCCGAGCGCCGTGAATACAACCGTAATGGCAAACACCATCAAGAGCACACGGCTCCAGCCGTAAGCGTCCACATCCAGAAACGGATACGGAAAACGGCTCTGCCCGCCGTAGCCGGAAAAAGTCGCGGAGCTTACCTCGGCGCGGATCAGGATGAAAATGAAATACGCATACGGCAGCACCAGCCACGCGAGCGGGTAAAGCGGCTTATAATTGCCTTTCGGGAAAAACAGAAAATAGTCGAGCACCACCCCAATGGGCACGACATAATGGACCAGCGTGTTGCCCGTCAGCAGCAAAGTGGAGACGTTATCGACGCTCGCCTCCATCACGCCCGTGAGCAGAAAATGGTACACAAGCCCCGTCACCGTGATGCACATGGTGACCGCGCCGCGCGTCAGCGCGTTTTCCCGCGCGGGCTGTGCGATGACAAGAAACGCGAAGTATAAAAAGCAAACGATATTGCTTAACACCGTGTAGTAGCACAGCAGCATTTTTGCGCCGCCAAGCGTACTCACACCCACGAACTCCAGAATCAGCCCTGCTTCGCATGCGAGCAGGAACAACAGACGATAGATCTGTTTTACGTGTTTGTTTTTGATATACATAGTTTGTACGCGCAGCGCCCAAACGACGCGCCGCAGACTCCTTTTTAACAGTTGTTTTCCACATTGTAGCATTTTTTGCGCAGAGATTCAATTTTTTAATAGAAAGCTTGAAAAATTTTCCTCTATATCCTATAATTACCTTGAAGCGCAAGACTTTGCGCGGAAAAACTGAAAACAGAAAGGGTGATCCAAATGGCTGAATTAAAAGGCTCCAAGACCGAAAAGAATCTACTCGCGGCATTTGCGGGTGAATCGCAGGCGCATACCAAGTATCTGTATTATGCGTCTAAGGCGAAAAAAGACGGCTATGTGCAGATCGGCGCACTGTTCGAAGAGACCGCGAAAAACGAAAAAGAACACGCGAAGATCTGGTTTAAGCTGCTCAACGGCGGCATGCCTTCCACGCCCGAAAACCTCAAAGACGCAGCGGCGGGTGAGAATTACGAGTGGACCGACATGTACGCAGGCTTTGCCAAAACAGCGCGCGAAGAGGGCTTTGACCACATCGCCGAGCTGTTTGACGGCGTTGCGGCGATCGAAAAGACACACGAGGAGCGCTACAGAAAGCTGCTTGCCAATATCGAAGGCGGGCTTGTTTTCTCGCGCGACGGCGACATGGTCTGGCAGTGCATGAACTGCGGACATATCGTCATCGGCAAAAAAGCGCCTGAGGTGTGTCCCGTGTGCGCGCATCCGCAGTCTTATTTCTGCCTGCGTGCGGAAAATTATTGATGTAACAACTGTCTGAAAGGAAAAACGAAAATGGCGAAATATGTTTGCACCGTTTGTGGTTATGTGTATGAGGGCGATGAACTGCCCGAGGATTTTGTCTGCCCGCTGTGCGGCGTAGGCGCCGACCAGTTTGAAAAGGTCGAAGAATAACCAAAGCATATATCCGCAGAAAAGCCCCCTGCCATACCGGAATCGGTACGGCAGGGGGCTGCTTTTCCACATTTTTATTCCTGCGCTTGAAAGGAGACAAAGTCCACGCGCAGGTCCTGCCCATCCATGGCGAGCGTTTGCGGCGTACCGCTCTCGGCATTGCACGAGAGCGTGAACAGATCCCCGGCATCGGTTTTGCAGGTGTAGATCTGGCTGTCCCCGTAGCTTGCCGCCGTGCAGTCGGCTGTACCGTCGCGCAGCGCGCACACAGCCGCATACAAAAGCTTGGCAAACGAAGCATCAGGCAGAAACGCGGGCGGAGTCTCCAGCGTCAGGCCCAAAAATGCGAACCGGCAGCCGGTTTTGTTTTGCGTGATCTCCAGCGACGCCACCGCTTCGGGTGCGGTCAGCGTGGTTTGCGCCGTGCCGTCCGCTGAAAAGGCAAAGTCCGCCTCAAATTTCAGCACGCCGTGCGTTACGGAGATTTCCGCCGTGAACGCGGCGGGCAGAGGTGTTTTTTGCAGTTGTGTTTCGGCGTTTTGACATCCGCAGCAAAAAAGCAAAGCCGCCGCTGCAAGCAGCCCGAACACACGCCGCATGACGAGAGCTCCCCTCAGGCTTCAAATTGGGAAAGCACCTTTGGCAGAACGCCAAGCATTTTGGAGGGCGTAACTGAGCAAAGCGCCGCTTCCTCAGCCACCGCATCGCCCGCGAGCCCGTGGATGTGCGCGGCGGCGACCGCCGCTTCCAACGGCGAAAGCCCCAGGCACAAAAAGCCGAGCAGCATCCCGGCAAGCACATCTCCGGTGCCGGCGGTCGCGAGCCCTGCGTTGCCGGTCAAATTGATCGAAAACCGCTTGCCGTCCGCCGAAACAATCGTGCCCGCGCCCTTGAGCACCACCGTCGCACCTGCTTTTTCGCAAAGCGCGGCGCACGCCGTCATACGGTCTGCCTGCACTTCGCGCGCCGTACAGCCAAGCAAGCGCGCCGCCTCGCCCGGGTGCGGGGTGAGGATGACCGGTGCTTTCGCTTCCCGTATCATATCTATGTCGTCGCACACGGCATTTATGCCGTCCGCATCCAAAACCACGGGCACATTCGCATGTTGCAGCACGGACCGCACAAGGGCTTTCGTATCGTAATCGAGCCCCAGCCCGCAGCCGATCAGACAGGCCGTTGAATTGGATAAGGCGTCCAGCAGCCGCTTTTCATCCTGCGCCGAGATCCTGCCGAATCGGTTGGAGGCAAGCGGCAGAAGCACCTTTTCGGGCACGGCGGCTGTGACCGCCGCATACGCGCAGTCCGGGAAGGCAAGCCGCACGAGCCCCGCACCGCACTCCACGCAGGCGCTGCTTGTCAGCAGCGCGGCGCCGGGCATCTCATAGCTGCCCGCCACCACCAGCGCCTTGCCAAAGTCACCTTTGTTCGCATCGGCGGCGCGTTTTGGAAAGAGCGAGGCAACGTCCTTATCTGTAAAGGAAAACGCCTTGTGGTACGGTTTGTACAGCTCGTCGGGGATCCCGATGGAAACCACCTGCACTTCTCCCGCGAATTCCCGCGCGGGGAATGATACCAGCGCAGGCTTGAGCGCCATGACCGAAACAGTCAGGTCGGCTTTGAGCGGACGGCTTTGCAGCTGCGGTGTGTCGGCGCAGACACCGCTCGGCAAATCGATCGCGACCACAAACCCGCTGCAGCTTTCTACGAAGGCAAATAATGCCTGCAAATCTTCAGGCAGCGTGCCGGAAAAACCCGTGCCAAACACCGCGTCCAGAATGATGTCCGCTTTTTGCAAAAGCGAACGCTGGCGTTCGCTCTGCGGCGCGTAGCTTTCTGCGGGGACTTCCAGCTCGCCGAGCCGTGAAAACATCTCCTGCGCGTTTTCGGCCTTGGGTTCGCCTGCAACGAGCAGCACGCGCACATCATAGCCGTTTTCAAACAGTTTGCGCGCCGCGACAAAGCCGTCGCCGCCGTTTTTGCCCTTGCCGCACAGCACCACCACGCGCCGTTTGTCCGTGTTGTCAAAGCGTGTGCGGATAACCTTTGCACAGGCGGAACCTGCGTTCTCCATCAACCGCAGGTAGGAAATGCCGCTTTCATCCGCCGCGGCTTCCACCGCTTTAATCTGTTCGGAATTTAAGATCCGCATCATAGGTTTGCGTCTCCTTTCTCGTATGCTGTGACCATCGCCAAGGCGAGCGTGTCCGTGTGCGTAATGCTCAGTGAAAATTCGAGTGCGCGCGCTTCGACAAGCGCCGCGGCTTTTCCCGAAAATGCGAAATACGGCGCGCCAAAGCTGTCGTGCAGCACTTCGACCTCGGAAAGTGAAAACCCGCGGATGCCGGTGCCAAGCGTCTTTGCAAAGGCCTCTTTTGCAGCGAATGCCCCCGCCAGATGCTCCGCCTTTTCGTCGCGCTGTTTCCATTCTGCCCGTTCGCGCGTGCCGAACACGCGCTCCGAAAATGTGGGGTTCTGCACCGAGCGCCGGATGCGTTCGATCTCCACCAGGTCAACGCCGTTTCGGATCATACGCCGCCTCCTTTTATGCGTCCTATGTGCATTGTACCACATTTTCACCGGAAAGAAAATATTTGTTGAAATCCGGATAAAATATGGTACAATACTTTCGTATATTTGCGAAGGAACAGGGTGAAAACATGAAAGTTATCATTATGGACAATGCCGCCCAGATCGGTGAGGCGGCAGGGAAATTGTTTGTGGACGCCATCAACCGGAAACCGAATATCGTGCTGGGGCTTGCAACGGGCGCGTCGCCGATCCCGACGTATCAGTACATATACAAAGCGTACGAACGCGGCGAAGTCAGCCTGCGCGACGTGACGACCTATAATCTCGACGAATACGTCGGGCTGCCGAGATCCGATAAAAACAGCTACTATACCTTTATGCACCAGGAGCTGTTCGATCATACCGACATCCGCGAAGAAAACGTGCATTTTCTCGATGGCAACGCCGAGGATACCGACGCCGAGTGCGCGCGCTACGACGCGGAACTTGATAAAGCGGGTGTGGACATCCAGCTTTTGGGCGTTGGGCGCAACGGCCACATCGGGTTTAACGAACCGTCTATCTGCTTTACGCGCGGCGCGTTCAAGGTCAAGCTCACCGAAAGCACGATCGAAGCCAATTCCAAATATTTCGACGAAAATCCCATGCCGCACTATGCGCTGACCATGGGCGTCGGCTCAATCATGAAGGCGAAAAAAATCGTGATGATCGCCACGGGCGCGGCAAAAGCGGACGCCATGGCGGCGATGATCAAGGGCGAGGTCACACCGGTCTGCCCGGCGTCGATCCTCCAGTTCCACCACGACGTCGTCGTGTATATGGACAAAGAAGCAGCACGGCTTCTGTAAAGGCAAACACTTTTACAAGCAGAAAGGAAACACGGGCGAACCGAAAAGGCTCGCCCGTGTTTTTATCTTTTTGCGAAGGAAAGCGCCGTCGTCTCAGAACAACCCCGAGATCACGCCGTTTTCGTCCACATCGATGCTGCACGCCGCGGGGACCTTCGGCAGCCCCGGCATGGTCATGATATCGCCCGTCAGCGCCACGACGAAGCCTGCGCCTGCGGAAAGGCGCACTTCGCGCACCGTAAGTGTAAAGCCTTCTGGCTTGCCAAGCAGAGCTGGGTTATCGGAAAGGGAATACTGCGTTTTGGCAATGCACACGGGCAGTTTGTCCTCCCCGAGCGCTTCGATCTCGGCAATGGATTTTTTGGCGGATGCCGTGAACGTCACACCGTCCGCGCGGTAGATTTCTTTTGCGATGGTCTCGATCTTTTCCGGGATGGAAAGCGCCGTGTCGTAGATCGGGTGATACTTCGAAGGCTGCTCGTCGATGATGCGGCAGACCTTTTGCGCCAAGTCTGCGCCGCCTTCGCCGCCTTTCGAGAACACTTCCGTCAGCGAAACGGGCGCGCCCATCTCCTCACAGACGCGCTCGACTACGGCGATCTCCGCGTCGGTGTCCGTGTGGAAACGGTTGATGGCCACCACCACGGGCACGCCGTATTTGCGCATGTTTTCCAGATGCGTTTTCAGGTTGACAATGCCTTTTTCGAGCGCTTCAACGTTCTCTTCGCCCAAATCCGTTTTTGCAACGCCGCCGTTGTATTTCAGCGCGCGGATGGTGGCAACCAGCACCACGCAGGCGGGCTTGAGCCCCGCCACGCGGCATTTGATGTCCAGGAATTTTTCCGCGCCGAGGTCCGCGCCGAAGCCCGCTTCCGTGATGCAGTAATCGGCAAGCTTCAGCCCGAGCTTTGTCGCCGTAACGGAGTTGCACCCGTGGGCGATATTCGCGAACGGCCCGCCGTGCATGAGCGCAGGCGTGTTTTCGAGCGTCTGCACAAGGTTCGGCTTGATCGCATCGCGCAGCAGCGCTGCCATCGCGCCCACCGCGCCGAGATCGCGCGCGTAAACCGGTTTGCCGTCGTAGGTGTAGGCGACGAGCATCCGCCCGAGCCGTTCTTTTAAATCCTCCATATCCGCTGCAAGGCACAAAATCGCCATCACTTCGCTGGCAACGGTAATCATAAAGCCATCCTCGCGCGGCACGCCGTTGACCTTGCCGCCAAGGCCAATCACAATGTTGCGCAGCGCACGGTCATTCATATCGAGGCACCGCTTCAAAAGGATGCGGCGCGGGTCGATTCCAAGCGCGTTGCCCTGCTGCAGGTGGTTGTCGAGCATCGCGCACAGCAGGTTATTCGCGGCAGTGAGCGCATGCATATCGCCCGTGAAATGCAGGTTGATGTCCTCCATGGGCACGACCTGTGCATAGCCGCCGCCCGCAGCGCCCCCCTTGACACCGAACACAGGGCCCATCGAAGGCTCGCGCAGCGCGATGATCGCGTTTTTGCCGATCTTCTGCATCGCTTCGCCAAGGCCCACCGTCACGGTCGTTTTGCCTTCGCCCGCCGGGGTGGGGTTGATGGCGGTGACGAGGATCAGCTTACCATCCGGTTTGCCGCGCAGCTTTTCGCGAAGCGAAAGCGGCAGTTTTGCCTTGTATTTGCCGTAAAGCTCCAGGTCGTCCGCATCCACGCCGAGCCGCGCGGCGATCTCCGTAATGGGCAGCATTTTCGCTGCCTGTGCGATTTCAATGTCAGAACGCATACACTTTTCCTCCCGATATTTCCTTTGCCCCGTCGCACGGACGGGCATATTTCCTAATTTATTATATCGAATTTACAGCCGTAAAACAAGCATTTTCTCGGAATTTAAGTTGACAAGCGAAAGGCGGAAATGTATAATTTTGTGGATACTATAAGTAATAGGATAACGACTAACGCGGCTTTTGCCGCACGGTAAGGAGTATACGGATTATGGAATGGACTGGGCTTAACGACCTGCGGGAGAAATATCTCTCCTTTTTTGAAAGCAAGGGGCATCTGCGGCTGCCGAGCTTTTCACTGGTCCCGCGGGATGACAAAAGCCTGCTGCTGATCAACTCCGGCATGGCGCCGATGAAAAAATACTTTACGGGTGAGGTGACCCCGCCGCGCAAGCGCGTGACCACCTGCCAGAAGTGCATCCGCACGCCGGATATTGAAAACGTCGGCAAGACCGCGCGCCACGGCACCTATTTTGAGATGCTGGGCAACTTTTCGTTCGGCGATTACTTCAAAAAAGAGGTCATTCCGTGGGCTTGGGAGTTTTGCACCAAGGTCATGGAAATGGACCCCGAAAAACTGTATATCAGCGTTTATCAGGATGACGACGAGGCGTACGACATCTGGACGAAGGATGTCGGCGTAAAAGAGTCGCACATGGTGCGCTTCGGCAAAGAAGATAACTTCTGGGAGCACGGCGCGGGTCCGTGCGGTCCCTGTTCGGAAATTTACTATGATCGCGGCGAAAAATACGGCTGCGGCAAACCCGACTGCAAAGTCGGCTGCGAGTGTGACCGCTATATCGAATTTTGGAACCTCGTATTCACACAGTTTGAAAACGACGGGGAGGGCAATTACACCCGCCTTGCACACCCGAATATCGACACGGGCATGGGCCTTGAGCGCCTTGCGTGCATCGCGCAGGATGTGGACAACCTGTTTGAAGTCGACACCGTCCAGAACATCATGAAGCACATTATGCGTATTGCAGGCGTGCAGTACCACGAAAACGAGCACACCGACGTGTCGCTGCGCGTCATCACCGACCACGTGCGCAGCACCACGATGATGCTCGGCGACGGCGTGATGCCCTCAAACGAGGGCCGCGGCTATGTGCTGCGCCGGCTTCTGCGCCGCGCGGTGCGTCACGGCAGGCTGTTGGGGATCGACCGCCCGTTCCTGTATGAAGTTGCCGAAACGGTGATTCAGGAGAACAAGAACGCGTATCCCGAGCTTGTCGAAAAGCATGATTATATCGTCAACGTCATCCGCGCCGAAGAAGAAAACTTTGCGCGCACGCTTGATGCGGGCGTACAGCGCTTTGAAAAAATGGCGGACGCTACGAATGGAAAGGTGCTCTCTGGCAAGGATGCGTTTTTGCTGTCCGATACGTTCGGCTTCCCGCTGGATCTGACCAAAGATCTGCTCGAAGAACGCGGTATGACCGTGGACGAAGACGCGTTCAATCAGCTTGTCAAAGAACAGCGTGAACGCGCGCGCAGCGCCCATAAAGATGCGGGCAAGGAAGCCTGGCTCGGCGCGGACGATGCGGTGAAAGACCTCCCCGCGACGCAGTTCCTGGGCTATACGGCGTTCGATTGTGGTGCCCGGGTGCTTGCCGTGCTGACCGACGGTGAACGGGCGGAATCCGTGGATAACGGGAAAGACGCAACGCTCATACTCGATCAAACCGTGTTTTACGGCGAGGGCGGCGGCCAGGTCGGTGATACGGGCAGGATCGTCGGCGACGGTTTTGTCTTTACGGTGCGCGGAACCACCAAAACCGCGCAGGGCATCTATCTGCACCACGGTTGTGTGACCGAAGGCGAGAGCGTTACCGTCGGGCAGCAGGTGACCGCCGAGATCGACGGCGACACACGCCGCGCCACCATGCGCAACCACACGGCGGCGCATCTTCTGCAGGCGGCGCTGCGGCAGGTGCTCGGCACGCATGTTGAGCAGGCGGGCCAGCTTGTGAATCCACAGGAAATGCGCTTTGACTTCACGCACTTCTCCGCGCTCACAGGTGAAGAGCTCTCCCGCGTGGAAGAGATGGTCAACCGCGTGATCTTCGAGGCTGTGCCCGTTGTTACAACGGAAATGCCGCTCGAGGAAGCTAAGAAGATGGGCGCGATGGCGCTGTTCAGTGAAAAATACGGCGACGTGGTGCGCGTCGTTAAGATCGGCGATTTCTCGACTGAGCTTTGCGGCGGCACGCATGTCGAAAACACGGCCATGCTCGGGCTTTTCAAGATCACTTCGGAATCCTCCGTTGCCGCGGGCGTGCGGCGCATTACGGCGGTGACGGGTACAGGGCTTCTTACGCACCTGCGTGAAACGGAAACGCTTCTTGAAAAAGCAGCCGCGGCGCTCAAAGCGACCTCCGCACTGGAGGTCCCCGCACGTGCCGAAGCGCTTAGCGCAGAGCTGAAAGCGAAAGAAAAAGAAGCAGAAAAGCTTCAGGGCGAGCTGAACACCTATAAGACCGCCGGCCTGCTTGCGGGCGCGGTGGATGTCGGCGGCGTCAAGCTGATTGTTTATTATGCCGGCGATGAAACGCCCGAAAACCTGCGCTCCATTGCCGAAACGGCACGCGGCCTTGCCGACAACGCTGTGGCGGTCGTCGCGGGTACGAATTCCGAAAAGGGCACGGTCACGTTCGCGTGCGCCTGCGCGCCCGACGCTGTAAAACGCGGTGCACATGCCGGTAACATCGTGCGTGAAGTCGCAAAGGTTGCGGGCGGTTCCGGCGGCGGCAAGCCTGACATGGCGATGGCAGGCGGCAAGGACGTTTCCAAGGTGGATGATGCGCTGATGCGTGCGGATGAGATCGTCCGCGCACAGCTGAAATAAGGAGTAGGCTTATGGATTGCGTGTTTTGTAAGATCATTTCCGGGGAGATTCCCTCGAAAAAACTCTATGAGGATGACCTGTGCTGCGCCTTTTATGATGCCAATCCGCAGGCGCAGACACACTTCCTCGTCGTGCCGAAAACGCATATTTCGTCCGTTTCCGAGATCACCGAAGAAACCGCGCCGCTTGTGGCGCATATTTTTGCGGTGATCCCGCAGCTTTGCAAAAAGCTTGGGCTTTCGGGCTACCGCATCATCAACAACTGCGGCGCGAGTGCAGGGCAGACGGTCATGCATCTGCATTTCCACGTGCTTTCGGGTCCAACTCTCGGCGAACGGCTCGTTTGATATGACCAGACCGTTTTGCGTCACGGGCTTTGCCATGCTGTTTACGCTGTTCGTGCTGGGTACGAACGCGTCGGAAAAGGCGGTGTGCGCGGTGCTTTGCGCCGCGCTCATCGCCTTTGTGCTTTCTCTTCTCTTTCGCGCCTCCCGCCGCGACCGAACGCTGCCGACAGCGTTTGCCGCCGTCGCGCTTTCCGCGGTGCTGCTGCTCGCGAGTGGGCACACCCAGGCAACCTTTGCCGAACGGTATGCCGACCGGAAAGTGGAAGTCCAAGGTGTTTTGGCGCAGCTCCCGTGGTCGGAAAACGGCAGGCACTATTACGTTTTGCAGCTGGAGACGGCGGACGGCGAATCATGCGGCGAAAAAGTGCGGCTTGTCTCCCGGGCACCGCTGGACATCACGCCTGCCGACCGCGTTTCCTGTACGGTAAAAACGTTTGTGCTGGGGGCGAACGGCGAGGCCGGGGTTTCAGAGTATTACCGCGCTTTGGGCGTCACTATGGGCGGCTATCCCGTGGATGATGTGCAGGTGGAAAAGGGCGTGCGAACCGACCTTTCGGGCTATATTCTGCAATTTCGGCTATCCCTTTCCAACGCGCTTCTAACGGCGCTGCCAAACGACAGCGGCGCGCTGCTCGCCGCGATCGCCTTCGGCGCGGACGATGCGCTTCCCGACCGCGTCAATAACGCCTTTCGCGCGGTGGGCATTTCCCATATTCTTGTCGTTTCGGGACTGCATCTGACGGTCTGGACGATGCTTTTGTTTGCGGTGCTTCGAAAGCTCGGGCTTCGCCGTCGCGGGTCGGCCGTTGTTGGGATCGTATTCGTCGGCTTTTTTACGCTTTTAACGGGCGCCGCGCCTTCCATTCTTCGTTCTGCGGTCATGCTTTGCACGGTCTATGCCGCCCAGCTGTTCCGCCGCGAATCGGATTCGCTCAATTCCATCGGACTCGCGCTGACGGCGATGCTCTTTGTAAATCCGTATGCCGCGCGGTCGCTTTCTCTGCTGTTGTCGGTGTTCGCGACACTTGGCATTTTGCTTCTGGAAAGGCCTCTCGAGCGCGCGTTGATGCGCCCGTTTGCTAATGTGCGGCAGCCCCTGCTTCGGCGGCTTTGCGCGGCGGCAGTATCCGCTGTTGCCGTCACGGCGGCTGCAACCGTGTTCACCCTGCCCGTGCAGCTTTGGGCAATCGGCAACATGTCCACGGCGGCGCTTCTTGCGAACATCCTGCTGTTGACGGCGGGCAACGCCGCTATGGTGCTTGGGTCCTTCGGCGCGCTGCTGGCGCTTATAGAGCCCGGCCTTGGGCAGCCGGTTTTCGTTTTGGCGGGCAAAACGGCGCAGTACCTCATCGCCGTAACGGAAAGGCTCGCGAAGCTGCCGGGGGTGCTGCTGCCGATCAACTCCAATTATGCCAAGCTGCTTTTAGCAATCGCCTTTCTTGCATGCGCGGTGTTTTTGCTGCTGAAAAATCCCCGCAAACGCTGGATGCGCCTGACGGCGGCAGCGCTTTGCGTCGCGTTCCTCCTTTGCAATACGGCGGTATACTTACGCAGCCGCAACGCGCTGCAAATGGCAGTAGCGGACGTCGGCGACGGCATTTCCGTTGTGCTCTCCTGCCGCGGCGAGACGGTCGTGCTCGGCTGCGGGGGCGACTACTTTGCGGATTCCGAAATCTGTGGTATACTTTCGGCATACGGCGTGACTTACATCGACGCGCTCGTCTTGCCGGAGGAAACGGACGCGGTGTTTTCCGCTGCAATCGCCGTCGGCGAGCAGATGCCCGTGGAAACGGTGTATTACGCGCCGGAGATCAAACCCGAGACCCTGCCTGTGGGTGCGGAAAAAACGCCTATCGCAAAATCCGTGCTCACCTTTGCCGGCGGCAGCTTATACGTCGCGGTGCAAAGCAGCGGGGATTACCGCTATGCCGAAATTTTATACGGCAATTTCCGTGCGCTGGTTTCCTTTTCGGAAGAAAATGATTTCCACGGTGACAGCGCCGCGGTGCTCTGCGCTGCAGAAGAGATGCCGCGCAACACAGACGCCGCCGATTTCGAGCTGACCGTGCTTTCGACCGCAAACCCATCGTCGGCGGATTTCCCGTCTTTACACAGCGAAACCGTTTGTACCACCGCTGAAAACGGCAGCATATCGCTGCTTGTCTTCGCGGACGGTTCGTTCCAAACCAGAAGGATGTGACTTTATGCCCGAAATTTCCGAGGCACAACTGAAACAGCAGATCAAAAGCGGCGAATTTTCCTGTGTATATCTGTTTTACGGGGCGGAAGGCTATCTCAAACAGCACTATGCCGACCGCCTTGCGAAAGCGTGCGTCACGCCCGGCATGGAGGGCTTTAATTTCAAGAAGTACGACGCGGCCGACGGCGCGCCGCTTTCTGCGGTGCTTGAAGCCGCCGAGACGCTCCCGGCGTTCGGCGGGCATATGTGCGTCCTCGCGCGCGACTATGCGCTCGATGCGCTGCATGCTTCAGACAAGGCGCGGCTGGAAGCGTTCTTCGTGGATCCGCCCGAAAGCGCAGTACTCATTTTCTGGCAGGATACGGTCGAAGTCAACCCGAAAAAAAGCGCCAAATGGCGTGCGGTGCTTTCACAGATCGAAAAATGCGGCGCGGTCGTGCACTTGGACCGTATGGATATGCAAACGCTTTGTAAAACCCTCAGCGCCGGTGCGGCAAAACGCGGCTGCCAGCTGGAAAAAACGGAAGCGCGCTATCTTGCGGAAACCGTCGGCAACGATCTGAACCTGCTTTCCGGCGAACTCGAAAAGCTGTGCAGCTATAAGCAAAGCGGTACGATCACAAAAGAGGATATTGACGCGGTCGCTACGCGGTCGCTCGAAGCGAACGTGTTCGACCTGTCGCGCGCGCTGTCTGCGGGCAACTGTGCGCGCTCGCTCATGGTGCTCGAAAAGCTCTTGCAGGAAAAGGAAAAGCCCGAGCTGATCCTCGGTACGCTTTGCGGCGTGTATGTGGATATGTACCGCGTAAAGCTTGCACTTGAAGCGGGGGAACGCGCCGACGCTCCCGCCAAATTCTTTAATTATAAAGGCAAGGAGTTCCGCCTGCGCAATGCCGCGCGCGACGCGGCTCGCTATGACAAGCGCGATTTGCAGCAGGCGCTGGATCTGTGCACAACTGCGGATCGTGCATTAAAAACCGGCAGCACGCCCGCTTCCATTGTGCTGGAACGTCTGCTTGTGCAGCTGAGCGCCCTGAAAGCGGGGATGCTTCGATGATCCGCATTCGCCAGGCGGTGGTCGTGGAGGGGAAATACGATCAGATCCGCCTTTCTTCGCTTTTGGATACTGTGATCCTTACCACGGACGGCTTCGGCGTGTTTAAGGATAAGGAAAAACAGAAGCTGCTGCGCCGCCTTGCGCACGAGCGGGGAATCGTCATCCTGACCGACAGCGACGCCGCGGGCTTTGTCATCCGTTCGTTCTTAAACGGCATCGTCGAGCCGCAATCTGTCACGAACGTCTATATTCCCGACGTGTTTGGCAAGGAAAAGCGCAAAGCCGCGCCTTCCAAAGAGGGCAAACTCGGCGTGGAGGGAATGCGCACCGAACAGCTTTTAGAGGCCTTCCGCAAGGCGGGCGTCACCGCGGATGAGGCGCCGGCGACGTGCGAACGCCGCACGGTGACGAAAACCGATTTGTTTGCGGACGGGCTTTCGGGCGGGCAGGACAGCGCACAGAAGCGCCGCCTGCTTTTGCGGGAACTGGATTTCCCCGAGCGCCTGAGCGCCAATGCGATGCTGAAACTCATCAACACTTGCATGACCTATTCGGAATATAAAGCGGCAGTGCAAAGGATCGCCGAAAAGGAGGAACCATGAATCTCCTTGTACTCGCAACGGGCGGCACCATCGGCAGTGCCCCGAAAGCTGTGGGGCTCGACACCGACACGGCGCAGACCCTGCTGCTTTTGCAGATGTACCGTCAAAAATACGGCAGCGGCGTGCAGTTTACGGTGCGGCAGCTTTGTGCGGTACTTTCTGAAAATATTGAGGACGATTTTTACGAAGCGCTTTGTCCTGCGCTGCTTGCGGCGGAAGCGGAAAGCTTCGACGGCATTGTGGTGCTGCATGGCACGGATACGCTTCCTTACACCGCCGCGCTGTGTGCCATGGCGTGCCGCCAGCTGCGCTCTCCCGTCTGCTTTGTTTCTTCCGCGTATGTGCTCACCGACCCGCGCCAGAACGGGCTTTTGAACCTGCGCGCGGCGGTGCGCTATATCGAAGCAGGCGGCGCGGGCTTTGTCATCCCGTTTGCAAATGGCGGCAGTACGGTTGAAATTCACCTTGCGACCCGTCTTTTGGAAGCCAACCCGTTCACCGACGGCTTTTCTTCCGCGGCAGACGCGCCGCTTGCCGTATTTTGCGGCGACGAGATCCGATTTTCGGTGTCCCCCTTGCTTCCGGCGCAGGAAGCGCTTCAAAGGCCCTTGTGTGCAGTTATGCGCGCACCGCTCCGCCTGCAAAAGAAGATCGCCTTTTACAAAGCCTACCCCGGGATGCAGCCGGGCGCGTCGGAATCCTCAAACGATGTCGCGGCGGCGCTCATCTGGGGCTACCATTCGGGCACCGCGCCGCAAAAGACGCTCACGAGTTTCGCAAAACAGATGCGTGCGCAAAACCGCGCCGTCTATCTTGCCCCCGTGAAGCGCACAGCGGCGCAGTACGCAAGCACCAATGCGCTGCTGCAAAGCGGCGTCCACCCGCTGTATGCCATGACCGCCGCGTCCGCGCTCGCCCGTCTGAAAATCGCCTATAACCAAACGGCTGAAGACCCTGAAATATTCGCCGACGAAGAATTGTATTTTGAGGAAGTCCCCTCGCCAAAATGATATCTTTATGCAAATATATGGCCCCCGCCGAGCTTCGGCGGGGGCTTGTGTGCATATCTATGCGCATGTTAAAAATTGCTTGCCGCAATCATGGCGGCAATCGCAAGCGCGCCCACAGAATAAATGCAGTTTACAACGGTGCACACCTGCATCCATTTTGATTTTGCACCGCCTTTTGCATATGCCCACAGGGTGAAAGCCCCGGAGAAAAACATAAACACGGCATAGCTGTAAATCATGATCTCCGCTGTTGGGGATTCCAGCGCCCAGTCAAAGGTGCGCAAAGGCAGGATCGTCCACGGGATAAACAGCATCAGGGTGGAAATGACGGTATAGATTTTGGCTTTCATCGTTATGCTCTCCTTTCAGTGGCGCCAAACCGCAATGCGGCGATGGCAAGCGCCAATATGGTGATCCCAACGGCAACAGGCAGCCACGGCAGCCATTGTACCTGCGTTTCATATACGCCGGGTGCGGCCTTGCCGTATTCGGTCATCAAAAGATAAAACGGATAACTCATCGGGTACAGGAACCAGATTTTCGTGTTCAGGACCAAAACAGACGGTACGATGGACGCAAGCCCTATGCCCACGGAAAAGATAGGGGTCCGGACGAGGGTCGCAAGCATCCAGAACACCGCCGCCATGGGGATTGCGCCGGCATACAGGCATGCTGCAACACGGAGGACGAACAAGGGGTCAAGCAGAAAATCATACCCCTGTATGTGTGAAGCAGCCGCTGCGCTGATATAATATGCGCAGATGGTCATGCCCAACTGTGCGACTGCGAGCAGCAGCAAAATGAGGAATTTTACCAGACAAAGCTTTGCCGGACTTACGGGCAGCGACAGCATTTTCAAAAGACCTTTGTTGGCGCGCTCGGTCTGTGTGAGCAGAACAGTACAAATCACAAGCGACGCCGGGAGCATAAACCAGACCATCCCCATAAAGCCCTGGATGAAAAAATTGTACTCCGGCGCAATGGCAATGCCCCGCGTGTCAAAATTCATATCGGCGTTCAAAACGCTCGGCACCCACATCATCACGACCGGGGCAAGCAGGAGCAGCCCGATTTTGGAGCGCTTGAGCTTTAAAAACTCTATGCTGAGTAAGGAACAGAAGCTCATGCATACCACCTCCTGATCTGCAGAAAGACGAATTCGAATAGCCCGAAGGCAACGGTTTCCGCACCGCAAATGCCCAAAAACAGCGGCACATCGCCTGCACCCTGCACGGTGGCAAGCGTTTTATAAGGCGTGTTGAACGGGAACAGCTGCAAAACCGTACTGTCCTGCGGGAGAATGGTCATGACGAACACCAGAATAACGCCGATGCCAAGCGACACCCACATGTTTTTGCAGGCGGAAGCGACCCAGAGCATCAACATCACGGTTGGCAGGGTCAGGATAAGCTGAAAGCCGGCGCTTTGCAATGTTTCGGAAAATGTCCATGTGTAGGCGGGGAACCAGTGTGCGGCGCACCCGGTGAGAACGGCAGTCTCCAAAAGAAGCATGCCGCAAAGCGCGAGCACCAGCAGCACGAATTTCCCAAAAAAGAGACTTCCCGCGCGCACAGGCAGCACGTCCATTTTCTGGATACCGTTGTCCGCAAATTCCGTATGGTACATCAGGCACGCACCGCAGATGACAAGCACCATGTTGAGCATTGCCATCATCTGCCAGTTTGCGTCTGTTAAAATGTCAAACGGTGTGCCCGCCATTGCAGTGAAGGTCTCAGCGCGTACCAGCATATTCAAAATCGGAAAAGCCGATGCCGCACATGCGGCAAGCAGCACGGCGGGCAGAAACCCCGTGCGTTTGCACTTTTTCGCTTCGATCTGCAAGATCATTGCCCTGCACCCCGCTTCCGGTTGTCCTCGTCGATCATGGCAAGAAAAATTTCTTCCAGGTTGTCGGTCGGGTACCCTTCATCACGTGCGCGGATTTTCAAATCATTTGCCGTTCCCTCGAACAGCAGCCGCCCGTGGTTGAGGATGCCGATGTCATCCGCCATCAGTTCCACTTCCGAGAGCAGGTGAGAGGAAACCAGCACCGTACAGTCGTATTGCTTCGGCAGCGAGCGGATAAGCGTGCGGATCTCGTGAATGCCAACGGGGTCCAGACCGTTGGTCGGTTCGTCTAAAATAAGGATAGGCGGCCGACCGATGAGTGCGCCCGCAAGCCCGAGCCGCTGTTTCATACCGAGGGAATATTTTTTCGCCGCCCGCTTCCGAAACTGCGTCAACCCAACAAGTTCAAGCGCCTCCCGGACGCTGCTTTTCGGCAGCCCTAAAATCCTGCGAATGATTTCCAGATTTTCCTCACCGCTCAAATTTCCGTAAAAGGCGGGCGCTTCGATAAACGAGCCGACCTCCTTGAGAATGGCAACGCGGTCGGCGGGATAGTGCTTGCCGTCGATCTGAAAACTGCCCGAGGTCGGATTCGTCAAACCCAGGAACATTTTCATCGTAGTCGATTTTCCCGCGCCGTTCGGCCCCAAAAAGCCGTAAACGCGCCCTTTTTGAATGTGCAGATTCAGGTCTGAGACCGCCGTGAAATCCCCGTAGGCTTTGCACAGGTTTTGTGTTTCAATCATGTTCATGCTTTCGTCTCCTTCCTTTGGATGTTCTCATCATATCCCGGCCTCCTTGCGAAAACCTTCCGCCGCCCTTACATTTTCCTTACAAATTCCGCCGCAGGCGTACAAACGTGGATTTCTATGTTACAATAGCAGCAACCGGAAAAACAAAAGGGGTGTCCCCATGGCACAAAAGAATATCCAACGGAAAAAGATCCTGCTTGTGGATGATGAACAAGCGCTGCGCGATATGGTCTCTTCCTTTTTAAGGGAAGGCGGCTTTACCAATATTCAAACTGCCGGGACGGTCAAACAGGCGTTGGCGGCGGCAAAGGACTGGCAGCCGGAACTGATGATCCTTGACGTCATGCTGCCGGATGGCGACGGCTTCTCGCTGTTCGAAAAGCTGCGCGGCTTTTCGGAGGCGCCCGTTCTCTTTCTGACCGCGCGCGGCGAGGATGCCGACAGGCTGCGCGGGCTTGGGCTCGGCGCGGACGATTATATGGTTAAGCCGTTCCTGCCGCAGGAGCTTCTCCTGCGCGTCAGCAATATTTTGCGTCGATATTATAAAGAGGAGCCGGCAACGGTGGAACTTGCCGGCAGCACGATCGATTTTGCACGTGCCGAGGTCATAAAAGACGGGGAACGTCTGCCGCTGACGGCAAAGGAATATGCGATCCTGCAGGCGCTTTGCCGCAACGCAGGGCGTATCGTGACGATAGACGGGCTTTGCGAAGCGGCTTGGGGCGATAACCCTTACGGCTATGAAAACAGCTTGATGGCACACATTCGCCGCATCCGTGAAAAAATTGAGAAAAGTCCTTCAAAGCCGGTATCTCTTCTCACCGTCAAGGGCTTGGGATATAAACTGATTTTAAAATGAAAGGCGGTACGGTATTTCCATGCGCAGCATTGCCAAACTGATTCGGCGGTTTGCCGCGATCCTTGCCGTGAGTACGCTTCTGGTGCTCGTGTTGAATTTTGTGATCCTCTTGGTGATTACCCTGCGGGTAACGCCCTCGGGCGCGCCCTGGACGCTTGCGCGCGAGACCGTAGCGGCGCTGCAAAAAACCGGAGACAGGTATGTACTGCCCGACAGCGCATCGGCGGCTTTGCAGGCGGAAAACGCTTGGGCGATCTATATCGATAACGCAACCATGACCGTTGTGTGGCACACGGAAAATCTCCCGCCGGAGATCCCAATGCAATACACGGTCTCCGACATCGCGGCGCTTACGCGCGGATACTTGCAGGATTACCCGACAACCACCGGCGAATCGGAAGAAGGGCTTCTGGTGGTGGGGTTCCCGAAAGACCGGTATTGGAAGCACCTGTACCCGCTGTGGGATCTGGATTTCATCCGAAACGCGCCGTATATCGTTCTGGCGGTGCTTGCAATCAACGTTGCGTTGATTTTTCTGATCTATATTATTGCGAATACCCGTCTGCTCAAATCCGTTAAGCCGATTGCCGACGGGATTCGCATGCTGCCGTCCGGCGAAGATGTCTATGTGAAAGAAAAAGGGCTGTTGTCGGATCTCGCAGCAGACATCAACCATACCTCTGCGCTCCTGCGCACGCAGCAGCGCGAACTGCGCAAAAAAGAAAGCGCCCGCGCCAACTGGATCACCGGCGTTTCACACGACATCCGCACGCCGCTTTCCATGGTGATGGGCTATGCCGGGCAGTTGGAAGAAAGCCCGGATCTTCCCGAAGCGGACCGAAAAAAAGCTGCCGTTATCCGGCAGCAAAGCGTCAAAATGAAAAATTTGGTCAACGACCTGAACCTTGCGTCTAAACTGGAATACAACATGCAGCCGCTGCACCTTGAAGCGGTCAGTCCCGTTTCGGTGGCGCGGCAATGCGCCGCAGATTTTATCAATGCCGACCTGGATGGCGACTATCCGCTGACATGGGTTTGCGACGAACAGGCGGAAGCCGTGCGCATCAACGGGGACAGAGATCTGCTGCATCGTGCTGTGCAAAATCTGCTTTCCAACGCGAAGGTGCACAATCCGGACGGCTGCCGCGTTTCCGTCCGTGTTGCGGCGGATAAAAGCACCTGCCGCATTGCGGTGGAAGACGACGGCTTCGGGATCACGGACGCGCAGCTTCACGCGCTTCAAAACACGCCGCATTACATGATGAGCGACGGCAGCACCACAGAGCCGCGGCATGGGCTGGGCCTTTTGATCGTGCGGCAGATCGTACAGGCGCACGGCGGCGCCGTCGCCTTTTCACATGGCAAAAACGGCGGCTTTTGTGTGGAAATGTCCTTTCCCGTCGTCGGCACAGCGAATGCATAAGCCCGTAAAATCATATGTAAAAACGGCCCCGTGCAGGTTCGCACGGGGCCGCGCTTTTGGATTTCGGGAAATTATTTTTTGTTTTCGCCGCCGGGGCCGTCGCGCCGGTCATTGCCTGCGGGCGGGTTTTCCATCCCCGTGGAGGTCCACTGGTTGTTCGTTGCGCTCTTGTTGTCGGATTTCTTTTTTTGAGATTTGTTTTTTGCCATTGTTCTCACCTCACAAGCAGTATGCCCGCCGACTCAGAAAATATACGCAAACTTTTATGCGCGCCGCCACCACAGAAAAAAGAAAAGGCAAAGCTTTGCTTTACCTTTTCTTTCTGCTTACAGCCCCGAAGTCTTAAAGATTTTCTCCATGACCGCAGCACTTTTTTCGTCTGCGTTTAGCAGCGAGGTGCGTTTGCGGGCGATGCTTTTGTCCTTGGTAAACGCGTATTGCACCAGCCGTATAAACCAGAAAACCGGCAGCAAAAACGGCGCTTTTTTGAGAAGCGGATACTTTAAACGCATATGCGAAAGCCCGGGGAACGCAGCGGAAAACAGCCGGCGCGCTTTGGATTTGTGCGTACGCGCCGCAGCGGCCGCGGCGTCTGCATGCTGCACGGGAGGGCCTAAAAGGATGTAGTTTTCCATGAGCAAAAGCGTGTCGTTTTTCGGCGCGCCGTCGAACATTGCACCATACAGCGCGCGCACGTTTTTCGCGAAGGCTTCGAGCCCCATTTCCCGAAAACGTACGTCCAGCGCGGAAAAATCGAGCGTCGTTTTTTGTTCGAGCAAATATAAGTCCATCACCGGGCGGAAGCACGAACCCGCCGTGGTATAGTGCTCCGCCAAATGCGCGAGCGTGTAAACGTACAGCGCCTCGTCGGACATTTTGTATTCATGTGCGCCTAAAGGCACGGCGCATTCCCATACGTCGAGAAAATGCGAATACAAAGCGTCCTCTTTCTGGAACAGCGCGCGGTGCAGTTCCACAGTCAGGAAAGGCTTGCGCATATAGATGATGTCCTTGCCGTTGTCCAGATGCAGCGAAAGGCCGCAGCCGAGCAGGATTTCCTGCGCGCGCTCGACGTCCGCTTCGCGCACGAGCACGTCCATATCCACCATAAAGCGCATCTCCGCGGCCGGGTATAAAGCTTTGACATGCGTGCCTTTGAGCAGCATGAAATCGATTCCTGCCGCGTCAAATTTTTCGCGCAGCGTTTTCAAAAATGCCTGCTGTGCCGTCTCGCGCAGCACGGCCGCCTGAAAGGATTTTTCCAGCCTTGCGAATTCTTCGGCGGGCAGTGTGCTTTTCTGGTCTTTCAACGTCAGATATGCCATGCTCTGCACACAGTTGCGCCGCGCCAGTTTGCAGACCAGCGCAAAATCCGGAAACGCGCCCGCGTCGGGCGCAGGCGTTTTGTGCAGCGCCGCACGGACGACGGCGAGTAAATTTTCCTTGGCTTGCATGATTGGCTGCATGGCGTTTAGTCTCCGTTCGCTGCTGTAAGTTTCAGACGTGCGCAAATAGGAAAGTGGTCGCTGGTATAGATACCGTCACGTGTTGTGTTCAGCACACGGTAGGATTCTACTTCGAAACCTGTCTTTGAGATGAGAATATAATCAATACAATTGTTGTTAAGCGCCTTGCCCCAATTCTGGTAGGTCGCGCTTTGCATGGTGTCTTCGGTCTGGTATTTTACGTCGAGGAAATTTTCCGTCGCACTTTTATAGGTTTCGGAGGATTCTTCAGCATTCAAGTCCCCCATAAGCACGGCGGGGATGCCGCCAAACTCTTCGATCTTGTCCAGGACCACACCGATCCCGTTGATGCGCGCTTCTTCGCTTTCGTGGTCCAAATGCGCGTTGAAAACGGCAAACTGCGCGCCCGTCGCACGTTCTTCTAAGATCACATAGCTGCAAATACGGCAGAACGCCGCATCCCAGCTTTTGCTCATTTGCTCCGGTGTTTCGGAAAGCCAAAATGAGCCCGAATCCAGCAGGTTGTAAAGGTCTGTGCGGTAAAAGATAGGACAGCCCTCGGAATTTACGGCGTTGTCACGGTATTCGATCACCGAGCCGTACCCGGTGAGCACGTCGCAAAGGTAGTTGTACTGCCACTTGGTCGCCTCTTGAAAGCCGACGATGTCGGGCGCGGCTTCGGCAACGCCGTCTACCAGCAGGTCGGCGCGGTAAAACCAGCTCTTTTTACCGAAATCAAGCGGATTGATGCACCGCAGGTTGCAGCTCATCAGTTGAATCTCGCCGGGTGCGGTCTGCACGGCGATGTCCACAGGCGCTTTGTTTGCCCTGTAATGCGGGTAATACCAGATGAACGACGCGCCGAATGCCAAAAGTCCTGCGAGAATTACACTCGCAACGCCGAGCACGATGCGTTTCCAAAGCTTCATGCCGAATGCCTCCCAGCTTTACTTGTTATCTGCATTGTAGCATACCGCGCGAAAAAAGTCCATGCTGAAAAAAGCGGCACACCCAAAGGGGTGTGCCGCCGCACAAGCGCTTTATTCGTAGTCGTCTTCGTTTTCCCAGTTGTGGTAGACCGCCTGGATGTCATCGCTCTCTTCGAACATCTCCAGCATCCTGCCCATGTTCTGGATATCCTCGGGCTTTTCAAGCTTCGTATACGTCGAGGGGATGTACTCCACCTCTGCGGAAAGGAATTTATAGCCTTTCTCGGTCAGGTCGTCGCGCACGGCGCCCATATCGTTGGGTTCGGTACGGATCTCGTAGACGTCGCCGTCCGAAAGGAAGTCGGAAGCGCCCGCTTCGAGCGCGTCTTCCATGAGTTTGTCCTCGTCGATGTCCTCTTTGTCGAGAATGAGCACGCCCTGGCGGGTGAACAGGAACGAAACGCAGCCCGTCGTGCCCATGTTGCCGCCGAATTTGTCGAACGCGTGACGCACGTCTGCGGCGGTGCGGTTGCGGTTGTCGGTCAGCGCCTCAATGATGACGGCAATCCCGGAAGGCCCATAGCCCTCATATACCACATCCTCGTAATTGTCGGCGCTGCCTTCGCCGGCAGCCTTTTTGATGATGCGTTCAATGTTGTCGTTCGGGACGTTGTTCGCCTTCGCCTTGGCAATCACGTCTTTCAGCTTGGAGTTCGCCGCCGGATCGGGGCCGCCCGCCTTCACGGCGACGGAAATCTCGCGCCCGATTTTGGTGAACACCTTGGCGCGCGCGTTATCGGTCTTTTCCTTTTTGCGCTTGATGGTGCTCCATTTGGAGTGTCCGGACATAGTTTTCACCTCTTTAAGAAATACGCGAATAGTTTAGCACATCCGGCCGGTTTGTGCAAGGGCTCGACATGAAAAACCGCAGATCCGCAGCTATTCCCACAGCTTTGTGGAAGTGTCGCGCGCTTTTACGATGTGCGCGGCAAGTGCTTCGAGCGCGCTCGCGGGGAAATACCCTGTTTTGGTGTGCCGCTCGGCGACCGCGGAAAGGATGATAAAGGAGAGCTTTGCGTTGCCGAGCTTTTGCTCCATCATACCATGCCGTCGCCGCGCGCACAATAGAAAACGGGAAATTCCTGCCGATATTTTGCCCGCGCGCCTTGACCCGCCGCAGATTTTGCTTTACAATAGCAGGGCAAGAACGAACGCAGATGAAAGGGGAGATCGTATTGAAACGATTTATGGATAAGGATTTTCTGCTGAGCACGAAAACGGCGAAGGAGCTTTACCGCCGCGGTGCGGAAAAGACGCCGATCTTCGACTGGCACTGCCATCTTTCCCCGAAAGAGATCTATGAAAACAAGCAGCCTGCCGACATCGCCGAGCTCTGGCTTTCGGGCGACCATTACAAATGGCGGCTGATGCGCTCCTGCGGTGTTTCGGAGGAGTATATCACGGGGACAAAGCCGAATTTTGAAAAATTCAAGGCGTTCGCAGCCAGCCTGCCGTATGCCGTCGGCAACCCCATGTATCATTGGACGCATCTCGAATTGCAGCGGTATTTCGGCGTGGAAGAACCGTTGTCCGAAAAGACGGCGGAGGAGATTTACCGCCGTTGCAACGAAAAGATCCGCGCGAGCGGCTTTTCCCCGCGCGAGCTGATCGAAAAGTCCAACGTGCGCTGCGTCTGCACGACGGACGACCCCGCCGATACGCTGGAATACCATAAGTTGCTCGCGAAAGAAAAGGATTTCAAATGCCGCGTGCTGCCTGCGTTCCGCCCGGATAAGGCACTTGGGATCGAACTGCCCACCTTTATCCCGTGGATCGCCGCACTCGAAAAGGCGGTGCACCGCGAGATCCATACGTTCGCCCAACTCAAAACGGCGCTTGTCGAGCGCATGGATCTTTTCGATTCGCTTGGCTGCCGCGCGAGCGACCATTCCTTTGCGTATGTACCGTATTGTCCCGCAACGGATTCTGAGGTGGAAAAGATTTTCAAGCTCGGGCTCATCGGAGGGATGCTTACAACGGAAGAGACGGATAAATACCGTACGTCGCTTCTGCGCTTCTTGGGCGCGGAGTACGCCCGCCGCGGCTGGGTGATGGAGCTGCACATCGGCGCTATGCGCAACAACAACCGCCGTATGTTCGACCGGCTCGGCCCCGACACGGGCTTCGACTCTATCGACGACCACGAGATCGCGCGCGGGCTTTCCGGTATGCTCGACGCGCTCGAACGCAAGGGGAGTTTGCCCAAAACCGTGCTGTTTGCCCTCAACCCGAAGGACAACTATGTCCTCGGTGCGATGCTCGGAAACTTCCAGAGCGATGAAATCGCCTCCAAGATCCAGTTCGGCTCGGCGTGGTGGTTCAATGACAATTACGACGGCATGCGCGAACAAATGAAGACGCTTGCAAATCTCGGTGTGCTCGGCAAATTCGTCGGGATGGTCACGGATTCGCGCAGCTTCCTTTCCTATCCGCGCCACGAGTATTTCCGCCGCATCCTCTGCGAACTCATCGGCGACTGGGTGGAGGAGGGCAAATACCCCTGTGACCTCGACTTCCTCTCTCAAATGGTCGCGGACATTTCGTTCAACAACGCAGAAAAATATTTTGGGCTGAACGTCGAATAGCTGCGGGCTATAGGCGTGTGATACGGTTCGCAGCATACGCGATTTCCGGCGCGCCGCAAATCCACACAACCACATAGTGGCAGGTGATTCCCCTGTTCGGGGAAATGTCTGCGCAGCGGACAAAAGGGTTCCGGAGTCCGGAGGATTTCCACGCCTGCGAAACACTCGATGTCAGAAGCGGTGCAGGTAATTCGCACAAAACAAAAATGTAGGGCGGGAGCTTGCTCCCGCCGCATAATACGCCCAAAGCCAAGAACCAACACAACCCCGTAGGGGCGGGCCTCCGTGCCCGCCCGAGGGATGTGCAGCCGGGAGATAGCCTGCGGCTGCCGAAAACCGCACAAACCCGTAGCGCGCGGCTCTTTTCCCGGTTAGCGAAAAGACCTAAGCAGCGGACAAAAGATGCCGAATCCGAAGAATTTCTGCTCCCGCCGCCGGCAGCTCGCAAATTCCTTGCGCAGCCGCCGGTCTCGCTTGCTCGGTGGTGCCTTCTACGGCTTTTCCCCGCCTTGCGCACAAAAACACAAAAAAGCAAAAATTTGTAGGTTTGTCAATGATGTGTTACAGAATTGTGGAAAGAAAAAAGGACTTGTTTCGGGGAACGCCAATTAAGAG
>CALWVM010000012.1 GCA_944384985.1 uncultured Clostridia bacterium | reverse complement strand
TTGGTGGGAGAGAGTGGATTCGAACCACTGAAGTCGTAGACGGCAGATTTACAGTCTGCTCCCTTTGGCCGCTCGGGAACTCTCCCATATGTACTTTTGGTTATCCACCGATATATAGACGGTGCATGCCCGCATCAGGCAATGTACAGTTTGATTCAGGGGTGGAAGCTTCGGGACGGACGGAACCGCGCTACGCGCGTTTTCCGTGCTCGGTCAACGTTGCTTCGCAACAGTACTGCCCTCGGGCTTCGAGTCCGTTTAGACTCTGTATCAGGGGTGGAGCTGGTGGACGGACTCGAACCCCCGACCTGCTGATTACAAATCAGCTGCTCTACCAACTGAGCTACACCAGCATTTTCAACGCTCGAATATCATAGCATAGAAAACCCGTTTCGTCAAGCAAAAATTTATATTTTCCCGACTTTTTTCGTTAACGATTTTTCGCGGCTTGCACATGGCACGGCGCTTTGTTATAATGCGAATACAGACGGCGCGGAAAAACAGCATAGACCTGCTTGCATAATTTGCGCCCTTGCCGCATCCGCGCGATTTACGCAAGCTTCCCCGGAGGAAACAGAATGAATGCGAAACACAAAACATGCAGCATCGCTCAAGATGTGGAAGCAGTCATCACAAGCTTTAACCAGGGCGGCATGTTGCTTGACGCGGTGCATTCGCTATGCCGCCAAACCTTGCCGCCCGCAAAAATCATCCTTGTGGATGACGGTTCAACGGACAAAATTTCCAACCGTATCTTGGATCAAATTGCCATGGACGCCAACCTGCCTATTCCGATAACGGTTATCCGGCAGTTGAATAGAGGCGTTTCAGCGGCAAGAAATACCGGGATTCGAAATGCAAAATCCCCTTTTGTGTTGGTGCTGGACGGTGACGATTGGCTGGAACCTGCATATCTCGAGCAAGTTTTTCTTCTGCTGCGCGGAAATGCATCGATGGTAGCTGCATCCTCCTGGATGCACACCTTCGGTGTCCTTGACGCAACGGTCTGCCCGTGCGGCGGAGATATTACCGCTTTTCTTGCACGCAACAACTGTCCTGCAACGCATATCCTACGGCGTGATGCATGGGCACAGTGCGGCGGCTATGACGAATCTATGCGCGAGGGCTTTGAGGATTGGGATTTCTTTTTATCCCTGTTGGAAACTGCTCCCCAGGCACACATCGGCATGGTTCAGCAGCCGTTGCTGCAGTATCGCACCGCTCCCGCTTCCGCCAACATAAAAAGCATGGCTAAGCGGCTTGCGCTTATGCGCTATATCATAGACAAGCACGGCGACGCCTACCGAGCGCACATGACGGACGTGCTTTTGCAAATGGAAACAACGTCCGTCTCCCGGCTGCACGGTTGGGAGAGTGAGATCCTCCACACAATCTCCGGGGGCGGAAGCCTAAGCAGCGTTTCAAAAGGTTTTATACAATCCCCGACTTATGGGGACGGTGGGATGGCGGCGGCAGTACGCATTGCTTCGGCACAAGGCGCTGCTACAAAGCAACAAGGAGGGTAAAATCGGCATGGATGTACGCAAGGAACTATTTACGCTCGCGGATGCACAATACAGGGATTTTCACAAAAAGCTGATACCGGGGTATGACGAGAACCGTATTCTCGGCGTGCGCATCCCCCAGCTTCGGAAGCTTGGGAAAAAGCTGGAGAACGACGATTTCGCGTGGGACTATTACGAAGAGGTCATGCTGCACGGCTTTTACATCGGATACAAAAAGCTGGATTTGCCGGAACGGCTGCGGCTTTTAGATGTCTTTGTGCCGCGGATCGACAACTGGGCGGTCTGCGACTGCGCGGTATCTTCCATGCGGTTCATTGAAAAGGTACGCGCGCCGTTTTTGGAATATCTGCAAACCTACATGAATTCCGAACGGGAATACGAACTGCGCTTTGCCGTTGTCGTGCTGATGGATTATTATATGACGGACGATTATATAGACATGGTACTCACTTATTTGCAAAACCTGCGAAGCGGCTTCTATTATGTAAATATGGCAGTTGCCTGGGCGCTTTCGGTCGCATTTGTGCGGTATCAAGGCCGCGTGCTGCCGCTTCTGGAGGCAAAAAACCTTTCGCGCGAGGTGCAGAATCGGACGATCGGTAAGATCCGCGACAGCCTGCGGGTAGACAAAGAGATGAAGCAATACGTGAAAACACTGCGGGTATAATGCCCATAGGAAACAGGCGTGCGGACGGAAAGAATTCCGTCCGCACGTTTTTATTTTTATGGTGTATCGCTCAATCCGAGGATATAATCGGTCGTCGTTTTATAAAACCGCGCGAGCGCTATGAGCACCGCGGTCGGGATGTCCCGCTGGCCAAGTTCATAATTGCTGTATACCTGCTGTGAGCAATGCAGGATCTGTGCCACTTCCCGCTGTGTCAGGTCGTGGTCCTCACGCAGGTCGCGAATCCGCTGATACATAACATCACCGGGTTTATTATATGTTACAACATTTTGCGGTATTGGCTTTTACTGCAAAATGCGGTATTCTGGTTGTGCCGGGGAGAAAACTTCCCAAAAAACAGGTTTGGAGGAGACATATGGAAAACACAAACACGGGGCCTTCCCCCGTTTCAGAGCAAACCAAATTTTGCAAGCACTGCGGGCAGAAGATTCCGCAGGACGCCGTGATCTGTACCTTCTGCGGCAGGCAGGTTGAGAAAATAGAGCAGACCGCCGCAGCGCCGCAAGTGGTGATCCAAAACGACAACATCAACACCAATACCCATACCAACCGCATTCAGAATGCGGTTGAACGCAAAATGAAAAACAAATGGGTTGCGCTTGCACTGTGCTTTTTTCTGGGATTTCTCGGCGCGCATAAATTTTATGAAGGCAAAGTCGGCATGGGGATCTTGTATTTATTCACGGTTGGGCTTTGCGGCATAGGCGTGCTTGTGGACTTTATCGTCCTGCTGTTCAAGCCGAATCCGTATTTACCGTAAATGTCGAAAAAAACACGGCGGCATCGCGGCTTTTCCGCAAACAGATCTTGCTGTATTGGCAGCTTTGTCGCCCTTTTGCGCGGTGCGGCAGTTTATCTGCTGTTCCGGCAAAACACCTACATACACACCGTTTTAAGACGGCTTGGGGTTTCGCCGCAGCCGATTGAAACAGACAACCCGCTATCCTTTATTGCGGCAAATTGGCTCGGCGATTTTTTCTGGGGATTGGCGCTTGGGCTCATGCTCTTCGCCGTGCTTGGTGCATTTTGCCGCCACGCGCTGTTCGCTTTCGCGGGTGCGATCACGATTGGCGCAAGCTTGGAAATGCTGCAAAAAGCAGGAATTTGCAGCGGTACATTTGACCTGTGGGACATTGTTGCGGAAGGCTGCGGCGCTTTGCTTGCCGTGCTTTTCGGACTTTGGATACGAAAAAAGGAGGAGTTTTTATGAAAAAAATCATTTCGCTCTTATGCGCGGTGCTGTGCTGCGGTGTATTCGTACTGTTTGCGCTCGGCAGCGGCGAGGACGAAGCAACCGTTTCCAGCGGTGATGCGACAGCCGCCACGGACGCTGCCGAAACGCAGACGGATTTGACTGCCAACGTCGGCGACACGTTGAACGCCGGGGACCTAAAAATCACCTATACCGCGTGCGATGCAAATTTCACGGGGTACAATGAATTTTTAGCGCCTGCCGACGGCAATAAGTATGTTCGGCTTTCCTTTGACGTGGAAAACACGGGGGACGTTGACCACTTTGTTTCTTCCTGGGACTTTGACTGCTACGCGGATGATGTAGCCGCGGAAGCTTATTATGGAGAGGAAGACGATCTTTCCGCGACCATTTCCCCCGGCAGAAAGGCAAGCGGCAGCGTGTATTTTGAAGTGCCCGAGGGCGCGCAAAGCATTGAGGTCGAATACGAAACGGATTTCTGGACCGGCAACAAGGCGATTTTTGTTGTTGCTTAACAAAAGGAAAACATGAAAAAAGAGTGCACCGCTCGGTGCACTCTTTTTTTGGGGGCAGGCGAAAATGCGCACTTATTGCCTTAGCTGCTGCGCTCCCCTGCTCTACCGATGTGCAGAAGGTACACGGCGCTCACGGAGGCGGCAAGGAGAGCTGCGGCGAAAGGTGCATACCAGATGCCTGCAAGCCCCCACACAAACCATAAAACCAGGAGCACGGGGAACAGGCACAGGACACTGCCCGAAGCTTGCAGCAAAAGCGACGCTTTTGCTTTGCCCATAGATTGCAGCAGCGTACCCGCCACAAGCGAGACGGGTGCAAACGGGAGAGAAAGTGCTATTTTTCGAAGCACCGGGACGCCGGATATGAGCACCTGCGAGTCCTCCGTCAGAAGTCGAAGCACGTGTTGCGGAAATGCGCAAAGCAGCACACACAGGAGCACGCCGCAGCCTACCGCCAAAAGCATTGCCGTGCGGAAGGCTGCGCGCACGCGGGCGTATTTTGCAGCCGCATAGCTGCTGCCTGCAACGGGGCTTAACGCCTGTGTCACGGCGAGAAACGGATAATAGGCGAACACCAAAATTCTATATACAAAGCCGTACACGGTCACCGCCATCTCCCCGCCGGCGCGCCCAAGCGCCACATTCATCACGGCAAGCGAGAGTGCAAGCCCCGACTGCTGCACGAGCGAGGGCATACCGATTGCGAAAATGCGCAGTACAGTCCGCAGGCGAAGCCGTGCGCCGCGAAAGCGCAGGATGGAAAAGCGCGCGAAAAACAGCAGGCTCATCGAAAAGCTCGCAAACTGCGCGAGCACCGTGGCGATCGCAGAGCCGCGCACGCCGAAGCCCCAGCGCAGGATGAACAGATAGTCCAGCAGGATATTGAGCGACACGGGAACAAGCCAGATCAACACGCCGTAGCGGATGTTCCCTTCCGCGCGGATGATCGCCGAGAACCCCGTGGAAAACAGATTGCCGAGGAGAATGATTTGTAAGTATTCGCGCGCATAGCTGTAAAGGCTGCCCGAAAGCCCGGAATAGCGCAAAAAGGTGTCCAAGCTCAAAAGCCCCAGCACGGTGACCAGAAGTGCGGTGATCCAAAAGGTCAACATGGCGTTCAGGGCGATCTCGCCTGCCGCGGCGCGCTCATTTGTACCCACCTTTTGCGAGACGAGCGTCGCTGCGCCCCCGCCAAGCGCGGTGGAAACCGCCGACTGGAACAGCACGAACGGGAACGCCACCAAAACACCGCCGACCGCATCCGCGCCCACGGCGTAACTTACAAACAGGGTATCCGTCAGGGTGTAGATGCCCGAAAGCAGCAACGCCGCGAGCGTCCCCGCCGAATAAGAGAGCATCAGCCGGAAAACCGGTGCGCTTTGCAGCGCCGCCGCCTTATCGGCCTTCATCGCGAAATGCGCGCAGCGCATGAAACGCGCCGTGATACAAATAGACGCACGCCAGTACATTGCGCCACCACCCAAGATGGCGCGGGGTGTAGCGATAGTACTTTTCGGTCTCCATCACAAGCGCGGCGTACCCCTGCATAAGCCAATAGCGGATCTGCTCGTCGTGTGTGGCGTGCACCGGGACCTTTGCCGCGCCGTTGTAGGCACGCAAGGTCTTTTTCATTTTTACAAGCGGTGTGCCGAACTCTAAGCAGAAAAAATCGGCGATGCGGTCTCCCCAAAAGCAGCGTTCCGGGTCGATCCACATACATTCCACACCGCTTCCCGCACGGCGGCAGAGGATGTTCGGCGCCCAGATGTCGAAATTGACCATGGTACATTCGGCACGGCACAAGACTGCGCGGTACTTTTCTTCCAAATACAGCAGGCGTTCACCGCGCTTGGAACGTTTTCCCTTTTTGCGCGCGTCTTGCAGCAGATTTTCGGTCATAGCCCGAAGCGCCGAATACCAATCGTCATACAGCTCGTTTTGCACATAGCCGAAACGGTCGTTTGTAACCCCGTGCATAGCAGCGACCATTTGGGCAAGTCGCGTTTCGACCGCTGCTTTTTCTTCCGCCGTGAGGCCCGCTTTGTCCATTTGCTCTCCCGGCAAACGCTCCATGATAAACCAATCTGCCTCGATCAGCGCACGGGAAAAATACGTATGATAAACTTCCGGCACACGGATGTCGGTGTGCTCGCGCATTTGCGCGTACCAGAACACTTCGGCGCGCATTATGTTTTGTTCATAACACAGCACTTCGGTGCTTTCACCCGGCGCGACTTTCAGAACATACGATTTCCCGTTTGCTTCGGCAGCATATACGGCGTTGAACTCCCCGGCGCCGAGCGGTTCAATGCCGTTCACCGGTGAGATCCCCGCAGACGCAAACAGGCGGCGGACAGCATCTTGTGTTAAGACCAGTTTGGTTCTGCTTTCCATTTAAATTCCTCCCTTTGCCTGAATATAACACGGCAGGGAACAAAAAATCTATCAAAATTCCGATGGAATCAGCAAAAAACCGAACTTAAATTTTAAGCGTCTGTTACGGGGATTCACTGACGGCGCCGTAGTCGTTAATTAGTCCTGCCGTGTCGGAAGCAGGAGTTTCGATGACGTTTGTAAAGGCGTCCGGCGTTACACCCACGATGACGGTCTCCGCCACGAGCGCGGAGGAATCGACTGTCAGCACGTCTGTTGCGCCGCGCAGAACCAGCCGGCCCGTGCTTTGAATTTGCAGCAGGATGCGGTGTTCGACCTGGTTTAGACCCGCTTCTTCAAACGCGCTTTCAATATTGACGACGGAGTGCGCCGTCAGCTGCATGGAAAAGGAAATGCGCGGCCCTAACCCCGCGGTATATTCGCTGCCGAGGAAGGTGCCGAGCGGAATGGCAAGCTGATAGGACTCCTGTGCGGCGACTGCCTCGGCGATGGCGAGGGAAATGCGGCTTTTTAAGAGATTGACCGTTACGGCGTTAATTTGCAGGCTCGTGACGCGTCCCTCGCCGTCGGTGGCAAGCTGCACGATGTCTGTGTAGTCCGTGCCGAGCTCGGAGAGCACCTGCACCACCGCCTCATTTGCGGCATTGAGCAAGATCCGCTTACCGACGGTTTGCGCGTAGCGCAGCACAACCGGCCGCATCTGCACGAGCGTGACGGCTGTCAGGACACTCAGCACCAGCAGCACCGCGACCACACGGCATATGCGGCGGCGCTTTTTGCGAGAATGCACGGCTTTTCTTCGTCTCATCCTGATCCCCCGCTTTTCGGTTTCTGTTGTATTCTACGTTTGCAGGCAGGAATTGGTTATTGCACGCCGTGCAGCAAAAAACAGCGGGGACGCGATGCGTCCCCGCTGCAAGCCAATGTGATATCTTTCTAAAGTCTGCGTAAAGTTATCCTGCTTTACAGTTTGGCAAGTGCCTGTTCGATGTCGGCAAGAATATCCTCGACATTTTCAATGCCGACCGAGAAGCGGATCATATCAGGTGTAACGCCGCACTCCTCCAGTTCCTTGTCGGAAAGCTGGCGGTGGGTGGTGGAAGCGGGGTGCAGCACGCAGGTGCGCGTATCGGCGACGTGCGTGACGATGGCAGCGAGTTCCAAATTGTTCATAAACTTCTCCGCCGCTTCTCTGCCGCCCTTGACACCGAACGAAATGACGCCGCAGGTCCCGTGCGGTAGATATTTCTCCACAAGCGCACGGTCAGGGCTGCTTTTGAGTCCCGGGTAATTGACCCAGCTGATGCGGTCATCCTGCTCTAAAAATTCGGCGACACGCTGGGCATTCTGACAATGGCGCTCTACCCGCAGCGCAAGCGTTTCAAGCCCCAGATTCAGATAAAAGCTGTTCTGCGGCGAAGGCGTGGAACCGTAATCGCGCAGAAGCTGGGCAACGATCTTGGTGATATAACCCGCTTTGCCGAAATCACGCGTATACACCGCGCCGTGATAGCTTTCGTCGGGCTGTGTAAGGCCGGGGAACTTGTCGTTCTGCGCCCAGTCAAAGTTGCCGCTGTCCACAACGGCGCCGCCCAGCGCACAGGCGTGCCCCTCCATATACTTTGTGGTGGAATGGGTCACGATATCCGCCCCGAATTCAAACGGACGGCAGTTGACAGGCGTGGGGAACGTATTGTCTACAATCAGCGGTACGCCGTGGGCGTGTGCGACACGGGCGAATTTTTCAATGTCCAGAACCTCCAGCGACGGGTTGGCGATCGTCTCGCCGAACACGGCTTTCGTATTCGGGCGGAACGCGGCGTTGAGCGTCGCTTCATCTGCACGCGGGTCCACAAAGGTCACGTCGATGCCGATCTTGCGCATGGTGACGTTCAAAAGATTGAAGGTGCCGCCGTAGATCGTTGCGGAGGACACAATATGATCGCCTGCGCCGAGGATATTGATAAGGGCAAAGAAGTTTGCCGACTGGCCGGAAGCGGTCAGGACCGCCGCCACGCCGCCTTCAAGCGATGCGATTTTCGCCGCGACCGCGTCGTTGGTGGGGTTCGCAAGGCGGGTATACATGTAGCCCGGTTCCAAATCGAACAGCTTTGCCATTTCGGTGCCGGTGTCGTATTTGTAGGTGGTCGATTGATAGATCGGCAGCACGCGGGGTTCGCCGTTTTTCGGTGCATACCCGACCTGTACGCATTTTGTCTCAATTTTATAATCCGGTTTCATTACGCTTCCTCCAGAAATTTTTTCATGATGTCGGGGCCGTGCTCCACGAACACGCCCGTCGCTTTGGCGGTCTGCTCGTTAATGGTCTCGACGCCCTGTTTTTCGCAGTCGCGATGGTAGATGAGATACGGCACGGGGTCGCTCGCGTGTGTGCCGGTGACGATGGGCGTGGGGTGGTCAGGCAGGATCATGATTTTATAATCCTCACCGATCTCCCGCAGGCCGTCCAGCACGATGGGCAGCACGCGGCTGTCGATGGCTTCAATGGATCTGACCTTGTTTTCCGGTTCGTTGCGATGGCCGCACTCATCCGGCGCTTCGAGGTGGATATACGCAAGGTCGCAGCCGTTTTTCAGCGCGTCGATCGCTGCGTGCGCCTTACCCTCGAAGTTCGTATCAATATAGCCGGTTGCGCCCTCGACTTCGGGTGCGAGCATCCCGGCGCATTTGGCAATCCCTTTGAGCAGATCGACGGCGGAGACGATCGCGCCCTTTTTGCCATACAGGGATTGGAAGGACGGCAGCATCGGCTTTTTGCCCTCGCCCCACATCCAGATGGCGTTGGCGGGGCGCTTGCCCTCGCGGATACGCTTTTGGTTGACGGGGTGCTGCATCAGAAACGCATAGCTGTCGCGCATCATGGCAATGAGCGGCGCGGCGTTCGGGGACTTGGAAAGGTACGGTCCGATCACGCGGCCGGAAATATCGTGCGGCGGGGTCATGGAGCCGAGGTCCGTCGTGCCGTTCGCCCAGGCAAGGCAGTGGCGGTAGCTGACGCCCGGATAGAAGGTGAATTCGGCGTTGCCGAAATGCGCCTGGACGTCTTTCATGATCGCGGCGGCCTCGGCGGTGGAGATGTCGCCCGCACAGTAGTCCACCATGGTTTTGTCCTCAAAATTTTCTTCGTCGGACAGCGTCACAAGGTTGGTGCGCAAGGTGACGTCGGTGTCGCGAAGGTCAACGCCGATGCTCGCCGCCTCCAAGGGCGAACGCCCCGTATAGTAAAGCTTCGGGTCAAAGCCCAGCACGCTCATATTCGCGACGTCGCTGCCGGGCTTTAGCCCTTCGGCGACCGTGCGCACAAGCCCGACTTCCGCCTTTTGCGCAAGCGCGTCGATATGCGGTTTATGGGCAACCTCCATCGGCGTTTTGCCGCCGAGCGCGGGCACGGGATAGTCCGCCATGCCGTCGCACAAAACGGTTACATATTTCATGAATCCTGCTCCTTTTCTTCACGATTTTTGACTTCGTCCGTCGGCGTCCTTTCAGGCGGGGCGGGTGTTTGTGTTGGCTGTGCAGGCTGCACGGGCTGTCCCGGTGCTGGCGGCACATCCCACGGGCGGAAGGTCTCCTCCGGCGCGGGCGGTGTAAAGGTGTTTCCCTGTTCGCCCTGTGGTGCGGTCGTCTGCTGCACATTCGGGTCTCCCTGTGGTGCGGCAAAGCCCTGCGCATACGGGTTTGCCTGATTCGGTGTGATGTACGGCGGCTGCTGCGGGTTCGCATATGGGTTTTGCCCCTGCCCCCACGCACCGCCCTGCGGCACAGGTGTGAATACCTCGGGCGCCACGCGCCCCGTGGCGATTGCATGCGCCTTGAGATTTTCGTAATACATCGCTTGGGTGGTCATTTCATACGGCAGCACATAAATTGAGGCGATACCGCCCGTCACGCCGACAAACATATCCCACAAAATAAAGCTCCAGTCCAAAATGAACAGGTCGGCCTTAAAGCCCTGCGTTAAGCAGTCGCTGATCTCGCGCGCGTGCTTGGCGTCGAGCGTCGGGTTGTCATGGATCACGTACGGCACCATAGACCAGGCGTAGGACTTGACGATGCCCGGAATAATAAACAGCAAAGACCACAGCCCAATAAAAAGCTGTGTCAAAAAGCCGACGCCGAAATATTTGCCGTAAAAATGCGCGCCTTCTTTATAAAGGCTTTTCCAATCCGGCTGGAAACCGCGCAGGTGGTTTAAGAAATAGCCCGCCGCAGCAAAGATAAACGGAATGAGCAGGAGATCTGCCAAGGAAAAGAGGTTATAGGTGATCCGAAATTCCAGTTCGGGATCAAAAGCGTGCCCGCCCCTAAAAAGCTCCGAAAACTGCCGCACAACGGAAATGCCGGTGGTGAAAGCAGTCACGGCCCCGGTCACCAGCAGGATCGGGAGATAGGCAAGAAACATCTTTCCCCAGCGGTTATTTTGCCCGATAAACATGCGGGCTTCTTTTTTGATGGCGGCACGGTTTAATACTTCCATAGTCTGCCTGCCTTTCTACGGGCGTTCCCCGTCACACGCGGTGCCATTTGACGCCCTGCGGGGTGTCTTCCAGCACGATGCCTTCGGCTTTCAGTTCGTCGCGGATGCGGTCGGCCTCCGCCCAGTTTTTCGCTTTGCGCGCCGCCTGCCGCGCTTCGATGCGCGCCGCGATGTCGTCCTCTAATGTCTCTTTTTTGCGGTTATAGAGGAGCCCGAGCACATCACATGCGAGCGTGTCGAACAGCTTTGCCGCTTCTTCCAAAAGCGCTTTGGAGCCGGAGGGCAGAACCTGCACGTTGATGTCGCGCACAAGCTCGAAAACGGCGGCAAGGCCGTCGGCAGTGTTCAAGTCATCGTCCATCGCCTCGATGAACTGCGATTTGCGGCTTTCAAGCTGTTGACGAATCTCCGCGGCGTTTTCGGGTTCCGCGTCGCCCGCGCTCTGCAAGGCGAAATCGATGCTGTCGCGGCAAGTGTAAAGCCGTTCGAGCGACGCGCGGCACTGCTCGATGATGTCCACGCTGTAATTGATGGGGCTGCGGTAGTGCGAAGACAGCATCAGGTAGCGGATCGGCTCGTAGCCGTATTTTTCTGCCACATCGCGCACGGTGAAGAAGTTGCCCAGGGACTTGGACATTTTGACGTTATCGACGTTGATATAGCCGTTGTGCATCCAGTAATGCGCGAACGGCACGCCGTTGCAGCACTCGCTTTGGGCAATCTCGTTTTCGTGGTGCGGGAAGATCAGATCCTGCCCGCCGCAGTGGATGTCGATGGTTTCGCCCAAATACCGGCGCGCCATTGCCGAGCACTCGATGTGCCAGCCGGGTCTGCCCTTGCCCCAAGGTGCATCCCAAGCGGGCTCACCGGGTTTGGCGCCTTTCCAGAGGGCGAAGTCCATCGGCTCCTTTTTCAGCTCGCCGATGTTGATGCGCGCACCCGCTTCGAGGTCTTCGAGCGGCTGGTGCGACAGCTTGCCGTACTCCGCGAATTTGCCGGGGCTGAAGTACACGTCGCCGTTTTCGACGGCATAGGCATAGCCCTTTTCGATCAGCGTTGAAATGATAGAAATGATCTCGTCGATGTTTTCCGTCGCCTTGGGGTGTACGGTCGCTTCGCGGAAGTTAAGTCCCTTGGCGTCCGTCCAGAATTCACGGATATACGTTTCAGAAACGGTCTTGTAATCCGTACCCTCTTCGTTTGCGCGGCGGATGATCTTGTCGTCGATGTCCGTGAAATTCTGCACAAAGCGCACCTTGTAGCCGCGGAATTCGAGATAGCGGCGCAGGGTGTCGAACACGCACAGCGGGCGGGCATTGCCGATGTGGATGAAGTTATAGACCGTCGGCCCGCAGGCATAGATCTTCACTTCGCCCGGCGTGATGGGTACAAACTCCTCTTTTTTACGGGTGAGCGTATTGTAAATGCGCATACTTATTCTCCTTTATTTTCAGCTTTCCCGCCAGCGCGGCAGTCTTCCAATTCTTTTTCCAGTTTGACCATCCGAACGGACATACGGCAGAGCTCCTGCGAGACGGGGTCGGGCACATGGACCTGGTCGAGACTGTCCACACGCACGCCGTTTCGCTTTACCACACGCGCCGGCACACCGACCGCCGTACTTTCAGGCGGGATCTCTTCGAGCACGACCGCGCCCGCGGCGATGTTTGAGTTGTCGCCGACGCGGAAAGGGCCGAGCACTTTTGCACCGGCGCCGATCATCACGCCGTTGCCGATGGTCGGGTGGCGCTTGCCCGTATCTTTGCCCGTACCGCCGAGCGTCACGCCCTGATAAAGCGTTACGTCGTCGCCGATCTCCGCGGTCTCGCCGATAACGACGCCCGTGCCGTGGTCGATGAAAAAGCGGCGGCCGATCTTAGCGGCGGGGTGGATTTCGATCCCGGTTTTACGCACGGCGCGCTGAGAGAGCCACCGTGCTAAAAATTTGTGATTGTGCCGCCACAGCCAGTTGGCGCGGCGGTGCATCCGGATGGCCTTAAGCCCCGGATACAGCAATAGGATTTGCAGGGTGGAGGTTGCCGCCGGGTCGCGTTCCTTAACGGCGGCGATATCCTCTTTGAGTCGATCAAGCATAAATTTCCTCCGAAAAAAACAGCCCCCGCCGCACCCTTGCAGAGTGCGGCGAAGGCGACAATATCAATATCGCGGTTCCACTTCGCTTCCCGTCCCGCTTTTCGGAACGGCTCATTACGCCTTAACGCGGCGGCACGGGCGGGGATACATGGCCTTCCCCCCGCCTGCTCGGGAGTGCATTTCGCAAAGCGTCCCGCAAAAGCGCTTGCAGCCTGTGGCGCTTTCTCTCTGGGCGGGCAAAGGACTTTGCTACTTCTCTCCGTCCTTGCAGTTCGGAATTCTCTTTCAATTAGTATAGCACAAAACGTGCAAAAGTGCACCTGTTAAATTGCCAAAACGCGCGTTATTTTTTGCGCGGTCATTTGGTGTAATCGATCACGTTTTTGCTGTCTTTGATATAGATCACGCCGGAAATCACGGTCAAAATCGCGGTAATCCATAACAGGAAGTTGGAAATATTGCTAAGCGTAAGCCAAGCCGGCACCGTGACGCCGGGGTAGAGCTGCGGCACATATTGATACACTTCGCCGAGCAGCATAATGACGATGGTGAAAACCATCTGGCTGACGGTTTTGAGCTTGCCCCAGAAGTTCGCGGGAATCACAACGCCGCCCGCCGCCGCGATCATGCGGATGGAAGCAATCGTGAATTCGCGCGTTAAGACGATCATCACAATCCAGATATTGCAAAGCCCCATCTGCAAAAACGCCAGCAGCGCCGAAGTGGTCAGCACCTTGTCGGCGATGGGGTCTAAAAGCTTGCCGAAGTTGGTGATCTGCCCGTTCTTGCGCGCAAGCTTGCCGTCGATCGCATCCGTGGCGGAGGCGATGGCGTAAACGACCGTGGCAATCAAGAAACGGTGCGGCAGCGACTCCCACAAAAGCAGGGCGAGAAACACCGGCGTCATAATCATGCGCGCGATGGTAAGCTTGTTGGGGGTGTTGAGTCTCATATTACCTCTCCGATCAAATCACAGTCGCGCACGTCGAACACTTCGATCTCGACCATATCGCCCTCGTGCAGCTCATAGCCGCAGGTGAAGTACGCTTCGCCGTCGATCTCGGGGGCGTCGCGCCAGGTGCGGCCGAAATAGCTGTCCGTATACGGGTCATATCCCTCCACGACGGTCTTGTAGACCTTGCCGATGCATTCGCGGCTTTTTTCGTCGAAGATGCGGCTTTGGATATCCATAATCGTTTCCCCGCGTTCGCGGCGGACGTCTTCGTCCACCTGGTCGGGGAATCCCGCTGCGGGCGTGCCCTCTTCCGGAGAGAACGCAAAACAGCCGAGCCGCTCAAAACGCGCTTTTTTCACAAATTCGCAAAGCGTTTCAAACGCGCTCTCATCTTCGCCCGGGAAGCCCGTAATCAGCGTGGTGCGCAGCACGACGTCGGGCATACGCTCCCGAATTTTGGCGATCAGCTTAAGCAGACTCTCGCTGTCGCCGCGGCGGTTCATGGCACGCAAAATGCGCGCGTCGGCATGCTGCAAGGGCAGATCGATATAGTGCAGGATCTTATCGCTTTGCGCCATGACGTCCAGAAGTTCGTCGGTGATGCGGTCGGGGTAGCAGTACAGCACGCGGATCCACTCGATCCCCTCCACGGCGTCCAGCGCCTTTAAGAGCGCGGCGAGCGCGGGCTTGCCGTACAGGTCCTCGCCGTAGCGGGTGGTATCCTGTGCGACGACGACCAGTTCCTTGACACCCTCTTCGGCGAGTTTCTTCGCTTCTGCCAGGACGTCCTCCGGTTTGCGGCTGCGGAATTCCCCGCGAATGCCGGGGATGGCGCAATATGCACAATGGTTCGAGCAGCCTTCGGCGATTTTAAGATAGGCAAACCAAGGCGGCGTGGTGAGCATCCGCTCGCCCGAAAGCGGCAGATCCGTTTTTGCACCGAACTGCTCTACGGTTTCGCCGTCGAGCACACGGCGGCAGATGGCGCAAATGTCGGCATTTGCGCCGATCCCCACGACGGCATCCGCCTCCGGGATCTCCTGCATGACTTCTTCGCGGTAGCGCTCGGAAAGGCAGCCGGTCACGACGATTTTGCCGATGACGCCTTCTTTTTTGAGTTCCGCCATATCCAGTATATTCTCGATCGCTTCCTGTTTTGCCTCTTCAATAAAACCGCAGGTGTTGACGATGACGAGATCGGCTCCGTCCACTTCATTCGTGATCTCAAAGCCGCCGTCCGAGAGGCGCGCGAGCATGAGCTCCGCGTCCACTTGATTTTTCGGGCAGCCAAGCGAGATCATACCGATTTTTTCAGCCATTTACATCCAGCTCCTCGCGTTCCAGTTCCAACGTTTCCAGCGCCGCGCGAATTTCCGGGTACGCATACCCCATGCGCATAAGCCCGTTTACGGCGCGCCGCCTGCCCTTTTCATCTGAAAAGGCGGCGCGGTATTTGCCGCGCAACAGTTCTATAATACGGGTTTCGCCGTCTTTGTCAAGACTTTCAACGGCATTTTCCGCAATTTCACGGTCCATGCCCTTGCGTCGAAGCTCCAAAAGGATGCGGCGCGGTGCGTAGTGCTTTCGTTCGTAAAGTTCCTCGGCAAAGTTCTGCGCAAAGCGTTCGTCGTCCAGCAGCCCCAATTCCTTTGCCTTCTCAATGGCGGCTTCGGCCGCCCGGGGCGGATATTTGCGGCAGAGCTTGTCGTACAGTTCTTTTTCGCTGTGGTCGCGGCGCGAAAGGTAATCCTCCAGGCTGTTGAACGCACGGCGGGAGCCGACCGCCTCTTCCAAAGCGGCAAGCTCCCCGCTGTCGATTTGTGTGCAGTTGTGCCAGCGTTCGGAATACCAGAAGCGGCTGTCCACCGTCAAGCGGTATTCATCGTCCACAAAAATGTGGATTTTTTCCCCTTTGCCGGGTTTCACGCTCAGTTTCATTCGTCATCCTCGACCGCTACGTCGATTTTGGCGCGTGCGGCGGCTTTGGTGGTTGCCACAGGTTTATAGGCGATGGGTTCATCCGCCGGGTCTTTTTTCTTTTCCTTCTTCTGTTCGGCGGCAGCCGACAACTGCTCGCGAACCTGTTTTTCGATTTCACCGCACAGCTTTTCGTCCCGCGAAAGCAGGTTTTTGACGTTGTCGCGCCCCTGCCCGAGCCGTTCACCGCCGTAGGAGAACCAGGCGCCGCTCTTTTTGACAATCCCCAGCTCCACCGCCGCGTCGAGCACTTCGCCCACGCGGGAGATGCCCGTGCCGTACATAATGTCGAATTCCGCAGTCTTAAACGGCGGCGCGACCTTGTTTTTCACGATCTTGACCTTGGTGCGCGAGCCGACGAATTCGCCGCCTGTGCCTTTTAAGGATTCCACACGGCGCACGTCGATGCGCATGGTGGCATAGAATTTCAGTGCGCGGCCGCCCGTTGTGACCTCGGGGTTGCCGTAAACCACGCCGACTTTTTCACGCAGCTGGTTGATGAAGATCACGACGGTGTTAGACTTGGCGATCACACCCGTGAGCTTGCGCAGCGCCTGCGACATCAGGCGTGCATGAAGGCCGACGTGGCTGTCGCCCATGTCGCCCTCGATCTCGGCGCGCGGCACGAGCGCCGCGACGGAGTCCACAACGATAACATCCAAAGCACCCGAACGTGCGAGTGCCTCGGTAATTTCGAGCGCCTGCTCGCCGTTGTCGGGCTGCGCGACCAAAAGGGAATCCACATCCACGCCGAGGTTCGCGGCATACACAGGGTCGAGTGCATGCTCGGCGTCCACAAACGCCGCTTCGCCGCCCTGTTTTTGCGCTTCGGCTACTACATGCAGCGCGAGGGTGGTTTTACCGGAGGATTCGGGACCGTAGATTTCGACGATCCTGCCGCGGGGAAGCCCGCCGATGCCTGTGGCGATGTCCAGCGTGAGCGAGCCCGTGGAGATCGCCTCGATCTGCAACGCGCGCGTCTCGCCCAGGCGCATGACCGCACCTGCGCCGTATTTCTTTTCAATTTGAACCAGCGCGGTTTCCAGCGCCTTGTTTTTTTCCGCCATAAGGTCCATCCTCCAAATCGCACAAATGTTCGTTTTCTGCATTATATACTATTTCAAGGAAAAAAGCAACCCCTTTTTTGCTTTTTTCGCCCTGCGGTACGCCCGAAGCGCGCACGTTGGATTTTTTGCGTCTTTTGAAAAAAAGGCTTGACATCCGGCAGGTGTTTCTGCTATCATATAGTTCGCTTAAACGAGAAAAGGGAGGTGCCTTTGAAATGGCGAAATGTGAATTCTGCGGCAAAAGTGTCGCGTTCGGCATCAAGGTTTCGCACTCGCACAGACGTTCCAACAGAACCTGGAAACCCAATGTCAAAAAAGTAAAAGCAATCGTGAACGGCTCTCCTAAACGGGTCTACGCCTGCACGCGCTGCCTGCGCTCCGGCAAGGTTACCCGCGCTGTTTGATTTTGCTTGCGTGATGAAATGAACGCCCGTCGTGCGACGGGCGTTTTTTCATGCCTTTTTCTCGGTGCTTTCCGTTTTGCGGGCGACCGCTTGCAGGCGCAGGATCGCGTCGCGCACCTCCGCGGTGAGTTCCGCGCTCGTTTTCCCGCCGCTTTCTATGGGCGTGCCGAAATAGACGTCCAGCGGGAATTTGCGCAGATGCCGCCAGTCGAACACGCGAAACCATTTCGCGCCCTTTGGAAAGATCGCGTACGCGCCGTAGACATAGACGGGTACGATCGGAACGCCCGCGTCGATGGCAAGCACGGCGGCACCGCTTTTCATATCGTGGAAAATGCCGTCTTCGCTTCGCGTGCCCTCCGGGTGGATCACGACGCCCCAGCCTTCACGCACCTTTTCACAAAGTGCTGCCATGGTTTTCCGGTTGACGCCGCCGCGGTCCACGGGGACCATGCCGGCGATGCGTATCAGCTTTTTGCTGAACGGGTCTTTACGGAACAGCTCTTTTTTCGCCATGCAACAAAGGCGCATAAAGCGGTCTTTCGGGAATGCGGCGGAAATATAGAGGTAATCCAGCTTTGCGACGTGGTTGGCGCAGAGGATAAACCCGCCGTTTTGCGGTACATTCTGCATCCCGTAAAAGCGCATCCGATAGCATGCGCGCGCAAGGCTGCGGCAAAAGGCATAGACGAGATAGTCGCTTTGCGTTTTCGGCTTGGGGTAGTCCTCCCCCGCCGTATGTGCGGCGGACTGTTCGATTTGCGGGTCTTGCAGCACCGCCGCAAGGTCCGCAACAGTCATATCGTCGGTAAAACAGCTTTTCAGAGGGGTATGATACCGCTCTTCCAGTTCCAATGCAAGGTCGATTGCACCCAAAGAGTCGATGGACAGTTCCTTGAAAATGCGGGTCGTGGGCAGGACGGATGCGGGCTCGACGTTTGCGACGCGCGCAACCGCACCGCGCACAAAAGACAGGATATCTTCCTCCGGCGCGGCGGGGGACGGCTCCAGCGCGGCCTTCTCTTCTTGTTCCGCTGCAATCTGCCGAAGAAGATAGCGTTTCGGCTTTTGCAAAGATGTGCGCGGGATCTCGCTGACAAAATGGATCCCGCTGATGCGCATATTGCGGTTGAGATTTGCGCCGCGTTCCCGAATCTGCGCGTATATCGCCTCGCGAGTCGCGGGTGTGTCGGATTCAGGCACGACAAAGGCGTGGATCTCGTCATAGTCCGCAGTCCCTTTCGGCACGCCGCAGATTACAAATTCCTCGACCCCGTCGAGGGCAGTATATTTTTCTTCCAGTTCATCCGGCGTAACCTTTTTGCCGGAGGGCAGAACGATATTCTCCTTGCTGCGCCCCGTGATGCGCACATAGCCCTGCGCATCCACTTCGGCAAGGTCGCCGGTCTTGAAATAGCCGTCCTCGGTAAACGCCGCGCGCGTTGCCGCTTCGTCGCGGAAATAGCCTTTCATGCGGTATGGGGATTGGATCAGAAGCTCGCCCTCGCCGCTGACTTTCAGCGCGATCCCGGGATAAGGCTTACCGCAGGCGTCGGTACGAATATCCCCCGGCACGTTGCCGATGGTCGGGATATTCGTCTCGGTTGCGCCGTAGGTGATGAGAATATCAAAGCCTGTTCCGTAATAGAAGTCCGCCACATCCTTCGGGAGCGGCGCGCCCGCCGAGCATAAGTACTGCAGGCTGCCGCCGAAGCCTTTGTGAATGCTCTTGAATAGCCGCTTTCCCAAAAGGCTGCCGGTTTTGCGGCGACGCTTCAGGCAGACCGGGAAAAAGGTCTTAAACAGCAGAGAGGTGACGGGGTTTGCATGGATTTTTCGTAAGATCTGCGTTTGGAACAGCTCATAGACTTTCGGCACGGCAGGCAGGACGGTGGGCCGGTACGTTTGGAACGCGCCAAGCACCGCCTCGGCGCTGACGGATTCGAGATACCGCACGTCCGCACCGCTCAAAGCAGGCCCGAGAACTAAGCAGACAAGCCCATAGATATGGGAGTTCGGCAGAATCCCGAGATAGCGGTCTTGCGCGCGCAGTCCCTGCACGTCGAGCGTCATGCGCGTGGTCCGGATCAGCGCGTCGTGCGTGTGCAGGATACCCGCCGCTTTGCGCGTGGTGCCGGAAGAGAAGATGATGCAGGCAACGCTTTCGTCTGGGTCGGGTGTTTTTGGTGCCGAATCGGGCACGCGCGCGGGGAAATCAGGAAAAACGGTACAATCGAGCACGTTGAACACGGGAAACGCAAACGCGGACGGCGAAAGCACCTTTTGAACGGTCTTTTCCGAATAGAACGCCGCGCGCACGTCACAGCGCAGCACAAATTCCGAGAGTTCTTCCGCTTGAAGCGACGCATCGAGGAGCACCGCCGTGCACGAAAGCTTGCAGACGGCAAAAAACGCGATTGTCCATTCAGGGCTCGATTCGCAGACGAACGCCACGCGGTCGCCCGCGCGCACGCACGCCGCAGTCAGGCGCGCGGCGTACTGTTCGACTTTTTGAAACATCTCGCCGTACGTATAAACGCGGATGCCGCCGCGGTCGAGCGCAATGGATGCGGCGCGTTTGTCCGGATGGATGCGGTTTTGCTCGTAAACCGAAGCATAAATATTCATAATCTGAGGTCTCCAAGTTCAGGGGTCTTTTGTTGGGGTGTGCGTATCGGCTGCATTGTACCACACACGCATTTGGTTCGTCAACATTTTGACAGATTTTTTAACATTTCAACATAAACAGAAAGGCACGGCTTCGTTTGTAGGAACGAAGCCGTGTTTTTCGTCTCATGCCGCACGGTCAGCGCAGGCGGTCGAGTTCGGTAAGCATATCCACACGCTTTGCGTGTCTGCCGCCCTCGTATTTCCCCGCAAGCCACGCATCCACAATCATCAGCGCCAGGGCGCTACCCACCACGCGCGCACCGAGCGCCAGCACGTTCGTATCGTTGTGGCGGCGCGACAGCAGTGCGGAATAGGGTTCCGAGCAGACCACGGCGCGTATGCCGTGTATCTTATTGGCGGCAATCGAAATACCCACACCCGTGCCACAGAGCACGATGCCCTTTTCGCACGCGCCGCTTGCCACCGCTTCGGCGACCGCTTTGCCGTAGATGGGATAATCCGTGCGCTCGTAGCTGTTTGTACCGAAATCCTGCACGGTGTGCCCGCGCTTTTCGAGATGCTCGACGATGCAGGGTTTGAGTTCCAACCCGACATGGTCGCAGCCGATTGCAATTTTCATAACACTGTCCCCTTTTTACAGATCGCCTTTTCCTTACCCGACGGAATCCTGCTCCACAATGTAGGAATCCACGGGGATCGTCTCAGGCTCGGCATTCGGGTCAATCGCAGCGCCTGACTGCACCGCTTCAATCATTTTGCGCAAAGAGGTTGCGCCGATCTCGGCGGAGTCCTGCGCGACGGTGGCGGTCAATTCCCCTGCGCGGATGCTCTCGATCGCTTCTGCCGCACCGTCCGTGCCGACCACGAGCACCTCGCCGAGTTTGCCGGCGTTTTTCACCGCCTGCAATGTGCCGAGCGCCATGGTGTCGTTGCAGCAGTAAAACGCGCGAAGATCCGGGTTCTGCTGCAAAATGCTTGCGGCGGTGTCGAGTGCTTTCTGCCGGTCCCAATCCGCCGGTTGGGAGGCGACGAGGTCAATGCTGGATGCCGCACGAAACGCATCCGTCGCACCCTGTTTGCGCGCTTCGCCCGAGGCATTGCCCGCCTTGCCCTCGATGATGGCAACCTTGCCGCCGGAAGTCAGTTTACTGATGATATAGTTCGCCGCTTTTTCCCCAACTGCGACGTTATCCGTTGTAGCAAAGGCAATGACGCTGCCGCCGACGCTTTTGAGCGTATCCATATCCATTTTTTCATCAATGTTCATGACGTAAATGCCCTTTTGGTTCGCCTGCGCTACGCCATTCAGCAGATTCGTGGGGGAAAGCGGGGCAACGCCGATGGCTTTGTATCCCTTCGCAATGCAGTTTTCCAAAATGCGAAGCTGTCCTTCGGTATCCTCCTCGCTGTTGGCGGCGAAAATATCCACCGTGACGCCCTGTTTTTCGGCCTCCTCTTCAATGCCGGTCTTCATGGTCGACCAAAAATCGTTCGACAGCGTTTTCAAAATCACGGCGTAATCCGCCTGCGCGGTCCCCGTACCGCCGCCGGGCGTATCGCCGCCGCAGCCCGCAAGTATGCCCGTCAGCAGCAGGACAGATGCGAGCAAAACGTAAAATACGCGTTTTCGAATGCTTTTTTTCATGATGATTCCCTCTTTTCATATACCGCCTGCACCGCATAGGCACCGCGGGATCCTGTTTGCGCAAGCAGCGCCCGGGCGAGCATCCCGCCGCCGCGCACGCCGCTTGTGGGGCTCGGCTCTGCGAAACGCAAGTCGAGACCGGTTGCGGGGTAGGGCTTGCGCACATGCGCGTGTATTGCAGCAAGCAGCACCGCCCGCGGAAAGCCGGGCATCCCAAGCACCCCGCCCGAAAGCACAGCGCAGTCGGGGTCTAAAATATTGATCTCCGCCGCAATGGGCACGGCAAGGTCGCGCACGAAACGCTCAAGCGCGGGGTGGTCCGGGTGTTTTGCGAACACCTGCCGCACGGGCGTTTCGGGGAACAGCTGCCGAGCAAGCTGCTCGAGCGCGCGCCCGGAGCAGCGCACTTCACAGCAGCCGACGTTTCCGCAGGAGCATGTTTCTGTGAGATCGAGCATCGGGATGTGCCCAAGCTCGCCCGCGGCGCCGTTTTTGCCGGCGTAGAACCGGCCGTCCAGATAAATCGCGTTGCCGAAGCCCGTGCCGACGTAAAAGCCCAAAATGGTTTTGTCGGCATCGAGGCGAAGCGTATCTATATCACTGCGCAGCAGCAGATTAACGTCACGGTCGAGAAACACGGGCAGACAAAGCTGCGCTTCCAAAAGCTCCGGAAGTGCGAGCGAATCAAAGCCGGGCAGATTCGGCGCGGAGCGCACCAGCCGTTTGTCGCGGCTGACGACGGCGGGCACACCCACCCCAATGCCCCGCACGCGGCCGCGCACCGCGTAACGCTCCATATAGCCAAGAATCACATGCGCAAGCACCTCGGCGGCGTCTTCTTTGCGGAACATGGCGCTCGAATGGCTTTCAAAATCAAAGACGTTTCCCGCCGCGTCCACTGTGCCGATGCGGAAGTTCGTGCCGCCGATGTCCACACCGATGGTCAACTGTTCCAAAACATTCTCCTCTTTTCTCACACCGGTTCACCCGTTGCGCGGGTGTAATCTGCAAGCATTTTCTCCCACGCCCGCGCCAAATCGCGGTCCTTCGAGAAAAGGCCTGACGTACCGACAATAAAAATTTCCGCGCCCGCTTCATACAACGCCTTAAAGGTGCGTTCGTTGCAGGAGCCGTCCACTTCGATTTTGTATTTGCAGCCGTGCTTTTCCCGGAATTCGCGCGCTTCGCGGATTTTTTCGAGCATTTCGGGGATAAACGGCTGCCCCGCAAAGCCGGGGTCCACGGTCATAATCGTTAAAATATCAATGCGATCGAGATAATGCCGCGCAAAATCGAGCGGCGTTGCGGGATTGAGCACAAGCCCGGTTTTGCAGCCGAGCGATTCGATTCTGTTGAGGATCCGGAACGCGTCGCGGTTGATCGTCTCCGCCTGCACGCACAGCACCTCGGCACCCGCTTCGGCAAGCGGTTCGAGAAAGTCATCGGGGTTTGTCACCATCAGGTGGCAGTCGATGGGCTTTTCGGCGACGGAATGAAACGCACGGATAAAATCGGGCGAGAGCGTAATGTTCTTCACATAATGCCCGTCCATGACATCCGCGTGGTACATATCGCAGCGGGTATTGAGAATTGCCGCCTGATTTCGCATATCCAGAAAATCCATGCACATCAAAGACGGGTTAAACATAGGCTTCATGGTTCTGCCCCTTTCCTTACTTTTTGTTCGCGACAAAGCGGTCGAGCGCGACGGAGCCGATGATGAGCGCGCCCATAACGACTTGCTGCAGGGTGCTCGGCAGGGACAACAGGTTCATGCCGAAGTTGATGACGCCGATGATGAAGCCGCCGATGACCACGCCGAAGATTTTCCCCTTGCCGCCGAAAAAGCTGGTGCCGCCAATGATCGCCGCTGCGATGGCATACGTTTCAAAGCCGGTTGCCGCCGCAGGTTCCGCTGAGCCGACGCGCCCGAGCAGCACCACGCCCGCAAGCCCCGCGCACAGCCCCGAGATCATAAAGACAATCAAGGTGTGCAGCTTTACATTGATGCCCGCGTACCATGCCGCTTCGCGGTTGCCGCCGAGGGCGTAGATATTTCTGCCGAGCTTTGTCTGCCGCGTTAAAAACGAGAGCACCACCGCCGCCAAGAGGGCGATGATCGCAACCAAGGGGATGAGTCCGAACACGTTGACGGAAATGGTGCGCGTAAAGCTTGCGGGGAACCCGAACACGGCGCTGGAATTCGAAATCATCAAGGTGACGCCGCGTAAAATCGCCTGCGTGCCCAAAGTGATAATAAACGGGTGCAGCCCTGTGCCGTTGACAAGCGCCCCGTTGATAAGCCCCAACACGCCGCCGAGCAATACGCCAAGCAGCACGGCAAGCAGCGGGTGCACGCCCGCGACCATCATCTGTGCGGTCACCATGCCGGTCAGCGCGACGACCGAGCCGACGGAAAGGTCGATGCCCGCGATCAGGATCGCAAAGAATTCGCCGAGCGCAATGAGAATATTGACGGAACTTTGCGCTAAGATCTGTGTAAGGGTCGAAGTCGAAAAGAAATGCCCGGGCCGCGCAATGGCGAGGATCGCGAGCAGCAGGATCAGGATGCCGAATGTACCGAAGCGCTGCCAGAGCGCGTTAAAAGTCGGTTTTTCTTTTGCTCGTGCATTGGATGCCATGTTGCGTTCCCCTTTCATTCTGCACCATCGGCGGTGGCAGCCAGCATGATTTTTTCCTCTGTCGCGTCGCGGTGCGAGAAAGTGCGGACAATCTCGCCCTCGCGGTAGACGGCAATGGTGTCGCACACGGCGAGCAGTTCGGGCAGTTCCGAGGACACCACCAAAACGCCTTTGCCGCTGTCGGCAAGCCCGCGCATAAGCGCGTAGATTTCCGCCTTGCTGCCAACATCGATGCCCTTTGTCGGTTCGTCAAAGATCAGAATTTCGGACTGCGCCGCGAGCCATCTGCCCAAAATGACCTTTTGCTGGTTGCCGCCGGAAAGTTCCGCAACGAGTTGGTCGATGGACGCGCATTTGATGCGTAAGGCTTTGCGCTGCCGTTCGGCGCATTCCCGCTCAAAACGGCGGTCGATAAGACCCAGCGTTCCGCCGCCGCGCGCCGTTTTCAAAAAAGAAATGAGCGAGATATTCTCCTTAATATCAAAATTTTGGAAAAATCCCGTCTCGCGGCGGTTTTCGGTCACCATGGCCAGCGAATGGCGGATGGCACGGTATGGGCTTTTTGTGCGGATCTCTTTCCCATGCAGAAAGATTCTCCCCGACTGCTTCGGCGCGGCGCCGAACACAGCGTCCATCAGTTCGCTTCTGCCCGCGCCCACAAGCCCTGCGAAGCCCAGGATCTCGCCTTTGTGCAAACGGAAGGAAACGTTCTTCGCCTTGCCGTCGCGGCGCGTGAGCCCCTGCACTTCAAACAGGACCTCTTCCTGCTCGAAGCTGTCCGGCGTGTTTTCATCCTGATAATTTTTGCGGATCTGCCGCCCGACCATCATCGTCACAAGGTCGTCCGCCGTCACATCAGAAACGGCATGCGTGCCGACGTTCGCACCGTCCTTGAGCACGGTCACGCAGTCGCCGATCTCCATGATCTCGCCGAGTTTGTGGGAAATAAATACGATCCCCTTGCCCTGCGCCTTAAGCGCACGGATGACGTCGAACAGGTGCCGCACCTCCTCGTGCGTTAACGAAGCGGTCGGCTCGTCCATGACGATGACGCGGCTGTCCACGGCGAGGGCTTTGGCGATTTCGACCTGCTGTTTTTCCGAAATGCTTAAATCTTCCACAAGCGTGCGCGCGTCGCGGCGAAGCCCCACCTTCTCGAGCAAGCCTTCGGCGCGGCGCTGCATCTCGTCGTGATCCACCGTATGAAAAGGCCCGTGTTTTTTTATGGGAAGTCTGTCGACAAACAGATTTTCCCGGATGGAAAGCGTCGGGATGACGCTCAATTCCTGATAGATCACGCGGATGCCGAGCCGGTCCGCATCATGTGGGGTCAGGTTTTTGTAAGCCTTGCCATCGACAACGATGCTGCCGGAGGTCGGCGTATACACCCCGCTTAAAATCTTCATCAGCGTCGATTTGCCCGCGCCGTTTTCCCCGAGCAGCACGTGCACTTCGCCCGCGCGGATGTCAAAGGACATATCCGAAAGCGCCGTCACGCCCGGAAATTCCTTCCGCACGTGTTTCATCTGTACGAGCGTTTCCGCCTGCATTCCGATCGCCCCTTTTTCCGGATTTTACCGCGCGGCAAGTCTTTGCACACCGTCTTCTGCGATAGTATTTGAAAGTTTTTTGCCGTTATGCGAAAGCGCGGGATTGTCCGCGCGGCAGCGCACAAAAATTTCGTGAAAAATGTATTTTTTTGGTTGACACCCCTTGCGCCGCAGATTATAATGAAAAGGAAGTCGGGTCGTATTTCGTATGCACAAGGATGGGCAATGGGAAGCGGTCTGGCTTTCTATTTTTTGATTTTGTCAGGGGATGGCGCAAACATGGAAAATATTGGATATTATAACGGCAAAACGGGGCTTATTGAGGAAATGACCATCCCGATGGGAGACCGCAGCGTCTATTTCGGCGACGGCGTGTATGACGCTACGTATTCCGTCAACCACATCATTTTTGCACTGGAAGAGCATCTGGACCGCTTCTACAACAGCTGCCGGCTTTTGGAGATCCCCGCGCCCGTGGAACGCGAAGAGCTCAAAGCGGCGCTTTATGATTGCGTGCGGAAAGTGGATGACCCGAACCAGTTTGTCTACTGGCAGTCCACACGCGGTTCGGGGCTGCGCAACCACGCGTTTCCCGGCACCAAAAGCAACCTGCTCATTTACTGCCTGCCCTGCGAAATGAAGGACATGGCGCAGAAATACAAGCTCATCTCCATGGAGGACACGCGCTTTCTGCACTGCAACATCAAAACGCTCAATCTGATCCCGAGCGTTATGGCAAGCCAGCGTGCGCAGGAAAAAGGCTGCCAGGAAACCGTGTTCCACCGCGGGGATCTGGTGACGGAGTGCGCGCACTCGAACGTCTCCATCTTAAAAGACGGCGTGTTCATCACGCACCAGCTCGACAACCTTGTGCTGCCGGGGATTTCGAGAAAGCATCTTTTGGAGATCTGCCGGGAGAAAGGCATTCCCGTGGAAGAGCGCGACTACACCATGGGGGAACTTCGCGCAGCGGATGAAGTCATTGTATCGTCTTCGGGCGCACAGTGTATGGCCGCATGTGAACTCGACGGCGCACCTGTCGGCGGCAAGGATCCCGCACTTTTGAAGGTCTTGCAGGATGCCTGCCGGGAAAAGCTGCTGCGCGAGACCACCCCGCAGAAATAACGGAGGAAACCCCATGACACAAAAGGAACTGACCGTCTATAACATCGGGCAGAATCTGGATAACCTCGCGAACCTCGACCCGCGCGGGTACGGGGTTTGCCGCATTCTCTATGACGCGGCGCGGCGTTACACGGGCGAACCGCTCTCGACACATGCGGCAAAGCTCTTGTGCGAGACGGTCAAAGAAAATGATCTTGTATACTTAATGACCGGCTTTGTGCTGCTTGACAACCAGGCGGCGGAGACGGACGGCATCGTCAGCACCATGCTGCTTGCGCGCGCGCTCGTACTCGCTTTCGGCGCAAAGCCCGTCGTCATCTGTCAGGAAGAAAACCTGCCCGCTGTACAGGCGCTTTCGCGCGTTATGGGGCTGCATTTATACACGACGATCGACGACCTGCGTAAAAATCCCGTTTCGATGGCGGTATTCCCTTTTACAAAGGATAAGGCACAGGCCGAAGCGCAGGCGGACGCACTGCTCGCGCAAGGTATGCCGGCAGCGGTCATCGCCAACGAATTTCCGGGCGAAAACCGCGTCGGGGAATTCCACAATTCCGTTGGCAAACGCACCACGCCGCTGGAAGCGAAAGCCGATGTCCTGTTTGAAAAGCTGCAAAAGGCGGGTGTTTTGAACATCGCCATCGGGGACCTGGGCAACGAGATGGGCATGGGCACGATCACAGAACAGCTTGACCGCTTCATCCCGCGCGCGGCAAAGGGGACCTGCGAATGCGGCTGCGGCGGCGGCATTGCAGCGCGCGTGGGCGCCGAGCACATTATCACCGCCACCGTTTCGGACTGGGGCTGCTACGCGCTCATTGCGGCGCTTGCGTTTTTGTGCGGCGACATGGACATCATGCACGACGCGGACTTGGAAAAAGAAGCGCTCACCGCGGCGGCGCGCAGCGGGATGGTTGATATGTACGGCTGGACAATTCCCGCCATCGATGGGTTTGACCTGCAAACGAACATGACCTTAGTTACGATGATGCGCGAATGCATCCGTTATGCACCAAAGCTGGAAACGAAATGTAAGACCTGGTTTGACAAGACGCTGGAACTCGGTTTTTTTGAGACAAAATAAAAGGGCAGCCTGTGCTTGCAAGGGAGGCGACGGCATGGAACAGCCCGTGATTTTAAGAAGCGGCGACTGCGCGCTGGTGGCGGAATTTGGGAAAGAGATCGACGAACACACAAACGCGCTGGTGCAGGCGCTCGATCGCGCCGTGCGGGAAAAAGGCATTTTCGGCGTGCGCGAGTGCGTCCCGACATTCCGTTCGCTGACGGTGCTGTTTGACCCGTCGCTGATTTCCGGGAAGCGGCTCAAAAAAAAGCTTTTGCGCCTTTGCAGGACGCTTTCCGTACAAGAACAAAGTAAAAAGGTCGTCATTGAAGTCCCCGTGTTCTACAACGGCGAGGACTTAAACGACGTTGCCGCCTACGCGAAGCTCACGCCGGAAGAGGTCGTGCGCCTGCACGCAGGGCGGGACTACCGAATTTACATGCTCGGCTTTTTGCCGGGCTTTGTGTATCTTGGCGGCATGGATGAACGCATTTTCTGTCCGCGTCTTTCCACCCCGCGCACCAAAATCCACGCGGGCGCGGTCGGCATCGGCGGCGAGCAGACGGGGATCTATCCGCTGCCCTCGCCCGGCGGCTGGCGGCTCATCGGCACCACGCCCATACGGCCCTATGATGCATCTCGCACGCCGCCCGTCTTATTTTCGGCGGGCGAATACATCCGCTTCGTACCGATTGACGAATCGACATTTTCGGAAATTCAAAAGCAGGTAGAAGCCGGCACGTATGTCTGCCGCAGGACGGAGGTGGGCTGATGGAATTTCAGGTGCTGTCCCCCGGGGCGCTGACTACCGTGCAGGACGGCGGCCGGAACGGCTACGGGTATTTAGGCTTTAACGCTTCCGGCGTGATGGACGCGCGCGCCTACCGCATTGCAAATGCCCTGGTGGGCAATTTTACGGACGAAGCTGTGCTCGAAATGGCGATGCTCGGCGGGAAATTCCAATTCACCGCGCCCTGCGTGTTCGCCGTGACAGGCGCGGATATGGGCGCAGCGCTTTCCGGAGAAAAAATTCAAATGTACCGGACCATCCGCGCCGAAAAGGGCGATATTCTGACTTTTTCCGCCGCAAAAACCGGCTTTTACACCTATGTTGCTTTTGCGGGCGGCATTGATGTCGAGCCCGTGCTCGGTAGCCGTTCGACCAACCTGAAATGCGGCATCGGGGGCTTCCATGGGCGGAAGCTGCAAAAGGGCGATATCCTTTCGCTTCGGCCGACGGCAGTGCCGATGGAAAAACTCCCGTGCGTGCGTATACCTGCGGAAAGCTACACGGGGAATTCCGTCACCTTACGCGTTGTTTTGGGCCCGCAGGACGATTATTTTACAAAGGCGGGCTTGGAAACCTTTTTGTCGGCGCCGTACCGCGTCACCGCGGACACCGACCGCATGGGCTGCAAGCTGGACGGCGCGAAGATCGAATACAAAGACAAGGTGGACATTATTTCCGACGGGATCGTGTTTGGCAGCATCCAGGTGCCGCCTGCCGGTACGCCGATGGTGATGCTCGCCGACCGTCAGACCACGGGCGGCTATGCCAAGATCGCCACGGTCGTAAGCATCGACCTGCCGCAGCTTGTGCAGCGGCGCCCGGGCGACACAGTATATTTTCAGGCAGTTTCCGCCCGACAAGCTGAAAAACTTTACAGGAAAGAGCAGCGCGCGCTTGACCGCCTGCTCATCCGATATGGAAGGGATCTGGTTCGATGAACGCTTATGCACACACGCCGCCCTATGACGTACGGCTGAAGATCCGCAAAGGAGAGATCACAACGCAGACTTCGGGCATGTGCTTAGGGTACGCGCAGGCGAACCTTGCCGTGCTGCCCAAAGACCTTGCCTATGACTTTCTGCTGTTCACCCAGCGCAACCCAAAGCCCTGTCCGATTTTAGAAGTATCGGACGTGGGGAACCCCTATCTCAAAAAGATTGCAAAGGACTGCAACATTGCTTCGGACATCCCGAAATACCGCGTGTACCGTCACGGGGAACTCATCGGCGAATATGAAAACGTAGAAAGCCTTTGGCGCGACGATTTGGTGGCGTTTCTCATCGGCTGCTCGTTTTCATTCGAATCGGAGTTGCTGGAATCGGGTGTGACCGTTCGGCATATCGAAGAGGGTAAAAATGTGCCGATGTATTTGACGAGCATCCCCTGCGAGCCGGCTGGCGTATTTTCGGGCAATATGGTTGTGAGCATGCGCCCTTTACCGAACGATCAAATTGTAAAGGCAATTAACATTACAGCTTCCATGCCGCGTGTGCACGGCACGCCGGTACACATCGGCGACCCGGAGGCGATCGGGATCCACGATCTTTCAAAACCTGATTTCGGCGACGCGGTCACGATCCACCCCGGCGAGACGCCCGTATTCTGGGCGTGCGGGGTCACGCCGCAATCCATCGTGATGCACTCGAAACCCGAATTCTGCATCACGCATGCGCCGGGGCATATGCTCATCACCGACGTGAAGAACACAGACCTGAAATTTTAAGGAGGCCGGCATATGCTGAAAATCGATTTGAACTGCGACATGGGCGAAAGCTTCGGCGCCTACACCATTGGCGCGGACGAAGCTGTCGCAAAGTATATCACCTCGGCAAATGTCGCGTGCGGCTTTCACGCAGGCGACCCGATGGTCATGGAGAAAACGGTTTCGCTGCTTGCGAAACAGGGTGTCGCCGTGGGCGCGCACCCGGGCTTCCCCGACCTTTTGGGCTTCGGGCGGCGCAACCTCGCCGCTTCCCCTGCCGAAGCAAAAGCGTATGTGCAATACCAGATCGGCGCGCTGCAGGCGTTCTGCAAAGCGAAAGGCTTACTGCTCCAACACGTCAAACCGCACGGCGCGCTTTACAATATGGCGGGCAAAGATGAAGCGCTCGCGAAAGCAGTTTGCGAAGCCGTTGCCGAAACGGATGAAAGTCTTATCCTGCTGTGCCCTGCGTCCAGCAAAATGCACACAGCGGCAAAGGCTTTAGGGCTTCGGACGGCGTGCGAGGTCTTTGCCGACCGCGCCTACGAAGAGGATGGTTCTCTGGTGCCGCGCACAAAGCCCGGCGCGATGATTACCGACGAAAATGAAGCCATCGAGCGCGTGGTCGGTATGGTGCAGAACGGCAAGGTGCGCACGATCACCGGCAAGGAAATGCCCATCCGCGCCGATTCCGTGTGCGTGCACGGCGACGGGGAAAAGGCGCTCGCATTTGTTCAGAAGATCCGCTCTGCCCTGCAAGCGGCGGGCGTGGAGATCGCACCGCTTGCACAAATCGTATAAAGAAGGGTTACCTATGAAGCTTCCCGCGCGTGTTTGGGCGCAGATTGATTTGGACGCCATTTGCCGCAATATTCAAAACGTCATGCACAAGGTTGGCCAGGACGTCAAAGTCATGGCGATCATCAAAACCGACGCTTACGGCCACGGCGCGGTGCCGGTTGCCAAAGCCCTGCACCGGATCGGGACCTATGCCTTCGGCGTGGCGACTGCAGAAGAAGCGGTGCAGCTTCGCCGAAACGGGATCGAAAACCCGATCTTAGTGCTCGGCTATGTGTTCCCGGCAGATTTTGATCTGCTTTTGGAAAACGACATCTGGCACACGGTGTTTCAATACGACACAGCAGCGGCTTACGCCGCGCGCGCTCGTGAACTCGGAAAAACCGCGCGTGTGCACATCAAGGTGGACACCGGCATGGGGCGCATCGGCTTACAGCCGGACGCGGACGGTTTGGAAACGGTCCGGCGCATCGCGGCGCTCGACCATTTGAAAATCGACGGCATTTTCACGCATTTCGCCTGTGCGGACGCGGCGGACAAAACAAGCTGCAACCGTCAAAAGGAAAGGTTTTTGGGATTCCTGCGCGCGTTGGAAGAATCGGGCATACATATCCCGCTTCGGCACATGTGCAACAGTGCGGGCATTATCGATATGGACGGTGATTTTCTCGACATGGTGCGCAGCGGCATCATGACCTATGGGCTGTATCCGTCACAAGAGGTCAACAAGGCCGGATTTCCGCTGTACCCCGCGATGTCTCTCAAAAGCCACGTTGCGTTTGTCAAGACCGTGGACGCGGGCTTTCCGGTCAGCTACGGCTCGACGTATGTGACAAAGGGCAAAACCGTGATCGCTACCATCCCCGTGGGCTACGGCGACGGGTATCCGCGCGCACTCTCGAATCGCGGGCGCGTGCTCATCCACGGGCAGTTCGCGCCGATCGTCGGCCGGGTCTGCATGGATCAGATGATGGTGGACGTGACCGCCATCCCCGATGTGCGGCAGGGCGACGAAGTCACGCTCGTCGGTACGGACGGCATGAACCGCATTTCCGTGGAGGAGGTCGCCGACGCGGCAAACAGCTTTAACTATGAATTCTGCTGTGATATCAACAAGCGTGTGCCGCGGGTCTATCTGCAAGACGGGGTTGTGTCCGAAATTTCGGACGCGCTCATTTGACAAAGCCGTCCGAATTCTTTACAATATACCCTGTAATCTAACCATGGACGGAGCACATAGTATGGATTTCAGTTCCTTTGACGCTTTTGACGCGGGCATTGACCTCGGCGGGCTGCGCAACCGCAGCGAGATACGGCTTTTGGTGTGCTATCTGCTGCGCGCCTTAGACCGACCCATACCGAAAACCCTTTTGGTGGACGCGGTGCTGCGCGAAGGGCTTGCCAACTATTTTGAACTCAATGAAGCAATCGCCGAACTTCTAAAGGCCGGCAACATCGACCGCGACATTCAGGATGGCGAAGAAGTGCTCACCATCACCGCGCGCGGGCGCGAATCGGCAGAGCTTTTGGAAACGGAACTGCCGCGCACCGTGCGGGAAAAGGCGGTTAATTCGGCAATCAAGCTGATGACGTTAGCACGCAACAAACGCGAAAATAAAATTTTGACCGAGCCCCTTCCCGATGGCGGATTCAACGTGACGTTCATCCTCGGCGACGAGGAAAACGAGATGATGCGCCTGACGATCTATGTGGCGGACCGCATGCAGGTCGAGGTCGTCAAGAAAAATTTTCTCGAAGACCCCGTAAAGCTGTATTCGAGCATTCTTGCGGCGCTGACGGTTTGAACGAAGCGCACAAGCACTTCTCGAAAGGTGGCGGACGGCATGTATAACCCACAGTTGGATACGTTTTTGTGTGTTGCAGAGTCGGGCAGCTTTAACAAGGCTGCTGAAAAGCTGTATATCTCCCCGCCCGCTGTCATCAAGCAGATCAATCTGTTGGAAGAAAGTCTGGGGCTTCAGCTGTTCGTGCGCACACACCGCGGGCTGACGCTCACAAAAGCGGGGCAGTCGCTTTTACAGGATGCAAAGCACGGCAAAGAGTACATAATTCGACAGGCAGACGGACTATCGCGACGCCCGCCGCTTTAAAGACGAACAAAAGTAAAACCACATAGGAAAAGCGGGAGACCCAGACGGTCTCCCGCTTTTTGCATTTGTTTTGCGTTTAGGCTCAGTCGTCTTTGAACACGCCGTCGAACAGCGGCAGCTTGGACATCTTCATCACAGCGCTGAACAGACGCCCGCCCAAGACCGGCATCATGCGGCCAAAGTAGTTCATGAACGCGGCGTCCTTGCCGAACACCATCAGCTCATGCTGTTTGCCGATGCCGTTCATGATGAGCTTGACCATCTTGTCGCAGGAGGTGCTGACCATGTTGAGCATCTTCTGCGCCTTTTCGTCGGAAGAGCCCTGGTTGCGGAAGATATCGGTCTTCGTGAAGCCCGGGCAGACGATGCCGACATAGCACTTGCCGCGCAGCTCTTCGCGCATGGATTCGGTCAACGCCTTGAGCGCCGATTTGCTGGCAGAATAGACCGACGTGCCCGCAAGGGACATAAGAGCTGCAGAGGAATCCACGTTGATGATCGCCGCCGAAGAGGACTTGAGCAGCAGCGGCAGCAGCGTGTGCATGGAATACACCGCCGAGTAGAAGTTGATGTTCATGGCGCTTTCGATCTCTTCGATCGTGTAGTGCTGGAACTTGTCAAACTTCGGCAGGATGCCCGCGTTGTTAATCAGGATGTCGGGTTTGATGTGGTTGTCTTCCAGATATTTGCGGAAATTCTGCCAATTCTCAAGCGAAGAAACGTCAAACAATTGATACGTAAAGCGGTCTTTGTATTCACCAAGCTCTTCGACAAATTTTTCCATTTTCTTCTCGCTTCTCGCGATGCCGATCACGTTGCAGCCGTGCACCTTGATAAGCTTTTCAGCAATGCCCTTGCCCATGCCGCTCGAAGCGCCCGTGACGATCACGGTCTTGAAATTCAGCCAGTTTTTATCCATGGAATTCCTCTCCTTATTTTCCAGTTTCTACTGGATATTGTAGCGCAACCCTGTGTCTTTTTCAAGTCCCTTTTTTGCTTCGCGCGGCGGTTTTTTCGTTTTCGCACCGCGCCCCCTTGACAAGCGCGCAGCGCAAATGCTATGCTTTTTCGTGGAATATATGCATATAAAGGAGTGTGCAAAAATGAAAAGATTTGCTGTCTGTTTGTTGGCTGCCGTTCTGATGCTGACGGCGCTTGTACCCGTTTATGCCGCCGAACCCGGTGCAAACGAAGTCTGGCTGGGGGACTTTAACCAGGACAAACAGATCAACGCCGCAGACGCGCGCTTTTGCCTGCAGGCAGCAGCGGGGCTGCGCACAGTGCCCGCTTCGCAAATTCCGCGGCTGGATGTATCGCAGGACGGTAAGATCAATGCGACGGATGCCCGCTACATTTTGCAGATGGCGGCGGGGCTGCGCACGCTGTATATTTACAACACCGCGACCGGCGAAGTTTCCGACGCCGGAACTGTGATTGACACGAGCTGGCAGACGGCGGAAGCCAAGGAGATCCTGTCCCTCGTCAATGCCGAGCGCCGCGCAGCGGGTGTTGGGGAACTTGTGCTCAACGAAAGCCTTTGCGCAAGCGCGCAGGTGCGGGCCGAAGAGATTTCCCGCGTTTGGAGTCATAACCGTCCCGACGGGTCTTCCTGCTTTACGGCGATTACGATCAGCTACCGGACTGCCGGAGAAAATATCGCTTACGGACAGTCCACCCCGCAAGCCGTCATGACCAGCTGGATGAATTCAGCGGGACACCGGGAAAATATTTTGACCGCGGACTTCACGCAGTTGGGCGTCGGCTGCTATCGTGCCGAAAACGGCATACTTTATTGGGTGCAGTTATTTATCGGATAACGCCATGCAGTATAAACTATTTTACAGCCGCCGCAAAACCCTTGCGCTCACCGTGGGTGACGACGGCGTGCCCATCGTCAAAGCGCCCATAGGGCTTTCGCGCGCTGAGATCGAAACTTTTTTGGAACGGCACAAAGCGTGGCTTGCCGCCGCCACAGAACGGCAGGCAAAGCGCCGGGCACTCGAAGCAACGCTTGATCAAACGCGCGTTGCGGAGCTTCGGGCGCGCGCCGAGCGGGAGATCCCGCCGCGCGTGGCGTACTATGCCGCGCAAATGGGTGTGAAGCCGGCCGGAGTACGCATCACCTCGGCGAAAAAGCGGTTCGGCTCGTGCAGCGGCACAGACCACCTTTGCTTTTCCTGGCGGCTGATGCTCTATCCGCGTGAGGCTGTGGACTATGTGGTTGTACATGAACTGGCGCACATCCGCGAAAAGAACCACTCCCCCGCCTTTTACAAAGTTGTTGCCAACGTGCTGCCCGATTACAAGCGGCGCGTGGAGATGTTAAGGAATATACCTTTACAAGGAGGAAACACACATGACGCCTGAAGAAGCGCGCCAAAGGATGGGCGAGGGGCGTATCTACCCGCCCGATGACGAGGAACTGATGCGTGAGCAGCTTGCCTGCCTGGAGCTTTTGTACGATTACAACGCCACGCGCCCGAGCGAGCAGGAAAAACGGCAGAGCCTGCTCAAAAAAATGTTTGCAGAAATCGGCGAGGGCTGCTATTTTGAACCGCCGCTGCATACAAATTGGGGCGGGCGGCATGTGCACGCGGGCAACGGCGTTTATGGGAATTTCAACCTGACCCTTGTGGACGATGCGGACATCTACATCGGCGACCACTGCATGTTCGGGCCGAACGTCACCGTCGCCACAGCCGGGCACCCTGTGGAGCCGAAGCTGCGCAGCCGCGGGATGCAGTTCAACATCCCCGTGCACATCGGCAAAAACGTCTGGATCGGCGGCGGCGCAGTCCTGCTGCCGGGTGTAACCATCGGTGACAACAGCGTGATCGGCGCGGGCAGCGTCGTGACAAAGGATATCCCCGCGAACTGCGTGGCAGTGGGCAACCCCTGCCGTGTGCTGCGTGAGATCGGCGAGCACGACCGCACCTATTACTACAAAGACCGCAAGATCGATTTGGAATAAGCAAGAAGCGGCGAAAGGCAAGACGTATGGAACTGGTCGATTTTTTCCCGATGCTCGAAGAAATACCAAAACCGGAAAAAGAGGCGCTGGAGCGAGCGCTCTCCCGCCGCCGCGTTCCTGCCGGGACAGTGCTGCACAGCGGGATGACCGGCTGCACGGGGCTGCTTTTGGTCGTTTCGGGGCAACTGCGCGCCTATATCGTTTCTCCCGAGGGCCGGGAGATCACCCTCTACCGCCTGTTTGACCGGGACATCTGCCTGCTTTCTGCGTCGTGTATGCTGCACAGCCTGCAATTTGACATAACGGTGGAAGCGCAAACCCCGTCGGAAGTCTGGGTGGTCCCCGCCGACGTCTATCAAAAAGCGGCGAAAAGCTCCGCCGCGCTTGCCAATTACACCAACGAGATCATGGCAAGCCGGTTTTCCGAAGTTATGTGGGATGTGGAACAGATCCTGTGGAAAAGCATGGACAAACGCCTTGCCGGCTTCCTTTTGGAAGAAGCGGCGCTCGAAGGCAGCGATACGCTGCGCCTTACGCACGAAAAGATTGCCAACCACTTGGGCACTGCGCGTGAGGTCGTCACGCGGGTGCTGCGCCTTCTTCAGGAGGAAGGGCTTGTGCGTGTGTCCCGTGGGGAAATTGCGATCACAGACGAAAAACGCCTGCGGGAACTGAGCGAAGCATGACATAAAAATAAGGTCCGGCGCGGGGAAGCGATACGCTTCCCCGCGCCGTTTTATGCTGTCTTTTTGTTTCCGCTGTTTTAGATTTCTTTCCCGCAGGGCATTGCACTTGCAGCGGCTTCTCGCTCCGCGGTTGCCGCCGCGTACTGGCGGTATCCGCCGGAGAGATTGTAGCAGATAAACCCATGCTGCGCCAGGATGCGACAGGCCACATAGCTGCGCAGGCCGCTCTGGCAGTGAACATAGACCGGTTTCCCTGCGGGCAATTCGCCGAGATGCTCACGCAAAGTATCCAACTCGATATTTCGGAAGCCCGCAATGTGCCCGCGCGCATATTCGCCCGGAGTGCGTACATCCAAAAGCGTCACGCTGCCGTCGCGCGGAAGGGTGTCCGCTTCCTCCCAGAAAAACTGCTGCAGCTTGCCTGTTGCGATGTTATCTGCCAGATATCCAACCAAGTTTACCGGATCCTTTGCCGACGCATACGGCGGCGCGTAGGCAAGATCCAGGTCTTTGAGCTGCGGGGCGGTCATCCCCGCCTGCATGGCGGTTGCAAACACGTCGATGCGCTTATCCACGCCGGAAAAGCCGACGATCTGCGCGCCCAAAAGCCGATATGTTCCTTTTTCGAACAACACTTTTATGCTCATGACCTGACCGCCCGGATAATAGGATGCATGATCCATCGGGGCAAGGTATACGCGGTCAAAATCGATTCCCGCTGCCTTTGCCGCGCGGGCGTTGAGCCCGGTGGATGCAACGGTCATATCAAACACCTGCAAAATCGAGGAACCAAACGAGCCGCGGTAGCTGCTGCCAATGCCGCAGATATTGTCCGCCGCTATGCGCCCCTGCCGGTTTGCAGGCCCGGCGAGCGGAATGCGCGCGGGGTTTCCTGTCACGCCGTTTTGCACCTGCACCGCGTCGCCGACGGCATAGATATCCGGGTCGGACGTGCGCATATGGGCATCCACCACGATGCTCCCTTGCGCGCCGAGCGCAAGTCCCGCTTGGGCGGCAAGCGCTGTATCCGGCACAACGCCGACGGCAAGCACCGCCATATCCGCGGAGAGCGATGGGGCGTTTTTCAGATCCACTTTGACCTGATCGGTCCCGGCCTGCACACCTGTCACCGCGTGCCCAAGGAACAGCCGCACGCCGTGCCTGCGGACGTATGCGTGCACATAGGCAGCCATATCCGCGTCCAGCGGCAGCAAAAGCTGGTCATCCCGCTGCACGATGGTCACCTGCACGCCCTGCCGCATCAGATTTTCCGCAAGCTCCAGCCCGATATACCCGCCGCCCGCAAGCACCACGGATTTCGGGTGATTCTGCTGCACAAAGTTATGGATGCGCAGGGTATCTTCCACCGTGCGAAGCGTGAACACGCGCTCGGGAAGCGGCTCGGAAAGTCCCAGAGAAATGGGCTTTGCGCCGGGGGAAAGCACCAGCTTATCGTAGCTTTGTGCAAACGTTTCGCCCGTTTCCAAGTTGCGCACGGTCACGGTCTTGGCTTTGGGATCAATCGCTGTCACCTCGTGGTGCACGCGCACATCTACGTTGAACCGTCTGCGGAAGCTCTCCGGCGTTTGCAACGTTAGTTCGCTTTCGTCCTCAATCACGCCGCCGACAAAATACGGCAGCCCGCAGTTGGCATAGGAGACAAACCCCGAGCGTTCAAACACCACAATCTGCGCGGCCTCATCGAGACGGCGCAGCCTTGCTGCGGCCGTTGCGCCGCCCGCAACGCCGCCGACGATCACGACTTTCATACACGCACCTCTTTTACGGAATTTTTTGTTACAGCATCGCCAGAATCTGTGCTTTGGGCAGCGCGCCGACCGACTGGTTGACAACGGCACCGTCTTTGACGACCATCAGCGTTGGGATGCTCATAATGTTAAAGGCAGACGCAAGCTCCGGCTGCTCGTCAACATTGACTTTGCAGACCTTGATGTCCGGGCGCTCTTCGGCGATTTCGTCAAGGACCGGCGCTACCATGCGGCACGGGCCGCACCACGACGCCCAGAAATCCAGCAGAACGGGCTTATCGCTTTTGAGGACTTCCGTTTCAAAATCTTCTTTGCTGATATGCAGAACTGACATATTCGTTACCTCCTGAAATTAAGCGATCCGAATGGATCTGACTTTCATCCATAGTATACGGCAAACGCGCAGAAAATTCCGTGACAAAATCACAGAAAAGCAAAAAGCACCCGCAGAACCTGCGGGTGCTTCGCGAGGGGCGGGAGACCCGCCGATTATTCGCCTTTCATTTCCAGCAGCTTGACCTTACCGTTGTAAGCGTCCTCACTGACCTTGATGGAATCGAAAATAGCAGCGCGGATATCGTCCTCCGTCGCACCGAGTTCCAGTGCATCTTTCTGCTCGGTGAAGAGGTTGATGTCCATGATATAAGGCAGATACAGCGGATCCATACCACTGTCGATGCCGCGTTCTTTGTAGTCCTTGACGACCTTGCCCATGCCCATCTTCATCATCCAGGGCGCAACGCCGATGACTTTTCTGCCCTTCATGCCGCGGGCTTCATAGACGATGGCAAGGAATTCCTGCCAAGTCATGTTATACATGCCGATCTTCCAGGCACGGAAGCCGCCGACATGCTTCTCGGCCGCGCCCGCAATGACCTGGCCGACCTGATGGACGGTCAGCATCGTGGTGCCGCCCTTCGGATACAGAGTGAAGGGCCATTTATCCATAAAGGCGATCTGCTCGATGAGGATGACCCACACAGGGCGTCTGCCGGGCTGCGTACCGAATATGTACGGAAGCTCCAAGACGGAAACGTCAAAGTTTTCATCCGCAAAGCTTTCGCAGACCTTTTCCTGCTCAAGACGGCTGCGGATGTAGGGGTTCTTCTCGGCAATCGGCATATCCGGGCGCTCTTTGGCAAGCCAGCTGAAATACGAGCCGAGCACAACGGCGCGCTTGAGGCCCATTTCCTTGCACAGCGGCAGGATGCGCTCCAGAGGCGCGATGTTGAATTTGTAATACGCATCGTAAACCGGCGCGGGGAATTCCACGCGCTCGTCTACGCCGGCAGCGAAGATAAAGGTGTCGCAGCCCTTGAGCATTTCGCGGATCTCGTCGTCGGACTTCTTATTGATGTCGCCGAAGATGATTTCCATTTCCTTCGGGATGGGCGCCCCTTCGGGCAGCGGCGGCAGAGCGACGCTCTTGACTTCATGCCCCTTTTCGATCAGGATTTTGGCAGCTTCGCAGCCCAGGAGCCCTGTGCCGCCAATCATAAAGACTTTCATACACATACCTCCGATTTTTGCAGATAAACGGTATAAATAGCATATGCCGATCGCTTCTGCGGGATTGTGAATAGTATAGCATAAGTTTCTGTGGATTTCAACCAAAAAAGACACACTTTGTTTGGTACTTGTCAAATTATTTTATTCACTAATAGACACAGAAAAATGAAAATGTTCAAGACTAAGAATGCAGCGCCCTGTGCTTGACTTTTTGCGCGCTTACAGGTACTATGGATTGCAGGAGATGAGGGCTTGAAGATCAATTATCAAAAAGAAATGGAAGCCGTGCTCGCGACGATTCCGCAGGGCACGCGCCCTGCGCTTTTGCTGCAATGCTGCTGTGCACCGTGTTCAAGCGCGGTGCTGGAGGTGCTGTGCGCGCATTTTGACGTTTCTGTTTATTTTTACAACCCGAATATCCACCCGCAGGCGGAATACGAAAAGCGGCTCGCACAATTCGACAAGCTCCTGCCCGCCGCACCGTTTGCAAAAGGCGTGCGGATGATCCCGGCGCAATATGATCCCACGGAATTTTTTGAAGCAGTCAAAGGTCTGGAGGAAGAGCCGGAGGGCGGCGCACGCTGCACCGAATGCTTCCGGCTGCGCCTGCGTGCTACGGCTGAAAAAGCGCGCGAACTCGGCTTTGATTTCTTCACAACGACGCTGACTGTGAGCCCCCACAAGGATGCCGCGCGGCTCAACGAACTGGGGAAAGCGATCGGCGAAGAGGTCGGTGTGCGGTTTTTGCCCTCGGATTTCAAGAAAAAAGAGGGCTACAAGCGTTCCATCGAGCTTTCCAAAGCCTATGACCTCTACCGCCAGATGGATTGCGGGTGTATCTTTTCCAAACGCGAAGAGATCAGGGACGAGAATACACCCGTCTCCGGCAATGTAGGCACATCAGCCTAAACATTGGGCACCGATTACGAACGAATTCGCCGTAAAAATGATTTGTTTTTTAAAAATTGTGCAAAAATTTGTTGACATTTGGGCCGTTCAGTGATATTATATTCGGGCGGTTAAAAGCAAGAGCTTGAACCCGCATTTGCGCTGCTAGCTCAGCTGGATAGAGTGTTTGGCTACGAACCAAAAGGTCAGGGGTTCGAATCCCTTGCAGCGCGCCAAAAAACGCACCTCGTTTTTGCGAGGTGCGTTTTTGTTTTTCCTTCACGCAGCCTGTGCTTCAAAAGACACGGTAGTCTTGCCGGTTTCATCTGTGCCGAAAGTAAACGTCACAAGGATTTGCGAACCGCCTGACCCCGTGCACTGCACAGAAAAGCCGTTCTCGGTCGGTTCGGGCTGCAAGCCGAAATCCGTATAGAAGTTTTGGAAATCCTCTTGTGTCCCGACCGCAAGATACGTAGAGCCCGGCTGCGCGTCGCCGAACGCGATATGCTGGATCAGCCCAAGTTCTTCGGCCGTGAACAGGTGCAGCGGGCAGAGGAAATTCTCCCAGGGGTCGCCGACCCTGCAGCCGCTTTTCAGCTGATAAAATCGGATACTTTTGCTGCCGTCTGTTTCGCATTCTCCCGTCACGAGCCCATTCGGGAATACATAATCGGGAATTTCCTCACCGGGTCCCGCCGTTTCGCCGATCTGCTCGACTTTCAGCATACACATGCTGCCCGCCGTATCGGTCAGCAAATAGCGGTCGTCAAGGATCTTTTGGAACGTGACATCGGGATTTTCGGCTTTTAGCGCCGCAACGATCTCGGAAAAAGGCTCCGTGGACATAAACTCGCCGTTCCTGCCGTATTGCTCGGAATACGACGGCGACCGATCGGTGCGGATATTCCACGGCACCGAAACGCTGATAAAGGCTTTCGTATTTTCGGAATACGTCAGAAAGATCTGCGCGTCATACGGCCGCACGCAGCCGGCAAGCAGTGAAATTGTGCAGACTGCCAAAAGAACAACAACCGCAAAAATGCGCTTTTTACCCATAGTCCTCTCCTCAAAAACGCTTCATTTTATGGTTCGGATAATTTCATGACCCATTGGCATCCCCTCAGTTTTAGTATAACAAATGGTAGAATTTATAGCAATTCCATAAATTTTACAAAATTGTTCTATAAGTTTTAGTTATTGTTACGAATCCCGTTTCGGAAATTGGGTCCCTACTCATTCCATCGAAAAGGAATACGGCAGAAGCTCCGCTAACGTGTGCACCTCGCATTCGCCGGTATCATCGCCGAAGATGATTTTGAGATCCGGCGCGCAGAATTCCGCGAGCGCCTGTCGGCATACGCCGCACGGCGTGCAGAAATGCTTGTAAACACCGTTCTTATCGCGGCCGACTACGGCGATCGCCTCAAAATCCGTTTCGCCCTCGCTGACCGCCTTAAACAGCGCCACGCGTTCGGCGCAAACGGTGGGGGAAAAGCTTTTGTTTTCAATATTGCAGCCGAGATAGACCTTGCCTTGGCGTGTTACAAGCGCCGCGCCCACCTGGAATCCCGAGTAAGGCGCATAGGCGTGTTTTTGCGCGTCCAGCGCGCAGACGACCAGTTCCTGCGGTGTCATCATAATCGCTCCTTTATATTATTTTCAAACAAAACTATTGTACCGAACCCATCCCGAAAAATCAACCTGTCCGCACGGTCTTTTTCCCTGTATGCCGCCATATATAAGAAAGGAATCCAACGGAAATTCGGAGGTATGCATATGGAAACCTTGCGGTATGGCAGCCGCGGCACAATGGTGCTGTATTTGCAGCTTGCCCTGCGCCGCGCCGGCTACACGTCGCTTGCTCTGGACGGCATTTTCGGCGCGCGCACGCTGGACGCGGTACGCGATTTTCAGCAGAAAAACGGGCTTTCTGCCGACGGGGTGGTTGGCAGAAGGACGTGGGCGCTGCTCATCCCCTATTTAAAAGGCTACACCACCCATAAGATCCGGGCGGGCGACACATTTTTTACGCTTGCACAGCAATACGGCTCCAGCCTGCGGCGCATTATGCTTGCGAACCCCACGCTCGACCCACGGAATTTGCAGATCGGCACAGTCGTCTATTTACCGTTTGACTTCGCGCTTGTGCCCACGGACATTCCCTACTCGTCTGTGCTCAACGCCTATGTCATTGAGGGACTTACCGTACGCTACCCGTTTTTGGAAAGCGGTGTGGCGGGGCGCAGCGTGATGGGCAAGCCTCTGCATTATCTGCGCTTTGGCCGTGGTGCGAAGGAAATTTTTTACAACGCCGCACACCATGCCAACGAGTGGCTGACAACGCCCGTCCTTTTGAAATTCGCGGAAGACTACGCCGAAAGCTACGTGTCGGGCGGCGAGATCGGCGGCGCGGTGGCCGCGGGACTGTTCAATTCCTATTCGCTGTACCTGCTGCCGATGGTCGATCCCGACGGCGTGGATCTGGTGACGGGCGTACTGCGCGCGGGCGGTTATTACAACAACGCCCTGCGCATCTCGCAGTCCTATCCGCAGATCCCGTTCCCGGACGGCTGGAAGGCGAATATCGCGGGCGTAGATTTGAATCTGCAATATCCCGCAAACTGGGAGGAAGCCAAGCGGATCAAATTTGAACAGGGCTTCACTTTCCCCGCCCCGCGGGATTTCGTGGGCAGCGCGCCGCTCGTTTCCCCCGAAAGCTATGCGGTCTACAACTTCACGCGGCAGCATGATTTTCTGCTGACGCTTTCTTATCACAGCCAAGGGAAAATCATCTATTGGAAATACCTCGACTATGAGCCGCCGCGCTCGCAGCAGATCGCGGAATATTTCGGCGAGGTCAGCGGTTATTCGGTGGAGGAAACGCCGTACGCTTCGGGCTTTGCGGGGTATAAGGACTGGTTCATTAAAACCTACAACCGCCCGGGCTACACGATTGAAATCGGCATCGGGCAAAATCCGCTGCCCGTGTCGCAGTTCCCGGAGATCTACCGGGATAACCTCGGTATTTTGGTCGGCGGTATGACGCAGATATAAGCGCATTGGCAAATCAGATATATAAAAAACCCGAGAAGTTCTCGGGTTTTTTGTATTTGCAAAGGAAATTTCGAAAGTCGGCATGGAAGACTGCCACTACGCGTTTCATCGGACTTTCGGGTTCGCACAAACCGCCCACCCCACGTCTAACATCTAATATCTAACGTCTAACATCCAAAACGGCCCGCCGCAAGGGCTGTCCCTACGGTTTTAACGATACTGTGCAAGATCTTTCGGTGCTATGACACCCTTTTCCGTGATAAATGCGGTGATGAGATCCGCTTTTGTTATGTCAAATGCGGGATTAAGTGCGCGCACGCCGTCGGGCAGCATTTTTTGACGGAACCACAGTTCGCCGATCTCGGTTTCTTCGCGCAGTTCGATAGGAATATCCGCGCCGCTTGCACACGAAAAATCGACGGTGGAAAACGGTGCGCAGACGTAAAACGGCACGCCGTAATAGTGCGCAAGCACGGCGACGCCGCTCGTACCGATCTTATTCGCCGTGTCGCCGTTCGCCGCCACGCGGTCACAGCCGACCAAGACCGCCTGTACTTTTCCGCTGCCCAGCACATAGGATGCGGCGCTGTCGCAGATAACGGTGACGTCAATATCCGCTTCGTACAATTCGTAAGCGGTCAGCCGCGCGCCCTGCAAGAGCGGGCGGGTCTCATCCGCATAGACGGCAATCTCCTGTCCCTGCGCCTTTGCCGTGTAAATCGGGGCGAGCGCCGTGCCGTATTTTACGGTGGCAAGACGACCCGCATTGCAGTGCGTGAGCACCGCACGGCAGTTTTTCAGAAGCGGGACGCCGTTTTCGCCGATCTTGCGGCAAACCTCGATATCCGCCGCATGCAGCGCCAGCGCACGGGCCGTGAGCGCGGCTTTCAGCGTTTCGACGGTCTTTGCTCCGCTGTTGAGGACTTTTTCCATTTCGCCGAGCGCCCACGGGAGATTGACCGCCGTAGGGCGGGCAGAATTCAGATACGCGGCGTTTTCACGCACTTCCGTTATGAATGCAGGCACCGTGGTTTGCACGCTTTGGTTTGCGAGCACAGCAAGGCCGATTGCCGCCGCCACGCCGATGGCGGGAGCGCCGCGCACCCGAAGCTTTCGGATGGCTTCAAACATCTCCTCGCGCGTTTGCAGCGCCAAAACTACCGTTTTTTGCGGCAGCTCGGTCTGGTCGAGCAGCAAAAGTCGGTTGTTTTCAGTATCAAAATGAACGGTTTCGCCGTGCAGATCGTACATTGCATTCTCCTTTATCTGTAAAGATGTATTCCTTTACAGGTTTTGCAGGATCTCCACGATCAGGCGCTGCATTTCCGCGCCCTTTCGCCGGCCCGCTTCGAGCACTTCTTCTTCCGAAAGCGGCTGCTGCAAAATGCCCGCCGCCATGTTGGAGATCAGAGAAAAGCCCAGCACGCGCATCCCGCAGTGGTTGGCGGCGATAACCTCCGGCACAGTGGACATGCCCACCGCGTCCGCACCAAGCGTTCGAAACGCGCGGATCTCCGCGGGCGTCTCATAGCTCGGTCCTGAGCAGGCAAGGTAAACACCTTTACAAAGCCGCGTGCCGACTTTTTCGGCGCAGCGCTCAGCGAGATCGCGCAATTCCGGCGAATAGGCAAAGCTCATATCGGGGAAACGGCAGCCGAGCGTTTCATCGTTCGCGCCGACCAGCGGATTTCTGCCCATGAAGTTGATGTGGTCCTCAATGAGCATGATATCCCCGACGGAAAAAGACGTGTTGATACCGCCTGCCGCATTCGTCAAAATCAAAATCTCCGCGCCAAGCTGCCGCATAACGCGTATGGGCAAGATGACATCCTCCATGCTGTGCCCCTCATAAAAATGCAGCCGGCCCTGCATGCACACGACAGGCTTGCCGCCGAGTGTGCCGAGCAGGAAGCGGCCTTTATGCCCCGGCGCGGTGGAAACGGGGAACCCGGGCAGCGCGCCGTAATCGACGGCGACGGCGTTTTCCACCTGTTCGCCAAGGTCGCCGAGCCCGGAACCGAGCACCAGCGCGACTTTTGGAATAACGGTGCTTTTTTCGCGGATCAGCGCTGCGTACTCTTTCGGTGTTTTACGCATTTTGCGCCACCTCCGCTTTGATGCGCGCGGCGCGCTTTTCCGTTTCGTATTTTACTTTTTCTATGTCGATGGTCAAAAACGCCCCGTCGCGGTACAGCACGTTGCCATCCACCATAGTTAAGCGCACATCTGCGCTGCTCGCGGCATAGACCAGATTGTTGACCGTGTTGTGGTGCGGCGTCATGCGCACAGTATCGAGATCGACGACCTGCAAATCGGCGCGGCAGCCTGCCTTTATGCGCCCGCAGTCGTCGCGCCCCTGCGCCGCATAGCCGTTGACGGTCGCCATTTTCAGAACGTCGCGTTCGCTCACAATGTCCGGACGGCGGTAAAAGCCCTTGGGCAGCAGCGCGCAGAGGTACATCTCTTTGAACATATCCAGATTGTTGTTCGACGCGACGGAATCCGTGCCGATAGCGACGTTTACGCCGTTTTGCAAGAGTTTGTATGTGTTGCACACGCCGCTGCCGAGCTTCAGGTTGCTGGCGGGGTTGGTCGCCACGGTCACGCCCTTTTCACGGAAGATCTCGATATCCCGGTCCTCGACCCAGACGCAGTGCGCCGCCGTGGTCGGCACACGGAACACTCCGCAGGCATCAAACAGTTCGGCGGGCGTCATGCCGCCGTGGCGCTGTTTGCATTCCTCATGTTCTTTCTGTGTTTCGGAGAGGTGAATATGCGCGCGCACGCCGTGCGATGCCGCAACGTCGGCAAACTGCTCGATGATCGTGCGGCGGTTGGTGTATTCGGCGTGCAGGCTCATGTCGATCTTGAGCCTGCCGTCAAAGGCGTTGTGCCAGTCGCGCAAAATTTGCTCGCTCTCCTGAAAGCTTGCGATGTCATGGATGTCGCCGTCCTGAAAGCTTGTGATGGCGCGGCTGAAATTGCATTTGATACCGCTTTCCCCCACCGCGCGGATCACATTCTCGGAGAAAAAGTACATATCCGAAAAAGACGTCGTGCCGGTGCTCAGCATTTCGGCAATGGCAAGGGAAGCGGCGTAATACGCGTCCTTATCTTGAATTTTATCCTCAAACGGGAACACGCGTTCGTTAAGCCACCGATCCAGCGGCAGATTTTCCGCATACCCGCGCAAAAGCGTCATCGGGGTGTGGGTATGGGCGTTGACAAAGCCGCTCATCAAAAGCTTTCCCACCCCATGGTAGGTTTCACCGAAGTCGCCTTGCGGTCTTTCAGCGCCGACATAGGCAATGCAGCTGTCCTTGACGGCGACATATTGATGGTTCGAAATCGTAAAATCCGGATTTAAAACAGCAATGTTTTCGAAAAGCATAGTTCCTCCGCAATTTCGGACGGGTGATTGCCCGCCGCACACATTCAGCCTTGATACGGTTCGATCGTGACGGACTCTATCCCCACATCGTGCACGGGCTTGTTCATGAAAAAGTCCACCGGGACGCCTGCAATGGCGTCAACAACATCCATTCCCTCGAACACCTGCCCGAAAACGGTGTGCTTGTAGTCGAGCCACGGCGTGCCGCCGAGCGTTTCATAGGCGCGCACGCATTCGGTCGGAAAAGCCTCTTCTGGCGCACTTTCCAGCTGGTCGAGCATATCCGACGAAACCTCTTTCGCCTGGACGATAAAAAACTGGCTGCCGTTGGTGTTCGATCCGGCATTCGCCATGGACAGCGCCCCGCGCAGGTTGTGCAGCTCCGGGGTAAATTCATCTTCGAAGCTTTCACCCCAGATGCTCTCGCCGCCCATGCCTGAACCCGTCGGGTCGCCGCCCTGGATCATAAAATCGTTGATAACGCGGTGGAACGTAAGCCCGTTGTAATAGCCGTTTTTGGCGTGGGTCTTAAAATTTTCCACCGCCTTTGGCGCGTACTCGGGGAACAGGCGGATCTTGATCTCGCCCATGCTGGTCTGCATGACGGCGATCTCTTCGCCGCGTTTGGGGGATTCGGTTTGGAACATAGTGGATTCTCCTTTATGAAATGGGATTGTAAAAGTTACAGGGGCAGTTTCGGCAATTCCGCACTGAGCCGCTCGACCAGTTCCCCGGTCGCTTCGGGTTTGTCGCCGAACGGGAAAGGAATTTTTAAGGCTTCATACTTTTCCGCGCACAGCTTTAAAAACGGCAGCAGTTCGATCTTTTGAACGCTCGGGAACGGTTTGGCGATCTCGCCGAGCGCGCGCACGTCTTCAGGCGTATCATTGACGCCGGGCACGATGACCTGCCGCAGGATGATATGTTTTTTGAGCTTGTCCGCCTCGCGCAGAAAATCGAGCACCTGCGCTAAGGGGATGCCGATATACTTCCTGTATTTTGCGTCATCGGAAAACTTGATATCCAACAGCACGATGTCCGTCACATCCAGCAATTTGTGCACCGTGTTGTCGAGCCGCACGCCGGAGGTGTCGAGCGCAGTGGAAATTCCCGCGGCTTTGCACAAGGAAAATAACTCGGTCACAAATTCCGCCTGCAAAAGCGGCTCGCCGCCCGAAACGGTCACCCCGCCTTTTTCGCCGAAATAGGCGCGGTAGCGGCATACCTTTTCGAACACGGCCTGCGCGGTCACTTCCTCGCCGCCGCGCAAGTCCCACGTATCGGGGTTGTGGCAGTATGGGCAGCGCAGCGCACACCCCTGCACAAATACAACGCTGCGCACGCCGGGGCCGTCCACCGTCCCGAGACTTTGGAAAGAATGGATTCTTCCGGTCACAACGCCGCCTCCTTTTTGAAAAATTCTCTTTTCAGTATACAGGATTTTTGCCGTGCATGCAAGCGAAAGACAAAAGATCGGCGCACCAGGAAAACCTGGCGCGCCGTATTCGGGCTTTGGCTTTAGTTGCCGCAGGGGCAGAACGGACCTGCGCTGTTGCAGCAGCTGTTGTTTGCTTCGTTGGGCGGGAAAAACGCGTCCACGGGGAAATTGATCTTGCGGAACGCTTCGCACGGGTCGTCGGTGTCGCAGCTGCACTCTTTTTGCGGGATGCAGAAGTCATACGCCGGGATGAGCATTTGCACATCGCGCTCCAGCTGGATGATCGTGAAAATACCGATGGTCACGGCGACGACCTTTTCCTCATTGTGCGACGTACCGAAGTCCGCCGGGAATTCCTCGGAAAAAGCGCGGCGCACGCACTTGGGGATGGGCATGCAGCTGTCGCAAAGGTTATTGCAGCAGTCGCACGGGCGGCAAAGCTTGGCGTCGAGGCAGATGGGATCGGCAACCTGGATCTTGGCGCGCGGGTTGGTATTGGTCGGGATGAGCTGATTGTCGTCAGTATCGGCGCGGTATTCGGAAGAATAGACACGCACGTTGCCGTCGCTGCCGTACAGGATACATTTTTTCGAGAAGGTCGCAAAACCGCAGAGCGTTGTCGGCGGTGCAGAAGCCACGGAATACGCCTCGACCGTCACCTTGAAAAAGAAGGTGATATCCACACTGTAACAGCCGCGGTTAAACGGCACTTTTTCCACATCCATAAACACGTTAAGTATTTCGGTCCCGCGGCACCGCACATTGGTGGCGCGTTCCACGATTTCCTGGCAATGCGGCGGGAAATACACACGCAGGTCGGCAAGGCAATCCTTATCGGCGCATGAATCGTACACGCGGTTCGTGTCGATGCAGACCGCCTCGCGGATCTTCGGAAGGCCCTTGTCGTTTGGACAACAGGCTTTGTTTTCTGCCATACAGATTCCTCCTGAAAGCTGCACCGGGCGTGCCCGATGCAAATATTGTAAGTTTGACAACTTCACTATCATAGTATGAGCATCTGTGTTTTGTGTGACGAAAAGGCAGTAAAAAAGCCCCAAGGACAAAATAAGCGGGGCACGGCACGGCCGCGCCCCGCAAACAAACGGTTCTCTTTATTTTTTATGTTCGTCCAGTTTGTCGAACAGTACCTGCAGCGCATCTTTATAACGCTTCATGGTGAATTTCGGATAGGCGTTGCGAAGCCGCGTCACGGTGGAAAATTTCCCGCGTGCCGACTGCGCGACGCGCGAAAGATACGGGTTTGCACGGATACGCTCCGCAAGACCGGTCAGGTACTCGTCGGTCGTATCCACGCCCTTTTGCACATGCTCGCCGATGGCGTCCTGCAAATTTTTTAAGAGTGCCACCGTATTTTTCAGCCCCGCGACCGTCGTAGCAAGATCGATAAGGAAGAGAGAGTAGAGCACCAGCGCGACGGAGAACAGGACTGTATCCGAAAGCCCGGCGGTAAAGCCCATCACATACGGCTGGAACACGCGCACGATGAGCACGATGCCCACGCCGAACAGCAGGCTGTTGCGCAGACAAACACGCCCCTGGATATTGAAGCGCCTGTCGGAATAATCCCACCACGTTGCGTGGAACAGTTTTTCGAGCGCCAGATGCGTCATGAATTCCAGCACCGTGCAGACCGCAGAGCCCGCCAGAAACAGCAGAAAAACGTTATGGATGCGCCCATAGAACAGCACAGTGCTCAACACCGCGCCTACGCCGTAAATTGGGCACAACGGGCCAAAGAGAAAACCGCGCTTGACCACTTTTTTCTGTACGATGATATAAAGCAGCGTTTCCATGATCCATCCGCACACACTGTAAAGCAGGAACCACAAAAAGCCTTCAGCAAGGATTCGCAAGACGTTCACGACGTTTCATCTCCGTTTCTATGCGGGTGTAGACGGGGCGGAAGCGTTTGGAAAGCCGCAGAAAATCGCGCACCGCGCCGACCTTGTCGGCAAAGGTAAGCACCATCCCCTCGCGCGAGCGCGGCGGGGCGATGTGCAGCGGCCACATGTGGCTTAAAATCATGTCGCGCTGCATGGGTGTAAGCGGGCCGAAATAGTATTCGGCGTTTTTGAGCGCCTCTTTCGGATGGTACCAGGCGTGCCCTTCGTCGTGCTTATCGACATACCAATTATAAAGGTAAAAATCGTGCAGCAGTGCGGCGCGCGCTGCTTCGCGCGCGTGCCAATGCAGTGACGCGCAGATTCGATATGTCAAAAAGGACACATACACGCTGTGGTAGAGCGTATCCACGGGCTTGTGGTGCGGGTACTGCCGCATCTGCTGCACCTTTTCGTGTTGAAGCAGGTCGCCGACGACATCGCAGTACCCGCGCACCCATTCTTCCTGTTTTTCGCTTTGCATGGTCTCAAACTTCCCCTCGCAATTACGCCTGCGCACAGAGTTTCAAATTCACAAGCGTCAGATCGAAGCCGTCGATCACGGCATCCGCATTCATATCGGCGGCAAGCGTGTATACGCCGTCCGCGATTGCAGAAGGCTGGAACATGGCCGCAGCCACTGCCTGATAATCCGCCTGCGTGATAGCACCGTCGCCGTCTACATCGCCCATGAGCAGAACCGTAACGCTTTCATACACGGTTTGCGGATCGTTTGCGGACACGCACTGCACAATACAGCCCGTGCCGACCAAGTCGTCATCCGCAAGCTCTGCGCCGTTACGCAGCACGCGGATCTGGGTTGCTTCATTTTTCAGCTGCGCGCGAAGAGCTGCCACCGTTGTGTCGGCGGTCATGCCCAGAAGATACGCTGTCGTGCCGGAGCGGTCCACCACGATGGCGGTAGAACCGTCGTCCTTCGGAACGATCAGCTTCAATTCCTCTTTTTCAATATGCACCGCATACGAAGGGCTTTCATAGCTTTCCTTGCCCGCAGCGTTGACCGCTTTGAAGCGGTATTCGGCCTGTGTTTCTTCCGTTAAGGTCAGCGTATTGCCCTCCATCGCTACCCAGCCGTCCCCGCAGTTGTAATAATAGGTCACGTCGGACAGGCAGTTGGGCGTATACAGTGTAAATGTGATCGGGCCGTCGGTCCTGGTGCCGACTGCGCCGTCCACGCCGACTTGCAGGATCGGCGTTTCGCTGTCCACATGGACGGTAAATTCCGTTGTTGCTTCGCTTTCCAGCGCGGCGTTGGAGACAGCCTTAAACGCATAGGTGTGTGTGCCATCGGCTGTGGCTTGCAGCGTGTTCCCCGTAAGGGGCTGCCAGTCGCCGCCGTCCACACGATACAGATAGCCGGCGATGCCGGAGAACGCCTCGGAATGAAGCGACAGTGTGACGCTGCCGTTCGTCCAGTCGCCGTCCGCATACGGTGCGTCGCCGCTTGTCGCGGTAATAACCGGCGCAGTGGGCGCAGTCGTATCTACCGTAACGCCTGCGGAGCGGTACACTTCCGAGACAAGATCGGTGGTATCAAACGCCTGTGCTTCCACATACCCTTGGAAGCCGCCTGTCAACTGCGGTTTCTGTGCTTCGTCATAGGTGAGCCACTCCGTGGTCGGCGTGCCGTCCGCGTCAAGCAGACGATAGCGGATCTCCCGGACGTCCCCTGCGCCTGTGTTGTTCACATGGATCGTCACAACGGCGTCCTCTTGATAATAGGTACCGAATTCGGTATCGTCCTCTGCGGCAATGCCGCCGGAGACGCTCTGGTCGATTTCGATATCCGAAATCTCCAGAACCGGGGTGTAGAAGTTATCGATCACGAGCAGCTCGGTCTTGCGAAGCCCGTTGCCGCCGGTGACGGTGAACAGATAATAGCCGTTCTCTGAAATCGTGACTGAGGACTGCCCCGTGATGTCCCGACCGTCCATCTCAAGCGATTCGACGCCCGATTCGCCCGCCGTCGTCTCAATGTTGACCTCATATGGCACACAGGTCGGGTCGGTGACCGTGGGGGTAAGCTTCACATCCGGCTCGGTGGTGTCGATCATCACGCGGTAGCTGTCGGAAACGATACTTTCCGTACCCGCGCCGTTGACCGCCTTGAAGGAATAGACCGCGTTGGTATTTTCTTCCAAAATCAGGTCGGAGCCGTCAAAGGGATACCAGCCTGTGCCGTCGTTGTAATAGTAGGTGACCCCGGAAAGGCTTTCCGCCTCCGTAGCGAAGCTAAAGTGTGCACCGCCCGCAGTCCAACGCCCGAAGGTGCCGTCGAATGCAACGCGGATAACCGGCTGCTGGCTGTCAATGCGGATCGTGAGCGAAGTCGTTTCGCTTTCCAAATCAGCATTGCTGATCGCTTTGAATTCGTAGGTATGGGTGCCTTCTTCGGTGGCGGTCAGGGTGTTGCCCGCGAGGGTCTGCCATGTGCCGCCGTCCAAACGGTACTGATATTCATAAATGCCTGAAAACGCAGAGCTTGCAAGCGAGACTTCCACATCGCCCGAAACCCAGGTGCCTTCCGTATAAGCTTCATCGCCGAACGTGGCGGTCGCCTGCACGGGGGTCGGCGCAGTGCTGTCGATCACATAGCCCTCGGTCGTATACACTGCCGACACATTGCCGGCGTGGTCGAACGCGCGTACCTCGGCCCAGCCCCGGAAATCCGGCGTCTGGGTGGGACGGTTCGTGATGTCATAGGTCTGCCATTCCGTATAGCTTCCCGTGGTATCGTCATAGAAACGGTATTCGATGCGGTCGAGCCCCGACACACCTGTATCTCTGGCGGTAGCGATCAATTCTACCTCTTCGTTGAAGAACGTCCCAAAGGTAAGGTCGTTGAGTATACGGGCGGCAGCGCTGCCGTTTTTGTGCCGAAGCATGACTCTTGTTATGGTCGGCACTTCGGTATCGATGTTATTGACCTGCAAGGTCTGCGTATAAGAAAGCCCGTTGTTCGCCGTAATCACCATGACGTATTCGCCGTTTGCCTCCACGGGGAATCGCGTATAGGAGCCGGTGACGTTCTCGCCGTTGAGCGTGACACTCTTGACGCCCGAAAGCCCGACGCGCAAATCGCGCACCGACGCGGTATAGGCCGTGTTCGTAAACTCGGTAACGGCGGGTTCAATGATAAACGACGGCGTCACGTCGTCGCGCTGCACGGTAACAGGCTCTGTGACCGCGCTTTCCAAGCCAATGGAGTTGACCGCTTTGAAATAATAGGTGTCGCGGCCGTTCGCGGAGATGACAATCGTGTTGCCTTCCAGCGTCTGCCAGGTGGAGTTCGAGCCGGTGTGATAGGAATACGTCACGCCGCCCATCTGGTGCGTTGCAGAAAGCGTCAGGGTCACGTCGCCCGTCGCCCAGCCGCCGTCATAGTCGCCCATATCCACTGTCACGACCGGATAGCCGTACACGATGACCGGGAAATACGCCGTTGCGGAAAGCCCGGCGTGCGTGTAGGTCACGGGGATCTGCTGTTCGACGTCCAGAAGCGTCGGGTCAAAGGCGGCGGCATCCACCGTGTAATCTGTAATCTGCTCGGACGGCGCGTTGCTGTAATTTGCTGTAACGGTGAGCCCCTCCAAGTCAAGCTCGGTTTCGCCCTCGGTATATTCATAACGGGGATTTTCGAGCTGAAGCCCCGTCACCTTTTTCGATTCCAGCGTAATGGGGAACACGCCGCGGTAATCCTTGCCCGCGCGCGTGACCGTCACGAGAATATACTGCTCGGTGTCGAGAATGTTCTGATTGATCTCGCTGACCGTGTAATCCGTAACCTCCACGGTAAAGTCGCTGTCCGACCAGCCGGTAGTATCGTAATACCGGCTGATTGCCTCGCGGCTGTAATTGAGCTGCACTTTAAGTCCGGAAAGGTCAAGCTCGGTCTCGCCCTCGACGTAGTTTGTGCGCGTGGGCGCGGTGAGCGTGATGCTCTCGGGTTCAAGCTCGACTACGGTGATGTTGTGGGTGTCCTCAACGACCTTTCCGACGTGGATGCCGGGCGTATCCCACCCTTTTTTCCCGACGGCATACAATGTCGTGTCGCCGGCGGCAAGACCGGAGACCGTACCGTTGTTGTCCACGGTGGCAAAGCTGTTCTGCTGGTTGCCCCCTTGGATGTCATTGTAGGCATCGTCCGTTGCCGTGACCCACGGGCGGCTGCCGTCATCCGTCGGCAGGCCCCAATAATATTCATCGACAGCCGTATCTGCCGGCGTAAAGCTGACCGAATAGCTGCGCGGGAAATCCTTGATGACATAGTCACTGCCTGAAATAGTCGCGCTCGTCAGTCTGTACACCTCGCTGTTGCCGCGCACATTGAAGGTGATCGAAGCCGACACCCCGCCGACGCTTGCCGTGATGGTAACCGACCGACTGTTATAGATCGTCATTCCGCCGGCATCCAGACCAAACACTCTGCCGTTCTCATCGACGGACGCCACACTTGGGTCGGAACTGGTCCAGACGACAAGATTTAGAAGGTCGGGATCGTAGTCTGCCGGTAAAATATTAGTCATGTTGATTTGCGCGGAGCTGCCTTCTTCCAAATAGGTTTCCATGCTAAAACCAATCAGCCCGCGAGTAAACCCGTCGCCCGTTTCCAGCGTAAAGCTCTCGATCGGCGTGCCCGCCTCTACCGTCATGGAGGTTTCCAGCACGGTCTCATCCTGTGTAGCACGGGCGTGAATGGTCATAATACCGCTGGATTTGGGGGTCAGCGCGCCGTCGGCGGTCAGGGTGGCGATGCTCGTATCCGCAGGCGTTTCCGACGTCGCCCAGACGATCTCGCCGGTCAGCGGCTCGGTAATGCCCCATTCGCGCTGTACGTCGCTGCTGTTGTTCAAGCGGTCCGGGGTGACCTTCATCGTATAGTTCGTCGTGGTATTGTTCGGGATATTGGCATTGCCCACGATCTCAACACCGGAAATGACCGCGTTGAGGATATTTTTATTGACCTGCACCTCCACAGAGCGGGAAACGCTGCCAATCGACGCGGTCACGTTGGTTTTGCGGTTGAGCTGTGTCCAGCTGCTGCCGCCGTCCAAGCCCGTTACCACGCCGCTTTGGTCAACCACGGCGACGGTCGGGTCGGCGCTTTCCCAAACGAGATCGCCCGTATATGCACCCGCAGGCTGCACGTTCGTAATGGCAAGCTGCGTGGTCTCGCCCTCGTCTATCTCCGTTTCGCCCGTGATTTCGAAGCTCGTGACGGGCAGTTCCTCCGGGCTTACGACGTTGAACGTAATCGTGTCGGTCACAAAAGCATACGCCGCGCTTTCCGGGTTCAGGCGCACGGTGACTTCGCCGGGCGAGGTAAAGGTCACAAGGCCGTCGGAAGAGACGGTCGCGTGCTTGCCGGACTCGGTATCAAAAATCGTGCCGCCCATCGTCCATTTGATACCCTGTTCGAGACGCACAGGCGTGCACACGCCGTACAGCTGCACCGTCGCGCCGACCGCCACGGTCGTCGGCACGGAGTTCTTGTTCGTAATATGCACCGCGGTCGGGTAAATGCTCGCAAAGTCGAGCGTACTCTGCGTCACGACGACCTCGACGGTATCGCTCGCAAGCACAGAACCGTCGGCCGCGTGCAGCGTGGCGGTGATTTCGATGTTCATGTTGTCGAGCGTTTCGCGCAGACTGTTTGCCAGCGATTCGCCGAACGAGCCGCCCAGTTTGCCCACAAGGTTGATAAGCAGCTCAATGCCCGCCGGGTCGGACAGGTCGATGCCGTTGTCCTCAATGGCCTGGAGGATAGAATCCGCCAAGCTGTCGCCGATAAGCGGCAGAACGCGGACGTTTTCATCGAGCCATTGCTGCACGATGGCTTCTTTCGAGAAGTCGTAGCCGTGCACCTCGCCGTTTTCATCGACGCCGGCAAGCAGCGGCTGGCTCGACTCCCATGTGACGTACGCGTCCGCCGGCACGTCTCCCGACGTGGTGTAGCCGAGCTGGATCGACTCGAACTCCTTGACCTCGAGCCGCTCGGTCACTTCGGCGCCGTCTTCATCCGTGATGACGATCTGCGCGTCCGCCGCAACTGCGACGAGCGCGGGCATCGCCAAAGTCAGTGTCAGCAGCATGCAGAGCACGACGCTTAAAACCTTTTTTCCGCTCTTATGCAAGACAATCAACTCCTGTCGGGCAAACTACCCGAGTATATGCTCTTATTGTAACAAATTCGCAGGCAGTGTGCAACAAAAATATACAGAAAAGGCGAAAATTAACTTATCCTTAATATATAGTTGCCATTGGCCCCAAAGCGCTTTGGGAGGCGTCCCCCCTGCGCACCTGTCTTTTTGTTCTGTGCGGTGCAGGTAATTTCAGCTCGTTTTGCTGCCGCGCGGTACATTCCCTTCGCAAAACTGTTGCATATTCCGCCGGAGTATAGTAAAATAATAAGGCTGTAAAATTTTGAAGAAAAGGAATATATCGGTATGCTGCAATACGAAGAGCTGCGCGGGCAGCTTTTGTCCCACAAAAAAGCGCTCGACGAACTTGCCGAAGCGCTGGGCTTGGAAAAGATGAAAGCAGAGATTGCCGACCTCGAAGCACAGGCGGCCGCGGACGGGTTTTGGGACGATCTGCAAAACTCCCAAGCCGTGCTCAAACGCACAAGCGCGCTGAAATCCAAGGTTTCGGCGTATGAAAAGCTGCGCGGCGACTATGACGATGCGCTCGTGATGATCGAGCTTGCGAATGAAGAAGAGGACGAATCCCTGCTGCCGGAATGTACCGAAAGCGTACACAAATTCGAGCAGGATCTCGACACGATGACGCTCACAACATTGCTGACCGGCGAATATGACAATAAAAACGCCATCCTCACGTTTCACGCGGGTGCAGGCGGCACCGAAGCGCAGGACTGGGCGCAGATGCTGTTCCGCATGTATACTCGCTGGGGCGAGCGCCACGGCTATAAGATTTCGACACTCGATTACCTCGACGGCGATGAGGCGGGCCTCAAATCAGCGAGTATCCTCATCGAGGGCGAAAACGCCTACGGCTATTTAAAGAGCGAAACGGGCATCCACCGTCTGGTGCGCGTCTCCCCGTTTGACTCCGAAGGGCGGCGGCACACGTCGTTTGCTTCCGTAGAAGTCATGCCCGAGATCGACGACACCATTGAGGTCGAGATCGCGCCCGAAGATATCAAAATGGACGTCTACCGTTCCAGCGGCGCGGGCGGGCAGAAGGTCAACAAGACTTCCTCCGCCGTGCGTCTGACGCATATCCCCACGGGGATCGTCGTCGCCTGTCAGGTGGAGCGCAGCCAGCACCAGAACCGTGAAGTCGCCATGCGCATGCTCAAATCGAAGCTCGTGGAGATCAAGGAGCGCGAGCACCTGGAAAAAATCTCCGACATCAAGGGCGACCAGAAAGAGATCGCATGGGGCAGCCAGATCCGCTCTTACATCTTCATGCCCTATCAGCTCGTGAAAGACCATCGCACCAATTATGAGACCGGCAACATCAACAGCGTCATGGACGGCGATCTCGACGGCTTCATCCACGCCTATCTCAAAATGGAGTCGCAGAAGAATTTAGGGCAGGCGTAATTCGCAGATAAAGCACAATATACGGAAAACAGGGCTTCGGCTAAAACCGAAGCCCTGTTTGTATTGTTTGAAGATCAATAGACAAAATCGGTATACGACGCCGAAGTCGCCATGGCGCCTGTGCCCGTTGCAATTGACATCTTAAGCTCCCGCACATCAGCGTTAAACGAATAGTGCAGTTCTTGCAGCACACCGTTTTCGACGACCGCCGTAACGCGGATATTAGAGTATACAATATCCAGATTGGTCACAGAAATCAAAAACGACAAACTTCCCAACTGTTCCTGAAGCGCGGCGGCGATCTCCTCTTGGGTAAGGATGTCATCCGTCAGGCGGGAAAGCGCCGTGCTGCCGTTCTTTTGCGGGGAGCGCGCGTCTGCCAGCGTGAAGATGTAGGTATTGCCGTCCGCTTGCAGGTTTTGAAGATCCTCGGCGCGCAGCGCAGTCGCTTTCAATCGGTAATTTTCACCGTGATAACCGATGGCGCTTGCCGCGTCCTGCCCTTTTCCAACGGTCGTGCCGTAGTCACCGACGCCGATAAAGCCGCCAACTACGGAATCTATACTGGCATTGGGATCGATCCTTTGGATAATGTTGTTGATCGCGCTCGTATTGTCCCCGAGATCAATGGGCTCGGTCACACGGCTTTCGCGTGCCCAGGTGTAGCCCGCTTTGCCGTTCACGGCCGCCGCCGTGGCGTTGTTGATGGCTGCGGCCACCTCCTGCGCAGTCGCAGGACGCGCGATCTCAACATCGCGGATCTCGCCCGTTACGGTATTGTAAATTCGTGCGCCGCGAATACCCGCTGCGATTTGCAGCGCCCAGCGCGCATCCGTTGCTGTTACACCGCCTTGGCGGTCGATATCCAGCAAATTCGCCTGTTCTGCCGCAACCTCCCGCAAGCCCGCCGAGACTTGCAATATGACGCGCGCATCCGTGGAATCTACGCCATCCGCACCAAGGTCCCCCAGGTACATTTCATTTTCTTCCAGCGCGTCCGCCGCCGGTGCTGCATACACAGGCAGCAGGCACAGCGCCGCCACAAGCAACATCGAGACCAGTCTTAAAATTTCTCTTTTCATTTGTTTACTCCCTCGTTTTTTTGCGTTTTGAATAAAAAATTACAACTAACCTCAAAAAAATTATAGCATATGCCCGTTTCGCTGTCAATGTGTCGGGACAATCTATCACTATCCGTTTTATAGATCCATACGCAAACGGGCTGCTGCAAACGAATTTGCAGCAGCCCGGAATATTGGTGATGAAGGTCAATACACGAAGTTTGTGTACGCTGCCGTTACCGTCAGGGCACCGCTGGCGCTGACGGGCAGCATATTCATCACGAAGAGCGTTACGCGCCGCACGTCCAGATCGTACGAATAACTGAGCTCCTGCAGCACGCCGTCCGTAATCACAGCGCGCACACGGATATTGGAATACGTTGTGCGCAGGCTGAGCAGTTCTACGCTCAATTCGGAATCGGAAGTCAATTCCGTGAGCAACGCAGAGAGTTCGTTCTGGTCAAACAAGTCGTTTGTCAGGCGCGAAAATGCTGTACTGTTGTCTTTTTTCGGAGAATTTGCGTTGGGTAGCGTGAAAGTGTAAACGTCGCCGTCCGCGCGGAAACTGCCCAGATCCTCCGCGCGAAGCGAAGTGGCTTTCAGGCAGTAGTTGTTGCCGGGATAGCTGCTGAAATCCGTGTTTTCCTCGCCTTTTTCCACAGTGGCCTGATACTCGCCGACGCCGAGGAACGGCCCAACGACTTCGTCTATGGTCAAGCTGGGGTCAATGTTCTGAATGATGCCGTTGACCGTGTCGGTCGCGAGGCCGAGATCAATGGATTCGGTCAAATGGCTTTTGCGCGACCAATCGTAGCCCGCCTTATCCTGCACGGCCGCCGCCGTGGAACGGTTGATGATGTCTGCCACCTCTGCCGCAGTCAAAGGATGCGGCGGGATAACTTCCTGTGTCTCGCCGGTGCCGGTATTATAGGCGATCGGGTAACGAAGACCCGCTGCAATCTGCAGCGCCCAGCGCGCATCCATCGCCGTAATTTCTCCGCTGCGGTCAAGATCCAGCAGCTTCACCCGGTCTGCCGTGACCGTCCGAAGTCCCGCCGAAACCTGCAGTAAGAAACGCGCGTCCGTAGAATCTACGCCGTCGCCGTTGGTATCCCCGAGATACACTTCATTTTCTTCAAGCGTGCCGTCCGCCGACACAGCATATGCCGGCACCAGACACAGCGCCGCCACAAGCAGCATCGACAACAGCCCCGAAAGCCATCTTTTCATATTCTCACGCCCTCTTTTTTCGATTATTGAACAAAAGAAACAGAATCTTAGACAAAAGAATTATAACATATGCCTATTTCCATGTCAATATCAGTCTGTAATTTGGTGGTTTTCACGAGTCACGAGCATCCGCTTTTCATAACAGGGCAAAGCCGCCCCGCTTTTACGGAACGGCTCTGCCCTGTATAAAGGAAATATCATGAGGGGGGAGAATGTCAAGAATGATGCGGGCCCGCTTGCGGCTTACCTGCATGGCACGCGCCCGACATCGGGCAGCCTGCGCAGTTGCAGCCGCAGGAGGACTTTCCCTTTCGGCGGTTGCGCACAAGATGGACAATCACAAGCGCCACTACCGCCGCAAGGACAAGTGCAATCAAAATTGTTGCTATGTTGTGAGAAAGGAATGTGAGCACAGGGAAGCCTCCTTCGCGGAAATTGCAAGCTTTACTTTTGGTTATTTGGTTGCCGTGGCAGCCGCTGCATGCATCTGCGCACGTCTTTTCTTTTCGGGGTCGGGGCGAAACAGCATAAAGCAGATGAACCCTAACACGAGGAACGCGGCGATCGAGCCGATGACATTGCCCTGCCCTGTGAAGAGCATGCCGAGCTGGTAAACGATCAGGGAGATCGCATACGCGAACACACATTGGTAGGCTATGGCGAATGCTGTCCATTTGCCGTTGTTCATCTCACGCTTGATCGCACCCATCGCCGCAAAGCACGGCGCGCAAAGCAGGTTGAATACCAGGAAGGAATACGCGGACAAGGGTGTGTAGACCTGCCGCATGTTTTCCCAGATCTGCCAGCCGTTTTCCGCAACCTCATCAAAGCCGCCGAACAGCACGCCGAAGGTGCTGACCACATTTTCTTTGGCGATAAGCCCCGTAATGGTTGCCACGGCGCTTTGCCAGTTGCCCCAGCCGAGCGGCGCGAAAATCCAGGCGATGCCGCTGCCAATGGCGGCAAGCACGGAGTTGTTGAGGTCCTCGACCATCCCGAAACTGCCGTTTTCGAATCCAAACGCCTGTAAGAACCACAGCACGATGGACGAAAGCAGGATGACCGTTCCCGCCTTTTTGATGAACGACCAGGCGCGTTCCCACATGGAGCGCAGCACGTTGCCGACAGTCGGCCAGTGGTAAGCGGGCAGTTCCATAACGAACGGGGCTGGGTCTCCCGAGAACAGCTTGGTCTTTTTGAGCATGATGCCTGAAATGATGATCGCGGCGACGCCGATGAAGTAGGCGCTCGGCGACACCCACCACGCGCCGTCGAACAGCGCGCCGGCAATGAGCGCGATGATCGGGAGCTTTGCCCCGCAGGGGATAAAGGTGGTCGTCATAATGGTCATGCGGCGGTCGCGCTCGTTTTCAATGGTGCGCGATGCCATGACGCCGGGCACGCCGCAGCCCGTGCCGATGAGCATCGGGATGAAGGATTTGCCCGAAAGGCCGAATTTGCGGAAGATACGGTCCATGACGAACGCCACACGCGCCATGTAGCCGCAGCTCTCTAAGAAAGCTAAGAAAATGAACAGCACAAGCATCTGCGGCACGAAGCCGAGCACCGCGCCGACGCCGCCGACGATGCCGTCCAAGATCAGTCCCTGCAGCCAGTCGGCGCAGTGGATGGCGGTCAGGCCCGATTCCACAAGCACCGGGATACCGGGTATCCACACGCCGTAGTCGGCGGGGTCAGGCTCTTCGATCTGCGAGGCCTCAAGATATGTAGCATAATCCACGGGGATCTCGTCGGTTACGTTGCCCTCGTCGTCATACAGTACGGCCGTTGTGGTGACGTTTTCCGCAATCTCAGGGATGAGCACGGTTTCCTCTTCGGTGGAAGCGGCTTCATCCACAGCGCCCGCATTGGCGGCGGCCTCTAAGAAAGCCTCCGTTTCGGCACCGGGCACGGCATACTCCTCTACGGCCTCTTCATACGCCGCGCCGCCCCAAAGGTGCCAGCCGTCGCCGAACACGCCGTCGTTCGCCCAGTCGGTTGCCCAGGTGCCGACCGTCGTGACCGAAACATAATACACAATGATCATGACCACGGCGAAGATCGGAAGTGCAAGCCAGCGGTTGGTGACGACGCGGTCAATCTTATCAGAGGTGGTGAGCTTTGCCTTGCTCTTTTTCTGATAGCAGGACTTGATGATGGACGCAATATACACATAGCGCTCGTTGGTGATGATGCTTTCGGCGTCATCATCGAGTTCTTTTTCCGCATCCTGAATGTCCTTTTCGATATGTGCCGAAACATCGGCGGGGAGCTTGAGCTTTTCGAGCACCTTTTCATCGCGCTCAAAAATCTTGATCGCATACCAGCGCTGCTGTTCGGCGGGCATGTCGTGCACGGCGGCTTCTTCAATGTGCGCAAGCGCGTGTTCCACCGCGCCCGAAAAGCTGTGCTGCGGCACCGTTGCAGCGCCCTTTGCCGCTTCCACCGCGGCTTCGGCAGCCTCTTTGACGCCCGTGCCTTTGAGCGCCGAGATCTCCACGACCTTGCAGCCGATAGCCTTGGACAGCGCATCGATGTTGATGCGGTCGCCGTTTTTCTTCACGACATCCATCATGTTGACCGCAACGACGACCGGAATACCAAGCTCCGTGAGCTGCGTGGTCAGGTAGAGGTTGCGCTCCAAGTTCGTGCCGTCGACGATATTGAGGATCGCATCCGGGCGCTCTTCCAACAGGAAGTTGCGCGCCACGACCTCTTCAAGCGTGTACGGCGACAGCGAATAAATGCCGGGTAGGTCCACGATCTTAACATCGCTGTGCTTTTTGAGCTTCCCCTCTTTTTTCTCGACCGTAACGCCGGGCCAGTTGCCGACGAACTGGTTGGAACCGGTCAGGGCGTTGAACAGCGTGGTCTTGCCGCTGTTGGGGTTGCCCGCCAGCGCAATGCGAATTTCCATTTCTGTCTTCCTTTCTGGAGTTAGCTTAGGCTAACATATTGTCAAAAAATATCCGCGAAAGCGAGAGAAATGTCACTCCACCTCAATCGTTTCCGCGTCCGCTTTGCGCAGGGACAGTTCATAGCCGCGCACCGTGACCTCTACGGGATCGCCGAGCGGTGCCACCTTGCGCACGTGGATGCCCACGCCTTTGGTGATACCCATATCCATAATGCGCCGTTTCACCGCGCCCTCGCCGTGCAGCTTGACGACTTTACAGTCGCCGCCGATGGGCACTTCACGAAGTGTTTTCATATCGTTTCCCCTTTCGGTTGAATTAACTTGCTAAGTCGGTTTGAAGCCGTTCAGATATAAATTTTATTTGCCATTTCACGGCTGATAGCCACCCGGCAGCCTTTGACGCTGACGATCAGGTTCCCGCCGTTTGCGGAGATGACCGTCACACTGCCGCCCGGCACAAAGCCGAGGTCGCAAAGGTGCTGTTTTACATTGGCGCTGCCGCCGACTTTTCGGATGATGTTTTCCTCGCCGTTCGCGGCAAAATTCAACGGCATCATGGGCGTATCGTCCCTTTCCAAGCCCTGTTCGTCGTGCAGGTACGTTGCATTAGTTAGCACCCGCTAACTAATATTAGGATAGCGAACTACTGGGAATTTGTCAAGTCTCATTTTGCATTTTTTCGGTTTTCGGCAGATTTGTCAAAAAAATCCTGTATGGGTCCTGCGCTTCGTAAAAAAGATACAATTTTGCGAACGTTGCGTTTTTTCTAAAAATATGTTAGACTGGTTTTCGATATCCATAAAGGAGGCGTGCAGATGCAGTTACAGGAATCCGGCGAGATGTATTTGGAGACCATTTTGATCCTTTCGCATCAAAAGCCCGCCGTACGTGCTATTGACATTGTGGAATACATGCAATTCAGCAAGCCCAGCGTCAGCCGCGCCATGGGTCTTCTCAAAAACGGCGGCTTCATCACTGTGGACGGGGACGGGCACATCCACCTGACGGACGCAGGCCGCGAGGTAGCCGAAAAGATCTATACGCGCCACACGGTGCTCACGAAAGTCCTTATGACGCTGGGCGTGCCGGAGGAGATCGCCGCCGCGGACGCGTGCAAAATGGAGCACATCATCAGCGACGAGACCTTTGCCGCGCTGCAGGCGCATGTGCAGGAACACGCGGAGGAATAGCAAAGGGGTCTCAACATGGCGAAACAGAGTTCCAAAAAAGTTCTGAAAATCACCGCCGCCGTTGCCGCAGTCGCACTGGTCGCCGCCATAGCGGCATATCCCATCGCCTACCACGTGCGCGGGGATTTGGGGAATGTTGACTTACCCGACGATTTTTCCGCACAGCTGCAGACCGTCGGCGGCGTGCAACAAGCGGCAGATGCAGACGTGCGCGTGATGTCCGCCAATCTTTTGGTCGGCTACAAAAGCTGGGGCGGCACGCCCGTGCGCCCGCGCGCGAAACAGTTTGTGGAAGTCGTGCGCCGATTTCAGCCCGACGTCGCCGCCTTGCAGGAGGCGAGCTTTGACTGGCACGCATGCATTGCGCAAAATCTTGCAGACTACGAGATTTTGCACCCGCAAAACAACATCTTTCAGAAAAGTCTGACAACGCTCATCTACAATACCGAAACGCTCAACCTTTTAGACAGCGGCAGACAGGCGTATTCCGTCGGCGACGGTACACAGCATCGCGCCGTAACCTGGGGTGTATTTGAAACCAAAGCCGACGGCAAGCGTTTTGCTGTGACCTCGACGCACTTGAATCTTGTGCGCGACGAGGAAACGCGCAGCGCAGAAATCGACACTATGACGCAGCAGGTCAATGAACTGCTGGAAATTGCAGATCAGATTCAAACGCAATACGGCTGTCCCGTTTTCTGCGCAGGCGATTACAACGCCATGGAAAATGACAGCACAAAGGGGATATACGCGGGCAGTGAAATTTACACGATGCTCGCTTCCAAACTCACGGACGCGAAATTTATCGCGGATTTAAAAGCCGCGGGCAGCGCGGAATCTTTTGATGAGCCCACATGGGATCATATTTTTATAAAAGGGGAAGCACAGGTTTGCGCGTTCCGCGTGCTGTCTGAACCCTGCTTGCAGGATATGTCTGACCATTTCCCGGTCTTCGCGGACATTACGCTGTCTTGAAATTAAAATAATAGAATACACAAACACGCCCGCGGCTTTCCGCCGTGGGCGTGTTATGTTTTATATATGATTATTCGCCTTTATGCCAGGTCGTCAGGTTCACGATCTTCGCATAGCTTTGGATGATCTTGCAGACCTTGACCGAAACGTTCGTATCGGCGTAGTCCTCCGCCATGACCGTTTCTTCTTTATTTTCATACATAGCGACCGCAAGGTCCATCGCCTGCCGCACATCCTCGCCGCGGATGCCGCCGATGACGACCGTGCCTTTATCGAGCACCTCGGGGCGCTCGGTAGAAGTACGCACCAGCACGGCGGGGAAATCGAGCATCGCCGATTCCTCGGACAGCGTGCCGCTGTCGGAAAGGACGCAGTAGGCGTTCTTTTGCAGCTTGTTGTAATCCATAAAGCCGAACGGCTTGAGGCTTTGCACCAGCGGGTGGAACCGGAAGCCGCGCTTTTCGATGATGTTGCGGCTGCGCGGGTGGGTGGAATAGATCACGGGCATTTTGTAGCTTTCGGCAATCTCATTGACCGCGTTCATCAGCGAAAGGAAGTGCGCCTCGTTGTCGATATTCTCCTCGCGGTGCGCCGAAAGCAGGATATATTTGCGCGGTTCCAGCCCCAACGTTTCGAGCACCTTGCTTTGCTCGATTTTTTCGGCGTGGTCGCGCAGCACCTCGCGCATGGGCGAGCCCGTGACAAAAATGGTTTTGCCATCCATGCCCTCGCTCAACAGATAGCGGCGGCTGTGCTCGGTATAGGGCAGGTTGATATCGGAAATGTGGTCGACGATCGTGCGGTTCGTCATTTCGGGGACATTCCAGTCCCAGCAGCGGTTGCCCGCCTCCATATGGAAGATCGGGATTTTCAGCCGCTTCGCGGAAATGGCAGACAGCGCGGAATTCGTATCGCCCAGCACCAAAAGCGCGTCAGGCTGTTCTTTCTGCAAAACCTCATAGGACTTCGCAAGGATGTTGCCCATGGTCTGCCCGAGGTTGTCGCCGACGCTGTCCAGATAATAATCGGGCGCGCGCAGCTCAAGATCCTTGAAAAACACCTCATTGAGCGTGTAATCGTAATTCTGCCCCGTGTGCACTAAGATGTGGTCAAAATATTTATCCGCACATTTGATGACCGCCGACAAACGGATGATCTCCGGCCGTGTGCCAAGGATGGTCATCAGCTTTAATTTGCCCATGGTTTATATACCTCTTTTCTTCTCTCTTTTCGATGGCGCACCGCGTATATAACACCGAACAGCAGCCAGCACAGCGCCGTCGCTGCCAGCGCACCGCAAAAATCCAGCAGCACATCTTGCACCCGCGGCCCTCTGCCCGACAAAATCTGGATGGATTCGTCTGCCACGGCAATGGCGAGTGCAGCCGATACCGTGTTCCAAAGCGTCTGCAAACGCAGCCTTTTATGGAACAGATAAAACAAAACGGAAAGCTCTGCACCCAGCGCAAAAAACTCCACGGCGTGCGCCGCTTTGCGGACTTGCTGCACAAACTCCCGCATGCCGCGGGGCGTTTCTGTTGCGTCCTGTGCCGACGGCAGGACGGACACGATCTGTTCCGCCACATTTTTGGACGTCTCGTCAGAGCTTGTGACAGGCTGGGCGGAGTTGTAAAAGATAACGGCGACGGTCAGCAGCACAAGCCCATACAAAAAATCTTTGCACCTTTTTGCTTCATAGCCCTTACACGTCCAAAGCGTAGGTGTCCGGGTGCGCGGGGTCAAAGCACTCGTTGCACCACATGAAGGTAACAAGATCGCTGTCGCCGAGATTTTCAATGCTGTGCGTGTAGCCTGTGGGGATGTCCACGACCTCTAATTTCTCGCCCGATACAAAATAGGAATACACCTGCTCTTCCCCCGGCTTGCGGAAGCGGATCACGCCCTTGCCGCTGACGACCAAAAACTTTTCGTTCTTGGTGTTGTGCCAATGCTGCCCCTTCGTGATACCGGGTTTAGAAACATTCACGGAAAACTGCCCATGGTTTGCCGTGCGCAGGATTTCCGTAAACGAGCCGCGCGCGTCCGTGTGCATCGTGAGCGGGTAGGAAAAACCGTCCGTGGGCAGATAGGAAAGATACGTACTGTATAATTTCTTGGAAAAGCTGCCTTCTGTGAGATCCGGAACCTGTAAAGTCGTTCGGCTTTCGTGGAATGCATACAGCAGATCGACGATCTTGCCGAGCGTCGTTTTGTGCTCTGTGGGGACGCGGCAAAAATCGCCGTCGCGCGTCGGTTTTCCCGCCGCCGCAGAAATGAGCTCCTGCACCACGTCGTCGATATACACCAGCGTCATTTCATGGGCGCGGTCGTTGACCGTAATGGGAAGGTCCCGCGCGATATTATAGCAGAACGTCGCCACAGCGCTGTTGTAATTCGGGCGGCACCACTTGCCGAACACATTCGGGAAACGATATACAAAGACATCGGCGCCCGTTTCCCGGCTGTAAGCGAAAAACAGGTCCTCCCCTGCTTTTTTGCTTCTCCCATAGGGGTTGTCCAACGCCGCCTGCGTAGAAGAGGAGAGCATTACAGGGCAGGTATTTTTGTGCTTTTTCAGCGTGCCCAGCAGCGTGGAGGCAAATCCGAAATTGCCTTTCATAAAGTCGTCGGTGTTTTCGGGGCGGTTTACGCCGGCAAGATTGAATACAATATCACAATCCGCGCAGTATTTGTCCAAAAGCGCAGCGTCCGAATCGACGTCGTAGGCGTAAATCGTAAGATCGGCAGGGAGCGGCGAGGTCTTATCCTTGCCGTCCCGGATGTTTTCCAGCTGTAACGTCAGATTCTTCCCGACAAAGCCTTTTGCGCCCGTCACCAGAATCTTCATTGCGCTTCCTCCATTTCTCTGAGGGCGTTTTGGATGTAGGGCAATGTTTTCAGCTTTTCCTGCACCTGTTCTACGGTCATCAG
>CALWVM010000011.1 GCA_944384985.1 uncultured Clostridia bacterium | reverse complement strand
CAAGAGCGCCGGAGAACATTGTTTCCCTCCCGCTTCTCACTGGCGCGCTGCGCGGACGAGAAATAATAACCTCACGAATCTCTAAAAAGCAAAGCTTTCAAGAGCGTCGGAGAACATTGTATCGTTCCCGCTTCGCACTGGTGCGCTCGCGGAGATGCTATATAACACTACTTTCCGCCGTACACCGCGTGCGGCGGAAAGAATTTTGCGTTTTGGGAGGGGAAAGCTATGAAGATCAGCGGACTGCAAACCCTGACGCTGCTGGACTTTCCGGGAAAGGTTGCCTGCACGGTGTTTACGAGCGGCTGCAATATGCGCTGCCCGTTTTGCCATAACGCAGGGCTGGTATTGTATCCGGAAGACCCCGCGGAAATGACAGAGGAAGAATTTTTCTCGTTTTTGAAAAAACGGCAGGGCATTTTAGACGGCGTCTGCGTGACCGGCGGCGAGCCGCTGCTGCAACCGGACCTGATCCCGTTCTTCCAAAAAGTAAAGGACCTTGGCTTTACAACAAAGCTCGACACCAACGGTTTTTTGACAGAGCGCCTGCGTAAAGCCGTGGAGAGCGGCGCGGTGGATTACGTGGCGATGGACATCAAAAACGACCCCGGGCGCTATGCCGAAACGGTCGGGATCCCGAATTTTTCCGTCGAGCCGATCCTTGAAAGTGTGCAGTATTTGATGACCTGCGGCGTGGACTATGAATTCCGCACCACAGTCGTCCGCGAGCTGCACCGCGCCGGAAACCTTCTGGCGATCGCCGAGTGGTTGCAGGGCGCGAAACGGTATTTTCTGCAGGGCTTCCGCGATTCCGGCGAGCTCATCGGCAAAGGCTTACACGCCTATTCCCCGGAAGAAATGCACACGCTGCTCGAAAAAGTCAGGCAGTTTCTGCCGCAGGCCGAACTGCGCGGCGTAGATGTGTAGATGCGGAAGAACAACAAGATGTTGTGTATCGAAAAATTAAAATTTCAATATCTTGTGAAAACAGCTTGACAGCCCCGAGCGGCTGTGATAGTATAAATAGTACAGACGCTTCCGGAAAACGGATAACCAAACATACAAAAACTTTTCTATAAAAAGTGAGGGACACAAGGATGTATCAGGTCATCAAACGAGACGGCAAACATGTGGATTTTGACCTCTCCAAAATCACCGAGGCGATCCGCAAGGCGTTCGAGGCGCAGGAACGGCAGTACAATATGGATATTATTGAACTGCTTGCGCTGAAAGTTACGGCGGATTTTGAGAAGAAGATCAAAGACGGTCTCATCGGCGTGGAGGACATTCAGGACAGCGTCGAGGCGGTGCTGATTGCAGCGGATTATGCCGACGTGGCGAAAGGTTATATCCTTTACAGAAAGCAGCGCGAAAAGATCCGCAACATGAAGTCCACCGTGCTCGATTATAAGGAGATCGTGGACAATTACGTGCACTTGAAAGACTGGCGCGTTAAGGAAAATTCCACGGTGACCTACTCCGTCGGCGGCCTGATTTTGAGCAACTCCGGCGCGATCACGGCGAACTACTGGCTTTCGGAGATCTACGACAACGAGATCGCCGAAGCGCACCGCAACGCGGATATCCATATTCATGACCTGTCCATGCTCACGGGTTACTGCGCGGGCTGGTCCTTAAAGCAGCTGATCCAGGAAGGCTTGGGCGGCATTCCCGGCAAGATCACCTCTTCGCCCGCGTCGCATCTTTCGACGCTGTGCAACCAGATGGTCAACTTCCTCGGGATCATGCAGAACGAATGGGCGGGCGCACAGGCGTTCTCCTCGTTCGACACCTACCTTGCGCCGTTTGTAAAGGCGGATAACTTGTCCTATAAAGAGGTCAAGCAGTGCATCCAGTCCTTTGTCTACGGTGTCAACACACCCAGCCGCTGGGGCACGCAGTCGCCGTTCACGAACATCACGCTGGACTGGACCGTCCCGAACGACCTTGCCGAGCTCAACGCCATCGTCGGCGGCAAGGAAATGGACTTCAAATACAAAGACTGCAAAAAAGAGATGGACATGGTCAACAAGGCGTTCATCGAGATCATGGTCGAAGGCGACGCCAACGGCCGCGGCTTCCAGTACCCGATCCCGACCTATTCCATCACCAAGGACTTTGACTGGTCCGAAACCGAAAACAATAAGCTGCTGTTTGAAATGACCGCGAAGTACGGCACGCCGTATTTCTCGAACTACATCAACAGCGATATGGAGCCTTCGGACGTCCGCTCCATGTGCTGCCGCCTGCGGCTTGATCTGCGCGAGCTGCGTAAGAAATCCGGCGGCTACTTCGGCAGCGGCGAAAGCACCGGCTCTGTGGGCGTTGTAACCATCAACATGCCGCGCATTGCATATCTGTCGAAAACCGAGGAAGAATTCTATAAACGTCTGGACCGTATGATGGACATTTCCGCGCGTTCTCTGAAGGTCAAGCGCGACATCATTTCCCGGCTTCTGGACGAGGGCTTGTATCCCTACACCAAGCGCTATCTCGGCACGTTCAACAACCACTTCTCGACCATTGGCCTGATTGGCATGAACGAAGCCTGCCTGAACGCGAACTGGATCGGCGAGGATTTGAGCCACGAGCGTGCGCAGCAGTTCACGAAAGACGTGCTCAACCATATGCGCGAACGCCTTTCCGATTATCAGGAACAGTACGGCGATCTGTATAACCTTGAAGCGACGCCGGCTGAATCCACGACCTATCGTTTGGCAAAGCACGATGTCGAGCGTTATCCCGACATCATCACCGCGGCGGGCGACTGCGGCACGCCGTACTACACGAACTCCTCGCACCTGCCTGTGGACTTCACCGCCGACATCTTTGAGGCGCTGGATATCCAGGACGATCTCCAGACGCTTTACACCTCCGGTACGGTATTCCACGCATTCCTCGGTGAAAAGCTGCCCAGCTGGCAGTCCGCTGCAAATCTGGTGCGCAAGATCGCTGAAAACTACAAGCTGCCGTATTACACCATTTCGCCGACCTACTCTGTCTGCAAAGAGCACGGCTACATCACCGGCGAGCATTACACCTGCCCGCAGTGCGGCGGCGTGACCGAAGTATACAGCCGCATCACCGGCTACTATCGTCCGGTGCAGAACTGGAACGACGGCAAGGCGGAAGAATTCAAACACCGCAAGCTGTATGATATTGCGAATTCCCACCTGCGCCATCATGGCGTTCTCGATGCATCCGAAAAAGCAGCGCCGGCGAATGCCGCGCAGGATAAGGCGGGCGAACTGTTGCTCTTCACCACCAAGACCTGCCCGAACTGCAAGCTTGCAAAAGCGGCGCTCGACAAAGCAGGTGTTGCGTACACCGTTGTGGACGCGGAAGAAAATACGGAACTGACGGACAAATACGGCGTGCGTCAGGCGCCGACACTGGTGTCGGTCGCGGGCGACAGCTTTGAAACCTTTGCAAATGCCTCCAACATCAAGGCGTTCGCGGAAAGGGCATAACATGCAGGATATCCTGATTATCGGTGCGGGCACGGCGGGCTTGACTGCCGCGATCTATGCGGCGCGTGCAGGCAAGACCGTGACCGTGCTGGAAAATGAAGCCGTCGGCGGGCAGATTGCCACTTCGCCGAAGGTGGAGAATTTCCCCGGATTTGAGAGCATCAGCGGCGCCGATTTTTCGGATCGGCTGTTTACGCAGGCGACTGCGCTCGGCGTGTCCGTGGAGCTTGAGAAGGCGCAGGCTGTGCGCGTGCAGGACGGCGGTTTCACTGTCGAGACAGGCGGCGAAAACTACACGGCGCGCGCGCTGATCCTCGCGACGGGCGTGAAGCACCGCAATTTGGGAATCCCCGAAGAGGCGTCCTATCTCGGACGCGGGCTATCCTACTGCGCAGTGTGTGACGGCGCATTTTTCAAGAACCGCACCGTAGCGGTCGTGGGCGGCGGCAATGCCGCGCTGCAAAGCGCCATCTACCTTGCCGACGTCGCCAAAAAGGTCTATCTGATCCACCGCCGCACGCAGTACCGCGCGGAAGAAGCCGTAATTCGTGCCATGGAGGCTAAGCCGAACATTGAACCCGTTTTAAATAAAACGGTGGCGGCGCTTTCCGGCGAACCGCTTTTGCAGGCGCTCACACTGCGCGACACGCAGACCGGTGAAACATCGGAACTCCCGGTGAACGGCGTGTTCGTTTCCATCGGCAAAGTGCCCGCAAACGACTTTTGCCGCGGCCTTGTGACGCTCGACGAAGCGGGCTTTATCGTGGCGGACGAATCGTGCAAAACGAACGTGCCGGGGCTGTTCGCCGCAGGCGACTGCCGTACAAAGTCCGTGCGCCAGTTGACCACCGCCGCTTCGGACGGCAGCATTGCCGCCCTTGCCGCGTGCGATTACCTGAACGCAAACGCATAACAAATCAACGAAGCCCTTTGCACAAAAGCAAAGGGCTTTGTCGTCTCTGTATGGGCAAAAAGGAGCAGTATGAGATCCTTTACAACTCGAACGGAAATTACAAAGGGCTGGTCGGGCGACAAAAAATACTGCGTGACGGAGCAAAACGACACACGGTATTTCCTGCGTATTTCCCCGCGGGAGCAGTATGAAGAAAAACAGCAGGAATTCGAGCTGATGCTCCGTGTCTTTGCGCGCGGTGTGCCTATGCCGCAGCCGCTGGAATTCGGGCTGTGCGCCGAGGGCATATACAGCCTGCAAGAGTGGATCGACGGCGACGATGCGGAGGATGTGATCAGGCAATTTTCCGAAACGGAACAATATATGTACGGTCTCGCAGCGGGACGCGCCCTGCAAAAAATCCATTCCATCCCCGCGCCCGAAAGCGCCGAACCGTGGGAGATGCGCTTTAACCGCAAAATCGACCGTAAGATTCAACTGTATACCGCCTGCGGGCTGCGCTATGCAGAGGATGAGCCGTTTTTCACCTATTTGCGTGAGAACCGCAGCCTTTTGAAAGACCGCCCGCAGACCTTACAGCATGGCGATTTCCACATCGGCAATATGATGCTTGACCGCACGGGAAAGCTGTGGATCATCGACTTCAACCGCCGCGATTACGGTGACCCGTGGGAAGAATTCAATCGCATTGTCTGGGCGGCGCAAAAATCACCCGATTTTGCCTGCGGTATGGTAGACGAGTATTTTGACGGCGACGTGCCGATGAAGTTTTGGCGGCTGTTGGCGCTGTATATTTCGAGCAATACGCTTTCCTCCCTGCCGTGGGCGATCCCGTTCGGGGAGAAAAAGGTCAACGTCATGCGCACGCAGGCAAACGAAATTTTGCAGTGGTACGACCACATGCGCACGGTCGTGCCAAGGTGGTACCGCCCGCGCTGAATTTATATTATCTACATATGCTAATGAACCCTTTGCCACCAAACAGCTTGAAAGAGCTTTTGAAAATTCGGTCTATGCGACTATTCGCGGTTTTGTACTAAAGGCTATATCTTTAGGATTGCTGCATGCACAAAAAATTAAAATAAAACATTATACAGCGTTCAATGAAGAAAAGAGGATGGGTTATGTCTGTGCCGAAATATTTTCAATTTTTCCCCTATGTTCTGAATTGTCTGTCGGATAATCAAAATCATTCTATGAAAGAAATAACCGAATACTGTGCGAATGCCGTCGGCTTGACTGACGAAGACAAAAGAGAAACAATTTCAAGCGGTATGCCGATTTATGCAAATCGCGTCGGATGGGCACGTACATATCTAAGCAAGGCAGGGTTGATCGAGAAAACAGCAAGATCGATTTATCGCATTACGCTGGAAGGACAGAAAGCAGTACAATTTGGAACAGAAAAAGTAGATCTAAACTATCTGCGACAATTTGATTCTTTCAACGAATTTACGAATTCTAAAAATGTGCCAAAAGGCAAGGTCGACAACTCTATTGATAAAGAAGAAAGTCCGCAGGAACAAATTGAATTTTCCATCCGAGAAATCTATGCCTCACTTCAAGATGATTTGATGAGTGAAGTATTAAAAATGTCACCATATGATTTTGAATCTTTGATCGTAAGATTATTGATAAAAATGGGATATGGTACATTGAAACAAAATAAGCACGCTGTTACCAAAAAATCGGGCGATGAAGGGATAGACGGTGTTGTTTCTGCTGATAAATTCGGCTTTGATTCTATTTACGTGCAAGCAAAAAAATGGCAGTCGGCTTCCACGGTCGGTAGACCTGAAATCCAAAAATTTCTCGGTGCTTTAGCCGGACAGGGGGCAACAAAGGGAATTTTTTTCACAACGGCACATTTTTCAAAAGAGGCATGGGATTTTGCGAACAAACAGCTTCACCAAAAAATTGTGTTGGTTGATGGAGAACAGTTGACGAAACTTATGATAGAGTATGATTTAGGCGTTTCGGTTGTTGAAACATTTGTCATCAAAAGAATGGATTATGACTTCTTTAACGACGAAGTGTAATGATTTTTAGTAGCACCGCAGTATTGCCTTTTGAACGATCCAATACATATGGTATGGCAACGCCATCCTGCTATCTAAGGAGACATTCCGTTTAGATAAGATAGCTTTTTAATGCTACAAAACCAAAAATACCCTTTCGTATTTTCGACAAAAAACTTTCCTGTTTTTTCGGTATAAAATCTTCAATCAAACAGACAATAACACAGAACGATTTTGAAAAAAGGAAAAAGGAGATTTTATATATGAAAGCCACAGGCATTGTCAGAAGAATCGATGACCTCGGGCGCGTGGTCATCCCCAAGGAGATCCGCCGCACCATGCGCATCCGCGAGGGCGACCCGCTGGAAATTTACACCGCGGCGGACGGCGAGGTTATTTTTAAAAAGTATTCGCCCATCGGCGAGCTGTCGCAGATCGCCGCGCAGTATGCGGAGGTGCTCAACCGCGCCATCCAGCTGCCCGTGCTCATTACGGATCGCGACCACGTGATCGCGGTCTCCGGCGCGCCCAAGCGCGATTTTGCCGACCGCCGCGTCAGTGAAGAGCTTGAAGCGCTCATGACCGAGCGCGCGACCTACACTGCGACGCCCGACACCCCGCCGCTGTATCCCGTTTCAGGGTATGAAAAGGAGGCGGCGCTGGCGTTCCCGATCATCGGCAGCGGCGATGTTTCGGGCTCTGTTGTGCTGATGCTGCGCGAAGACGGTTCTATGCCCACCGCGGAGGAGACGAAGCTTATGCAGGTTGCGGCATCCTTCCTCGGCAAGCAGATGGAGGATTGACGAAAATGGCTCAAACAGTAGGGACTTCTGTTTGAGCCGGAGAACCCCCGGCGAGGGTTCTCCGCGCCGAAACCGTCCGCAGGACGGTTTCGACTTCCTCTCCTGCGCATTTCAAAGAAAAGGGTTTTCGTGCCCTGCGGGGCACGACCAAAGGCTCTGCCTTTGGAATCCTCGATTTTTTGTAAAAAATCGAGTAAAACTTTTGTGTTGTCTACCGATAAAAACGGGAGAAAGCGTCTGCTCTCTCCCGTCCTTTTGTATTCCGTATTTTAGTTTTCTGTATCGTCTAAATCCACCAAATGGAACCCCGCCGCGCGGATTAACCGGTTATAGACCGCAAGCCCCATGCCGTCAAGCTCCGGGCAGCGTGCATACACGGTCTTTGCGCCCTGCTCGTCCAATTCCCGCAGCGCGTCGAAAAGCCTTGCTGCCTGCGATGCGCCGTCATGCGCTTTGCCGTAGGTCACGGCGTGCGCAAAATGCGATTCTTCGCCCTGAAAGCAGAGAATGGTCGCATCCTTTCCGGCAACGTAGTCGCAGAAGCGTTCCAATGTGCCCTTTAAAATCGTAATATCCGCGCGCGGGGCGTAGTGCTTATATTTCATGCCGGGCGAGGCGGCGACCGCGCCGTCTTTGAGCTTGTGCAGCACAGCGTCGTCCACTTCGACTTCACCTAAAACGCTCCGCAGCTGTTCGACGGTAATTCCGCCCGGCCGCAGCACACGCGGGACACTGCCCACCAGGGTGACAACCGTGGATTCCACCCCTACTTTCGACGGGCCGCCGTCTAAGATCAGCGGAATGCGCCCGTCCATATCTGCCAATACATAGGCGGCGTTCGTAGGACTCGGGCTGCCCGAAAGGTTGGCGCTTGGCGCGGCAAGCGGTATGCCCGCCGCGCGGATGAGCGCCGCCGCAGCCGGATGAATGGGCATGCGGATCGCGACGGTCGAAAGCCCCGCCGAAACGCCGGCAGGCACGCGGGGACTGCGCGGTAAGATCATGGTCAACGGCCCCGGCCAAAACGCCTTTGCCAGACGCTTTGCCGCTTCCGGGATCTCTGTTACCAGAGGCTCCAGGTCTTCGAACTCGGCGATGTGTACGATCAACGGGTTGTCCTGCGGACGGCCCTTTGCCGCAAAAATCTTTGCAACGGCGGCTTCGTCGAGCGCGTTTGCCGCAAGCCCATAGACTGTTTCCGTCGGGATGGCGACAAGCTCCCCGCCTTGCAGCAGAGAAGCCGCCTTACGGATGGCGGCTTCGTTGATGGAATGATCCGGTAGGAATGCCGGTAAAACTTCGGTTTTCATTTAGACCCTCTTTTCCGGTCACCCGATGAATGAACGGATGGCGAAATAGCCGATGACGACCACACCTAATACGATGCGATACCAGCCGAATGCTTTGAAATCATGCTTTTTGATGTAGGACATCAGGAATTTGATGATGAACAGCGACACGACGAACGCCGTTATCATGCCGACAAGCAGGAGCGCGATTTCCTGCCCGGTGTAAGAAAACCCGTACTGCACGAGCTTTAAGGCGCTCGCGCCGAACATCACAGGCACAGCGAGGAAGAATGTGAATTCCGCCGCTACCGTTCGCGAAACGCCCAAAAGCAGCGCGCCCACGATTGTTGCGCCCGAGCGCGAGGTGCCGGGGAACACCGCGGCGATCAACTGGAAAAGCCCGATATAGAAAGCGATCGGATAGGTGATCTCCGCAATGGAGTTGATTTTCGGCGTCCGTTTCTTGTTGTAGTTTTCAATGATGATAAAGCAGATACCGACCAAAATGAGCATGACCGAAACGGTCTGCCAGTTGTAAAACAGGGCTTCGAGCTGCTCGTCAAACAAAAGCCCGACGATCGCGGCGGGGATGCAGGCGACGATGACCTTGAACCACATGGTGAAGATCGGCTTTTTGATGAGCAGTTTCTTTTCCTGGACTCCGAAAGGCCAGAGCTTTTTCCAGAACATCACGACGACCGCCAAAATCGCGCCGAGCTGGATGACCACTAAGAACATGCTGCGGAAATCGTCGGTGACGTCCAGCTTAATGAATTCATCCACCAAGATCATGTGCCCCGTGCTGCTGACGGGCAGCCATTCGGTAACGCCCTCCACGAGGCCCAATAGAAATGCCTTGAGAATTTCCAACATAACGCTTCTCCTCATGTTGCCAAAAATGCTGTATATCAAAATAAGTATATCAGACTTTTCACGGAAAGAAAACCACCAAAGCAAAATTTTTTGCAATTCCCGCCGCGTTGCTTTTTTTACGGCGGCATGGTACAATATTACAGAATATGCCGATAAAGGAACCGAAAACCGATGAACAAGCATTATGAAGCGCTGGAGCTTCCGAAAATTTTAGAAAAACTCGCATCGCTTACCGCCTGCGAAGATGCGCACGACGCGGCGCTGGCGCTCAAGCCGCAAACGGCGTTTTACGAGGCGCAAAGGCTGCTTTCCGAAACAGAAGCTGCACACATTTTGATTGCCAAATTCGGCGCGCCGTCGTTCGGCGGCCTTCGAAACGTGAGCGGGGCGCTGCGCCGCGCCGAAGCGGGTGCGACGCTCTCCATGCGCGAGCTTTTGGACATTGCCGGCGTGCTGCGCACCGTGCGCGGCATCTGCACCTGGCGCGAGAAAAGCGCGGGGACCGAGAGTGCGCTCGACGATCTGTTCGGAAGCCTCTATGCGAACAAGTATTTAGAGGATTTGATCGGCAACGCTATCCTTTCCGAAGAGGAAATGTCCGACAACGCTTCCCCGGAGCTCAAAAATATCCGCCGCAAAAAGCGGGCGCAGGACGCGCGCATCCGCGAGCAGCTGGAACGTCTGCTGCGCTCGCCTGCTTATAAAAACAGCTTGCAGGAGGCGATCGTTACCCAGCGCAACGGGCGGTTCGTCGTCCCCGTGAAAGCGGAGCACCGCGCCGATGTGCCGGGCCTCGTGCATGATACGTCGTCCAGCGGCTCGACCGTGTTCATCGAGCCCGCCGCCGTGGTGGAAGCGAACAACGAGATCAAGGTGCTCGAAAGCCGCGAACGCGACGAGATCGAACGCATCCTTACGGAGCTTTCCGCCGAAGCGGGCAGCTTTGCAGACAGCATCCGGGTAAGCTGCCAAAGCGCGGTGGCGCTCAACCTGATTTTTGCGAAGGCAAACCTCGCATACAGCATGAAGGCGAGCAAGCCGATCCTCAACGCGTCGGGTGAAATCGAGCTCAAAAAAGCGCGGCATCCCTTGATCCCCGCCGACCGCGTCGTGCCGGTGGACATCCGGCTCGGCACGGATTTTGATGTGCTGGTGATTACAGGGCCGAATACCGGCGGCAAAACGGTCTCCATCAAAACGCTGGGGCTGTTAACGCTGATGGCGGCCTGCGGCCTGTATATCCCTGCGGCCGACAACTCCCATGTGGCGGTGTTCGGCAAGGTGCTTGCGGACATCGGCGATGAGCAGAGCATCGAGCAGTCGCTGTCCACCTTTTCGGCGCATATGACGAACATTGTGCGCATCGACCGCGAGACGGACGACAGCACGCTGGTGCTCATCGACGAACTCGGCGCGGGCACGGACCCGGTCGAAGGTGCGGCGCTCGCCGTGGCAGTGCTCGAAGCCCTGCGCAAAAAAGGTGCAAGGATCGCGGCGACCACGCATTATTCGGAATTGAAGGAATACGCGCTGCACACCGACCGTGTGGAAAACGCCTCGTGCGAATTCTCGGTCGAGACGCTTTCCCCGACCTACAAGCTTTTGATCGGCGTGCCCGGCCGCTCAAATGCCTTTGCCATTTCTGAACGGCTGGGGCTGCGCCGGGAGATCCTTGCCGAAGCCGAAGAACTGGTCTCGACAGAAAACCGCCGCTTTGAGGATGTAGTAGATGCGCTTGAGCAAACGCGCACGGAACTCGAAAAAGAAAAGGTTAAATTGCAGGAGAGAGAAGCGCAGATCGACCGCCTTCGCACAGAGGCCCAACAAGCGCGCCAAGATGCGGAGGAAAAAGGAAAACGCGAGCTTGAACGCGCACGGCATGAGGCCGCCGCACTGACGGAGAAAGCCCGCCGCGCGGCCAACAGCCTGTTGTTGGAAGTGGAGCGGCTCAAAAAGGAACAGGCCAAGGAAAAAGACGCCGCAGCCGCCGCGCGCAAGGCACGCGCGGCGATGAAAGCCAAGCTCGGCGAACTCGACGACCTGACCGCCGAGCAGCTCGGCGCGGCGGATGAAAACGGCGAATACACCCTGCCGCGTGCGCTGCGCGTGGGCGATACGGTGTTTGTCACGACCCTCGGTACACAGGCAACGGTGGTGTCCGCCCCCGATGCGCGCGGCAACGTAGAAGTGCAAGCGGGTGCCATGAAGCTGAAAGTCGAGCAAAGCAATCTCCGGCTTTTGAAAGGCAAGCCGAAAACGACGCCCACCCCGCGCCGTCCGGTTTCGACGGGCAGCCGTGCCGCGGATCAGAACACGGCGATGCGGGTGGACCTGCGCGGTAAAAATGCGGAAGAGGCGATCCTTGACCTCGACATGTTCTTGGATCACGCCTTGCGCACGGGGCTGCAGGAGGTCACCATCGTCCACGGCAAGGGCACGGGCGTGCTGCGCAAGGCGGTGCAGGCGCATCTGCGCAAGCTCCCGTTCATCCGCTCTTTCCGCACCGGCGTTTACGGCGAAGGGGAAGAGGGCGTGACCATCGCCGAGCTGAAATGAATCTTTTTCCGGTTGCAAAGCGCCGGATAGTATGGTAAAATATATGTTAGAATTCATATCAGACTTTATGGAGGCGTTCCCATGCGTAAAAAGATTTTGGCTGCGGCGTTTGCGTTACTTGCCATGGCGTGCCTGATTACCGCCTGCGGCGATGATGAAAAAACCTATGAACCCGTGGACTATACGACCGACGCTGACGGCAATACCTATGTAACGAATGTTTACGGCGACCTGATTCCCGTGACTACCGGGCCGGACGGCTCCATTGAGCTTTTGGAGGATCTGTATACCAAGACGCTCGAACAGGTCGAAGAAGATGTTTCACGGATGGAGCAGCAAGCCACTACGAATGGCAACGGTGGCAGCACGATCACAAGTCCCGGTAGCAATGGCGACAGCGGCGGTACGGGCGACGACGGCATGGCCGGCGGCGGCGTGCAGATCGGCTCGGCGTCCCCGCAGGACGAAGGCGGACGCGAAGCGGTCATCGTCTGGTAACGCGCGCTTGCCTTATGCGCAAAATCGCGCTCTGCGGCGTACTTTCGGCAAAATACCGCTTGACAATGCGGGAAATCTTTAGTATAATACCCCTCTGTAAAGGCTTCTGCTTTACAGAGGGGCTTATTTCGGAAAGGATGGTTTCACAAAATGGCAAATAATGTGGAAATCACGATCCTTTTGGATTTTTATGGGGAAATGCTCACGCAGAAACAGCGCGATTTTCTCGGTTATTATTACAACGACGATCTTTCGCTTTCGGAGATCGCCGAAAACGAGGGCATCACGCGGCAGGGCGTGCGCGACGCGATCAAGCGTGCGGAAACGCTTCTGTATGAAATGGAAAGCAAGCTCGGCTTTGCCAAGCGGCTCGAAGTTATCCGCGAGCATTTGCAGCAGATCATCGAATGCGCCGAGAGCATCAACGCCTACAATCTTGACCACGGCCTTTCCCGCGAGATCAACGAGACTACCGTGCGCATCAAATCGCTTGCGCTCGATATTATTGAATAAGCAGAGGTTCTCAATATGGCATTTGAAGGATTGTCCGACAAGCTCGAGGCCGCGTTTAAACGGCTGCGCAGCAAAGGCAGCCTGACGGAAAACGACGTCAAGGAGGCCATGCGCGAGGTGCGCCTGGCGCTTCTCGAGGCGGACGTGAACTATAAGGTCGCAAAGGATTTTACAAATAAGGTGACCGAACGCGCCATCGGTGCGCAGGTCATGGAGAGCCTGACCCCCGCGCAGATGGTCATCAAAATCGTCAACGAGGAACTGACCGAACTCATGGGCGGCACGGGCAGCCGGCTGGCCTACGCCTCGCACCCGCCCACGATCGTCATGATGTGCGGCCTGCAGGGCTCCGGTAAAACTACGCACTGCGCTAAGATCGCGCGCAAACTGAAAAGCGAAGGCCACCGCCCGCTGCTTGTTGCGTGCGACGTGTACCGTCCCGCGGCGATCAAGCAATTACAGGTTGTCGGCGAGCAGGTGGACGTTCCCGTGTTTGAAATGGGGCAGGGGAATCCCGTTGAGATCGCCGAAAACGCCGTGAAGCTTGCGAAAGACCACGGCTATGACTATGTGATCCTGGATACTGCCGGGCGGTTGCACATCGATGAAACGCTCATGCAGGAATTAAAGGATATCAAGGCGAAGATCCACCCGCATGAAATTCTGCTGGTGGTGGATGCCATGACCGGTCAGGACGCCGTGACGGTCGCTTCCTCGTTTGACGAGGCGCTCGGCATCGACGGCATTGTGCTGACCAAAATGGACGGCGACACCCGCGGTGGCGCGGCGCTTTCCGTGCGTGCGGTCACCGGCAAGCCGATCAAATTTGTCGGTACGGGCGAAAAGCTCGACGAACTCGACTATTTCTATCCCGACCGCATGGCTTCCCGCATCCTCGGCATGGGCGACGTGCTCACATTGATCGAAAAAGCGGAGACCACGCTGGACGAGAAAAAAGCACAGGAGCTTGAAAAGAAACTGCGCAAAAACAAATTCGATTTAAACGACCTGCTCGACCAGCTCCAGCAGGTGCGCAAAATGGGCTCAATGAAAGACCTGTTGTCCATGCTGCCGGGCGTCGGCAACAAAATCAAAGATCTGGACATCGACGAGCGCCAGTTTGACCGCGTACAAGCGATCATCTTTTCCATGACGCCCGAGGAGAGAAGCAAGCCCGAGCTCATCAACCCTTCCCGTAAGCGCCGCATCGCCGCGGGCTGCGGGATGAAGGTCGAGGACGTCAACAAGCTTCTTAACCAGCACAAACAGATGCTTAAAATGTTCAAGCAGTTCAATTCCAAGGGCGCGCGCCGCCGCTTTGGGCGCATGGGCGGCTTTGGGCAGTTCGGCGGCTGACCGCCGGCATCCTTTTCGTATCCGACACTGATTCGTGTTTGGTATAAATTTCAGTTTACAATCATGTTTGGAGGAACAACAAATGGCAGTAAAAATCAGACTGCGCCGCATGGGCGCAAAGCGTGCACCGTTCTATCGCGTGGTCGTGGCGGATTCCAAGTCCCCGCGTGACGGCAAGTTTATCGAAGAGATCGGTACGTATGATCCGATGAAGGATCCCGCCGAGATCAAGATCGACGTGGAAAAAGCGCAGCAGTGGATCAAAAACGGCGCGCAGCCGACCGATACGGCAAAGGCGCTTCTGAAGAAGTGCGGCGCGATTCAGTAAACGCGGGAGGCACAAGGCGTTGGAAGAACTTCTGAAAAATATTGCGAAAGGGCTTGTGGACAATCCCGACGCCGTGGAAGTCACGGCGGATGAACCCGATGCACGCGGGAATATTGTCTATCATCTGCACGTTGCAGAAGAAGACATGGGCCGCGTTATCGGGAAACAGGGCAGGATTGCCAAGGCGATCCGCACTGTGATGAAAGCGCGCGCGACCAAAGAGGGCGTGCGTGTGCAGGTGGATATTGACTAAAAAGCGCGCGCATTTTGTGCGCGCTTTTTTCTTTCAGCGCGGGAGGTAACATGGAAAAACCATTTTTGGAAGCGGGGCAGATCGTAGGTACGCATGGCGTGCGCGGCGAGGTGAAGATCCACCCCTGGTGCGACAGCCCGGACTTTTTATGCGGGTTTGCCACATTGTATCTGGATGGGCAGGGCAAAACGGCGCTGCGTGCGAAACAGCTTCGTGCCCATAAAAACATCGTGCTGGGGCTGTTCGACGGGGTGGATACCATGGAAAAAGCGCAGGCGCTGCGCGGCAAAACGGTCTATATCGACCGTGCGGACACCGCGCTTCCCGACGGGCAGTGGTTTGTGCAGGACCTGCTTGGGTGTAAAGTAACAGACGTTGACAGCGGTGCAGAATATGGCACGATCTCCGAGGTCATCCCGGGGAACGGCGCCAACGATGTCTGGGCGGTCAAGCGACCGGGCGGCGAAACGGTTTTGATGCCCGCGATTCGCGATGTAGTGCTCAAAACCGACGTAACAGCAGGGATTGTGCGCATCCGTCCGCTGCGCGGGCTATTTGACGGCGAAGCCCAGGAGGTGCGCGATGCGGATTGATATTATGACGCTTTTCCCTGAAATGTGCGAGGCTGTGCTCTCGGAAAGCATCATCGGCCGCGCGCGAGCCAAAGGCGCGGTGAACCTTCGGTGTGTAAACATCCGTGACTTTACAGCGGATAAGCACAACCGTGTGGACGACGCACCCTACGGCGGGGGTATGGGTATGCTCATGCAGACCCAGCCGATCTACGACTGCTACCAATCCTTGTGCACCGAAGACGAAAAGCCCTATCTCATCTACCTTTCCCCGCAGGGGAAAACGCTCACGCAGGAGATGGTCAAGGATTTGAGCCGCCGCCCGCGCTTGGCGCTTTTGTGCGGGCATTATGAGGGCGTGGATGAGCGTATCATCGACGAGATCGTGGATGAAGAGATCTCCATCGGCGATTATGTGCTCACAGGCGGCGAGCTGCCCGCGCTGGTGCTTACGGACGCGGTCTGCCGCATGCTCGACGGCGTCCTTCCCAACGATGAAGCCAAATCCTTAGAGAGCCACTATAACGGCTTGCTTGAATACCCGCAGTATACGCGCCCGCCGGTCTGGCACGGGCGTGAGGTGCCGGCGGTGCTGTTGTCGGGGCACCACGAGAACATTGAAAAATGGCGGCGAGAGCAGGCGCTCTACCGCACGTTTACACGGCGGCCGGATCTGCTCGAAAGGGCGCCGCTGAGCGAACAGGACCGCAAAATTCTGCAATCGTTTGATCCCGTAAAAAACGACGCGACACGCTAATGCGGCGTCGCGCCGAAAAAGCATACAGTAGGCCGCATTTACAAAGCAGTGCTTTGGAAAGGTGTGTGATTTTGTGGAGAAAAAGCTGAGCGCAAAAAACTATGTGGGTTACACGTTGGTGGATTTCGCCAATAACCTCGCGTTCTGCGTGATGAGCTCGTACTTGACGCTCTACTGCACCGACATTCTCGGAATGTCCGGTGCGGTCATCAGCGCGATCCTCATCATTGCGCGCATCTGGGACGCCATCAACGACCCGATGATGGGTTTCTTGGCGCAGCGCAGGCGTCCCGGGAAAAACGGCAAATATAAGCCTTTCATCCTCTGGGGCGGCATCCCGCTGTCTTTGACTGCTGTGCTCGTCTTTACCAAGGTCAGCGACAGTGTGGCGTTTAATACCGCCTGGGTCGCGGTGCTTTATATCGCCTACGGAATGCTCTACACCGTGCTGCTCGTGCCTTACGGGTCGCTTGCGTCCGTGATGACGACCAAGGAAAACGAGCGCTCGATTTTGTCGATCTGCCGCTCTATCGGCGCGGGGACCGGGAATCTTCCGACCTTTATTTTCCCCATCGTCGTGATGTCGGCGGGCACAGGCGGCAACCAGATGAATGAAACGCGCCTGTTCTGGGCGATGGTCGTCATCGCTGTCGCGATGTGCGTGATCTACGCCGTGTCTTACAAATGTATTGACGAACGCGTTTTGGTGGATACGACCCAGCAGAAGACCAAGGTGCTCACCGTGCTCAAACACATTTTCAAAGACCGCGCATTCATTGTCATGAGTCTGCTTGGCTGCCTGCTGATGGCGGTGCAGATGTATACGAACACCGTGAACCTCTATCTGTTTAAGGACTATTTCCAGAACAGCTCCATGAACACGGTCTATATGGTCGTCTCCTATGCGCCGATGGTTATCATGATGCCGTTCGTCAACAAGCTTATCAAAGTGTTCGGCAAAAAGGAGATCTGTGTGGCGGGGCTTGCCGTCTCCACGGTCGCAAGCTTTCTCACGTACATATTAAAAGTCGGCATGGACAATGTCTGGCTGTTCATCATCCTCGCCGTATTCGTCAACATCGGCATCGGCTTCCTCACACTTGAAGTCTGGGCGATGGCGGCGGACATCATCGACCATCAGGAATGGGTCACAGGCAGGCGCGAGGAGGCATCGAACTACGCGATCTTCACCTTTATGCGCAAGGTCGGTCAGGCGCTTGCCGCGCTCGCACCGTGGTTCGTCAGCCTTGCGGGGTATGACAGTTCCAAAGCCGGCACGGGCATTTCGCAGGGCGAAGCGGTGCTGTCGGGCATGTACGACATCGCGACCCTCGTCCCTGTGGTGCTGTTCGCCATTATGCTGATCCTTGCGATCCTGTATCCGCTCAATAAAAAGACGACCGAAAAAATGCACGCCGAGCTTGCCGTGCTGCATGAAAGCCAGCACGTTGAAACGGTCTGAAAGGAGCGGGAACATGGCGGAACAACAACAGCCCAATCTGATTTATGTGTTTGCCGATCAGCTGCGGTATTCGAGCGTCGGCTTCAACGGCGACGAACGCGCGCATACGCCGTTCCTTGACAGCTTCGCGGACGAGTGCGCCAACATGGAAAACGCCGTTTCGGGCCACCCCGTGTGCGCGCCGTACCGCGCCTCGCTCTTAACGGGGAAATACACCACGGGCGGAACGGGTATGGTCATCAACGAGCTGCGCGTCAACCCGCACCACCGCACGTTCGCACACGTGATCACCGAAAACGGCTACGGCACGTCCTATATCGGCAAGTGGCATATGTACGCGGCGCAGCTCGGGCACCATTACGACACGAAAAATTCCTATATCCCGCAGGGCGAAAACCGCCTTGGCTTTGACGAATACTTCGCGGCGTACAATTTCCATCACGAATATTATGCACCCAAAGCGTATTATCATCTGAATTCACCCGAAAAAATTTACTGCAAGGGCTACGAGCCCGACGACCAGACCGACCTTGCCATGGAACGCATCCGCGCGCACCAGGCGGATGGGCGGCCGTTCGCGCTGTTCTTGTCCTACGGAACGCCGCACGACCCGTGGACGCGTGAGAACGTCCCGGAAGAATACTATGACCTGTTCCGGAATGTGGACTTTCCCGCGCCGCCCAATTACAAAAAGCACAACGACCCCCACGCCGACGGCTGGGCGCGGTTCCTGCCCGGCAAGCGCAAAAAGCTTCCCGAATGGAAGCGCGCCTATTATGCCATGGTCGCGAACCTCGACTACAACGTCGCAAGGCTTTGGGAGTTCGTAAAGGAACAGGGGCTTGCCGAGAACACGATCTTCGTGTTCACCTCCGACCACGGCGAGATGTTCGGCGCGCACGGGCGGCATGCCAAGAATATTTTCTACGAGGAATCCGTCCGCGTGCCGTTCCTCATCAAATGGGGTGACCGCCTGCCGTGCGGGCGCAACCAAACGCCTGTAAACACCGTGGACATCGCCCCGACGCTGCTTTCCCTGCTGGGGCTGCCCGCGCTGCAAAGCGCGCAGGGCGTGGATTTGAGCGATGCGGTACGAAGCGGCGCCTTCCGAAAGAATGACTGCCTATTGATGGGTACGGGCCCCACTGCCATTTACGGCAACGGCACGGAGTGGCGCGGCATCCGCTCGGAACGCTTCACCTACGCCGTGTATAAGGCGGGAAAACAGGAATTCCTGTTTGATAATATCGCAGACTCTTACCAGATGCATAACCTCATCCGGGACCCGGCGTTTGCCGATACCGTAAACGCCTTGCGTGCAGAGATGTATGAAAAGATGGAAGCTGTCGGCGACAAGTTCCGCTGGAACAGCTACTACCGGCGCCACTGGGTCAAGGACCGAAAGATCCTCGTCACCACCGGCGAAGAAAAATAAAAACCGCCCCGCGCACTTTTAAAGTGCGCGGGGTCTAACTTTACCTAAAAACAGGTTCCTGCTGTTCGGTGTAGTGCTCCGCGTCGATCGGCGCTTTTGTAACACCGTCGAGCTGCCACTGCGCAATACATTCCGAGGAAGTGCTGGAATGGCGCATCAGACGGATGAATGCGCACTCCGTCAAGCCTAAACCGTCTTCGCTTAAGGGAACCCGCTGCGAGAAATATAAGCCTTCTGTTGCAACCAGACTGCCCCAGCTGGATCCGCCCCCGAAATGGCGCGTTGCAGCAACATATACACGGCGGTTCGTGCTGCCGCGCGGAAAGGTGTATTCACAGCCGATGGGTTCAGCTGCCCTGTTGCTGTAAGCATCCTCCTGCGCGTTCCAGCTCTCCAGAAACGGTGTAATCTGCACGGTTCCCCCTCTTTTTTCCGCAAGCACGAGGCAAAGGCGCGCAGGGGAGTGGTCCGTAGAGGGTCTTAAAAAAGCATCACCGTCTAATAAAAAATACAGGCTCTCGCGGAAATATGTCGTATAGGTGTCCGGGTATTGCAGACAATAGAGCGTCCGCACGCCGTTATCTTCCCAGCTGCTCCCCCAAAACTGATATGCGCGCACAGTCATATCCGGGCCGTACCAGCTTTCCCCGGCGGTGCTGTCCGTTATGACCTGCATGGTCGCCATGTCCGTATACAAAAGCACTTCGCTGTCCGGCAGGTCCGCGGCGATGTCGGCGGGCAGCCCCAGCGCAACAAGATGTTCGCGCGCGGCGGCCGCATCCGTACCTTGCGTGTCCGCCTGTGTATACGGCGCGGTGCTTGGTGCGCGCAACGCGGCGGCGACCATCCCTAAGATCGGCAGCAGGGCAAACACAACGGCGACCGCTGCAAACCGCCGCCTGCTTTTTCGGGTGAATGGCTCTAAGCGCGTTTCCTGCGGCTCCCCGCTGCAAACGACGCGGCGCATTCGCCAAAACAGCACAGTAAACACCACGGCGGCGATCACCATTGCGACCGGCATCGAGCGACCCATGTACTGTTCTAAATCCTTCATATACGCTGAGTCCTCGGTCCAATCCCGCCACATCATACTGTAAAAGAAGTCGCTCAAAAGCAAAAGAAACAAGCTCGGAAAAATCCCGGGGATCAGCGGGTCGCCCGGCTCGTAAGCGGTGTTGTAAATTTCGCACAACGCCGGATACAGCGCACAGAGGAAAATACCGTCCGCTACCCACGCCGCAATGTGGGTGATCGTAGCGGGCACGGTCAAAATGCCGAAATACAGCGTTGCGCAAAATGCGAAAACCTGTAAAAACAGCGCAGCAGGCTGCAAAAAGAAAATTTTACGCGCCTTTTGGCTGACCGTGCGCAGGCGCAGCATCGAAAACAGCACCAAAAGCCCGCCTGCGACCTGAAACAGCAGGTCGGTATTCGGCGAAACGAACAGGCAAAGGTGCGAAAGCAGCAGCCCAAGCCCCAAACAGTCCATCGTCACATGCATCGGACGCGGCTCGATCTTGCCGTACAGGTCAGCATACCGCGCTTGCAGCGTTTGGAGTTTCCCCATATGCGCCACCGCGTTTTCTACCGCCTCTTTTTCGTTCATTCCCGTGGCAAGGCTTTGTTCGTAGACCTCTTCCATGTGCCCGAGCAGTTCTTCTTGTGCCGAATGGCGCAGCTTGCGCGCCCGGATCGGCATGACGGCATCGCGCGCAAAATCGGAAATCTCATGTGGCAGCATTTTGCACCCCTCCCAAAACGCGGTTGACCGCTGTTTGATACGTATCCCACGCCGCGCGCTCATCGGCAAGCTCTTTTCTGCCCTTTTCGGTGATCTGGTAGTACTTGCGTTTTCGTGCGCTGCCCTCCACCTGCACCCAGCGGGAGGTGAGCAGACCCTCCATTTCCAGTGCGTGCAAAATAGGGTAGAGCGTGCCTTCGTTCATCTGAAAGACTTGCCGGCTCTCCAGCTCCACAGTCTTGATGATCTGATAGCCGTACATCTCCCCGCGCGCGAGCACCCCCAGCACCAAAAGCGGCGTACTGCCCTTTGCGAGCTCTTTGCGGATCTTCATCGGTTGCCTCCTTTCCCGTTTGCGCTTTTTGTTTTTCGTTTCTTGTCTTGCGTTCGGTTCCTATATTATGAGGATGCCTTTAGTATCTATGTATAGCGTAGCACGAAATACATAGATTGTCAAGGTATATTTTTATGAGGAATTAGAGTGGTTACACTTTCATACTATCCTTGACAAATATCAATGGAAAATCGTTTGCACGGGCGGGCTTCCACGCCCGCCCGTGCAAAGCGCGGCAACAAATGTACTTTCTGTCTACCCTGAAAATTCCCTGTGCGATTTCCCGAAAATGATATCAATGAATAAGCCGCAACGATTAAATCTCGTTGCGGCTACTTTTGTAAATTTTAGTGTTTAATTAGTGTATTAATAACGATTTGTATCGTTCATTATTGCTCAATAAGTTCACCGGCTATTTTGCGGATTATTTCTCCGTTGAACTCCTCAAAAAGTGTATTATTAAACACATTATTTCTAAAGATTTGAGGCGTTACAGAAATAATAATAGGCGTAAAGTTTTGTTTCCATTGAACGGGAATGCCGGTCCCTAATGAATTTGATGTTTTCTTTTCCGTACTTGTTACAATGCCGATAGCTTTTATATGCAAGTGCTTTGTTTTTGGAACAAAAGATTTTATGTATACGATATCCCCAATCTTAATTGAGTCAAACATTCGATATAAAGCCGAGGCTTCTGTTTCATCCCATCCTATATATGCACATCCATCATTAAGAAACCCCGCAGTCTTATCCGACGGATTTGCGCCTTTATAGTAAGCACCTATTCCCCAAACTGCCATTAATCATCTACCTCAATCTATTCACTGATTTCGTTCGCATACAATGATAAGTGAATTGGAATAACCACATTCCATGCAACTATAGCCATCATCTATTCCTTTTTTTGATTCTTCGCGAATGTAATCCTCAACATATCCGCAATTTTCACATTGTAATTTATAACCATATTCTCCTGTTTTTGGATCAGACCAAAGTAGGACAGCACCATGGTCAGCATAAATACGATAAGTTTCAGTATCTTGTGTGCTAACTTGATCTCCATTGTTATTTATAGTTGTTTGCTGTGAACTATCTGTGTTGGTATTGTTTGAATTTTTGCTACCACAGGCTGTAAATGATAAAGTAAGTACTACACATAATAATAAAGCAATAAATTTTTTCATATTCATATTCCTCCGTAAATGTTATATAACTCGAACACCGTTAAATCTGATCGTAAATTGCCTTGATTTGCTGTTTGCTCTTGCAACTGCTTCAACTTTTTGCTTTGCCTCATCCGAGCTATTTGCTTCAACTACCATTTTTTGTAATGGCTTTTCATTTGTATTGTAAGAAACTTCCTAACGCATTTAGAACACACCTCTTTCTTCAAAGAAAACATATAGTAATAGACTATATATCTTTTATTTATTTTTTAAAATGTCAGCCAATTGTTTGTAAGCCTTCCGGCATGATGACATTGATAAGACTGGTACAGTCTCTAAAAGCATTAGTGGAAATGCTTTTCACAGTACTTGAAATGCGGATATTTTTAAGGGCGATACAAGCGCGGAATGCAGAATTTCCCATATGTGTAACACTATTAGGAATTATAATATTAGTAAGTGAAACACAATTGTTAAACGTGTAATCTCCAATCCCCGTTACCGTATACCCATCTAACTCTGACGGGATGACAAGTTCGGTAGCAGAGCCCGCCAGCGGCAGCGCAGCCAGCACCATGCGCGCCGAAAAGAGTCGCTTTTTCATTGCCTCGTTCCCTTCTTTGCGATGAAACATCGCATCATTTTAGGCGTATATTGTTAAGCTCCGCACGCCCTGCGGCAAAGCCCTTGCACCGAGTGAGCCTTGCCGCCAGCCGAGGGGAAACCCCCAATCAGATGTTAGACATTAGATATTAGATGTTAGATGTGCGGTAACTTCGCTTAGAGAAAAAAGCAGAGCAAACACATCTACAAGTCGTATAACATTTTGTTATACATTCAAGTATATAACAATTTGTTTTATCTGTCAATATATCAAATTGTTTTATGCCATAATGCATACGAGGTGCATTTTTGTGGCGTATGAACGGCTTAGGAATTTGCGTGAGGATGCGGATCTTTTGCAAAAGGACATTGCGGCGCTGCTGAACTGCTCACAGGTGTGTTATTCGCTGTATGAAACGGGCAAGCGCGATATCCCGACGGAAGTGCTCATCCGCCTTTCCGCGTTTTATCACGTTTCCATTGATTATCTGCTCGGGCAGACGGACAATCCGGAACGCGCAAAATAAGAGTGTCTGGCGCCTTGCCAATCCGGCGCAAAAAGGCAGAAAATCCCCAAAAAGGCTTGACGCGGCGGGATTTGTCTGTTAAAATAAAAAACCGCTGTAAAAGAAAAACGTTTTACGGCTCCTTCCCGCGGGAAAATCGAAATCGCTCGCGGGCGAAAGTCCATAAGGAGGTGCAAAAGAATGTCGAAGTATGAAGCTGTGGTCGTGTTCTCCGCTGCGGGGACCGAAGAAGCCACACAGGGCCTTGTTGAAAAGTTCAAGGCGCTCATTGAAGCGAACGGCACTCTCGAAAGCGTTGACGAATGGGGCAAGCGCCGTCTCGCCTATGAGATCAACGACGAAGCCGAGGGCTACTACGTCGTCTTCAATTTTGACTGCGAACCCGCATTCCCGGCGGAGTTCGAGCGCATTGCCGGTATCACCGACGGCGTGCTGCGTTCGCTTGTTGTGAAGAACTGAAGCGGAGGAAATCAGCATGTTGAATTGCGCAGTTATCATGGGCAGGCTCACAGCAGATCCCGAGCTTCGCACAACGAACAGCGGGATCTCGGTCACGAGCTTTACCGTCGCCGTGGACAGACGCTATCAGCGCCAGGGCGAAGACAAACAGACCGATTTTATCAATGTGGTTGCGTGGCGGCAGACCGCCGAATTCGTGTCGCGTTATTTCCACAAAGGTTCCATGATCGCGGTGCAGGGTTCCATCCAGACCCGCAATTATGAGGACCGCAATGGGAATAAGCGCACCGCCGTGGAGATCGTTGCGGACAACGTCTCGTTCTGCGGCAGCAAGGCGGAGACCGGTACAGGCGCAGCGCCTGCTGCGGCGCGCCCCGCACCTGCATACCAGAGCGGCAACACCGAGGGCTTCTCGGTCCTGCCGACGAATGACGATGACGCGTTCCCCTTTGCGGGCGCGGATGACGATGACGGGCTTCCGTTTTAAGCCTGCCGAACTTCAAAGAAGGAGGATTCCATCATGGCTTATGATAGACAAGGCGGCCGCGGCAGAAAGCGCAGAAAAGTCTGCTCTTTCTGTGTCGAGAAGGTCGAAAAGATCGATTACAAGGACGCGGCAAAGCTGCGCCGCTACACTTCGGAGCGTGCAAAGATCCTGCCCCGCCGCGTGACGGGCACCTGCGCGAAGCATCAGCGTGAGCTGACCACCGCGATCAAGCGCGCCAGAGCAATCGCGATCCTGCCCTATACGGCGGACTAAGCGAGACGCAAAAGCAAAAAGAGGACTGCTAATAGGCGGTCCTCTTTTCGTTTTATTTATATTTTTTTTATTATTTGCGCCAGATCCCAATGACGACAGTATTTTTATAAGTCGTTATAAACAATGTTTCCGCATCTGTTGAGACTTGTGTTTCAAACTCCCCATCACTCTTCTGCTGCATATTGAGATATTGTTCGGAATCTAAGCCATAGTCGCCCAGAAGCCAACCCCCGAGAATCGTATAGTCCATGCCTTCTATCGTCTGCTTTTGTTGGAAGATATATTCGATGTGCTCCAACTTTCCGCTTTCATCAAAAATATATGCCTTGGAAACACCAAAATACATATAATCCAAATCGCCGCTCGAACTACTTCCTGCCATCCAATCCATAGTCAGCGAGGTACAGCGAATGTAATCGTTGCCGCGTTCATAGGTGTTACTGCCGTTTGCAACGATCGCTGCGACTTCGTCCATTGTCATGTTCCATTTTATTTCGCTATCATAGATTGAGAAAGAGTCTTCGTCCGGCTCTGGAAGCGGTACGGTTGTTTCGACCGGCGGTTGGGTCGTTCCTTCCTGTGACGAGGTTGTGCTCGATCCATCCGTATCAGGTATGAAAAGGAAGAGAATGAACGCCAGAATGGCAACGCCGATCAAGCACAGGGAGGCGATTGACTTGCCCTTTTTGCCGCCGCGCTTTTTCGTTTGCACGAGCCCGATGATCGTGCAAACGATGGCGGCGTACAGCAGAAGGTTGAACGGCCCTGCAAAAAAGGTCAGTACGGATAAAATGGAAAGAACCAGCCCAGCCGTTACGCATGCATTTTTCTTCGGCGGCTGCGGTGCCTGTTGGGGCATAAAGACCGGTTGAGCAGGCGAAGGACTTTCCGATACGGTAGCCTCGCTCGCCGACGCACCGCACCGGCTGCAAAAAGCTGCGTTCTCCGGGAGCTGCGCTCCACAATTTTTACAAAACATAGGTGTACACCCCTTTCACTGTCATATTAGCGGATAATTTGCTAAAAGTCAACAATTATAACTATAATTATAGTTATAATTATCTTCATATTCACAGCTATTACTCTCAAAATAAGAACGAGGTGATAGCAATGCATGTGGATTATAAACTGATCGGCGGGCGCATCAAGGAACGGAGAAAAGCACGCGGCATGACGCAGGAACAGCTTGCCGAGGCGCTTTCGGTCACGGTTGGGTATGTCAGCCAAATGGAACGCGGCGTAACGAAAATCAATTTGGAAATGCTTGCGGCAATCGCACAGCAGGTAGACAGCGACATAGCCTTTTTTGTGACCGGCGTCAGCGAAACGCATACCGTTTATTTGCAGGACGAAGTCGTTGAAAAATATCAAAAGTTAAATGCTGTGAATCGGCAGGTCATTTTGGAGATTATGGAAATCCTGTTTCAAAAACAGGGCGTTTAGATGTAACAAGATAAGGTATACGTTTGTGCGAAGTAAGAAAAAGAAATATGTTATATAAAGATGCATGAATATTCATATAGCAATCAAAAATATGCATAAAATCAGCGGAATTTTGTATATTTATTCCGTCAAATCCAATAAATATGCAAAAATCCCGAATAAAAACGCGCGCACCCCTTGATTTTAACGGGAAATGGTGTATAATCTCATGGTAATCATTTCTACCGCAGTTCGGAGGAACATAATATGAACAAAAAAGACATCAAAAAGGTCGTCCTGGCGTATTCCGGAGGTCTCGATACGTCCATTATCATCCCGTGGCTGAAAGAAAACTACAACAACTGTGAAGTCATCGCCGTTTCGGGCGACGTCGGGCAGGGGACGGAGCTCGACGGTCTGGAAGAAAAGGCGCTCAAGACCGGCGCCTCCAAGCTGTATGTGCTTGACCTCAAAAAGGATTATGTGGAAAATTACATTTGGCCGTGCTTAAAAGCGGGTGCGGACTATGAGACGTATCTGCTCGGTACGTCGCACGCGCGCCCGTGCATTGCAAAAGCACTCGCCGAGGTCGCCAAGAAAGAGGGTGCAGACGCGATCTGCCACGGCTGCACCGGCAAGGGCAACGATCAGGTCCGTTTCGAGCTGACGCTCAAGGCTTTTGCGCCCGAAATGGAAATCATCGCCCCGTGGCGCGAGTGGGACATCAAGTCCCGCGAAGAAGAGATCGAGTACGCCGAGGCGCACAACATCCCGCTGAAGATCAACCGTGAGACCAACTATTCCAAAGATAAGAACGTCTGGCACCTCTCGCACGAGGGGCTGGATCTCGAAGACCCCGCCAACGAGCCGCAGTATGCGAAGCCCGGTTTCCTCGAAATGGGCGTTGCGCCCGAGCAGGCGCCGGACGAGCCCACCTACGTGACCATTCATTTTGAAAAAGGCGTGCCCACCGCCATTGACGGCGAGGAAATGGAAGGCCTTGCCATCGTCGAAAAGCTCAACGAGCTGGGCGGCAAAAACGGTATCGGGCTTCTCGATATCGTCGAAAACCGTCTTGTCGGCATGAAGAGCCGCGGCGTGTATGAGACGCCCGGCGGCACGATCCTTTATAAGGCGCATGAGCTTTTGGAGATGCTCACGCTTGACCGCGAGACCTCGCACTACAAGCGGCTTGTGGCGCAGAAATTCGGCGAGCTTGTATACTTTGGCCAGTGGTTCACGCCGCTGCGTGAGGCGCTTTCCGCTTTCGTGGACAAAACGCAGGAGACCGTTACGGGCGACGTGAAGCTGAAGCTCTATAAGGGCAACATCATCAACGCAGGCGTCACCTCGCCTTACACGCTGTATGATGAAAACGTTGCTTCGTTCGGCGAGGACGGCGGTGCATACAACCAGGCGGACGCCGCAGGCTTCATCAACCTGTTCGGCCTGCCCATCAAGGTGAAAGCGCTGCTCGACGCAAAACGCGAGGGCAAGTAACCTCTGCACAAGGCATAAAAAATCAAAATGCACGCGGCAAAGGGCGTTTTCCGCTCTTTGTCGTTTGTGCATTGCAAGGGATAAACAGGAGAGACCGCATATGCAGCAGCTTTGGCAGGGGCGCTTTCAAAAGGCGCTCGACCCCAAGACCAACGACTTCAATTCTTCCATTAAATTTGACAGCCGCATGTTCCGCGAGGATATCGACGGCAGCATTGCGCACGCGACGATGCTCTGCGCGCAGGGGATTCTGTCGGCAGAGGACTTGAAAGCCATCGTCGAGGGACTGACGGCGATTCGAAGCGAAATCGAAAACGGCACACTGGAGATTGACCCCAACGCCGAGGACATCCACACCTTTGTGGAAGGGGAACTGACCGCGCGCGTCGGGGCGGCGGGCAAACGGTTGCACACCGCGCGCAGCCGCAACGACCAGGTTGCGCTGGATATTCGGCTGTATCTCCGCAAAGAATGCGATGCGCTGTACAAGCAGCTTACGGAACTTGTAAACGTGCTCTGCAACAAAGCTGAGCAGTATGCTGACGCGGTGATGCCGGGCTATACGCATCTCCAGCGCGCCCAGCCCATCACGTTCGGGCACCATCTGCTCGCGTATGCCGAAATGCTGCTGCGCGACAAAGCGAGACTGCAAGACGCCGCTAAGCGCATGAACCAGTCGCCCTTGGGCGCGTGCGCGCTGGCGGGCACGACCTACAATACCGACCGTGAAAAAACGGCGCGCGACCTCGGATTCTCAGGCGTGATGCACAACTCGCTCGACGCCGTTTCCGACCGCGATTTCTGCATGGAGCTGGCATCGGCGCTTTCCATTTTGATGGTGCACCTCTCCCGCTTCTCGGAAGAGATCGTGCTGTGGTGCTCGTGGGAATTCAAGTTCGTCGAACTCGATGATGCGTTTTCCACCGGCTCGTCCATCATGCCGCAGAAAAAGAATCCCGACATCACCGAGCTCATCCGCGGCAAATCCGGGCGCGTGTTCGGCGATCTTGTAACGCTTCTTACGATGATGAAGGGCCTGCCGCTCGCGTACAACAAGGATATGCAGGAGGACAAGGAAGCGATCTTCGACGCGTTCGACACCGTTAAGATGTGTCTGACCGCGTTTATTCCGATGCTCGACACCATGACGGCGCTCCCCGAAAATATGCGCAAGGCGGCGGCGGGCGGCTTCATCAACGCTACCGACTGCGCGGATTACTTGGTCGGTAAGGGCCTGCCGTTCCGCGACGCGTACAAGGCGACGGGCGAGCTTGTCGCGAAGTGTATTAAAGAGGGGCTGACGCTTGAAACCCTGCCGCTCGACGAATACAAGGCGGTGTGCGACCTGTTTGACGAGGGCGTATATGATGCGATCAACCTCGACAAATGCGTGCAGGGGCGGACGTCTCTTGGCGGCCCTGCGCCGCAGAATGTGCGCGCGGAAGTGGAGCGTGTGCGGGCATTAAACCTATAAAGCAACGACTTTTTCGTTATCTACGATGCTTTGCGTTAGGGAGAAAAAATGAAACTTCCGAAATTTGTTTTAATTCGCAAGCTGCAAAAGTGGGACAACTACCTGCGCTTTGTGGAGGAAATGGACTTGCATGTATTACCGCCGCTGACCGTCGGTTCTACGGATGACTTGCCTGAAACGACCTCCAAAAAGATTTTCGAGCAGCTTCCGATATACACGCAGCTTTCGGAAAAATATGATCTGCCGACCGTAGCAGGTTCGGGCAGCGATTTTGAAAAGACGGTTCGCGTGATGCAGTGGATGACCGCCCACACGTTTTACAGCGGTGCATCGGCAACGTGGAAAGCGGACAACAGCCTGGAAATTTTGGACTTCGCCTACGATCAGGACTTTTCCCATGCGATCAACTGCCGTGAAAAGGCGATCGTGCTTACGGACTGCCTTTTGGCGCTGGGGTTATATGCATATCTTGTTTGTATGCTCAACGGTCAGGGCGGCGGCTGCCATTTTACCGTGCATGTATTCCTGCGCGAGCAAAAGCAGTGGGCGCTGTTTGATCCCTCCTTTAACTGTTGGTTTTCAAAAGAGGGCGAACCGTTGAACGCGTGGACACTTCGAGACCTGTTTTTGACTGGCGGCGAACCCGTTTTAGAAGGGTACACATTCAATCGCACGGACAAATGCCGAGAGGTGTATCTGCTTGCTTTCGTAAAGCAGAATTTAACGAATCTTACTACCTGGCAGGACAATTCCATGGACCGCCGCGGGTACAAGAAAAACGACTGGAACAGCAAAAAGGAATTTAAGGCAAAACTGCCGGAATGGATACTTTAATATAAAGTGAGACAAATTCTATGACCAACGTATTCATCGACGGTGCGCAGGGCACGACGGGCTTAAAAATCTTTGACCGTCTCCAAGCGCGCACCGATATTACACTGATCACCCTGCCCGAAGAACGCCGCAAGGACGTTTCGGCGCGGAAAGAGGCGTTAAACGCTGCGGACATCGCGTTTTTGTGCCTGCCGGATGCTGCGGCGCGCGAAGCGGTCGGGCTTCTGGAAAATGACAAAACCATTGTGCTTGACACCTCCACCGCCCACCGCACCGAGGATACTTGGAGCTACGGCTTCCCGGAACTGTCGAAGGAGCTGAAAAGCAAGCTGCTTTCCTCTAACCGCATCGCCGTGCCGGGCTGCTATGCGAGCGGCTTTATCGCGCTCGTAAAGCCCCTTGTGGACGCGGGCTTTATCCCTGCCGACTTTGGCTTTACCTGCCACGCCATGTCCGGGTACAGCGGCGCGGGGAAAAAGGGTATCGCGCAGTACGAAGCGGCCGAACGCGACTCGCTTTTGGACGCGCCGCGTGAATATGCGCTGACCCAAGAGCACAAGCACTTAAAGGAAATGCGCATCATTTCCGGGCTTGCGGCTACGCCGATTTTCTGCCCGTACATCTGCGACTATTTCAGCGGGATGCTCGTGACCGTGCCGATTTTTGCAAAGGATTTGCAGGACGGCAAAACGGCGGACGACATTCGCACGCTTTATAAATCGCTTTACCATACGGCCATTGTCTCCTATAAAGAAGCGCCCGACGAAGCGGGTTTCCTTTCGGCTTCGGCGCTTGAGGGGCTTGACCGCATGGAAATTTCGGTGCTCGGCAACCGCGAACGCATTTTGCTTGTCGCGCGGTACGATAACCTCGGCAAAGGCGCTTCGGGCGCGGCGCTCGAGTGCATGAACCTGAAAATGGGTCTTGCCCCCGAATACGGTCTGGAGCTGTAACATGCGCACGCATAAGCGGGAGAAAATGCCCCGCCAGATGTCGGAATCCCTCGCTGTGGGACTGCTGCTCGCGTTTTCGGGCGGGCTGATGGATGCGTACACCTATGTTTTGCGCGATCACGTCTTTGCAAATGCCCAGACGGGCAACATCATTTTGTTCGCCATTTCCCTGTTCGAGGGGAGCGCCGCCACGGCTGTGCACTATCTGCTGCCGATCTTATCGTTTACGTTCGGCGTGCTTTCGGCGCAGTGGGTGCGGCTGCGCTTCGGGCAGGCGAGATTCCACTGGCGGCAGGGAATGCTGCTTTCGCAGATTGTCATATTGCTTGCCGTAGCGTTTATCCCGACGGCGTACAATCTCCCCGCGAACTGTATGGTGTCGCTTGCGTGCGGCATCCAGATGCAGAGCTTTCAAAAGATTCGCGGCAACGCGCTGGCTACGACCATGTGCGTCGGCAACTTGCGCACGGCAACAGGGTATCTTTGCAGTGCAGTGCACTTGAAAGACCGCGAACTTTTGAAACGCGCTGGGCTTTACTATGGCGTTATCGTCGTGTTTGCGCTCGGCGCGGTATGCGGGAATTTCCTGGTGCAAGCGGCCGGGCAATATGCGATCCTCATGAGCGTGCTGCTGCTTATCATAGCGTTTGCGCTTTTATTCATACGAAAATCGGAGAAAGAAGAGAAGGAGAATCCATGAGCTTTTCTATCAAAGTCGATGTAAACGGCGGAGTCACTTCGCCCAAGGGGTTTGTGGCGAATGGCATCCACTGCGGCATCCGTAAAAATAAAGAGAAAAAAGATTTGATGCTGCTCGTGTCCGATACGCTTTGCGACGCGGCGGCGGTCTATACGCAGAATCTGGTCTGCGGCGCGCCGATCGTGGTCACGCGCGAGCACTTGAAAAACGGCAAGGCGCGCGCGGTCATCTGCAACAGCGGTATTGCCAACACCTGCAACGCGGACGGCGTGGAAAAAGCAACCGCCATGTGCGACCTTGCCGAGCGCTTTACGGGCATTCCCGCCGAGGACGTCGTTGTCGCGTCAACGGGCGTGATCGGGCAGCCCATTGACCTTACGCCGATCGAAAACGGGATGCAGGCGCTCGTGGATGGGCTTTCCGTGGACGGCGCGGACGCAGCGGCGCAGGCGATCATGACAACCGATACCGTACAAAAAAGCGTGTCGGTGCAGTTTGAGCTGGACGGCAAGCCCTGCACGATCGGCGCGATAGCAAAGGGCAGCGGTATGATCCACCCGAATATGGCGACGATGCTTTCGTTTATCACGACCGACGCGAACATCACGTCCGAAATGCTGCAAGCTGCGCTCAACTGGTGCGTGCACCGCAGCTTCAATATGTTATCTATCGACGGTGACACCTCCACGAACGACACCGTGGCGGTGCTTGCAAACGGGCACTGCGGCAACACGCGCATCGAAACGCAAAATGAGGATTATGCCAAGTTCTGCCGCGCCCTCTTTAAGGTTTGTAACTATATGGTGCGCATACTCGCCAAAGACGGTGAGGGCGCGACCAAGCTGGTGCTCTGCGAGGTGCAGCACGCGCCGGATGAGGAATGTGCGCGCACCTGTGCGAAATCCGTCATCCGCTCGCCGCTCGTGAAGACTGCCATGTTCGGTTCAGATGCGAACTGGGGCAGGGTGCTTTGCGCACTTGGGTATGCGGGTGCAAAGATCGACGTTTCGAAGATCGACGTGCGCTTCTCATCGCAAAAAGGCGACATCACGGTCTGCGAAAACGGCGCAGGCATTCCCTTCTCGGAAGAAAAGGCCAAGGAGATTCTTTCCCAAGACGAGATCACCATCCTTGTGGACTTAAAGGACGGCGAGGCAAGCGCCACAGCATACGGCTGTGATCTCACATACGACTACGTTAAAATCAACGGGGATTACAGAACTTAAAGCCGAGCTTTCACATAGAACGGCAATACGGAGGCCTTTATGGATATTTCAAAAATTTCCTATGCGGACCGTTCCGAGGTGCTGGTGCAGGCGCTGCCCTATATCCAGACCTACAACGGCAAGACCGTAGTCATCAAATACGGCGGCAACGCCATGGTCAATGAAGAGTTGCAGGACGCAGTCATGACCGATATTGTGCTGCTGCGCTCGGTGGGCGTGCATGTGGTGCTCGTCCACGGCGGCGGGCCCGAAATTTCAGAAATGCTGAAAAAAATCGGCAAAGAAAGCCGCTTCGTCGGCGGGCTTCGCTACACGGACGAAGAGACCATGGATGTGGTGCAGATGGTGCTTGCAGGCAAGGTCAATAAGCACCTTGTGCAGCTTTTGACGCTCCACGGCGGCAAGGCGGCCGGGCTTTGCGGGCTCGACGGTGATCTTCTCCGGGCGGTTCGCCACACGGCGGACGGCGATATCGGCTTTGTCGGCGACATTGACCGCGTGAACACGGGTATTTTGACCGATATGCTCGAGGGCGGGTATATCCCCGTGGTCTCCTCCGTCGCCGGCGGCGAAAACGGCGAGGTCTACAACATCAACGCCGACACGGCAGCCGCGCAAATCGCTGCGTGCCTGCACGCCGAAAAGCTGCTTTTGATGACGGATATTCCCGGACTCCTGCGCGACAAGGACGACGCATCCACCCTCATCCCGGAGGTCAAGGTGTCCGAGATCCCCGCACTCAAAGCGCAGGGCATTATTTCGGGCGGCATGATCCCGAAGATCGACTGCTGTGTCGAGGCGGTGCGCCGTGGCGTCCGGCACACGAATATCATCGACGGCCGCGTGCCGCACGCCATTTTGATGGAGCTGTTCTCCAACGCCGGTTTCGGCACGATGTTTTCAGCATAAGCTGCCGCGCACTGAACCCTTTCGCGCAGCCCGCGCAGAAAGCAGCCGCTGAAAACCATATTGTGTTCGATTCTCGACAGCTTAAATATAAGGGATGAGTCACATGACCTTTGAAGAAATCAAACAAACCGCAGACACCTACCTGATGCCGACCTACGCGCATTTCCCCGTCGCGCTTGAACGCGGCGAGAACGCGACGTATTATGACGTTGACGGGAAGCCGTACATCGACTTCACCGCGGGCATCGGCGTGAACATCTTCGGCACAAACGACGCGGGATGGAAAGCAGCAGTCAAAGCGCAGCTCGACAAGCTCCAGCACACGTCAAACCTCTATTATAACGAGACTGTGGCGCGCGCCGCAAAGCTTCTTTGTGAAAAATCGGGCTTCTCGAAAGTGCTGTTCTGCAATTCCGGTGCGGAGGCGAACGAGTGCGCCATCAAGCTTGCGCGCAAATACAGCTTTGACCGCTTTGGCGAGGGGCGCAGTACCATCATCAGCCTGCAAAACTCCTTCCACGGCCGCACCATCGCGACGATCACCGCCACGGGGCAGGCGCATTATCACGAATATTTTATGCCGTTTTTGCAAGGCTTCCGTTATGCGGATGCGGGCAACGTCGAGCAGCTTCGCACGCTTGCCGCGGACGGCACGGTCTGCGCCGTAATGCTGGAAGTTATCCAGGGCGAGGGCGGCGTGATCGAACTGCCCGCCGAATATCTGCGCGATGTGCAAAAGCTCTGCAACGAAAACGATTTGCTGCTGATTATCGATGAGGTGCAGACGGGGATCGGCAGAACAGGCAGCCTGTTCGCCTTCCAAAATGCGGGGATTGCGCCCGATGTTATCACCTGTGCCAAGGGTATCGGCGGGGGGCTGCCCATGGGGGCGTGCCTTTGTAACGAAAAGCTTGGGAACACCCTCACGGCCGGCACGCACGGCACCACATTCGGCGGCAACCCTGTCGCCTGCGCGGGGTCTATTGAGATCCTGAATCGTTTAGACGATGCGTTTTTGCAGTCCGTGCGCGAAAAAGGCGACTATATCCGTGAAAAGGTCAAAGACTTTACGGGCGTGAAATCCGTACACGGTAAGGGCCTGATGCTCGGCATCGACCTGACCGAGAAAAAAGCCGGCGACGTGGCGACACGCTGCTGCGAAAAAGGGCTTTTGATCTTGACTGCCAAATCGGCGCTGCGCATGCTGCCGCCGTTGACGATCACCTATGACGAGATCGATAAGGGGCTCGGCATTCTCGCCGAGGTACTTTCGGAATAAAGGAGAAAACATATGAAACATCTGTTAAGCCTGCTGACCACCACCCCGCAGGAGATCGAGGAGCTTTTGAACCTCGCCGACCAGCTCAAGTATGAAAACAAACACGGCATCGCCCATCACCGTTTAAGAGGGCAGACGCTCGGGATGATCTTCCAGAAAGCGTCTACGCGCACGCGTGTATCCTTTGAAACGGGCATGTACCAGCTCGGCGGGCAGGCGCTGTTTCTGTCGAGCCGCGATTTGCAGATCGGGCGCGGCGAGCCGATTGAGGACACCGCACGCGTGCTCTCGCGCTATCTCGACGGCATTATGATCCGTACATTCGCGCAAAGCGAAGTGGAAGCGCTCGCCAAATACGGCAGCATCCCGATCATCAACGGGCTGACGGATTTCTGCCACCCCTGCCAGGTGCTCGCAGACCTCCTGACCGTCCGGGAGCATAAAGGACATCTCGACGGGCTTAAAATGTGCTACATTGGCGACGGCAACAACATGGCGAATTCCCTGATTGTCGGCGGCTTGAAAACGGGCATGCGCGTCGCAGTCGCGTGCCCCGAGGGGTATGACCCCGATAAGCAGGTTTTGGATTTTGCGAAAGCCTATCAAGGCTTTCAGCTTTACAGAGACCCCATGCAGGCGGCAGCCGGCGCGGATGTGATCTTCACCGACGTTTGGGCGTCCATGGGCCAGGAGGACGAAGCCGCCGAGCGCCGCAAGGTGTTCGAGGGCGTGTACCAGGTCAACAAAAAGCTGCTTTCCGCTGCGAACAGCGGCTGTATGGTGCAGCATTGTCTGCCCGCGCACCGCGGCGAGGAGATCACCGCCGACGTGTTTGAAGCGCATGCCGATGAAATTTTCGACGAGGCGGAAAACCGCCTGCACGCGCAAAAGGCCGTCATGGTCACGCTCATGGAGCGGTAAGAAAGTTCGCATGAAGATGCAGTTTTCGTACGTTGACCACGGCAAAGCCTTCGACTGGGGCGAAACGTCCGCGGAATATGCGCAGTACCGCGATATTTACCCGCCCGTGTTTTATGAGCGCGCGTTTTTAGACGCAGGCTTAGGTGTTGCGGGGCAGACCTGTCTTGACCTCGGTACGGGTACGGGCGTTCTGCCGCGCGCCATGGCATCGCACGGCGCGAAATGGTACGGTGCGGATATTACAGAACAGCAGATCCGATTTGCACGCGAACTTGCCGCAAAGCAGGGGCTTTCAATCGAATTTTCCGTCGCACCCGCCGAAGAAACGGGCTTCCCCGACGAAATGTTTGACATCGTTACCGCCTGTCAGTGCTTCGGGTATTTTGACAAAAGCCGCGTCTTGCCGGAAATTTGCCGCATCTTAAAGCCGAACGGGCATTTTCTGGTTTTGTATATGGCGTGGCTGCCGCAGGAAAGCGAGATCGCCCAAAAAAGCGAAGCGCTTGTGCTGCAATTCAACCCCGCTTGGAGCGGCGGCGGATTTCAGCGTAAGACGGAGATGCCACCCGCGTGGGCAGAGCCCTATTTTAACTGCGTGCGCTGTGAAAGCTTTGCAGCGGACGTACCCTTTACCCGCGAAACGTGGGACGGGCGTATGTACGCCTGCCGCGGCATCGGCGCCGCATCGCTGCCCGGAGCGAAAAAAGCGGAATTTCGCAAAGCACACCGGGAAATGCTGCAAGCGTTCCCGGCGTCCTTTACCGTGCCGCATTGGATCTCAATCATGAATTTCGTAAAAAAAGCATAATACAAAAACAACGCCCTGCACGAGAATCTCGTGCGGGGCGTTTGTGAATCTATCGTTTTGTTTGGATAAAATCTCCATCCTATAAAAATCCCCGAAAGGCCATGTGTGTGACCTTTCGGGGGTTTCTTTCATTCCAGGAGTTTTCCGCTCGGCTTAATACATCCCGCCGCCGGCCTGCGCCATGGCAGCGGCTGCCGCCGCATCCGCCTTCGGGTCGGGGATATCCGACACCAGCGATTCGGTGGTCAGCACCATGGCCGCCACGGAAGCCGCGTTCTGCAGCGCGGAGCGCGTGACCTTTGCGGGGTCGAGGATGCCCGCTTCAAACATATCGACATACGTTTCCGTCGCGAAGTTGAAGCCGTAGCCGGGCTGTTTCTTATTGACGATCTCGTTAACGATGACCGAACCTTCCAGGCCGGCGTTTGCCGCGATCTGGCGAACCGGCTCTTCGATCGCCTTGAGCACGATGCGGATACCGGTCTTCATGTCGGCGTCCTCTTGCGTTTCCAGGAGCTTCTCCACTGCGGGGATCGCTTCAAGCAGTGCCACGCCGCCGCCGGCGACGGAGCCCTCTTCCACAGCCGCCTTGGTGGCTGCCAGTGCGTCCTCAATGCGCAGTTTCTTTTCTTTCATTTCGGTCTCGGTTGCAGCGCCCACGCGGATGACCGCTACGCCGCCTGCGAGTTTGGCAAGGCGTTCCTGCAGCTTTTCGCGGTCAAAATCGGAAGTCGTCGTTTCGATCTGGCTGCGGATCTGCGCCACACGGCCCTTAATAGCGTCGCTGTCGCCGGCGCCGTCCACGATGGTCGTGTTTTCTTTCGTAACCTTGACCTGTTTCGCACGGCCGAGCTGCGGAATGTCCGCATCCTTAAGCTCCAGCCCGAGGTCGGAGGTGATGACTTCGCCGCCCGTCAGGATAGCGATATCCTGCAGCATTTCCTTTCTTCTGTCGCCGAAACCGGGAGCTTTGACGCAGACGCAGGTGAAGGTGCCGCGCAGCTTGTTGACGAGGATCGTGGAAAGCGCTTCGCCCTCGACATCCTCAGCGATGATCAGGAGCTTCTGACCCGCGTTGACGATTTTTTCAAGCAGGGGCAGGATCTCCTGGATGTTGGAGATCTTCTTGTCGGTGATGAGAATGTACGGATCGTCGAGAACCGCTTCCATCTTATCGGTATCCGTGACCATGTACGGCGAAATGTAGCCACGGTCAAACTGCATGCCTTCGACCACATCGCTGTACGTCTCGCTCGTCTTGGATTCTTCGATGGTGATGACGCCGTCGGCGGTCACCTTTTCCATCGCGTCTGCGATCAGCTTGCCGACGAATTCGTCCGCAGCGGAAATGGTAGCAATACGCGCAATGTCGTCGCTGGTCTTAACGGGCTTCGCTTCGTTGTGGATTGCATCAACAACCGCGTCCACGGCCATCTGCATGCCCTTTTTCACGACCATCGGGTTCGCGCCGGCCGCGACGTTCTTCATGCCTTCGCGAACGAGCGCTTGCGCCAACAGCGTTGCGGTGGTGGTGCCGTCGCCCGCGACGTCGTTGGTCTTGGTCGCGACTTCTTTTACGAGCTGTGCGCCCATGTTTTCAAACGCATCCTCAAGCTCGATCTCTTTTGCGATCGTAACACCGTCGTTGGTGATCAGCGGTGCGCCGTATTTCTTATCGAGTACGACGTTGCGCCCCTTGGGACCAAGGGTGATTTTTACCGTGTTGCTCAACTTGTCAATACCGGCCTGTAGCGCTTTGCGCGCTTCCTCGCCGTAAATAATTTGCTTTGCCATTTCAAAAGACCTCCCGAATGATTATTCTACAACGGCCAGAATGTCGGACTGACGAACGATGGTGTAATCCGTGCCGTCCATCTTAACTTCCGTGCCGGAATATTTGCTGGTGATGACCTTGTCGCCGGGTTTCACATACATGGTGACTTCTTTGCCGTCCACTACGCCGCCGGGGCCGACCGCTACAACTTCAGCGACCTGGGGCTTCTCCTGTGCGGAAGCGGAAAGGATGATGCCGCTTTTCGTGGTCTCTTCCACTTCGACAGCCTTGAGTACGACTCTGTCTGCAAGGGGTTTGATTGTCATATGAATTCCTCCTGAAAGAATGATGTACAAGATTTAGCACTCGAACTTCCTGAGTGCTAAATTCTATTTTAACCATTATTTAGAAAAAATCAAGTCCTTTTTTGAAAGTTCACAATTTTGTCATAATTTTTACCGCAAACAGCCGTGATTTTTGCCGTTTTACGCTAACGTCGGGTGCTTTGCCAAAACCGCTGCCGAAAATTTGTCTGTTTCATCTATATACAAAACCTGTGGACGTATGCTACAATAAAATCAGAAAAGCGTAGCGCCGATTGCGGCGGGCGGGTCAATGGAATCAAAACGAGCAGTCGGTTTGCGGCTGCTCGTTTGTGCTTTTGCGGTGACTTGGGTGATGTCTAAAAGAGGAGGGGTTTTGTGATGAAGAAGCAGACCAAAAAGCGGTTTTTAATTGTAGTGGCGGTGCTGCTCTTGCTGGCCGTTCTTGCCGCAGGTGGTGGCGCGCTGTATCTTAGGAGTCTGCCATCGCCATTGGAAGCATACGACTTTACCGACTGCACGGTGGAACTTTATGCCAAATGGGCAGATACGACCTATATGAAGATGACGGAGATTGACACAGAGGTTTTTAAGAACGGCTTGCAAGGGGTTCGGGTGTTTCCGCTGGAAATGCGCGACCCGCCGGACGGTGTCGCAGGCGGCCCGCTTCACCAGTTTCGCGTGCGCTTTTCAGATGACAGCACGTTAGATGTCGGCATCCAGCACGACAGCCTCATCCTTGACGGAAAGTGGTATCGCTGTGACCCGGACACGACCCGCACTCTGTATTGGCTCGAACAGGCGTACAACACGCAATACTACGAGCAATACGCCGCACCGGCAAGCGCGTTTTAGATGTCAGATATTGGATGTTAGATGTTAGAAATGGTTGCAGGCGTTTCGCAAAGCCGAAAATATGCAGAACCCGCGTAGTGGCAGGCTTCCACGCCCGCCGGAGGGCAGTGCGGCAAAAAGCAGCCTATGGCGGCACAAAATAAAAACAACCACGCGGGCAAGCGTTTCGCTTGCCCGCGTGTGCCTTTTACCATATTATTTATACACCGTTCTCCAAAAAAATCCGAAATGCCGTCGGCAGGGCATAGGTGCTTTGCAATTCTTCGGGCGTTGCCCAAAGAAAAATCCCGCTCTTTTCGCGGCAGCGAATGTGGTATCCGACCATTTCCCAACGGATATGCGTAAAAATATGCACTTTGTGTATCTCCCGCAAAAGCTCTATGGGCTCTGCGCCTAAGGCTTCTGCCGCTTGCAGCGCATCGCTCGGCGAGAGCTGCCCCGCTGTATTCGGGAACTGCCAAAGCCCCGCCAAAAGGCCTTTGCTCTCGCGCCGATTGATGGCGTATGCGCCGTCACACTCGAGCAGAAACACCGTGCGCGGCTCCACGCGCTTTTCGCGCTTCGGAAGTTTTTGGGGAAGAGTTGCCTGCGTGCCGTGCGCGAAAGATTGGCAGATCTCCCGCACGGGGCAAACGTCACATTTTGTGACCTTCGGCATACATACGCACGCGCCGAGCTCCATGAGGCTTTGCGTGAACGCCCCGCAGTGGCCCTTGGGGTAGACCGCCTGTAAACTCTCCGCGACGCTTTTTTTGACGGCGGGCAGGTCGATGGGATCACGCTTTTCGGCAATGCGCGCGGCGATGCGCAGCACGTTTCCGTCTACCGCCGCGGTAGGCTTTTCAAAGCAGATCGAGCAGATCGCCCCCGCTGTGTAATCTCCGATCCCGGGCAGGGCGCGCACTGCCGCGTAGTCGCGCGGGAACACGCCGCCGTATTGGTTGACGATAATTTTTGCCGCCTTTTGCAGATTGCGTGCGCGGGAATAATAGCCCAAGCCCTCCCACAGCTTCAAAAGCGTTTCTTCCGGTGCTTCGGCTAACTCGCGAACGGTTGGGAACGCCTGCAAAAAGCGCTCGTAATACCCGCGCACCGCCTCCACGCGCGTCTGTTGAAGCATGATCTCCGAAACCCAGATGTGATACGGTTCGCGATCGCGCCGCCACGGCAGGGCACGGGCGTTTTGGGCGAACCACGGCAATAAAAGCGCAGGCAGGCGCGCAAAGCGTTCTTTTGTATCCGAATCAGAATATGGCACAGGGAGACTCCTTATTTTGGGATATACATCATTCGCACAATGCGGTTGACCGCACCTGCGGGCAGAACTTTCGCAAGCGCGCAGAAAATTTTATACTTCGCGCCAACGGTCGTCACAAGTGGCAGACGCCGACGTTTTGCGGCGCGCACCAGAGCTTTGGCGATCTGTTCAGGCGCCATGCCGTTTTGTTCGTCACGCTCCATCACGGCAACGCTGCGGGAGATCCGCCCGCCGTATTCGTCGTCGCCTTTTGCCGTCTTCTGCCGCGCGGCGGTAAAGCCGGTTTTCACGTCGCCTAAGCGCAGTGCCCCCACCGAAACGCCGAATGCCGCAAGCTCGCTGCGCCACGCGCCGGTAAGCGTCTCCATCGCCGCCTTCGAGGCGGAATAGAACGCTTGGAACGGGATGGGGAACACCGCGGCGGCGGAAGAGATATTGATGACGCGCCCGTGCGATTTTTTGAGCGCAGGCAGCGCGCACTGCGTCACGTGCACCGCCGCAAATAAATTGAGTTCGAACTGCCGGTGCATGTCCGCAGGGCTCGTGTATTCCGTTGCACCCGAAATGCCGAATCCCGCGTTGTTGACAAGCAGGTCGATTTCCGGGATTTTTTGAAAGACCGTCTGCACCTGTGCGGGGTCGGTGATGTCGCACGCCATGCTTTCGACGCCCGCAATGGGGCAGGAGGTACGGCTCAACGAGACAACGCGGTACCCGTTTCGGAGAAGCGCTTCGGCGGCCGCTTTGCCGATGCCGCGCGACGCGCCCGTAATCACCGCTACCATAGTTTTCACCATCCAAAAGGGTTTTATTGTTTCCATTGTAGCACCACTGCGCGCAATTTACAATCCGCATGCGGAGATTTGTACGAAACAAAATTTGCAATTTTGGTTGTTATATGATATACTACAAATCTCGCGGTAAAACGCAAAAAAAAGCAAAAGGATGGTGAACCGTATGCCGATCAAAATCGACGACCAGCTGCCCGCGCGGCACAGCCTGGAACTGGAGAATATTTTCGTCATGACCAATGACCGCGCAAGCCGGCAGGACATTCGCCCGCTGAAGATCATCCTTTTGAATCTGATGCCGACCAAGATTGAGACCGAAACGCAGATTCTGCGCCTGCTTTCGAACACGCCTTTGCAGGTGGAGGTCGAGCTTTTGCAGGTAAAGTCGCACGTTTCCAAAAATACGTCGCGCGAGCACATGCTGAAGTTTTATAAGACCTTCGATGATGTGAAGGATTCCAAATACGATGGGCTCATTGTCACGGGCGCGCCTGTGGAGCTGCTTGACTTTGAAGAGGTCGATTACTGGGATGAGCTTTGCACCATTTTCGACTGGGCACAGCGCAACGTCTACTCGACGTTCAATATCTGCTGGGGCGCGCAGGCGGCGCTGTATTACAAATACGGCATCCCGAAGCACCTGCTTCGAGAAAAGATGTTCGGTGTGTTCCGCCATAGGCCGCTCGATCTGTATCACCCGCTTTTGCGCGGATTTTCGGATGTGTTTTATGTGCCGCATTCGCGCCATACCGAAACGCGCAAGGAAGATATCGCACAGGTCAAGGATCTGCAGCTGCTTTCCTATTCCGATATAGCGGGCGTGCATCTGGTCTCGGATATGGCGTGCCGCAATTTCTATTGCACCGGGCACTGCGAATATGACAGCGACACTCTCGCGCGCGAATATTTCCGCGACCTGCAAAAGGGTCTGGATATTCGCATGCCCTATAACTATTTTCCGGATGACGACCCCAAAAAGACGCCGCTGATTACCTGGCGCGGCGCGGGCAGCCTGCTGTTCCAGAACTGGCTGAATTATTTCGTCTATCAGCGCACACCTTATGAGTTGAGCGCGATCAAGTAAAATGGCTTTCCAAACGACAAAAAAGCAGTACGTGTAAAAAGAGGAAGGAGAAACGCATGGGTGGATTTTTCGGGGTAACGGCCAAGGAAGATTGTGTATTTGACCTGTTTTTCGGGACGGACTACCATTCCCATCTCGGCACCAAACGCGGCGGCATGGCGGTCTACGGCGAAACGGGCTTTGAACGCGCCATCCACAACATTGAAAACGCCCCGTTCCGCACGAAATTTGAACGCGACGTGGAAGAGATGCACGGCAATCTCGGTATCGGCTGTATTTCCGACAGTGAACCGCAGCCGCTCATTGTCCGTTCCCACCTGGGGAATTTTGCCATCACCACCGTCGGGCGCATCAACAATACGGACGCGCTTGTGCAGGCTTTGTTTTCGGAAGGGCACACGCACTTCCTGGAAATGAGCGGCGGTGATATCAACGCCACAGAGCTTTGCGCGGCGCTTATCAACTGTAAAGATTCCATCGTGGAAGGCATCCAGTATGCCCAAAGCGTCATTGACGGCTCCATGTCCATGCTGGTGCTCACGCCTAAGGGACTGTATGCCGCACGGGACCGCATGGGGCGCACGCCCGTCATTCTCGGGGCGAAAGAGGGCGCATACTGCGCATCGTTTGAATCTTTTGCCTATTTGAACCTTGGCTATGACCATTATAAGGAACTCGGCCCCGGTGAGATCGACTTCCTCACGCCCGAAAGCGTCGAGGTAGTTGTCCCGGCGCGCAAGGAAATGAAGATCTGCACCTTTTTGTGGGTGTATTACGGCTACCCGTCCTCGTGCTATGAGGGCGTAAACGTCGAGGAGATGCGCTGCCGCTGCGGCGATATTTTGGCGCAGCGCGACAACGTGGAGGCGGACTCGGTCGCGGGCATCCCGGATTCCGGCACGGCGCACGCCATCGGCTACGCGAACCGTTCGGGTATCCCCTTTGCGCGCCCGTTCATCAAATATACCCCCACCTGGCCGCGCTCCTTTATGCCGCAGAACCAGAGCCGGCGTGATCTGATCGCGCGCATGAAGCTTATCCCCGTGGATGCGCTCATCCGCGGCAAGCGGCTTTTGATGATTGATGATTCCATCGTGCGCGGCACGCAGATGCGTGAGACTACGGAATTCCTGTACCACAGCGGGGCAAAGGAAGTCCATATCCGCCCCGCCTGCCCGCCGATCATGTACGGCTGCAAATACCTGAATTTCTCCCGCTCTGCATCTGAACTCGACCTGATCTCACGGCGCGTGATCGCCGAAAAGGAAGGTAAAGCGGATGCCGAGACACTGGCGCGCTACGCCGACCCCGATACGCCCGAGTATGCGGATATGGTCGAAACGATCCGTGACCGCCTGCATTTCACGACACTCCAATACCAGCGGCTCGATGACATGATCGCCTCAGTGGGGCTTTCGCCCTGCAAGTTCTGCACCTATTGCTGGAACGGCAAGGAATAAAAAGCAAACACACAGCAAACAGCGCGGACGCATTTGCGCCCGCGCTGTTTTTACATAAATAACGCTTGAATAGAAAAAGCATAAAAGTTTTCGTCCACCTTTTTCAAAAGGTGGCGGGTTCCAAAGGCAGAGCCTTTGGCCGCGTCCCGCAGGACGCGAAATTCTTTTCCTTAAAAAGCGCAGGAGGGGAGACGGAACAGTCCGGGGGACCCTCGCCGGGGGCATCGTCGCCGAAGCGCCGCCGGTGGCGGGAAAAACGAGGCGAGGATGGCGAAGCGGTCAAAATTTGCCCACGCTCCAAGTGTGGCAAATTTTGGGCACCGCAAGAGGACTCCCGACATGCGCTTTATGAAAATTGTTAACAGAGAAAATCTTTTTCGACACAAGTGCAAGCTTATTTTATTCTGTAAAGCAAAACAGCTTTGCCCCGTGTGGTGGAATTTCAGCCCGCAGGCGGTTTCGCACGCTCTGCAAAACATCGCCGCTCCAAATCTCCATAGCCGCATACGGTGTGTCGGGCATCAAAATGCCGCGCAGATCGACCGTGACCGTGTCTGCATGGTCTTTGGTGTTGAACACGGCGAGGTATTTACAGCCTTTCCCGCAGCTTTCCCAAAGGATGGTGCCCTTGCCGTTTTTCTCCGTACAAAGGATCTCCCGCGCACCGTAGGACTTTTGATGCATCGCAAGATACGCGCGGTTCGTCAAGATGGAGCGCGTCCAATCGTCATTTTCGGGCAGGTTCCCGCCGATCATCAGGGGGCTTTGGAAAATGCCCCACAGCGTGAGCATCGTAATTTGTTCAGGCCTTGTGAAGTTGGTGTATCGGTTCGCTTCTCCGTGGCAGGGCGCATTTTTGGAAAGTCTGCCTAAAGGCAGCATATCGCAGTCGGGCCAGCTTCCGCGCCCCGGTCTCCCTTGCCAGCGGCGGCAGACCTCGAACATCCCGTGCAGCTGTTCCCAGTCGTCCCAAAAGTCGCCCGTCAGCCGCCACATATCCGCGTGCGCGCGCAGATGCGGCTCGTCTTCGAGCCGCGCGGGGCCGGGAGAGAGCGACAGCACCATTTCCCGCCCGCAGCGGTCTATGGCACGGCGGATCATTTCAATCTCTGTCGCCGCAGAATAAGGTGCATCCCATTTTCGGAATTCCGTTACGCAAATGTCGTCGCACTTGATGAAGTCCACGCCCCAGGACGCATACAATTCAAACAGGGAATCATAGTAGCTTTGCGCGGCAGGGGTGTCGCGCAGGCCGTACATATCCGTGTTCCACGAGCAGAGCGAGTACGGGTGTGCAATGTCACGGCATGTAAAGCTTGTATTCTTTACAGGCAGGCCACTGTGCACGGCCATGCGCGGGACGCCGCGCAGGATGTGGATGCCGAATTTGAGCCCCAGACGGTGACAGTATTCGGCAATCGGTGCAAAGCCCTTGCCGCCTGCCGCGCTTGGAAAGCGGTTCTCAGCGGGCAGAAGCCGCCCATATTCGTCCATACAAAGCGGCGCGAAGGGGTGGTAGTCGTTGCTGCCCGCGGTCGGCTCATACCATTGGATGTCGCAGACAACGTATTCCCAGCCATAGGGCTTTAGATATTTCGCCATATAGTCGGCGTTGGCTTTGAGCTGATCTTCCGTGACCGCCGCGCCGAAGCAGTCCCAGCTGTTCCAGCCGAGCGGCGGCGTTTTTGCAGGCTTTTTATACATGGATGCGCCATCCTCTCAATCGGTTTCTTATTTCAAAAACAGCTTGCGCAGCAGCTCGCCCGCCTGAACAACGTCGTAGCCGCCGGGCGAGTTTTTGAAGTTTTTAAGGTTCTGCCAGCGTTCGCAATAGGCGGCAATCTGTTCTTCCGTCATAACGATTCCCGAAAGGTCCGTAAGCGTCAGGATGATGCGCTCAAACTCCGGGAAGTTCGTGCCGATCATGGAAAAGTAGTCCCGCGCACGCGCATCCTGATGCTCCATGCCGCGTGCCACAAGGGCGGGAAGGAACGCTGTGCACGCCCGGCCGTGCGGCAGCGCGAAATCCTCGGTCAAAACGTAGCCCATCCCGTGGGGGAAGCCCGTGCCGCAGCCGTTTAGAACCATTCCCGCGTAAAGCGACGCGTAATAGAGTTCATCGCGCGCGTCGGAAGAAAGCGTCTGTTCCCCGTCATAAAAGGCTTTCAGATGTTTCCAAAGCACGGGGATCGCCTTTTCCCCGAACAGCCGCGCCATGTCGTCAAATCGGTTGGAAAACCAGCCTTCCGTCGCGTGGGAGAACGCGTCGAGCGCGGTGCTCACGGTGACGGCATAGGGCACGGAATAGGTGTATTTGGGGTCTGCCAGCGCAATTTTCGCATAGAAGTCCCGGCCGTTTACGCTCTGCTTGCGGCCGTTTTCGCGCGTGAGCACGGAAACGCCCGTGACCTCGCTGCCCGTGCCGGCGGTCGTGCCGATGAGCACGGTCGGCAGCGGCTCAAACATATAGCCACCGTCATAAATGCCCTCTGCTGTGAGCGTTTTGTTTGCCGCAAACACGGCGATCGCTTTCGCGGCGTCCAGCGCGGAACCGCCCCCGATGCCGACGATATATTCCACCCCGTAATCGCGTGCAAGCTGCCCCGCACGGTGGCAGCTTTCGGCTGTGGGATTGGGCTTGACCTCCGAAAAATGCACATGCGAGACGCCGCCGGCGGTTAGCGCGTCCGTTACGTCCTGCAATGCGCCGCTTTTGTGCGCCGCCGTGCCGCTGGTCACGAGCATGCAGGTCTTGCCGAGGCGTGTAAAAATTTCCGCATGGCACGCGACCGCTGCATAGCCGCCGAGCACCTGCGCGGGCATAAAGAATTGAAAGTCCATAGATTTCACCGATCCATACAAGCTTATTTGAAACGCCCGGAAGCCGGGCTTTCGGTTCTGTCGGGTTATTTTACCACGACTGCGCGTTGAAAAGCAAGTGCGCACGCGCAGTATTGAAATTTCGGCAAAAAACGCGCAGATATATCGACATATTGATATTTTCTAAACAATTCTTGAAGAAAGCCTAAAAATATAGTATAGTAAAACTGCATATGAACAAAACGGACAGAAAGGGCGAAATGTGTGCGTTTGGCGGCAAAAATGCGGGCTGTAATCGCTTCGGCAATCCTGCTTGCAGGCGTATTTTGCGCCTGTGCGCGCGGCAGCGCAGCGCCTTGTGCCTCAGCGCAGGATATGGCGATGGGGTCGGTGATCCGCGTGAATGCCTACGGCGGCACGCAAGACGAAGCGCAGACGCTTTGTGAAGCGGCGTGCGACGCGGTGCAGGCGCTTGACACGCGCGTGCTGTCGAAGACCGCTTCTTCCTCGGAGCTGTATCGCCTGAACCATACGGATGCCGCTGATTTTCCTGTTGCGGTGAGCAGCGAACTCTGGGATGCGCTCGCCGAAACGAAAGCGATCTACGCGCATTCCGGCGGAAAGGCCGCATTGGCGAGCGGAGCGCTCACCTCGCTTTGGGGCATGGATACGGATACATTCCGTGTGCCGACGCAAGAAGAGATCGATGCTGCCCGCGCGCTTTGCAGCGATGATACGGTGCAGCTGGATGCGGAAAATTCCACGGTCTCCTTTGCTCCCGGGCAGGAACTGAACCTCGGCTCGACAGGCAAGGGGATTGGCTGTGACCGCGCGGCGGAGATTTTGCGCGAAGCGGTCACGGCGGGCACGATCTCCGGCGCGGTCGCTTCTGTCGGCGGCAGTGTTGCGACGGTCGGTTCTCCGGACGGCGAATCGTCGGCGTGGCGCGTCGGCATCCGCGACCCCTACGGTGCGGCAAACGAATACTTTGCCACACTTTCCGTCGGCGAAGCGTTTCTCTCCACCTCCGGCAGCTACGAAAAGCAATTTACCGAAAACGGGAAGACCTATCATCATATATTGGATTTGACAACCGGCTATCCGGCCGAAACCCAGCTTGTCTCTGTGACGATCCTTGCCAAAACAGGGCTCCAAAGCGACGCGCTTTCCACGCTGTGTTTTCTGCTCGGCGAGGCGGAGTCCCGTGAAGTATTAGACCTTTACGATGCACAGGCAGTGTTTGTCTATGCGGACAAGACCGTTTCCGCGACCGAATCCATTCGCAACGACATTACACTGGTCAACGATGCATACACATGGCGGTAAACCAAATGAAAGAACGCAAATGGATATCCAAAACCGACGGCATCGTGCTTTGTGCGCTGGTGCTTTGCGCGGCGGGGTGTTTGCTGTGGCGCGCTTTTGCACAGCCGGGCGCCGTGGCTACGGTGACCGTGGACGGAGAGACCGTATTGCAGATCGATTTGCAAACTGCCGCGGACGCGCAAAGCTACACGCTCGAAAACGGCGTGCGGCTTGTCGCAGAAGACCATGCGGTCCGCTTTGCGGAATCGGATTGTCCCGACGGCATTTGCATGGAAACGGGCGCCATATCCAAAGCCGGGGAGACGGCGGCGTGCGTGCCGAACCGGACGGTCGTGTATATCACCGGCGGCACGGCGAACGACGTGGATATGATCGTGTATTAGGTGCGCTATGAAAGCAAAGACATATCGAATTGCATTAACGGGACTTTTGGGCGCATGTGCCGTGGCGCTTTCGTATCTCGAAAGCCTGCTGCCGACCGCTGCATTCCTGCCGCCGGGCGCAAAGCCGGGGCTTTCCAATCTTGCCAATATGTTTGCCGCGGAAGTGCTCGGGCCGCTGCCCGCTTTCGGCATCGCCTTTCTCAAAGCGGGCTTTGCGGCGCTCACACGCGGCGGCACGGCGGGGATCATGAGCCTTTGCGGCGGTATTTTCAGCACAGCGGTCATGCTGCTGCTCTTTCGAAAAGACCGAAAGCTTGGGTATGTGGGCATCGGCGTTATAAGCGCGGTCTGCCACAACCTCGGGCAGCTTTGTGTGGCGGCGGCGATGGTCGGGAACCTTTCTGTGCTTGCGTATCTTCCCGCGCTGCTGCTGTTCGGCGTGGTGGCGGGCGCTCTCACGGGACTCATCTGCCGCGCGGTAAGCCCCATGCTGCGCAAAGTGACCGCACGGTTTCAGATCAAATCGTGAATCTACGCATATGTATACAAGGAAAAAGGGAGGAACTTCGATGCACCCTGAAAGAATGAAGCCGAAAAAGAGGATGCGCGGCGGCATTCGGGTCTCCGACGAAAAACATACGCGGGAAATGCCCGTCAAAAGGCTGCCCGCCCCCGAGACTGTGACGCTTCCCATGCGTCAGCACATCGGCGCACCGTGCGAACCGACGGTCAAGGTCGGCGACACAGTGAAGATCGGGCAGGTCGTGGGCGATTCGGACGCGCCCGTCAGCGCACCGATCCACGCTTCCGTCTCGGGCAAGGTCACCGCCGTTAAGGAGGTCAAGCTCGCTTCGGGACTTGTGTCGCAGGCGGTCGTGATCGAAAACGACGGGGAGAACACGCTTGCGGAGTTCACCCCGCCCAAGATCGATTCGACGGAGGACTTTTTGCAGGCGGTGCGCGCTTCGGGGCTTGTGGGCCTCGGCGGCGCGGGATTTCCGACGCACGTGAAACTGCGCATCCCCGACGGCAAACACGTCGATACGCTGATTATCAACGCCGCCGAATGCGAGCCGTATATCACGGTGGATTACCGCGAATGCCTGGACAATTCCTGGGACGTTTTGGGCGGCGTGCATCTGCTCTTGGATATGTTAAAGCCCGACCGGGTCGTGATCGCCGTCGAGGACAACAAGCCCGAGGCGATCAAAGTGCTTGAACGCATCGCCGAAAAAGACGACGTTGCGAACAAGATCCGCATCATGCCGCTAAAATCCAAATACCCGCAGGGCGCAGAAAAGATGATGGTGCTTTCCGCTACGGGCAGAAAAGTGCCGCCCGGGGGGCTGCCCATCGACGTCGGGTGCGTGGTGATGAACGTTGCATCTGCCGCGTTCCTTGCGCGCTACTGCAAGACCGGCAAGCCGCTGGTCAGCCGCTCGCTTACGGTGGACGGCTCCGCCGTAGTCGCGCCGCAGAATGTGCGCGTGCCCATCGGCACGGAGATCGACTACATATTCAAAACCTGCGGCGGCTTCCGCGAAACGCCCGTCAAAATCGTCAGCGGCGGCCCGATGATGGGGCAGGCAATCGTTGATACGCACCACCCCATTCTCAAAAGCAATAACGCGCTGCTTGCCTTTACAGCGGATGATCTGAGCGTGAAAGAAGAAACCGACTGTATCCACTGCGGCCGATGTGCGCGTGCGTGCCCGCTCTCTTTAATGCCGACGCTCGTACACCGCTATGCGGTGCAGCGGGATGCCGGGCAGCTCGAACGTGCGGGCGCCATGGTCTGCATGGAATGCGGTTCTTGCGCGTTTTCGTGCCCGGCGGGCAAGCCGCTGGTGCAGTACATGCGCCATGCAAAGGCCGTTTTAAGAGAGGAGGCAAAAGGATGAGCGATACGTCCATTCAAAGGATGCTGACCGTCAGCGCATCCCCGCATAAACGCACCGCTGACACGACGCGCGGCATTATGCTCGACGTGATTCTGGCGCTCGTGCCCGCATTGATCCTCTCCATTGTGCTGTTCGGACCGCGTGCACTGCTTGTAACGGTCGTGAGTGTTGCGGCGTGCGTGCTGTTTGAATTTCTTGCACGGAAAGTCATGAAACGCAGCATGACCATCGGCGACTTGAGCGCCGTCGTAACGGGCATTTTGCTTGCATTCAACCTGCCTTCGACCATTCCGCTTTGGATGGTCGTCATCGGCGACGCGGTCGCCATCATCGTCGTCAAGCAGTTCTTCGGCGGCATCGGGCAGAACTTCGTCAACCCCGCGCTTGTCGGGCGTATCGTGCTGATGGCGTCGTTCCCCGTGGAGATGTCGAACTATCCCGCGCCGTTTGCCTGGCGCGCGCCTGAAGTCGCGGCAGTGACCTCCGCTACACCGCTCGCGCAGTTTTCGAATATCTATGGCGCGGAAAATCTGCAAAGCGCCATGGACGCGGCGGGGCTTCCTTCGCTTTTGGATATGCTCTTCGGCGTGCGCGGCGGGTGCCTGGGCGAAACGTGCGCCGTAGCGCTTCTGCTGGGGTTTGTGTATCTGCTTATTCGCCGTGTGATCTCGCCGACCATCCCGCTCGTATACGTCGGCACGGTCGCCGTCATCATGCTCATCGCAGGCAAAGGCAATTTTGAATTTGTCGCGTACCAGCTTCTTTCCGGCGGGCTTTTGCTCGGCGCGATCTTCATGGCACCGGATTACACCACTTCGCCCGTGAATTTCAAGGGCAAGCTGCTGTATGCATTCGGCTGCGGGCTTATTACCGCGCTCATCCGCATCTTTGCCTCACTGCCGGAGGGCGTTTCATTCTCCATTTTGCTGATGAACATCCTCGTGCCGCATCTGGACCGTCTTACGACGCCCAAGCCGTTCGGCACGCGCAAAGAGAAAAAGCGCAAAAAGGAGGCGGCGTCATGAAACAGAGCAAGGTCAAAGAGATCGTGGTTCCCGCGCTGTCGCTGTTCATCATCTGCATTGTCGTCACGGCGCTTTTGGGGCTTACAAACGCCGTGACCGCCCCGAAGATCGAAGAATTGGCCGTGGAAACGCAGGAGGCTGCGAAAAAAGAGGTGCTTGCCGACGCGGCTTCGTTCGGAGAAGCCGAACAGACGCAGCTGGACGGCACGGCCTATACATATTATAAGGGCTTGGCAGCCGACGGCAGCGTCATAGGCTATGTTGTGGAGACCGTCTCCAAAGGCTACGGCGGCGACATTTCCCTGATGGTCGGCGTCGGTGCGGACGGTACGGTGCAGGGCGTGAGCATCCTTTCCATCAATGAGACGGCGGGCCTTGGCATGAACGCCGAAAACCCGGAATTCCTGGATCAGTTTATCGGGAAAAGCGGGACGATCGGCGTGCAGAAAAACGGCTCGTCCGATACGGAGATCCAGGCGCTGACGGGCGCGACGATCACCTCAAAAGCTATGGCGGACGGGGTCAATCAGGCGCTTAGCGTTTGCGAACAGCTGGGAGGTGGCGCAAATGGCTGACAAAAAATCCCTCAGGCATGAGTTTACCAAAGGTATTTTGAAGGAAAACCCCGTGCTGCGGCTGGTTTTAGGCACCTGCCCGACGCTTGCGACCACCACGTCGCTGGAAAGCGCCATCGGCATGGGTATTTCGGCCGCGATCGTGCTTGTGTGCTCGAATATCGTGATTTCCGCACTGCGCAAGGTTATCCCGCAGAAGGTGCGCATTCCCTGCTACATCGTCGTGATCGCGGGCTTCGTTACGATCGTCCAGATGCTCGTGCAGGCGTTTCTGCCTGCGCTTGACGAACAGCTCGGCGTGTATCTGCCGCTCATCGTCGTCAACTGCATCATCTTAGGGCGTGCCGAAGCGTTTGCGGGCAAAAATCCCGTACTTGCGTCCGCCATGGACGGCCTCGGCATGGGCGTCGGCTTTACTGCGGCGCTGACCATCATGGGCGGTGTGCGCGAACTGCTGGGCTCAGGGACGCTCCTCGGCTTCCAGATTTTGCCCGAAAGCATCCCCCCCATGACGATCTTTATCCTTGCGCCCGGCGGCTTCTTTGTGTTCGGACTTTTAATGGCATGCGCCAACCGCCTTGCCGAGCGCAAGGGCAAGCCGAAGGCGGAACTCGGCTGCGCAGGCTGCCCGATGGCAAAGCAGTGCACTGCCGCGCAGAAAGAGGTCTGTGACAAACCGAACGGGGAGGGGGATAAACAGTGAAAGTCTATCTTGCGATCCTCCTGACCGCGATCTTAACGAACAACTATATCCTTTCCAAATTCCTCGGCATCTGCCCGTTCCTCGGCGTTTCGAAAAAACTCAACACGGCAGTGGGCATGAGCCTTGCGGTCATTTTCGTCATGGTGCTCTCAAGCGCCGTGACCTACCCGCTCAACACGTTCCTTGACAACCACAATCTCGGCTATTTGCAGACGATCGTGTTCATCCTCGTCATTGCTGCGCTTGTGCAGCTTGTGGAGATCGTGCTGCGCAAATACATCCCCGCGCTGTATAATTCGCTGGGAATTTACCTGCCGCTGATTACCACGAACTGCGCGGTGCTCGGCGTGACGATCCTGAATATCGACAGCGGCTACACCTTTGCGGAATCCATGGTCAACTCCTTTGGTTCCGGCGTCGGGTTCCTCGTTGCCATGGTGATGTTCGCGGGCGTGCGCTCGCGCATGGAGTCCTGCGACATCCCGAAGTTTTTGCAGGGCCTGCCGATTACGCTCGTCGCCGCGAGTCTTGTGTCCCTTTCTTTCCTGGGATTTACAGGGCTTGTGGAAAATATGTTTGCATAAGGGGGCGGCGCTATGAATTCCATTTTACTGGCTGTGATCCTCGTTGCAGGCATCGGCTTGATCGCCGGCGTCGGGCTTTCCGTCGCCTCTGTTGTGATGGCGGTGCCGACGGATGAAAAAGCGGATGCGATCCGCGAAGTCTTACCCGGTGCGAACTGCGGGGCGTGCGGCTTTTCGGGCTGCGACGGCTATGCAGCGGCGCTCTCGAGCGGCGAAACGAAAGTGACGAACCTCTGCGCGCCCGGCGGCAATGAGACCGCAAAAGCGGTGGCGGCGCTCCTGGGCGTGGAGGCGGAAAGCGTCAAGCCCATGGCGGCGGTCGTCCACTGCAACGGCACCACCGAAAATTCTGCAAAAAAGCTGCAATATCAGGGTGTGCAAAGCTGTGTCATGGCTGCTCAGCTTTTCGGCGGGCAGAAAGCGTGCGTATACGGATGCTTGGGCTACGGCGACTGCGTAAACGTTTGTGAATACGGCGCGATCTCCATCTGCGACGGCGTGGCGCGGGTCAATCCGCTTGCCTGCCGCGCGTGCAAGAAGTGTATTTCCGCCTGCCCCAAAGGGCTCATCGAGCTTTTGCCGCTCTATGAGACGAAAGCGGCGGTGCTTTGCAAGAACCATAATAAAGGCGCGTTCACGCGCAAAGAGTGCAAGGTCGGCTGCGTCGGCTGCATGAAGTGCACAAAGGTTTGCGAAAGCGATGCGATCCGCGTCGAGAACAACACGGCGCACGTCGATTATGACAAGTGCATTGCCTGCGGCAAGTGCGTCTCGGAATGCCCCGTCGGGGCGATCCACCTGCTCACGCTTGCGGACGGGCAGAGCGCTGCGGCTGTGGGATAAATATGGGATACAAAAATACGAAGCCGGAGGGGGATTTCCCCCTCCGGCTTCTTTTGGTGTGCAAACGCTTTGCCGTTTTCACCGCACCCTGTCACAGGGCACGGCGTGCACTGCTCTGTTAGCAGCCGCAGCCACAGCCACAGTTGTTGTCGTTCGAGAAGGTGCTACCGCAGCCGCAACCATTGCCCGAGAACAGGATGATGAGAATCACAAGGATCAGAAGACCATTGTTGCCACACCCGCAGAAGTTCATCGATGCTCCTCCTTTCTTCGGGGGCTAAAAGCGCGCGTTGCCTTGCGCTTTCAATACATCCTATGCCGCCTTGCGGAATGTGTGCGTCCGGCAAAGCTTCGTTTTCCGGCGCTAAAAATGGCGTGTAGGTCGTGCGGCCTTTGGATATTCCGCCGCCGTATCGGGCGAAAATAAGCCTACAAAAAATTTTTAAAAAATTAAAAAAGTTAGAAAAAACGAGTTTTTAACGGGTTTCGAAGTGAAATCAGAGGATTTTACTTAAATTTGACCTTTTTTGACTTTTGACTTTCCTATAAAAAACCGTATAATTCTATTCGAAAGGTCAAAGATAGTCAAAGTCAAATATAAGAGAAATAAAACGAAACAGGAAAGAAGGTGACGGATTTCGATGAGCTTAAGCAAAGAGATCGCCGATCTCATCTTACAGATGCTCGGCGACAACGGAACGGTGGAGATCCAGCGTAACGACCTGGCGGAACAGCTTGGATGCGTGCCAAGCCAGATCAACTATGTGCTGTCTTCCCGATTTACCCCCGAGCACGGGTACATCGTCGAAAGCCGCCGCGGGGGCGGGGGATACATCAAGATCACCCGCGCTTCATACAATTACGAGACGCTGAAAATGCATCTCGTCAATTCCATCGGCGATGAGATCGACGAAAAGACCTGCCGCGCCAACCTCGAAAACCTCTGCGGCAGGGGTGTGCTTACCCAAAAAGAGGCGCGATTGATGTTTGCGGCGCTGCGGGATCGCGTATATCGCGATGTACCCAAAGAACTGCGCGGCAAGCTTCGCGCCGCCATATTTAAGCAAATGCTATTGGTGACCATGCAATAACATGGCCGCCCCGAAAAAAGGAGTGTATGATTATGCTGTGTCAAAACTGCGGAAAACATGAAGCGACTACCCATATTAAGAGAATTGTGAACGGTGCTGCCACCGAAGTGCACCTGTGCTCGGACTGCGCAAGAAGCCTTGGCTACGAGAGTGCCTTTTCCGATTTCGGATTCGGCTTTTCGGATATGCTCAGCTCGTTCTTTGAGCCGGTCGGCATCGGGGCGCTGAGCAACAACGTACTGCGCTGCGACAAATGCGGCTGCTCGTTTAACGACATCGTCAAAAGCGGCAAGGTCGGCTGCGCGGACTGCTACGAGACCTTTTACGATAAGCTGATGCCCTCTATCGAGCGCATCCACGGACGCACCCGCCACGAAGGCAAAATCGCAAACGGCTCGCCGGTGCAGAAGAAGAACAGTAAGCTTGAAGAACTCAAGGAGCAGCTGCAATCGGCTGTGAACCTGCAGGATTACGAAACCGCGGCAAAGCTGCGGGACGAGATCAAGGCACTCGAACAGGAGGATAACAGCAATGGCTAAATGGTATCTCGGCGAAGGCGAACAAAGCGACGTGGTCATCAGCACGCGCATCCGGCTTGCACGGAACCTCAAGCAATACCCATTCCCCGCGCGGCTTGATACGAAAAGCCGCCTTGAAGTCAACGAAGTGATCCGCAAGGCGGTGCCCGCGGCGGCGAAGCTGCGCTATATTGAGATGAAAACGCTCACGCAGGCGCAGATCGTGTCCCTTGCGGAAAAGCACATCATCAGCCCTGAATTCGCTTCCTCTGCGGATGGCCGCGCACTGCTGCTGTCCGAGGATGAAGAGATCAGCATCATGCTTAATGAAGAGGATCACATCCGCTTGCAGGTCATGCTGCCGGGGCTTGCGCTTGAAAACGCTTACGACACGGCCGACAAGCTCGATACTGCCATCAACGAGCAGGTCGAATTCGCCTTTGACGAGCGGCTCGGCTACCTGACCCAGTGCCCGACCAACATCGGCACAGGCATGCGCGCGTCGGTGATGCTGCATCTGCCCGCTTTAACGGCGGCAAACCGCATCGGCGCGCTCGGCTCGACGGTCTCGAAGCTCGGGCTTACCATTCGCGGCGCTTACGGCGAAGGCTCGGCGCCCATGGGGGACCTGTATCAGGTCAGCAACCAGGTGACGCTCGGCATCTCCGAAAAAGCTGCGATTTCAAACCTGAAAACCATTGTACTGCAAATTGCCGCACAGGAACGCGCCGTGCGCGAAGAAATGCTCAAGACCCCGGAAACGCAGGATTCGGTTTTTCGAGCATACGGCATTCTAAAATCGGCAAGAATACTCAATACGAAAGAATTCATGGAACTCATCTCCCGCGTGCGGCTCGGTGCGGTCGGCGGGCTTCTGCCTGTGGACGCCAAGGTCGCAAACGAACTGATGATCTCCATGCAGCCCGCAAACCTTAATGCGCGTGCGGGCAAAAACCTCGATGCGCGCGAACGTGATGAGCTGCGCGCAAAACTGGTGCGGGAGAGCCTGTAAAGCGATCCCCTTGCCAAAAGAAAGGACGGATGACTTATGTTTAAATTCACGGGCTTTACGGAAAAAGCCAATCGCGCCCTCAACAAGGCTGTGCAGGCGGCAGAAAGCATGGGCCACACCTATATCGGCAGCGAGCATCTGCTTTTAGGACTGCTGTCGGATAAATCCACTGTGGCGGGCGCCGTGCTTGCCGCGCACAATATGCAATATGACAACATCGAAAACTATATCAAGCAGGCCGTCGGCGTCGGCGTGCCCACCGAGCTTGTCCCCGACGATTTCACCCCGCGCAGCAAGCGCATTATTGAAACCGCCGTACAGCTTGCACGCGGCATGGGGCAGGCGCTTGTGGGCACGGAGCATGTGCTGCTTGCCATCGTGCGCGAGCCGGACTGCATGGCGGCGCAAATGCTTGCGCAGTCGGGCATTTCGCTGCAGGATATCGTCAATGACATCTCGAAAAACATGATGGGCGGCGCCGCATCCGGTGCTGCAAATGCGAACAGTGAGGGCGCGTCGGATGGTTCGACCCTTTCCCAGTTCGGCAGAGACCTCACAAAGCTTGCCCGCGAAGGGAAGATCGACCCCGTAATCGGCAGGCAGAAAGAGATCGAACGTGTGATCCAGATCCTGAGCCGCCGCACGAAGAACAACCCGTGCCTGATTGGTGAACCCGGCGTCGGCAAGACCGCCATCGCCGAAGGCTTGGCGCTCAAAATCGTGTCGGGCGAGGTGCCGGAGCTTCTGAAAAATAAGCGCATCATCTCGCTGGATTTGACGGGTATGGTCGCCGGCACGAAATACCGCGGCGACTTTGAAGAGCGTATTAAAAAGGTCATCGACGAAGTCAAAGCGGCGGATGACATCATCCTGTTCATCGACGAGGTGCACACGCTCGTCGGCGCGGGCAGTGCAGAGGGCGCGGTGGATGCCGCCAATATCTTGAAGCCCTCGCTTGCACGCGGTGAATTGCAGGTCATCGGCGCTACGACGCTCGAGGAATACCGCAAGAACATTGAAAAGGACGCCGCGCTTGAACGCCGGTTCCAGCCGATCATCGTCGGCGAGCCGAGCGAAGAAGAGGCGGTCGAGATCCTCAAGGGCTTGCGCAACAAATATGAGGCGCACCACAAGGTGAAAATCACCGACGAAGCCATCAACGCCGCCGTGAAACTTTCGGCACGGTATATCGGCGACCGCTATCTGCCGGATAAGGCCATCGACCTGATCGACGAAGCGGCGTCGCGTGTAAAACTGCAAACCTTTACAGCTCCGCCGGAACTGAAACAGCTCGAGGAGCAGAAAAAAGAGCTCGAGGCCGAAAAACTTTCGGCGGTCAACGCGCAGGAATTTGAGCGCGCTGCCGAACTTCGTGACCGCGAGAAGCAGATCGCCGCGGAGCTTGAAGAAAAGCAGGAAGCCTGGAAAAAGCAGACGGGCAAGAGCCGCGACGAAGTCGGCGAGGCGGATGTCGCGCAGATCGTGGCAGCCTGGACGGGTATCCCGCTCACGCAGCTGACAACGGAAGAAAGCGAACGGCTTTTGCATTTGGAAGATGAACTGCACCGCCGTATCGTCGGGCAGGATGAAGCCGTCAAGGCAGTCTCGCGCGCGATCCGCCGCGGCAGGGTTGGCTTAAAAGACCCGAAAAAACCCATCGGTTCGTTTATCTTCTTAGGCCCCACGGGCGTCGGCAAGACCGAGCTTTGCAAGGCGCTTGCTACTGCGATGTTCGGCGATGAAAACGCCATGATCCGGCTCGATATGTCCGAATACATGGAGAAACACACCGTCTCGCGTCTTGTCGGTTCGCCGCCCGGCTATGTCGGATACGAAGAAGGCGGCCAGCTGACGGAACAGGTCCGCAGGAAACCGTATTCGGTGATTTTGCTCGACGAGATCGAAAAAGCGCACCCCGACGTGTTCAATATGCTGCTGCAAATCCTCGACGACGGTATTTTGACCGATTCCCAGGGTCGCCATGTGGACTTCAAAAATTGCATCATCATCATGACCTCCAACGTCGGCGCCCGGCTCATTACGGATAAACAGACGGCGTTCGGCTTTGCCGACAGCTCCGAAGAAGGCGAGCGCAACGATGCAAAGATCAAGGAAGCGGTCATGGGAGAACTTCGCAACACGTTCCGTCCGGAATTCCTCAACCGTGTGGACGACATCATTGTGTTCCATCGTCTGACGAAGCCGCAGATCAAGGAGATCGCTTCGCGTTTGCTTAGCACCCTGCAAAAACGGATCGAAGCCATGGATATCCATGTGTCCTTCACCGACGAAGCGGTCGAAAAAATCGCGGACGCGGGCTTCGACGAGGTCTACGGTGCGCGTCCTTTGAAGCGTGCGATCCAAAGCCGGATCGAAGACGAGCTTTCCGATGCAATGCTGCGCGGCGAAGTAAATCCGCAGCATAGATATACCTGCTGCGTGGAGAACGACAAGTTTGTGTTCCGCGCGGATGACGCGGCGCCGGCAAACGCGGCAAATGCGGATGCTTCGGCGGAAAAAACCGCAGATAAGCCCGAGGAAAATCCGGAGGCATGACCCTCTTGACAAACGCAGGATTCTCCTTATAATAGAATATGCAAAGCGAACAAATGTTCGTAAGCAAAAACAACACCTTGCGCCTCGTGCGTATAGGTGTTGTTTTCGTTTCGACTAAGGTAAGGGGTTAACGGACATCCCTTGCCATCAAGAAAGGAGAATCCAATGACCATTTCCCATGAGACAGAGCCCCTCGTGCTCGCTGAGGGCGAATACCTGTATTTGACCGAGGCGCTCGAACCGCTCACGGGCAGCGATGTGCAAAACGGCGCGACCGCCCGGTTCGTGGTGCGCAGCCGGCAAGAGGTGCTTCGCCAAGTTGTGCAGAGCGTGCTGGAAGGGGAGCTGACCGACGAAGAGCGCGCCGTGGCAAAGCTGCTGTTTATGGAGGGCGAGAGTGTTGCCGGTGCGGCGCGCCGCTGTGCGCTGACGCGCGGGCGTGTGTATACGCTCGCACAGTCCGCGGGGAAAAAGCTCGAAATGTATCTGAAGTATCCGTTTTTACTGGACTTCAGCCTTGCCCGCCCCGCCAAACCCATTGCGGAACTTGTCAAACAGTACGGAGGTGCCGTATGCAGCAGAATATCGTGACCGTAGAAGTCCCCGCCACGCTGCCCGAACCTGCGCAGGATCTGACGGCGGGCAATATGTACGAGCACAACGCTACGGCGCTGGAATTTGTGCTCGATGCAGCGCTCGTTTCGGCGGACTATCGGTATTATCTGGAATTTGTGACCGTTTCCGGCGTGTCGCGTACCGAATACCTCACGCCGGACGAAGAACGTAAAATCCGCTTTTCCGTCCCCCAGGAGATTTCTGCACAAATGACCGCCCTGTGCGTCTTGAACATCGTGCAGGTATCCGCCGACGGCGTGACTGAACAGCTTATCAAGGCGCAGACGGTGCGGCTGCATTTTTCGCCGCTCGAAAACACGGAAAAGCGCCTGTGTGCCGATTACGAATTTACGATCAACAGTCTGCTTGCCGCCATCGAAAACGATACGTTCAAAGGGGAAAAAGGCGACAAGGGCGATGCGTACATCCTGACCGACGCGGACAAAACCGAGATCGCCTCCAAGGTAGACGAATCGTTTTACGGTCTGCCGATGCAAAAGCGCATGGCTGTACAAGGATCAAAAGATCTGCCCCTGTCTGCGGACAGCGGCACAGTGCAAAGCCTTTGTGTTTCGCCCGCCAAAGATACGCTAGACGGGATCGCCGACGTGCAGATCACCGCAGGGGAAAATCAGATCGCGTGGCTGCTGGACAGCGCGCAGTATCAGTCCTACATCGATGTGCAAAGCTCCTATGCGCGCTACCGCATCACGCTTACGCCCGGCAAACCGTATGTGCTGGTGCGACTGCGTTCGGGCCTGTCACAGTATGTGCACGCGTACCTGAGAGTCGGTACGACCAACTATTGGTTTTGTCATCAAACCGCTGCCGGCAGCTGCAAAAGCATGTTTACGTTTACTGCGCCCGATGACGGTGTTTGTGTATTGTATGCCTCGCATGTGCATTACGCTCAGGAAAACTTCCAGAATGTGCTGGATACGGATTGGCAGGGCCTGGGGATTTATGAGGCGGACGCCGTTTTGCTGCAAAAAAAGAGTTTTTCGGAGCCCCTGCGTGCCGTGGGCGGCTTTGCCGACAGCTTTGATTTTGCAACCGGCGCGCTTACCCGCCGCACGCAGGCGGTGACGCTGACAGCCGAAATGCTTTCCGACGATGCACCGGCGGCGCTGCAAAGCGGGGAACACACGGCATATCGCTATCGGCTGTTCCTCCCTGCAGAATTGCCCGCGCGGCACATGAACGGCACGGCGGTGCTCTGCTCGTGTCTGCCCGTGATGCCAAACGACATCGCGACGGCGGCAGACTATGCGTCCTATATTGCGTCCACAGGCAATACGGAAGGCGTGTTTTTGGACGCGGTCAACGTCCTGACGCTTTTGTCGGCACAGCCTGCCGACCAGATTGAAAGCTGGCTTGCCGCGCAGACGCCTGTGCTGCTGTATGCGACGGCGGACCGTGTAACGGCGGGCGAAGGAGAGACGCTTATTCTGCCGCAGACAGCGCGGCAAATGCAGGTCTCGCCGCCCGAACTTCGCGCGGACATTGCCTATGCCGCCGATATTTCAGCGGTCGCCGCCGATTTTGAGGCAAGGATTCAGGCCATAGAGAATAAGCTGTAACAGGAGGTTATTTTATGGATATTTTATTCAAAGGTATTGACGTGTCCAAATGGCAGGGCGCGATTGATTGGAAAAAAGTCAAAAATGCAGGCGTGCAGTTCGCCATGCTGCGCGCGGGTTACGGCCGTTATGAGGGACAGCAGGACGAATACTTCGAGGAAAATTATAAAAACGCAAAAGCGGCAGGGCTGCCGATCGGCGCCTACCACTTCAGCTATGCGAAAACCGTTGATCAGGCAAAAGCCGAAGCGGCATATTGCAAGAAATTGCTGCAAGGCAAAAGCTTTGAATTCCCCATCGCTTATGATGTAGAAGATGACGGGCAGGCATCGCTTTCCAAAGCGGAAGTCAGCGCCATCGTAAATGCTTTCTGTTCCGAAATGGAGGCAGCGGGGTATTACGTCTGTGTGTATATGAATCTGTCGTGGCTTAATTCCAAGCTTACCGACGAGATCTTCCAGAAATATGACATCTGGCTTGCACATTGGGCAAAGAGTACGAGCTTTTCGCGCAGCTACGGGATGTGGCAGTACACGTCCGACGGCGCGGTAGACGGCATTGCGGGCAGGGTCGATCTGGACTACGCCTACAAAAACTACCCGAACATTATGCGCGTCAACGGGCTCAACGGCTTTGCTCGCGAGGGAGCGTCCGGCGGCGCAAGCGGCAGCGGTAACAACTTTACCGCCCGCATGATGGTCACGCTGGACAAAACACCGCTGTATGTGTCCGCCACGGCGAAAACGCCCGCGGCGTACAAGTCCGGCACCTTCTATCTGTATGACGGCAAGGAGATAAACGGCCGCTACCGCATCACGAGTTCGATCGAACGTGCCGGAAAAACGCCGATCGGCGACAACGTGACGGGGTATGTCAACAAAAGCGATTTGAGGTGACCGCTTTGGCGGAACAGGATTTGTATGCCCACAGGATCACACAGCTTGAAGAGGACGTCAAACATCTGTATTCCAAAACAAACGGCTTCGCAGTAGCAAGTGCCGAAATGAATGCCAAACTCGACAATGTGCTCGTTACGCTCGGGGAGCTCAAGGAAAGCCTTAAAACGGTGCGCGAGCGTCCGGCCAGGCTTTGGGATAAGCTGATTCTTGCCGTGCTCGCGGGGGCGGGCACGGGCTTCGGCACGGCACTTCTGTATGCAGTCCGATGAAAGGAGAGGAAAAATGGAGTTTCTGGATTTCATCATGGAGCATGCGTTGATTCTTATTCCCGTGCTCAACGTGCTCGGTCTGATTTTCAAAAAGACCGAAAAGATCCCGGATAAATTCATCCCGCTCATCCTGCTTGTATTCGGGCTTGCGGGCGCATTCGCGATCTTGGGATTTTCCGTGGACGCGGTGGTGCAGGGCGTTTTGGTCACGGGCGTTGCCGTCTACGGCAACCAGGTCGTCAAGCAGCTGAAAAAAGGCTCGGGCGGCGGTTCGTCCGCGGCGTCGGCTGACGCGCCGACCGAAACATCGGCCCAATAATTCCCGGCGGCGAGGGGACTGCGGTCTCCCCGCCGCTTTTGCATTTCGCAGCCAAAGCGACGCAAGTATTTTGTGCAAAGTGCTGAAAATAGCCCTGGATTACCAACATTTATACGGACAATTCGGGGGGAAAGCATTGACTTTTGACAGCAGGGATAGTACAATAAATCGAATACATTGTTATGACTTTCGGTCTGTCGGGAGGGGGCTCTCCCTACATGCCGAACAGGGGGGTCTTTCGTTTTGTATTCTTACTTCAAACGTTTTTTCGACATGGCAGCATCGGGGGCAGCAATCGTTCTGTTGTCTCCGTTGATGCTGGTTTTGTCGATTCTGATTAAAGTCACCTCCAAAGGGCCCGTGCTGTTTAAGCAGCGGCGCATCGGTAAGGATAAGCGCAGCTTTCAGATTTGGAAGTTCCGCACCATGCGCACGGACGCGCCCAAGGATTGCCCGACGCATCTGCTTGCCGACCCCAACCGGTATATTACCGGTGTGGGGCGGTTTTTACGCAAAACGAGTCTTGACGAGCTGCCGCAGATTTTTAACATCTTTGTCGGGCAGATGTCTGTTATTGGACCGCGTCCGGCGCTTTGGAACCAGGCGGATCTCATCGCCGAGCGCGACAAATACGGGGCAAATGCCGTGCGCCCGGGGCTTACGGGCTGGGCGCAGATCAACGGCCGCGATGAGCTGCCCATTGCCGTGAAAGCGCAGCTGGACGGCGAATACTGTCAGAATATAAGCCTGCGCTTTGACCTCAAATGCTTTTTCGGCACGATTCGCAGCGTTCTGCGGCACGACGGCGTCGTTGAAGGCGCCGCGGTGTCTTCGAAAGCAGAGAACGAGGAGGTGCGGTCGTGAAAATATTGGTGCTTTGCGCACACACGGAATCTCTGTTTTGGTTCCGTATGCCCATGATGCGAGCGTTTTGCAATGCAGGGCACACGGTATATGCCGTGGGGAATCTGCCGGAGGCCGAATGGGCGTCTGAATTTTCGGCGGCAGGCATCGTCTATCGCCAGATTCCCGTCAGCCGGAACGGGATGAATCCGTTTGCGGATCTCCAAATGCTGCGTGCGACAGAAAAGTTATTGCGCGAGCTTAAGCCGGACAAGATCTTCGCTTATCAGGCAAAACCGATCGTCTACGGCGCAATGGCGGCAAAGCGGTGCGGTATAACCGAGTTTTATCCGCTGATTGCGGGCTTGGGTTCGATTTTTCGCGGCGAGGGCACGAAAGCGCGTCTGCTGCGCAAGGTGCTTTCCGTGCAGTATAAGATGGCGTGCCGCTATGCGCCCGCCGTGATCCTGCAAAACCCGGACGACCGCGACGAACTGGTTCGGCTCGGTGTTCTTGACCCCGAAAAGGCGCGGTTGATTCACGGCTCCGGCGTGGATGTGGAACGGTTTTCCGTTATGCCGCTGCCCGAAAAGCCGGGTGTGCTGTTTGTCGGGCGGCTGATTAAAGATAAGGGCATTGTGGAGTATCTCGACGCTTGCCGCGCTGTGAAAGCGGCGTACCCCGAGGCGCGCTGCATGCTGGTCGGGCCGTTCGACAGCAACCCCTCCGCCCTGCAGCCCGCGGATTTGGATGCCTACACGTCCGACGGCACGGTGGAATACTTCGGCGAACAGGCGGATGTACGCCCATTCCTTGAAAAAGCATCCGTGTTTGTGCTGCCCTCCTACCACGAGGGGACGCCGAAAAGCGTGCTGGAGGCGATGGCGTGCGGTCGTGCGATCATAACGACCGATGCGCCCGGCTGCCGTGAAACGGTGCGCGACGGCGTCAACGGGTATTTGGTGTCCGTTAAGGATGCCGCAGCCGTGGCGGAAAAAACGCTTGCACTGCTGCGTGATCCCGCCGGGTGTGCCGCATTCGGCGCGCAGAGCCGCAGGATCGCGGAAGAAGTGTTCGACGTCAATAAAGTCAATACGGATATTATGAAGATTATGGATATTCAGCCTAAAGGAGTGGAGCAACATGTCTCTGTATGAAAAAATCGTCAACGGAGAAGAAAAAATTTCTTTGGTGGGGCTCGGCTACGTCGGCATGCCGATCGCAGTTGCCTTTTCCAAAAAGGTCAAGGTCGTCGGGTATGACTTAAACGCTGCCAAGATCGAGCTGTATAAAAGCGGCATCGACCCGACCAACGAGGTCGGCGGCGACGCGGTCAAGGCGTGCAGCGTGGAATTTACGGCGGATGAAACGAAGCTGCGTGAAGCGAAGTTCCATATCGTCGCTGTGCCCACGCCCGTAAACAACGACCACACACCGGATCTTACGCCCGTCGAGGGCGCGTCCGAAACCGTTGGGCGCAATCTTACCAAAGGTTCCATTGTTGTGTATGAATCCACCGTGTACCCCGGCGTGACCGAGGACATCTGTGTGCCGATTTTGGAACGTGCGTCGGGCTTGAAATGCGGTGTGGACTTTAAGGTGGGTTATTCCCCCGAGCGCATCAACCCCGGCGACAAGGTGCATCGCCTGGAGACGATCACCAAGATCGTCAGCGGTATGGATGAAGAGACGCTCGACACCGTGGCGAAGGTCTATGAGCTCGTGGTCGAAGCAGGCGTGCACCGCGCCGAGAGCATCAAGGTTGCCGAGGCCGCCAAGGTTATTGAAAACAGCCAGCGTGACATCAACATTGCGTTCATGAACGAGCTGTCCATCATCTTCAACAAAATGGGGATCGATACACAATCCGTGCTCAAAGCTGCGGGCACAAAGTGGAATTTCCTCAAATTCTATCCCGGCCTTGTGGGCGGGCACTGCATCGGCGTCGACCCTTATTATCTGACCTATAAAGCGGAAGAGCTCGGCTACCACAGCCAGATCATCCTGTCGGGACGCCGCATCAACGACGACATGGGCAAATACGTCGCCGAAAACGTCGTGAAAAAGCTGATTGCGGCGGACGTTTCGATCAAAAACGCCAAAGTCGCGATCCTGGGCTTTACGTTTAAAGAGAACTGCCCGGATACGCGCAACACAAAGATCATCGATATTTATAACGAGCTCAAGGAATACGGCATCACGGCACAGATCGCCGACCCGACGGCGGATGCGGATGAGGCCAAGCGCCTGTACGGTGTGGAATTCGTCGGCTTGGACACGATTCGTGACTGCGATGCGGTAGTGCTCGCCGTGGCGCATGAAGCGTTCAAAGGCCTTTCGCAGGCGGACTTCGATAAAATGTTCAAACCGGGTGACAACGGCAATAAGGTGCTCGTTGACATCAAGGGTCTGTTGGATCGTAAGCAGTACGAAGCCGCAGGCTACAAGTATTGGAGGCTGTAAGCATGGGCTATCGTGAACTGGAGTTCCCAAAGGATACAACCTTTCTCGTTACGGGTGCGGCGGGTTTTATCGGCTCGAACCTGTGCGAAGCCATTTTGGAAAAGGGCTGTAAGGTAAAGGCGCTGGACGACCTTTCTACAGGCAAACAGGCGAATGTGGACTTGTTTGCAGACAATCCCGATTACACGTTCATCAAAGGGGACATCAAAGACCCGCAAACGTGCATGGACGCCTGCGAGGGCGTAGACTATGTGCTGCACCAGGCGGCGTGGGGCAGTGTGCCGCGTTCGCTGGAGATGCCGCAGTTTTACTGCGAAAATAATATTGACGGCACGCTTAACATGCTCGAAGCCGCACGGCAGAAGGGCGTGAAAAAATTCGTTTACGCTTCAAGCTCCTCCGTATACGGCGACGAGCCGAATCTGCCCAAGACCGAAGGGCGCGAGGGCAACCTGCTTTCCCCTTATGCGCTCACCAAACGCTGCGACGAGGAATGGGCGAAGCTGTATACGAAGTTTTACGGGCTGGATACCTACGGGATGCGGTATTTCAACGTGTTCGGCCGCCGGCAGGACCCGGACGGCGCCTATGCGGCGGTCATCCCGAAATTCTTAAAGCAGCTGATGCACGGCGAGGTGCCGACCATCAACGGCGACGGCAAACAGAGCCGCGACTTTACCTATATCGACAATGTCATTGAAGCAAACCTGAAAGCTTGTCTTGCCCCGCACGAGGCGGCGGGCGAGGCGTTCAATATCGCCTACGGCGGGCGTGAATACCTCATTGACATTTACCATGGACTCACAAAGGCGCTCGGCGTCAACGTGGAACCCAACTTCGGTCCCGACCGCAAAGGCGACATCAAGCACTCGAACGCCGACATCTCCAAAGCGCGAAAGCTTCTCGGCTACGACCCCGATTACAGCTTCGAGGACGGCATCAAGCTTGCCATCGAATGGTATAAGGAGAATCTGTAAGCTGTGTTGGATTATAAGAAACTGATCAAAAATCGCGAGCTTCGTTTGCAGTTGATCAAGCTGCTGTCGTTTGTCCCTTCTGCGCCGTACTTAAAGTTCGTGTACCGCATCAAGACCGGCCAGACGCTGCATTTGAAAAATCCTGTGGGCTTTAACGAAAAGCTGAATTGGCTGAAGCTGCATCACATCCATCCCGAATACACGCAGCTGGTGGACAAGCTGGCGGTGCGGGATCACATTCGGGATACGATCGGGGAAGAATACCTGTTTCCGCTGCTTGGCGCGTGGGACAGCTTCGATGCCATCGATTTTGACGCGCTTCCCGACAAATTCGTTCTGAAATGCAACCACGATTCAGGCAGCGTCAAGCTGATCACAGATAAATCCCAAATGGATAAAGCGGCGCTTAAATCTTTTTTTGAGCGCAGAATGGCGCTCAATGCCTATTGTTTGGGACGGGAGTATCCATACAAGGAAGTAAAGCCTAAAATCATGGCGGAGGCGTTCATGGAAGCGCCGGACGGCAGCGGGATCAACGACTATAAGTTCTTCTGCTTTCACGGCAAACCCAAATTGATGTTTGTGGCGACGGACCGCGCGACCGACGTCCGGTTCGACTTTTTCGATATGGATTTTCAGCATTTGGATATTGTCAATATTCACGAGCAGTCCGGCAAGGAAATCCAAAAGCCGTCCTGCTTTGAAGAGATGAAATCCCTTGCCGAGACCTTAAGCCAAGGTATGGAATTTGTCCGCATCGATCTGTACGAAATCGGCGGCAGAGTCTATTTCGGCGAATTTACCTTTTTCCACGGCGGCGGGTTCTACTTGTTTTATCCGCCGCATTGGGAAAAAGATCTTGGGAACCTGCTCAAGCTGGATACATAAAAGCGGTCTGTTGTAAGTACGGCGCGGCTTTTACGGATTTGGAAAGAGGGAACAGCTTTTGAAAATTCTTTTTATTTCCATGTCGCCGATCCATAAAGGCGTTAGCATCGGCAATACGTTTTTGAACGTACTGGAAGGGCTTCCGGATGCGGAATTTTCCAGTGTATATACCAAAGGCGGCGCGCCGGACGCCCGTGTTCAAAATGCATTTCAAATCAGCGAAAAAATGCTGGTCAAAAAGCTGCTGCACAAAACGGATACGGCCGGCAGACGGGTCGAGGAACGCGGCGTGCAGACAGATGCGCACCCGGATAAGCTCGTAACGTTCGCCCGAAAAAAACGGTACACGGTTTTCTTTTGGGGACAGGCGCTTTTGTGGGCGCTGCCGTACTGGAAGTCGGACGCGCTGCACGCCTTTTTGGACGAATGTAAGCCGGACATCCTGTTTACGGTCCTTTCGGATTCTGTGCCGCTGAACAGATTGATCTGCCATATTCAGGCATATGTGCAAAAACCGTTGATTCTTTATGCATGGGATAACAATTATACGCTTAAAATGGGCCTGGTTTCGCCGCTTTGCCGTCTGAACCGGCATATCAACCGCATTTATATGCGCGCAACGGTGAAAAAAGCCGCGCAGATGTATGTGATCTCCGACGTACAAAAGCGCGATTATGAAAAAGCTTTCGGCATATCCTGTAAGGTGCTTACAAAATCGGCGGATTTTTCAGGCGACCCACCCGTGAAAGCCGCCTACAACACGCCCTTGCAAATCGTCTTTACCGGCAATATCGGGACCAATCGCTGGAAAAGCCTTGCCATGATTGCAAAGGCGCTGAAAACTGTCAACCGTGACGGCGTGCGCGCGCAGCTGCGCATTTATACGGCGACGCCCCTGACGCACAAAATGCGGGAGGCGCTCGATATCGACGGCTCTTCCTTTTTGATGGGCGCCGTCCCCGCAAGTGAGATCCCGCGTATTCAATCTGACGCGGATATGCTTGTGCATGTGGAGGCGTTTGACCGCAAAAACCGCCTTTTGGTGCGGCAGTCCTTTTCCACAAAGCTTGTGGACTACTTCAAGGCGGCGCGCCCGATCTTGGCGGTCGGACCGCGCGGTATTGCTTCCATAGAGCATTTGGCAGCAAACGACTGTGCGCTGGTGGCGCAGTCCGTTGAGGAGATCTGTCGCGCGCTGGAATCGGTGACAGAAGATCATGACAAGCTGGACGCCTTGTCAGAAAAAGCCTATGCCTGTGGCAAGGCGCATCACGACAAGACCGCAATGCAGCAAATGCTGCAAGCGGATCTCTCAAAAATCGTAAAGGAAGAACGGGCTTGAAGGTATTACAGATCAACGCGGTCAACAAAATCGCGAGCACCGGCAGAACCACCTCTGAAATGGCGGACTTTCTGCGGCGCGAAGGGCATACTTGTGCCGTTGCCTATTCCGTTGGGCCGTCAGACCATCCCGAATTCGAATATCAAATCGGTTCTAAAATGGACACGAAACTCCACGGGCTGTTGTCTCGTGTTTCCGGAAAACAGGGGTATTTTTCCAAAGCTGCAACCCGTAAGCTGTTAAGCTTTACAGATGAATTCGCGCCGGATGTGGTTGTGCTGCGCAATCTGCATGCGAATTATATCCATCTGCCCATGCTGCTCGGCTATCTTGCCGAAAAAGACATTGCGACGGTAGCTGTGCTGCACGATTGCTGGTTCTATACAGGCAAATGCTGTCACTATACCGTGGCGGGCTGCTACAAATGGCAGGAGCGGTGCGGGGATTGTCCCGCGCTGAAGAAATACAACACAAGCTGGTTTTTCGACAAGACCGCGGAAATGTTGGCGGATAAAAAGACGCTGTTCGGTGCGATCCCGCGCCTCGGCGTCGTCGGCGTTTCCGACTGGCTGACGGGTGAAGCCCAAAAAGCGCCGGTGTTTCAAAATGCAAAAGTGATCCAAAGAATCTATAATTGGGTGGACACCGACCTCTTTGTTCCACAGGATACAACGGCGCTGCGCGCGCAAATGGGTCTGCAAAACAAGCAGGTTTTGCTGTGTGTAGCAAGCGGCTGGTCCAAGGCAAAGGGCCTGGATGCCGTTTTGCGGCTTGCAGAGCGCCTGACAAAGGAGCAGGTCCTGCTTTTGGTGGGCAATGCGCCGCAAGAACAGCTTACCGACCCGCATATCCGGCACATCCCCGCAACCAACGACACGAAAGAGCTTGCGGCGTTATATTCCATGGCGGATGTGTTCGTGCAGCCGTCTTTGGAGGAGACGTTCGGCAAGGTCACGGCGGAGGCGCTTTCCTGCGGTACGCCGGCGGTCTGCTTTGATTCCACGGCGAATCCGGAGCTTGTGGGCGAGGGGTGCGGCGCAGTAGCGCCGGCGGGCGATGCGGATGCTCTCGCAAAATGTGTGCAAACCGTCCTTGCGGCGGGGAAAGCGGCGTTTACCGAACGCTGCCGCGCGTTCGCCCTGCAAAACTTTCGCTTAGAGGAAAATATGCGGCAGTATGTGCAGCTGTTTGAAACGCTGTGCGCCATGCATTGAGGTGAAAAGGATCCCATGCTGTTTTATTTGATTGGTTTTCTGGTTTTGTGTGCGGCTGTAGCAGCCGTCTTGCGCCCGCGGCAGCGGCGGCTTCCCGGCAAAAAACCGTTTTTTACGGCGGAGCGGCTGACGCTGCTGTTTGTATGTGGGCTGCTGTTTTTGGTCTACGCATTACAGGACCTGCATTCCAACGGAGATCTGATGCAGTATGCCGACCGTTTCAATGAACTGCGGCACGTCAGCGTGTCGTCGTTTGTGCGCAATATGGGGAACTACAAAGACCCGATTTACCATTTTACAGGACTTTTGCTCAGCAAGATTGGCTTCGATTTTTATGCATGGAAAACGCTGATCGCCTTTGTTTTCGTATGTGGGCTGTACCGGCTTCTGATGTATCATTCCACCAATCCGGCGTTGAGCCTTGTCGTATTTTTGGCGCTTGACCTGTTCGGCTTTTCGCTAAGCGGTCTGCGGCAGGCTTTGGCGCTCGGGATCTTGTTCTTTGCCTATCCGCATTTGAAAGACAAACACTTTTTCCGCTTTTTGATTTTAGTAGTGCTTGCTGCGCTGTTCCACAGCACTGCGCTGATCTTTTTGACAGCTTATCCGATTTACCGCCTGAAGCTGCGCCCGCGCAACCTTCTGTTTTTGGCGGCAGGGGGTGTGGTTGTGCTGCTCAACGCAGCGCCGCTTACAAGGCTGTATTTGCAGCTGACGGGCACGGACGAATCGTATGCGTATTATTTGGAGGAAGGCAGCGGGCTGAACTGGACGGGTGTGCTGATTGCCGGGTGCATATGGCTGTTCTGCGTGTGCATTCTGTATTCCAACCGAACAAATCGAAAGGATCCGAATTTGTGCAATCTGTCTTTTGTGGCGTTTTTTATGCGGATCCTTGCCACAGTGCAGGTCGCGGAATTTTTCCGCATCTCCATGTATTTTTCGATATTCGATCTTTTGATGATTGCAGATGCGTGCTCTTGCTACACAGAGGAGCGTTCCGTTACTCGCTTTAAGACCGGCGGCGTCGCGCTGGCTTTGAGCGGCTATTACTTTATCGCACAGAACAGCAATATCGCAGAATACGTTTTCCGATAAACGAAAAATGCGGGTTTAAACGAAAAACGGTGTTTAATGGCAGGAGTAAATAGACATGGCGCAAACGATATATTACCTTGGGTACTATGATACGGAAGCGAATCAGAGCGAGAACCGCAATTATGTGCTTGCCGCCAGCAACAAAATGACCTATATCGTTTCGGCGCTGGAGCGCGCGGGCTTTTGTGTGGAGTTGATTTCTGCTTCGCAAACGCTGAATGCGCAAAAGTATGCCGCAAAGACCGTAGAAATCGGCGAGAAAAGCCGCCTGTATCTGTTCAAGACGCTTCCGTGGGGCAATAAGCTGCACCGTGTGTGCAGTACCCTGTATAGCGCTTGGCAGGTGTTTCGGTACCTGCTGCGGCACGTCGGCAAAGCGGATACGCTGCTTGTGTACCATTCGCTCGCCTATGCGCGCACCGTACGGTTTCTCAAAAGGCTCAAAGGCTTTCGGCTGGTGTTGGAGGTGGAGGAGATCTACGCCGATGTGAGCGGCAGCGAAAAGGCGCGTAAACAGGAGCACAGCCTGTTCGAAAAAGCGGACGCGTATATCTTCCCGACGGAACTGCTCAACGAAAAGCTGAATCCGGAGAACAAACCACATTGTATAATTTACGGCACTTATCAGGTGGAGCCGGACCGGCACTGCACCTTCGGCGACGATAAGATCCATGTGGTTTACGCGGGCACCTTTGATCCCCGAAAAGGCGGCGCTACTGCTGCTGCCGCTGCTGCAGCATTCTTGCCTGAGAATTTTCATGTCCATATTATAGGGTTTGGTTCAAATAAAGACGTAGAAAACATGAAACAAACCGTTTCTGAAGTCTCTAAAAAAAGTCATGCAAAAGTAACCTATGACGGGTTGCTTTCCGGAGAGAAATATATACGTTTCCTGCAAAGTTGCCAAATCGGCATGAGTACACAAAATCCGGACGCAGGCTTTAACAACACCTCCTTTCCAAGTAAAATTCTTTCCTACATGGCGAATGGCCTTCGTGTCGTGAGCATTCGAATTCCCGCTATTGAACGGGCAGCCGTATCTGATTTGATTTCTTACTATAATGAGCAAACGCCTCAGGCCGTTGCTGAGGCAATCAAAAAAGTGGATATGACTGCGCCTTACGACAGTCGAGCGGTGATTCGTGCATTGGACGAGAAGTTTGTGGCACAGGTTCGAAGTTTGTTGGAGGTTGTACAATGATTTTGTGGATTGACAGAATTTTGCAAAAATGTTTCCGGGTATATCGAAAGTCGGTATTCCGCAAAAAAATACATTGTCCGCATAAACAGTTTTCTTTGGTGAAAAACGTCATTGCCATCAATCCGAATGTAACCATCGGAAAGAATGTCGTAATCTATCCGGATGTCATGTTCTTCGGCGACGGCCCGATCACCATCGGGGATAACGTCTCGATAGGGAATGGAACCATTTTCGGCTCCTTGAGTAAAGAAGGGATTACGGTCGGGGACAATACCATGATTGCGGCGCAATGCTATTTGATTGATTGCGACCATGGCATGGCTCTCGGCACGCCGATGTATAAACAAAAACAGAGCACTTCTCCGATTTCGGTGGGGAAAGACGTTTGGCTTGCCGCAAATGTAACGGTACTCAAAGGCAGCCATATTGGGGACGGTGCGGTGATCGGTGCGAAAAGCCTTGTCAAAGGGGAGATCCCGCCGTATTCCGTGGCAGTCGGCGTACCGGCAAAAGTCATCAAGGAAAGGTCATAATATGAGCAGAAAAAGCGGCGTGATTTATTCCTATGCGCTGATGTTTGTGGAAGTATTCACCGCCACGCTGTTCACGCCGTATCTGATCCGCATGCTCGGACAGTCGGAATACGGTGTGTATCAGCTTGTGACGTCCATCACAACATATCTGGCGCTTTTGGATCTCGGAATCGGCAATGCGGTCATCCGCTATATGGCGAAATTCCGTACGGAAAATAATAAGGAAAAACAAGAGGAATTCCTCGGCATTGCAACCGTGTATTACCTCATCATTGCAGGTATCGTTTTGGTTGCGGGCGCCGTGTTGATCGGCGTATTCCCGACGGTGTTTGCTAAGGGCTTGACTGCCGAGGAGATCGCCATTGGCAGACGGCTGCTTGTCTTAACCGTTCTCTCGATTGCCGTAACGCTCGGGACTTCCGGCTTTTCCAATACGATCATCGCCTATGAGCGATTTTCCGTTTCCAAGGGGTTTGGCATCATCTGCGCGCTGCTGAAAGTTGCCCTGTCCGTTGTCGCCCTGAAACTCGGTATGAGCAGCTTCGGCGTCATGCTTGTCTATCTGCTCACCAATGTGCTGACCCGCGGCGGATATACGGTCTATGTTCTGTTTGTACTGAAAATACGTCCAAAACTCAAAAATGTGGATTTCGGATTTATCAAGGAAACGGTTTCCTATTCCTCGTTTGTACTGCTTCAAATGGTTGCGACGCAAATCAATGCCATGTCCAATTCCACCCTTTTGGGAATTTTTGCAGCCAGTTCTTCCGCGATCATTGCGGTTTACGGCGCGGGATCGCAGATCATCCAGTATTTCAAGACCATCGGCGGGCATTTCACGGGCGTGTTGATGGCGGGCGTGGTGCGCATGGTCGAAAAAGGCGCGGGCGCAAAGGCCCTGCAGGACGAAATGGTGCGCATCGGCAGAATTATTTTCATGATGCTCGGCATGGTCTTTACGGTGTTTGCCGTATTCGGCAGGCAGTTCATGATCCTTTGGGCGGGCGCGGACTATGCAGAGGGATACATTGTCGCCGTCGCGATCATGGTCCCCACGATGTTTTCTTTGGTACAGGGCATCGGCCCCCAGATCCTTTGGGCGATGAACAAGCACCGTGTGCAGGCGGTCATCCAAATCGTGTCCGCCGTTCTCAATATCTTTTTGACGATCCTTTTGATCCATTGGAACCCGCTGTACGGCGCGGTCATCGGTTCGGTGATCGCCCTTTCCGTCGGCGACGTCCTCTGCATGAACATCATGTTCAAAAAGGAGATCCATATCCGCTTAACGCAGTATTATGCGGGGCTTTGCAAGGGCATCCTGCCATCTCTGCTGCTTTCGGCGGTTGTGGGGCTCGCATTTAAGCAGCTTGCCCTTTCGCGCTACGGCTGGCTTGGTCTCGTCGCCAACTGCGCGGTCATGGTTTTGGTGTACGGCATCTGTATGCTGACCTTTGGTATGAACCGTTCGGAAAAAAATATGGTTTGGGGCATGTGCCGCAAAGTTTTAACGGCACTGCACCTTATGAAGCGTACATAAGCGCGCAAGGCGGCAGATTCTGCATAAAATCGGATGAGGAGAAAAACCATCATGTCTGTTTTCGAAAATAAGACGCTGCTCATAACGGGCGGCACAGGATCGTTCGGCAATGCGGTGCTGAACCGCTTT
>CALWVM010000010.1 GCA_944384985.1 uncultured Clostridia bacterium | reverse complement strand
TTGGTCAGGATAATGTCGATGCCGCCATTCAAAGCCAGATCGATCATCCGGTTGAAGTTTTCCCGGTTCTTGGTATTGGTGCCGGTAATACCGCGATCCGCAAACACTTCTACAAACTCTCAGTCAGGATTGCTTTTGATGTGGCGGGTGTAGAAATCCACCTGCGCCTCATAACTGGATTGCTGCTCGTCCTGTTCCGTAGAAACACGGGCATAGGCGGCGACCCGCTTCTTGCGAGTCGCAACGGATAGCGGCTGCTGTTGCAGTGTTTTGGTCGCCGCGATAATCTCGATTTCTGGCATACTTATAGTTTTTCCTCCTTCCTGTATCGCATTAAGGTTTTTTGCCGTGCTGCCTCGCGCATTTCATCCGTCCAGCTCAGCCTGCGGGACGGATGTTTCCAGAATACGTCTACCGAGGAGCCATTTTTTAGCTCGAAGATCAGGTGATTGTGTTCTGGAACCATGATGCGGGAAATATGTTCCTGCACGATGGTTTGGTTTATCTCTGGTAGTCCTAAGACTTCTTTGACTTTTTCGATCAGTATGGTTTCTGGTATTTGTTGCGAGTGGCAGACGGATTTTCCGTATTTGGTATATTGGCCGCAGATCCAGATTGGCCGGTCACTATTCTTGATGTTGGTGTATTTTCTGACGTAAGCAGCGCCGCAGCAGCCGCACACAATCAGGCCAGAGAATAGCTTTTGACTATGGTAGTAATTGGACGTCATCTGCCGCCTACAGTATGTTCCTTAATGCAAGCCAGTTAATTACAACAAATGCTTACGATGAAGAGTATGGGCAATCAGTGCGTTGTGTAGTTATAACTAATAAGTAAAATGCGCCCATAACCTCATCCGAAACATAAGGCCCGTATAAATACATTTACATCATTTATCCCCATCAGTTTTTCGATGGGGATATTTTTAACGCGTATTGTTGCGTTGCCTCAGTTGCCTGTTCAGTACCCACAAAAATCTGGTCGCCAAACAACTACCCAGCAGCCGCGCAGAAAGTAATGATTGGGCGAGCTAATCACAATTATAAAATGGTGCAAAACTTGTTGTCCGTATCGCCCACAATGAAAATTAGCGCAAATATGTCATAATATGATATACTTTAGAAAGTGGCGTTAGTGATATCCATAGACGACGTCACAACACAAAAACCCCATTTGCTGTTTGCAAATGGGGTTTTACGCATTTTGTAAATGTTCAAATGTGCAGCCACTTATTATGCATGACAGCCATAAATCAGGTCAGAATAAAAAAGGTGATTTCATATGAGCCTTTTGAAGTTATTCTTGACCACCCTTGTGTCTTTTGGCACATTGTTTATAGTCGCCAAGTTTATTGGGCACAAACAAATTTCTCAATTGGATTTTTTTGATTATATTACGGGAATCACCATTGGTTCCATTGCAGCCGAAATGGCAACAGAGTTAGAAGAACCCTGGAAGCCATTCACGGCCATAGTGATCTACGGAGTTGTCACACTGCTGTTGAGTATTATTTCCAACAAATTTCCCCGAACGCGCAAATATCTCAACGGCACTCCCACGATTCTCATGGACCACGGGAAGCTATACTATGAAAACTTGAAAAAAGCTAAACTGGATCTAAGTGAATTCATGGTTATGTGCAGGCAGCAAGGCTATTTTGATCTTACGAATATTCAGACTGCTGTTTTCGAATATAACGGAAAACTCACGATTCTTCCGGTAAGCAGCCAGCGGCCTGCCACACCGAACGATATAAACCTCTCCCCGGAACAGGAACTGCTATTTACGGAACTGATTATGGACGGACGTGTTCTCGATGATAATTTAAACCGCATGGGGCTTGACATAACCTGGCTGAATAAGCAGTTAAAAAATCATCACGTCAACTCTCCAAAGGATGTCGTACTGGCGGTTTGTGATCGAAACCTGAAGTTCGTTCTTTATGAAAAAAGCTGATTAGAAAATAAAGCTTCAAACCCCTGACCGGAGGAAAGCAGCGCACGTTCCAAAGCGATTCCCATAAGATAGCATAGGGGTGATCTTCTCGTGGATTCGTGTGAGCTAACGGCTTCTATAACTGCCATCGCCAATGCTCTGGCAAGCAACCTAACCGAAGATGAGTTGAATCTCCTTGGTACGACGCTGATCTTACTCGCAGATACTCTGCTTACCATTGCAACACATAGAAGTATTTGTAAGCATTAGTGCATTATGGCTTTTGCAATAAAAAGACAAGGGAAACCGGAATTCAGTTTCCCTTGTCTTAATTTTACTGATTTGGATTATGTTCGGCAATCCATTCCACACATGCACAAAGGCCCTCTTCGGAAAGCGGGAACTGCTCGGTCTGCACAGCCTTCGCACATTCATAACAGACATCTTCTGTCCAGAATGCCCCGCTGAGTGCATCCGCCTCTTTTACGATGCGGAAACGGTAGTTTTGATGGATACTTCCCGTATACACGTTGCCGCTCTCGAAAAACGGTAGCGCGGGAACTTCCGGCCTTACAGGCTGTTCCATAAGATCCCTCTTTTAAGCAAGTTTGATTTCTTCCCAAAGCCGGGAAAGCAGATCCTGCGTTTCGCGGTCCAAATTGTGGAAATACTCCGTTTTGACTTCTTCTTGCGGGTACAGCACTTCATTGCCGCGAAGCGTATACCGTTCATCCTCTAAAACGGCCGTGTGCGGGCAGAGATAGCAAAGATATTCCGCGTTTGCAAGGGCGATCTCCGGTTCGCACATAAAATTGATGAACAGCTCCGCCGCCGCTTTGTTGTTTGCGTTCGAGGGAATGCACATGGAATCCACAAAGATGTTGGTGCCCTCTTTTGGATAGGCAAATGCAAGGTCGGGGTTGATCTCCGCCATAGTCAGGTAATCGCCGCCATAGTAGGCTGCGATCGCCGCCTCCCCGCTTTCCATCTTATCGAATACCTCGTCCATAACATAAGACTGTACAAGCGGCTTCTGTTCAATAAGCTTATCCGCCGCCGCACGCCATTCCTCCGTATTCGTTGTGTTGACGGACTGCCCGAGCAGGAACTGTGCAATACCAAATGCGTCGCGCGGGTTGTTGAACATTAAGATCTGCCCGGAATATGTGGGATCCCACATAATATCCCAGCTATCCGGCGTGCCTTCGACCATCGTGGTGTTGTAGATCAAGCCAACCATGCCGCCCGTATACGGCACACTGTATGCGTTTTCGGGGTCAAAATACAGATCCTTGAAGTCTTCGGAAATATAGGAATAGTTGGGGACATTGGCAAAATCAATGGTTTGCAGCATCCCCTCTTCGATCATGCGCGCGATCATATAATCCGAGGGAAACACAACGTCGTAGCTTGCGCCGCCGCTTTTCATTTTGGCATACATATCCTCGTTGGAATCATACATTGTATAATTCACGTGAATACCCGTCAGGTCTTCAAACGCCTGGATCACGTTGAGGGTATCCTCCGCTCCATCAGAAATATATTCGCCCCAGTTGTAGACGTTGATTTCCGTGCCGCGAAGTTCCGGGACATCGTAATCCCCGACAAGCTTTGCGGTATCAAGCGTCACCGCCTGCGTACCGCCGCAGCCGGAAAGCGCCAAGATTCCCGCAAAAAGAGCGAGTGTTAAAACAACAGCAATGATTTTTTTCATGTCTTCATCCCCTTTATTTATCGTGCGGTCTGCGCCTTTTTCTCTTTCTTTTCTGCGCGTGCCTGCATAACGTTCATCAGAACCAGCAACAGCAGCACCGCCAGGAAAATCAATGTAGACAGTGCATACATGTCAGGCTTGACTTTTTTCTTGGTCATCGAAAAAATGACGATCGGCAGCGTTTGAAATTTGGGACCGCTTACGAAATAGCTGATGATAAAATCATCCAGCGACAGCGTAAACGCCATAATGAGCCCCGTGATAATACCGGAGGAAATATTCGGCAGGATCACCTTGAAAAACGCAGTGACCGGCGGACAGCCGAGGTCCTGCGCGGCTTCTCCCAAGTGCCGGTCCGTTTGCCGGAGCTTTGGCAGCACCGACAAAATCACATACGGCAAGCTGAACGTGACATGCGCGATGAGCAGAGTCGGAAAGCCAAGCGCATCGCTTTTGCCGACCAGTCTTCCAACAAATACGAACAACAGCATCATGGAAACGCCCGTGACGATCTCGGGACTGACCATTGGGATGTTTGTGACGGTAAGCACAGAGGTTTTGACCCATTTCTTTTTCATGGAATGGATTCCGACTGCGGCAGCAGTCCCAAGCACCATGGAAATCAGGGAGGAAGTAACCGCTAAAACCAGCGTGTTGGAAAGCGCTTGCAGGGTAACGCCGTCTTTCAAAAGTTCACCATACCATTTGGTTGAAAAGCCATCGAGCACACCGGTGCTGGACGTGCCGTTAAAGGAGAATACGACCATAACAAGCATCGGGGCATACAAAAACAGCATAATCAGCGCAATATATAGATTGGAGAGCGTACGTTTCGGTTTCAAAACAACATCGCCCCCTCTTCCGAATCATCCGTGAAACGGTTCATAATGAGCATGCAGATAACGATCATCAGCATAAGCACCAGGGACAGTGCCGCACCGAGATTGTAGTTGTAGGCGGATTGGAACTGCATTTCGATTGCGTCGCCTACGAGCATAAACTTACCGCCGCCGAGCTTTTGGCTGATGTAAAAGGTGCTGACCGACGGGACGAACACCATCGTGATCCCGGAGATCACGCCCGGCAGGCTCTGCGGGAAAATAACGGTTTTCAAAACGGCGCGATTGTTGCAGCCGAGGTCCTGCGCCGCCTCAACAAGACTCTGATCGAGTTTGGACATAACCGAATAGATCGGCAGAACCATATAGGGCAAATAATTATACACCATGCCTAAAATGACCGCACCCGGTGTGTTGATCATCTGCACGCGGCCGATGCCGATCGTTTCAAACAGCGTGTTGAGAATACCGGTGTTGGCAAGAATAGTGATCCATGAATAGGTACGGATCAGGAAATTCATCCACATCGGCAGCATAATAAGCATCATCAGCGTCCGCTGCTTGGAGGCTTTAGAATGCGCCATAATGTACGCCAGCGGATACGCCAGAAGAAGACAGATCACGGTGGCGAGAAAAGCATACCAGATGGAACGTCCAAATGTCTCGCTGTAAGAGGAAAGCGAACCGAGATTGGAAAAGGTAAAATTACCGTCTCGATCGGTCAACGCATAGTAGACGACCATAATCATCGGCGCAAGGATGAACAGCACGGACCAGACAATATACGGTGCATTCACGAGTTTCGCCGTCAGCGAAGTCTTTTTCATAGCTATACCTCCGCCGGCTCTTCATCGGACACATCGGAATCGGGGTCCGAAAGCTCATCAAACTCCTCACTGAACGAACTGTAATCGCCGTAAAGCCCGGAATATGCGCTTTTCTTCATGACCTGAATCTCATCGGGCTTGATGGAAAGTCCAATCTCGTCACCAACAGCGGCGTATCCCGTGGTCTGCACCATCCATTTAAACCCATCAATATCCACAATGATCTCATAGTGCACGCCCTTGAACGTCACCGAAGTCACGACGCCGCGCAGCATACCCTCTTCCGGCGGGACAATATCGACATCCTCCGGCCGCACAACAACGTCCACAGGCTCGTCTTTGCCAAAGCCCTTGTCCACGCACTGGAAGCGCATCCCGTGAAACTCCACAGAAAAATCCTCATGCATGATACCGTCAAGGATGTTGCTCTCGCCGATAAAATCTGCAACAAAAGCATTTTTCGGCTCGTTATAAATATCGGTCGGAGTTCCGATCTGCTGGATCTCACCGTTGTCAAGCACCACGATGGTATCGGACATCGAAAGCGCTTCTTCCTGGTCATGCGTAACATAAATAAACGTTATGCCGAGGCGCTGCTGGATATTCTTCAGCTCCACCTGCATATCTTTGCGCAATTTCAAATCAAGCGCGCCGAGCGGTTCATCCAAAAGCAGCACACGCGGCTTGACCGCCAGTGCGCGCGCAATGGCAACGCGCTGCTGCTGACCGCCGGAAAGCGAAGAAATCCGTCGCTTTTCAAATCCCTTAAGGTTGACAAGCGCCAGCATTTCTTCCACAGTTTCTCGAATCCGTGCTTTTGGGAGCTTTTTCTGTTCCAGCCCGAACGCAACGTTTTCATAAACGTTGCGGTTCGGAAACAGAGCATAACGCTGAAAAATGGTGTTGACCTGACGCTTATGCGCCGGAACACCATTGATTACTTTTCCTTCAAAAATAACTTCGCCGCTGTCCGGTGCCTGAAAACCGGCAATGATGCGAAGCGTTGTCGTCTTCCCGCAGCCGGAGGGGCCAAGCAGAGTGACGAACTCCCCGTCGCGGATGTAAAGGTTAATGTTCTTGAGAACCGGTTGCCCGTCAAAACTGACGGAGATGTTCTTCAGATCAATAATCACTGCGTTTTTTTCCAATTATGCAGCCCCTTTCCAACCGATAGATATCGTTGGGATCGCGAAAATCCGCGCCCTATTTGGTATGATACACATATTAGAGAAAATTCGCAAAAAAGTCAATAATTTTACAAAAATTCATAAAAGAATTTCTGCAAAAAAAAGGATGGCTTTTCAGCCATCCTCTGGTTAATTTTTCGTTTACCCGCGCGGTTTGCAGATATCGATCCACGAGAGATAGCCCGAGCAGCGTTCCAGTTCCGGAATCGTCAGTTCCACAGCGCTGTTCGCTGTGCCGCATGCGGGAAAGACTGTTTCAAAACGTTTGAGGGATTCATCGAGGTAAACGCGCACGCCCTCATTCACACCGAATGGGCACACGCCGCCGACGGCATGCCCAACAAGTTTTTCCACATCCGCGGCCGACAGCATCGTTGCCTTGGAATGAAACTGCGCTTTGTATTTTGGGTTGTCAATTTTCATATCCCCGGCCGTTACGATCAGCACCGGCGCGCCATCTACCAGGAAAGAAAGTGTTTTGGCAATCCGCGCTTCGTCTGTACGGAGTGCCTTTGCAGCGAGTTCCACTGTAGCGCTGGAAACGGGAAATTCCTGAATGCGGTCTTCCAAGCCGAATTGCGCAAGATGTTTGCGTGCTCGTTCCATGGACATACGTTTTCAGCCTCCTTTTACAGTTGATAAAAACCGACTTTGCGCATGGCCTTGCGCAGGGTCTTGTTGGCAACGCGCGCCGCCTGTTCGGCGCCCTTTGCCATACATTCGTTCAAATATGCCTTGTCCGCAATCAGGCGGTCAAATGAATCTTTGACAGGCTCAAGCTCCTGCACAACCGCCTCGGCAACGGCAGCCTTGAAATCGCCGTAGCCCTTGCCTTCGAATTCTGCTTCGATTTCCTCATATGTTTTGCCCGTGCAGCACGAATAAATGCCCATCAGGTTGTTCACGCCGTCTTTGCCCTCGGCATAGTGCACATGCGCTTCGGAATCCGTCACAGCGCTTTTGATTTTGCGCACGATGGAATCCTTGTCATCCAGCACCGAAATGAATGCTTTAACATTTGTGTCGGATTTGCTCATCTTTTTAGTCGGTTCCTGAAGAGACATGATGCGCGCACCTGTTTTTCCGATAAACGGTTCGGGCAGACGGAACGTTTCACCGTAAAGGCCGTTGAAGCGCTCGGCAATGTTGCGTGTAATCTCCAGATGCTGTTTTTGGTCCGCGCCAATGGGCACATAGTCCGCCTGATAAAGCAGGATATCTGCTGCCATAAGCGTTGGATACGCAAAAAGCCCGACGTTGACGTTTTCCGGATGTTTTTCACTCTTATCTTTAAACTGCGTCATGCGCGCCGCCTCGCCAAACTGCGTATAGCAGTTGAGTATCCACGCAAGCTGTGCATGGGCGTTGACATGACTCTGCACAAATACGGTATTTTTTTCCGGATCCAGACCGATCGCTAAAAGCAGCGCATACATTTCGAGCGTCCGGCGGCGCAGCTGTGCAGGTTCAGGACGCACGGTGATCGAATGGAGGTCCGCGACCGCGTAGTAACAGTCATACTCCTGCGCCATTTCTTTCCAATTCTTCAGCGCGCCGAGATAATTGCCTAAGGTAGGCGTGCCGGTCGGCTGGATCGCGCTTAAAACCACTTTTCTTCTGGGTGCAGTTTCCATAATGTAACTTCCTTTTTCCGAATTGCTAGTATAGTATAGCATTATCTGCAAAATTATTCAATAAAAATACAGCAAAGAATGCATTGTTTGTCAGATTTTGCATTGCTTTTGCTTGGGTTTGGGTTTATAATATTTTGCAAATAGTTATCGGAAAGAAGAGAAGTACCTTTATGCTGACGCTGGATAAAATCTACCACGCTTCCTATCAACTGAAAGATGTGATCCGTCGTACGGACATGATTATGGCGCCCGACATCAACCCGGATTGTGAGATTCACCTGAAAACAGAAAATTTGCAGAAGACGGGTTCCTTTAAGGTGCGCGGCGCAGCATATAAGATCTCACAGCTTTCAGAAGAGGAGAAAAAGAAAGGCGTTATTGCGTGCTCAGCGGGTAATCACGCGCAGGGTGTAGCGCTCGCTGCGACCAAAAGCGGGATCAAATCCTTGATTTGTCTCCCGGACGGCGCGCCGATTTCCAAAGTAGAAGCCACACGCAAATTCGGCGCGGAGATCTGCCTGGTTCCGGGCGTTTATGACGACGCATACAATCGTGCGTTGCAGCTTAAGGAAGAAAAGGGATACACTTTCATCCATCCTTTTAACGATGAGGATGTTATCGCCGGCCAGGGAACCATAGGTCTTGAAATCCTTGAGCAGCTGCCCGATGTAGATGTAGTGATCGTGCCGGTCGGCGGGGGCGGATTGATTTCCGGCGTAGCCTGTGCAATTAAAGCGCTTAACCAGAAGGTCAAAGTGTACGGCGTGCAGGCGGACGGTGCACCGAGCATGCTGCGCTCCATTGCCGACGGAAAAATCGAAAAGCTCGATGAAGTTTCAACCATCGCGGACGGCATCGCCGTCAAAGAACCCGGCGATATCACCTTTGCCATGTGCCAAAAGTATGTAGACGGTATCGTCTCTGTTTCGGAAGATGAAATCGCCGCAGCGATTCTGGCGCTTATCGAGCAGCAAAAGTTGATTGCCGAAGGTGCAGGCGCGGTTTCGGTTGCAGCCGCCATGTTTAATAAAGTAGACATCAAAGGAAAGAAGGTCTGTTGCCTGGTTTCCGGCGGCAACATTGATGTCACGATTCTTTCGCGTGTCATCAAACGCGGCCTGCTAAAATCCGGGCGTACTTTCTCGATGACGATTGAGCTTTTGGACAAACCCGGCCAACTGCAGGACGTGGCGGAAGCGATCGCTACCGAGGGCGGCAACGTAATTTCCGTTCACCACGAACGTGCATCCGAAGGTTCGGATATCAACGGCTGCTATCTACGTCTGGTTCTGGAAACCCGCAATTTTGAGCACATCGAAGCTATCAAAAATGCGCTGACCTCGCGCGGGTATAAGATCCAGGCTTACTAATCGCATCTTACTGTAAAGGAGTTTTTCATATGATTAAAACTTTATTCACGGACAACGCACCGGCTGCTATTGGGCCGTATTCCCAGGCGAAGATCGTCAACGGTATTTTGTATGCTTCCGGTCAGATTGCGATCAACCCCGCTTCCGGCGAGATTGAATCGGATACGATCGAAGGGCAGACCCAGCAAATCTGCGAAAATATCGGCGCGATTCTGGAAGCGGCGGGGACAGATTTTTCCAAGGTTATCAAGACCACCTGTTTCTTGAAGAATATGTCCGACTTCTCTGTTTTCAATGGCGTGTATAGCAGCTTCTTCACCTCGGAGCCCGCGCGCTCCTGCGTTGCAGCGGCTGCGTTGCCGAAGAATGCGCTTGCTGAGATCGAAGTGATTGCGGAGATTTAATGCTTCGCAAAACAGGCTAAAAATTAAAAATCCGGCGGCACGGGATTATCCGTACCGCCGGATTTTTATTTGATATAATACAACCTTACAGAACCTTGGACAAAAAGTCTTTCAGACGATCGTTTTGGGGATGGTTAAAGATCTGGTCCGGTGTCCCCTCTTCCAAGATCCTTCCGTCATCCATAAACAGGACGCGATCGGCAACCTCGCGTGCAAAGCCCATTTCGTGCGTAACCACGACCATGGTCATTCCGCTTTTCGCAAGATCTTTCATAACTTCCAGAACTTCGCCGACCATTTCCGGGTCAAGCGCCGAAGTCGGCTCGTCAAACAGCATGACCTCTGGCTGCATGGCAAGGGAACGAACAATCGCTACACGCTGCTTCTGCCCGCCTGAAAGCTGAGCAGGATATGCCTCCGCTTTGTCGGAAAGGCCGACGCGTTCCAGTAATTTCATGGCACGGGCATTGGCTTCCTCTTTAATCTGCTTGGCGGATTTGATCTCCGTTTCCTCTGCCTTGCCGCGCAGCTTCCGCCTTCTCAACGAACGCATTTGCTTTTTCTCGATATACACAGGCGCAAGCGTTATGTTTTCCAACACGGTTTTGTTGTTGAACAGATTGAAATGCTGGAACACCATACCCATTTTCTGCCGATAGACATTGATGTCCACCTTCATATCGGCAATGTTCACACCGTGGAAAATGATGCTGCCGGAAGTCGGGTCCTCCATGCAGTTCAGGCAGCGCAAAAATGTACTCTTGCCGGATCCGGAAGGGCCGATCACGACGACCTTTTCGCCCTGGTGGATCGTAATATTGATATCCTTGAGGACATGAAGATCCCCAAAGGATTTATTTAAGTTAACGACCTCGATCACTTTTACGCAGCCTCCTCTCCACAAGCTTAATAAGCGCCGTGATCAGCAGCACCAGCACAATATAGATCAGCGCCATCACAAGATACGGCACCATAAATTCATACGTACTTGTGCCGATCTTACGGAACGCGACATACAAATCCGTTGCGCCGACGAAGCTGACGACGGAAGTTTCTTTGACAAGGGTGATAAATTCATTGCCGAGCGTCGGGATGATATTTTTGACCGCCTGAGGAATAACGATCTTAATCATTGTCGTGCTGAAGCTCAAGCCGACGGAACGCCCGCCTTCCATTTGACCGGGGTCCACAGACATGATACCGCCGCGCATGATCTCCGAAATGTACGCACCGGAATTCATTCCGAAAACAGCGGTGGCAACCGCTACGGAGGACGCGTTTATTTCCATCAGCGGCAACGCGACATAGTAGAACAACAACAGCTGAACAACCATAGGCGTCCCGCGGAAAAAGCCGACATACACGCCGCAAATCGCGTTGAGCACTCTCGGCAGACGCTTATATTTCGGCATGACGCGCACGGCGGCAATCAGCGTGCCGATAATGATACCGATAATAAGACCAAGCACTGCGATTTTGACAGTATTCTGCAAACCTATCAAAATCTCAGAAATATAAGCGTCCGCGCTGGCCCCCTGAAACAGCGCAATAAATCTTTCTACCCTTTGACCGAAATTATCCATGTTCCAAATCCTTTTGCGTACTGCATAAACAATAGCCCCATCAAAACGGTGAGGCTATTGTTAAAACTATACAGATAGCTTTTCCTGTTGCGCGACTTACGCGACACCGTTGACGGAATCGGCAATCGCCTGTGCGGGGGCTGCATCAATGATCACATAATTCAAGTTGCCGTTGATCATATCCTGCACCGCCAAAGCACCGCTCTGATAACCACGCGCGGTTACTTTGAACCCGTTGTCCACATAGTCACCTGTACATTCCGAATAGCTTTGGCCCGTCGTGCCGGTCTGGAAGCCAATTACAACGGAGTCATCAAAGCTCTGCAGAATCGCTTTCACTTCATCTGCCGTAGTGCAGCTGTCAAAGGTCGTGTCGCTTGCGGGAACGATCAGCTTCTGAGAAGCCTGATAATAGGGATCCGAGAAGTTGACAGAAGCTTTTCTTTCTTCGTTAATCGTCAAGCCCGCCATAGCGATATCGCACTTCTGGCTGCCGACAGAAAGGCAGACTGCTTCAAAGTCCATGTTCTGGATAACCAATTCCTTGCCAAGCTGTTGCGCAAGGAGAGCTGCGATTTCCATATCCACGCCAAGATAGTCGGTCCCTTCCGTGTACTCAAACGGCGGGAATTCCGCGTTGGTCGCGACAACAAGCTGATCCTTGCTCTCATCAAGCGCAGCAGAGGTCACAGCAGTCGGCGTACCGTCGCCGAAATATTTGTCGAAAATCTCATCGAGCTGACCGTTTTCCTGAATTTCCTTAATGAAGGCGTTAACCTGCTCGAGAAGCTCAGGCTGGGTTTTGTCCACACCAAATGCATAAGACTCGTCGGTCAGCGCGATGTCGATCACTTTGACCTTGGCACTGTTTGCTGCAGGCGTATTGGCATCATCCGCTGTATCGCTGCCGCAGGCGGCAAAGCAGCCGACAACCAGCGCCAAAGCGAGCAGAACAGACAGAAGCTTGGTTACTGTTTTCATGTTAAAATCCCCTTTTCTTTGAGATTAATTGGTATTATACACCCATTCCGAGCAGATTGCAAGACAAACGTATATTTATGCAAGGGTATTATTCGGCTTTCTCCGTTTTATTTATATCGTCTTTCGACTTATGACGGTTTCGGAAAATCACAAGCTTGCTGAACACATAGTTGGAAAGTACAACCAGAATCTGCGCAACAGTCTTGGTCAAAAATTCGCCGAGCGGCAAAGTTTCGGACAGTAAAACGATTGTCCAAGCCCCCGCGTGCAGCAAATCCATGCCGACAAACATGACGAACAGCTCCAAAACCAGCGAAAGCAGCCGTGCGCCGACAAACAGAAAAATCTCGCGCAATACGGCGCGCACACCATTGTTTTTGCTCTCAAAGACACATATACGGTTGACAATATAAGCAAAGGCGACGGCAACGATCCACGCAATAACGGTCGCAGGCGAATACCCGAATCCCCCCGCTTTGCAGAGGAAATAGACCACATAGTTCACAAGCGTTGTCAGTGCGCCGAACAGTATATACAAAATCAGCTCTTTGTGTTTTTTGAGCTGATTCAAAACCCTTTGCATATGGAAAAGATCCTTTCATTCGAAAGTTTTATGCCTCTTCCACCTCTTCCGCTGCAGCGCGGCGCTCGGCAAGCTCGCGCTCCACACGTGCCTTTTGCTCTTTGGAATAGCGAATACACAAAAACGGGATCAAATACAGCAGAGAACCGAGTGCGGGCAGCAGCATAAACAACGGCCACTGGGCGCGATAGAAGATCTCCGTCTGCCCCTCGAGCCCCAGGTCGGCGTTATAACTGAGCGCCTCAAGCACCATACCGCTTGCCAGCAGCTTGAGCGCATCGGACAGCTTATTGGTTAGATTCTGCAAGGAATTGCTGATCCCCTCGGTACGCTTGCCGGTCTTCCATTCCACATAGTCCACTGCGTCGCAAAGAATCGAGCGCTGCGCGATGCCAACCATGTTAACAGGGATAGATGAAATTGAAATGAGCAGTACAACAATGAACATCTGCGGCAGAGTCTTAAAGCCGACAAAGTATGCCGCAACGCGGAATATTATATTCATCAGCTGCGCCAGGATCACAATATTGCGCATACCGCCAATCTTGTCGGACAACTTGACGGCGAAAAACATACTGACCGCGGAAAGCACGCTGACCAAAATTCCATAGTAAAACTGCACGGTCTCCCCATTGAGCACCGTGCCGCCGATCTGGACAGTCACGCAGTATTTGAAGAAATAGATTTGCGGCACTGCACCGTTTAAGAAATTCAGAAGCTGCGCCAGCAGCAAAAGAATCAAAATCTTGTTATGCCGCAAGACAGCCAGATCCTGCCAAAACGACTGCTCATGCCGGTTTTCCACATAGGCGACGCGTTCTTTGGTCTTGCTTGCCAGAATCGACAGGCATTCCCCACCGAAGCCGAATACGATACCGAAAATCAGGAACAACGTTTTTTCGCTGATCCCGATCGCTTCGCGCGCGCCCATAATCAGAGGAACAAGGCTCGTAATGCCCCATGCGGCGCCGACGCCGATGTTGAGCCACTGCGAAACGCGAGAACGCTCGTGCGGGTGCGGTGAGATGAGCGACATCATACCCCACAACGCAACGTCCTGAAACGAATAAGTCACATCCCACGCTATGTAAACACAAAGCAAAATCACCAGTGCCGCCGTTTCCCCGACGCCGAAATCCACGAACATCAACGCGGTCAGCGCGCCGATAATCAAAGGCAGTTTGCCGAGGTATGGGTGGAGCTTGTTACCGTTCTTACATTTGCGGCGGTCCACAATGGCGCCGACGATGGGATCGTTGATGGCGTCCCAAACGCGGCTGAACCCGGTCAAAAATCCGACATGCCCGGGCGAGATCTTCAGAACATCTGTGCAAAAGTAGAAAAGCCATTGGGAAACAAACACATACGCCATATTTTGCCCGGTCAAAGCGGCGGAATACGCCAGCAGTTCCCGGTTCGGCACATATCCCTCTTCCGCTTGTTTGCTAAAAGGATTCCAAATGGCTTTTTTCTGCTTGGATCGTTTCATGTCATCCTCCATTTCTCCCGCTGAAACTCCGTGCGATATTCCGATAAACTATATAAACCTAATTCGTTTTTCGGCTTCCAAAAGGCAAACCGCATGCGCGGCGATCCCCTGTTTTGCACCCGTAAAGCCAAGCCCCTCCTCCGTCGTCGCCTTGACGCTTACGGCATCCGTCGCGACCTTGCAGGCGTGGGCAATATTTTCGCGCATCTTTTGGATATAAGGCGCAAGTTTCGGCGCTTGTGCGAGCACGGTGGCATCTATGTTGACGACTGCATACCCCTTCTGCTTTAAAAGCCGTACAACCTCGCGCAACAGTTCAAGGCTGTCAGCGTCCTTGTAGCGTGCGTCGGTATCCGGAAAGTGTGCGCCGATGTCGCCGAGCGCGGCAGCCCCCAACAGCGCATCCGAAACCGCGTGCAGCAGCACATCGGCATCGGAGTGCCCTAAAAGCCCGACACCGTCGTTCGCGATCTCAACTCCTCCAAGAAACAATTTTCGGCCTTTGACCAGTTTATGTACGTCGTATCCATGCCCGATACGCATCATCCGTTGTTCCTCCCAGCTAAAATCCCTTCAGCGATCCAAATGTCCTCCGGCGTGGTAATTTTGATGTTTTCATAACTGCCCTCTACCATATGCACAGGAACGCCCGCCGCCTCAAGCAATTTACAGTCATCGGTAAAGTCGGCGCTTCCGGGGACTTCCCGCGCCGCATGCAGGTAAGTTTCTTTCCGGAACACCTGCGGCGTGTGCACCGCCCAAAGCGTGCTGCGGTCAGGCGTACCGACGATCATACCGTTTGCATCGACCACTTTTACGGTATCTTTCACACGCACGCCCGTCGCCGCCGCGCCGAACTGAAATGCCGCTTGGATGGTGCCTTCAATGACCTGTGCAGTCACAAGCGGCCGTGCGCCGTCGTGAATAGCAAGAAATTCGCACTGCGGATCGCAACAGCGCACTGCCGCAAACACGCTCTCCTGCCGTGTGGCGCCGCCTCGGACAATATCTTTCACTTTGCCGATGCCGTTCGCATGCAAAAGGGAAGCAATCTGCGGAATATCCTGCTCACGGGCGGCAATAATGATCTCATCCACAAGCTCGCAATCTTCGAAAGCGCGAACGGTACGGAAAAGCACAGGGGTGCCGTCAAGCTGCAAAAACTGCTTATTGACGCCGCCCATGCGTGTAGAATTCCCCGCGGCGACAAGCACGGCCGTCACAAACGGACGTACAGGCGCTGCGGGAAAATTTTCTGAATTTTGTCTTTTCGAATGCATTCGCATAGAAAACCCCCGCAGAAAAAATCGAGCTACGGGAAAACCCTATGGATATCTTATACCTTTTCCGTCATTTTTTCAAGCGTTGCGAGACGAATGGCAAGGCAAAGCACTTCGACTGCCTTTTTCAGCTCCTCAACGGACGGATACGTCGGCGCTATACGGATGTTGCGATCTGTCGGATCGACGCCGTACGGATAGGTTGCACCAACGGACGTCAGCACCACACCCATTTCGCGGCAAAGCTCCCCGACGCGTTTTGCACTGCACTTTGTGGTGTTCAGGCTGATAAAATACCCGCCCTTCGGCTCCGTCCAGCGCGCAAGGTCGTTTTCACGCAGTTCCCGTTCTAGTGCATCCAGCACAATGCGGAACTTCGGGGCAAGGATTGCCGCATGTTTTTTCATATGTGCCTTGACCCCTTCGGCATTTTTCAAGAATTTCACATGCCGAAGCTGGTTCATTTTATCATAGCTGATGGTCTGCATGGCAAGGCGGGCACGAATTTCGCGGATGTTTGCGTCCGACGCCGCCAGCGCGGAGACACCTGCGCCCGGGAACGTGATCTTCGAAGTCGAAGTGAATTCAACAAACATATCTTCGCTGCCGTAAGGCTTGCACGCCTCGAAAATGTTCAGAAGGTGGTCCGGATGATCGGTCAGATCATGCACGATATAGGCATTGTCCCAAATCACGCGGAAATCCTTAGCGGCGGGCTTTAACGCAGCCAGTGCGCGAACGGTATCGTCCGAATAGGTGATACCGTCAGGGTTCGAATATTTCGGCACGCAGAACATGCCCTTAACGCTTTCATCCTGCACAAGCTCGCGGATCTTTTCCACATCCGGGCCGCTCTCGGTCATTTCCACGTTAATCATTTCAATGCCAAAGTGCTCACAGATCGTAAAATGACGGTCATAGCCCGGCACATTGCAGATAAATTTGATTTTTCCCTGCTGCATCCAAGGCGCGCCGCCGGCCCCCTTTGTCATGCACTGGGCAATATAGTCGAACATCAGGTTGAGGCTTGATGCGCCGCCGACAATTACATTTTCAGGCGAAACCTCCATAAGCTCTGCAAACAATGCGCGGCATTCGGGCAGACCCTCCAAAACACCGTAGTTTCGGCAGTCAAAGCCGTTTTCCGCTTTGCAATCGCAAACACCGATAATTTCCTTGAGCATATCCATGGACAGATCCAGTTGTTCGGGACCCGGTTTACCGCGGGACATATCCAGCTTGAGGTTCAGTTTTTTCATTTCCTCAAACGAAGCCTCTGCCGCCTGTTTTTCAGCGAGAAGCTGTTTGGCATCCATTTCTGTATACTGCATGTTTTGCGCCTCCAAAATGCATCTTTTGTAAACATACGGATAGATTCTATACCATTTTCAATATATTTGCAACTATTGTTTTAACTTCCTGCAAAAATTTGATAAAAGGAACAGTGCTCCACTGTTTTTCATCCGCTTTTCGTCGAATACGCCCAAAACGATTACTTTCTTCGCACAAACACTGCCGGTAAAATTTTCGGTGTTTCCTCTCCGGCACATTTCATTTCGTTAAGCAGCATTCTGCGCAGTTTTGCACGCTCTTCTTTATATGCAGAACTCCGAATCAGGTTATGCGCTTCGATCGGGTCTTCTTGAAGGTCATACAGATAGTCTTCAAAATAGACCTTTGCACTGTGATGCGTCATCCCTGAACAGAGCGCGCGGACCGCATATATATAGCGCGCGGTTCGGATGGCCCTGCCGCACTGGCTTTCACTGATTTGCATAAACACACAGTCGCGCGGCTCTTCTTTACCTGCATACTGCGCAACCAGGGATTTACCCATATAGGACGGCGGCACTTGCACACCTGCGAGATCCAGAATCGTCGGCGGCAGGTCAATTAAGCTGACAAGCCTTTCGTCGTGCTTCCCGCCGCGAAACGGTCCGCCGCAGATAACCAACGGCGTGTGCGTGCAGCTGTCGTGGCAGCTGCGCTTATACTCCATATTGCGCGTTTTGAAGTGTGAGCCGTGGTCGCTTGTATAGAACAGAACCGTGTTGTCATAAAGCCCTTTTTCCTTAAGTTTCTGCACCAAACGCGCAACATTCTCGTCGAGCGCGCGGATAGCAGCCAAATAGTCGGGATACATTTTTTTGTAATCCCCCGGCAGAAAGGCGAGATCTTCCGGAATCGGCGCGTCTTTATACTGCGCAATATACTCCTTTTTCCCCTCGTAACAGCAATGGTCGTTCTGGTGGTGCGGCTCAATCTGAGAAACGAACAGGAAAAACGGCTTATCCGAAGTCTTCTCATCTAAATATTCCAGTGCGAAATCGTTGATGCAGTCTGCACGGTATCCCTTAAAATCGATCCGGTTGCCGTCACTATCGAAAACATAGCCGTCGTACCCATGCGATGTAAACTCCAACACGTCCGCCGTACGCCAAAAGTCGCGATAGCCGCCTTGCCGCTCTTTCGGTATGGCGGAAGTTTCGCAGTGCAGACCGATTCCCGGATAGCGGTCGGAGGCGAGATGCCATTTCCCGACGTAAGCGGTCTCATAGCCCGCTTCTGAAAGATAATCCGCAATCGTTTTTGTGTTTTCCGGCAGTGCGATACCGTTCCAATAACAACCGTTTTGCGTGGCGTATGTACCCGTTTGCAGGCAGGCGCGCGCAGGACCGCAAACAGGCTGGCAGGTAAAAGAGTTGTCAAAGGTCACACCGTCTTCAGCGATTTTGGTGAGGTTTGGCATACACGTGGGATTGAAAGTATCCCACCGCTGCTGGTCACTGAAGTAAAAAATTATATTCGGCCGAGTGTCCTTGCGCATTTCCGTTCCGCCTTTCCGCAACATTCAAACGTTTTCTTGCAGAGCCGGCGCATCCAATAAAATTTCGTGACGTGCTCCTGCATTCCAATTCATCTTTTGGTATTGTAACACATAGCATACCGTGACGGCAAGAGCAAGCGTGATTTTTCGAAAATCAAAGAAACTTTGTTGATTTTCCCGGGGAACTTTGCTAAGATAGGAGGGAAATCTTGAACAAGTAAGGGGACGTCATATGCTTTTGCAATTACAGCCTGCTTTTAAGGATTATCTTTGGGGCGGCACGCGCCTGAAAACGGATTTTGGCTTTCAAACCGATATGGATCCCGTGGCGGAAGGCTGGATGCTTTCCTGCCACAAGGATGGACAGAACACCATCGCCAACGGGAAATACAAAGGCAAAACGCTTTCGGACGTGATCGACGCCGAGGGTAATGCCATACTCGGCACGCATTGCCGAAGCAAGACGGAATTTCCCATTTTGATTAAACTCATCGATGCCAAGCAGAATCTTTCCGTACAGGTGCACCCAAACGACGCATATGCGCGCCGCGTAGAGGGCGAACCGGGCAAAACGGAGTGCTGGTATATTCTTGACTGTGACGAAGGTGCCGAGCTCATTTACGGCTTCAAAAAAGAAATTTCCAAAGAAGAATTCCGTGCGCGGATCGAAGACAACACCTTTTTGGAAGTCGTCAACCATGTGAAAGTACATAAAGGGGATTTCTTCTTCATTGAGGCGGGCACGCTGCACGGTATCGGCGGAGGGATCCTGCTCGCCGAAATACAGCAGAACTCCAATACGACCTACCGTGTGTATGACTACGGCAGGCTCGGCGCAGACGGAAAGCCGCGTGCGCTGCACACGCAAAAAGCACTGGATGTCACGGTGACCGCGCCGCCCACACGCGCCTGCACACCCGAAGGCAAATCGGAGCAAAAGGACGGTTACCGTGAGCAGCTATTGACGGCGTGTGATCTGTTCACTGTACGCTCCCTGGAGGTGGAAACAGCTTATACCGGCATTGCAGACGAGACTTCGTTTGTGTCGATTCTGGTCACACAGGGCAGCGGAGAAATCGTCTGCGGCGGGGAAAAGCTTTCCTTAAAGAAAGGCGACAGCCTTTTCATTTCCGCGGACAGCGGCAGCTTTCGGATATGCGGCAGCCTTTCCTGCATAGAAACGAGGGTATAAAGATGCGCAGAAAGCGCTTAAAAAAATTGCTTTTCGCTTTGGTCAGTCTGTGTCTGCTCGGCTTTCTGCTGTATGGCGGCATCAATGCAGCTGCTATACTGACCGCAAAACCGCATATCTTAACAGAGCAGGAAGTTTCCGCGCTTGATGCGGACTGCATTCTGGTGCTCGGCTGCGCCGTTTATGGCGATAACACGTTAAGCCCGATGCTCGAAGACCGTGTTCTGACGGGTCTTGCGCTGTATGAGGACGGTGCGGCGGACAGGCTGTTGATGAGCGGCGACCACGGGCAGAAAAATTATGACGAAGTCAATAGCATGAAACAATACTGCGTGGACAAAGGCGTGGAGCCGGATGTTATATTTCTTGACCACGCGGGATTTTCCACCTATGAATCCATGTATCGTGCACGTGATATTTTCGGCATAAAAAAGGTCGTTATTGTCACGCAAGGGTATCATCTTTACAGAGCCGTCTATATCGCGCGCACCTTGGGAATTGAAGCGTATGGCGTCGCGGCGGACCGGCAGGATTACGCGCTCGCAACGGACATCCGGAACCAGTTGCGTGAATCGCTTGCGCGCGTAAAGGATTTTTTCACATGCATTTTTGAGCCGGAACCGACCTATCTCGGCGAAGCGATCCCCATTGGTGGATCGGCGGAACTTTCCGACGACAAGGAGTACATTTGATTTATGCAGCGGACGTACAAAGGGACAACCATCGCCTGCTACGTGGGCTATTTTGTGCAGGCAATCATTAACAACCTCTCCCCGATCCTCTTCATTGTATTTCAGGAAGAATTCGGTATTTCTCTCACACAGATTGGCAGTTTGATCCTTATCAATTTTTTGGCGCAGACCGTGGTTGACCTGATTTCCGTTAAAGTTGTTGACCGCATCGGTTATAAAAAAGTCATCCTTACTTCGCACGCGTGCGCGGCGGTGGGGCTTTTCCTTTTGGGAACACTGCCGCGATTTGTTTCTGCACCGTTTCCGGCGCTTGTACTTGCCACGGTGATCTCCGCCATGGGAAGCGGCATGATCGAGGTGACCATAAGCCCGATCGTGGATGCGATCCCAAGCGAAAAAAAGGAAGCGGATATGAGCCTTTTGCACTCCTTTTACTGCTGGGGGCAAATGACGGTGGTCGCGCTTTCGACGCTGTTTATTCGGGTAGTCGGCAGCCATTACTGGTATATTTTACCGTTTATCTGGGCCTGTGTACCGCTTGTAAACCTGTTTAACTTTTCATCCCTCCCTTTTCCGAAGACACTCAAAGAAGAAGAAAAAATCCCACTGCGCAAGCTGTTTTCCGAACGCAATTTTCGTATAGCCATGCTTTTGATGCTGTGCGCCGGCGCTTCGGAACTTGCCATGTCGCAATGGTCTTCTTTCTTCGCTGAAACGGGGCTCGGCGTCTCGAAGTTTATGGGTGATCTGCTCGGGCCTTGTCTGTTCGCCGTGTTTATGGGGCTCGGGCGGCTGTTGTTCGGCATTTACGGTAATCGGCTCGATTTGAAAAAAGCTATGTTTTTCTGCGCTGTGCTGTGCATTGTCTGTTATACGACAACGGCGATTTCCCCTTATCCGCTGCTCGCACTGTTCGGCTGTGCGTTGACAGGATTTTCCATCAGTCTGTTCTGGCCCGGCACATTCAGTCTGGTCTCCGGGCTTTATCCAAACGGCGGCGCCGCAATGTTCGGCGTGCTTGCCATTCTTGGGGATATCGGCTGCTCTGTCGGTCCTTGGATCGTGAGTTTTGTTTCCTCTGCTGCGCAGCGTGCAGATACAACGCTTACGGACGGCGGTGCGTTAAAAATCGGTCTCGGCTTTGGGAATCTTTTCCCGATCCTTGCGATTGCCGGGCTGGTGCTTTTGGGCGTATTCCGCCGATCTCCAAAAAACCGGGTTGACAATCCTTGAGCGCGGGCATATAATGGCAGTACAAATCAACAGCTGTCTTCAAGGCGGGGTGGAAGTCCCCACCGGTGGTAAAAGTCCACAAGCTTTTTGCTGATTGGGTGCAATTCCCAAACCGACGGTTAAAGTCCGGATGAAAGAAGATTCTTTTTTTCTGCACTTTCGCCTCGCGAGACTTTTCTTGCGGGGCTTTTCTTTTGGACAGCCGCATTTGAATCTATTGGGAAAGGGACGAATACCATGTCCGAAAAAGCTGTCCGCCAAAAGCCTGCCCTGTTTTCCGGGGCAAAAATCCGCAAGCTGACCGTTACTGCGCTGCTTGCCGCTGTATCCGCCGTATTGATGTTTCTCGATTTCAGCGTTCCGCTGATGCCGAGTTTCATTAAAATGGATCTTTCCGATTTTCCTGCGCTGATCGCCTCGTTCGCCTTAGGCCCCGTGAGCGGCGTTATGGTCTGTTTGCTCAAGAACCTCATCAATTTGTTAACAACGACCACCGGAGGCGTCGGCGAGCTTTCGAACTTTATTCTGGGCTGTTTTCTGGTCATCCCCGCAGGACTTATCTACAAGCACAAAAAGACACGAAAATTCGCGTTTCTCGGCGCGCTGACGGGCGCCTGCTGCATGGCCGTTTTCAGTTTGTTCACCAACTATTTCATCGTGTATCCTGTCTACACGAACTTTATGCCGATGGATGCGATCCTCGCCGCCTATCAGGCGATCCTCCCGTCCGTTGACAATCTTTGGAAAGCGTTACTGGTCTTTAACGTGCCCTTCACCTTTATCAAAGGTCTGTTGTGCACCGCTGTTACATTTTTGCTGTATAAACGCCTGTCTCCTGTTTTAAAAGGGAAAATGGGCTGATTGGAGGATATGCATGCCAAAAAAGGATATTCTGTTTTTAAACGCCTGTGTTCGCGGAGAAGCGTCACGCACTTTGGATCTCGCCAATCGGTTTCTTGCGCAGATCCCGAATGCGGAGATCACCTGCCTGCCGCTTGAAAAACTTGGGCTTTTGCCGCTTGACAGAGCGCGGCTGCACGAACGCGACCACCTCTTGCACGAGGGCAAAACAGACGCACCTTTTTTTGTACATGCAAATACCTTTCGCCGCGCACAATGGATCGTAATTGCAGCGCCGTACTGGGATCTTTCCTTTCCCTCGCTTTTGAAGCTGTATTTTGAAAATGTCTGCTGTTCCGGGGTTACCTTCGCCTATGACGAAGCCGGTTGCCCCGTCAGTCTCTGCCGTGCCGAGCGGCTCATCTATATCACAACCGCCGGCGGGTATATCGGCGAGAACAACTATGGTTATACTTATGTGCGTGCGGTTATGGAACAGTTTTTCGGCGTCAAAAAATCCTGTCTGATCTCTGCTGAAGGGCTGGACATTGTCGGCAATGATCCGAAGGCAATCTTAGCTGCCGCTGCATCGCAGTTTTCTGCCGCGCTCGGCTGAATGTGTTTTTTGTCAAATTTCTGCAAAAACCACTGTATGACGGTTGACAAGCTACGCTTTCCGTTATACAATACTTATGACAAACGGATATACATTCCTTATAGAGAGTGACGGAGGGACAGGCCCTGTGAAGTCCGGCAACCTGCACGATGTGCAAGGTGCCAAATCCCACAGCTTTTGCTGAAAGATAAGGTGATGAGAAAAGCACCTGGGCACGCCCCGGTGCTTTTTTTGCGATATAGGAATGCACCCAAATAAAGGAGACCAAAGATATGACCAAACACCTTTTTACATCGGAATCGGTTACGGAAGGACATCCTGACAAGATTTGCGATACCGTTTCGGACGCGATTTTAGACGCGATTTTAGCACAAGATCCCAACGGGCGCGTCGCATGTGAAACAACCTGCATCACCAACCGCCTGATGATTATGGGCGAGATCACCACGACCGCCAAGGTGGACATTGAAAAAATCGCACGCGACGTTGTATGCGAGATCGGATATGACAATGACGACGCCGGTTTCAACGGGCATACCTGCCGTGTGGACATCGCCATTGACAAGCAATCGGCAGACATTGCGATGGGTGTTGACGCTTCCTACGAGCTGAAAACCGGTAAGACGGACGACTATAACCTGCACGGTGCGGGCGATCAGGGCATGATGTTCGGTTACGCCTGCTGTGAGACGCCGGAACTGATGCCGCTTCCGATCGCTTTGGCTCATAAACTTGCCAAGCGTCTGACGGATGTCCGCAAAGACGGCACGCTTTCCTACCTGTTCCCGGATGGGAAAACGCAGGTCACGGTTGAATATGACGACAATAAACCCGTGCGTGTGGACACGGTTGTTGTCTCAGCGCAGCATCGCGCCGAGATCCCGCTTGCGCAGATCCGCTCGGATATTTTGCAGCACGTCATCAAGCCCGTTGTGCCCGAAAATTTATTTGATGAGGATACCATCATTTATGTCAATCCGACGGGTAGATTTGTGACCGGAGGGCCCGCAGGCGACTCAGGGCTGACGGGCAGAAAAATCATTGTGGACACCTACGGCGGCATCGGCCGGCACGGCGGTGGCTGTTTTTCGGGCAAAGATCCGACCAAGGTGGACCGTTCCGCCGCATATGCGGCGCGATATGTCGCCAAAAATATTGTGGCGGCCGGGCTTGCACAGCGCTGCGAGATCCAGATCGCCTACGCCATCGGCGTAGCAAATCCCGTCTCCGTCATGGTGGATACATTCGGTACGGGCACGCTTTCCGACGACGTACTAAGCGAGATCGTAACGGAAGTCTTTGATTTGCGACCCGCTGCGATCATCGAATATCTCGACTTGCGCCGCCCGATCTACCGTGCCCTTGCCGCATACGGACACATGGGCAGAACGGATCTGGACCTGACCTGGGAAAAGACGGACAGAGTGGATCAACTGAAAAAAGCCGCCGGAACATATTAAATTTTATTGTTCAAATTTTGAAATCGTATATCCGCAGTTTTTCAGCTCATACTATCAACAAGCATTGATAAGGAGTTGAGAAATATGCTGGATAGAATCGCGCTGATTCTGGTTATCATCGGCGGCATCAACTGGGGCTCCATCGGGCTTTTCCAATTTGATATTGTCGGCTGGATCTTCGGCGGGCAGGACGCCGTAATCAGCAGAATCATTTATACGCTTGTCGCCATCGCGGCGGTTTGGTGCATCTCCCTGCTTTTCCGTGAAAGCGAAGTTCTTGCACCCGCCAACGACGACTAAATCAAGCCAAAAAACGACGCTGTACTCTTTCGGGTACGGCGTCGCTTTTTATAATTCTTCTTTCGGCTCGCTGGGCATAACATAGATGGTGTTATAGGTGTTGTAAATCACCTTTCCCGGTTTCGCTCCGACCGGTTTTTTTATATTTTTTATGCGTGTATAATCGACCGGTACCTTTTGTGCGTCCCGTGCACTGCTGAAAAACGCGGCAATGGCGGCGGCTTCGGAGATTGCCTGATCCGTGATCTCGCGGTTATCCGAGACCAGAATCGTATGCGCACCGGCAAAGTGCTGCGTGTGCAGCCAAATATCGTAATTTTTTGCCGTTTTTAAAGTCAGCTTATCGTTTTGCACGTTGTTGCGGCCGACCAAAACCGTAAAGCCTTCCCGCGTTTTGAATTTATGCGGCGGAAGTTCCTTCGGCAGCCGTTGTTTGCCGCCTTTTTTCTTTTTTAAATACTTGCCGTCGATCAGTTCCTGGCGAATCGCGGCGAGATCGCTTTCCCCCTGTGCGCGGGAAAGTGCGTCTTCCACGGAAGCAAGATAACTCAGCTCCTGCTCATCGTGTGCAATGAGTTCGGCAAGCATTTTTTCCGCGGTTGAAGCCTTTTTATACGCCTTGAAGTACTTCTGCGCATTTTGTGTGGGAGACAGTGCCGGATCGACGGGAATTCGGACGAGTTTATTGTCATCGTAATAATTCTCTACCTCATATACGGAAGAGCCCTTTTGCAACGTGTATTGATTTGCCTGAATCAATTCACCAAAGACACGCAGTCGTTCTTTTTCAGCGCTGTCTTTCAACTGCGTACGGCGGTTTGCCATTTTGCGCGCAGTCCGTTCTTGGAGCGTCTGCAAGGTTCTATGCAGATCCCCCGCCCTGCGCTTTGCACGCAGTATGCGGTTACGCTCAGCATAAAAAGCATCCAGCAAAGCAGAAAAAGAGGTATACGCAATTTTTTTGCAAAAATTTCCGTATTGCAAAATATCCAAAAAGGAAAAGTCAAACGGCTTGTCGTCCTCGTCGCAGACCACGCAGTGCGCCGGCACGCCATTCATGGCTGTGCAAAGGTATTCGAGCGCGCTTCGTATGGCTTTCTCCCCTGCCTCGCGCACCGTGCAGGTACAGTCACCCACGGCACGGAAAGCAAGTTCCCGACTGACAATGGGAGAAATACCTTCCACATTTTTCATAAAAGCTGCCGGAAGCTGCTGCTGAGGGCTTTGCAAAATACGTGCTGCACAGGGTTGAATCGTTTCTTCAGACAATGGAATCTTATCCTGACGGGGCGGGAGTTTATAGGGAATCCCCGGCAGGATCTCACGATATGCAGATTTGGAAGCGTCCACACGCTTGACCGCGTCGAGGATCGTACCGTTTTCCTGCAAAAGAATAATATTGCTGTGCTGCCCCATGATCTCCACACAAAGCGTTAATCGCACTTTGTCACCGATCTCGTTGGTCGCGTCAAAATCCAGAAACAGCACACGATCCAGCCCCGCCTGCCGCAGACCGCACAGTGTTGCACCGGTCAGGTGTTTGCGCAGCAACATGCAGAGCATCGGCGGATTTTGCGGGTTTTCACTCGCCGTCTCGGTAATGTGGATTCGCGGCGACGCGGACTCCGCCGAAATCAGCAGCCGGTACGCCCCTGTTCGCGTGCGCATGAGCAGCGTCAATTCACATTTCGCAGGTTGGTGTACCTTTTCCACGCGAGCGCCCAAAAGGGTCTTTTCCAATTCGATTTTGATAAAATGCAGCGTAATGCCGTCGAGTGCCATAGTAAAAGTTCCTTTATTCGATGATCTGCACCGGCGAGACCTGCTCGGAAAGCAGGCACACCGTTTCCGGAAAAGCCGCCTGTACCCGCTCGCGAAGTTTGCAGATAGCGGGACGCTCGGTTTCAAAATGGCCGGCAACAACAAGTGCGATATCCTGTGCTGCGGCGTCGAGCATTTCGTGGTGTTTGGCTTCGCCGGTCAACAACAAGTCGGCGCCCTGTTCCTTTGCCGCGTGCAGGAAGGACGCGCCCGCACCGCCGCAGACCGCAACTGTTTCCACCTGTTTTTGCGGCAGTGCGACAAATACTTGAGCGTGCAGCGCCGCTTTTACCGTTTGGGCAAATGCCTGTGCCGCAGAACAAGTTGTTTTACCGATGCGAAATTCGCCACATTCGGAAGCTCGTACATCGGTCAGTCCAACTGCAGCGCACAATACGTCGGCAACGCCGCCCGCGGCAAAATCGTAAGACGTGTGTGCACAGATAACAGAAATTCCATGCTTTGCGGCAAGGTATGCGGGGTCAGCTTCCGTAAAGGCTTTCACCGGGTTGAACAGAATCGGGTGATGCGTTATAAGCAGTGTACAATTCTTTTCAACCGCCTCGTGGATGACCTGCGCCGTAGCATCAAGCGCAAACAGAATACGATCCGCTTTTGCACCGCGTTCTCCGACCAAAAAGCCGCTGTTGTCCCACTCTGCCTGTCCGGAAAACGGTGCGATGGAATCTATGTAATCATAAATTTTACCTGCAAACATCCGAAACCTCCTGAATAACCGCTTCCAGCCGATAAACTGCCGTCTCGTCTTTGCCGTGCAGGGCTTCCGCTTTAACTTGCAAACGGCGCAGTGTATTCAACAAAAACAAGCGGTCCGTTTCCACCTCTTGCGGACGCAGCGCGCCGACATAATCAAAACCCGGTGACACCGGCATCTGCACGTCATCGCTATGGTGGGCGGATATAATCAAATATATGCGTTTCCCCTCTGCCACTGTTTTTTCAGAAGTGAGAGAGAACCCGTTTTTTCGCAACGCACGGCGCACATCTTCGCAATGCGTCATAGGCTGCAAGACAAGCTGCACGCCGGTTTTACGTAGCCACGGCGTGGCCTCGATCATTTCGGCAATTTGTTCGCCGCCCATTCCTGCGACAACAAAAGCCTGCGATTCTCCTGCCCGAAGATTTTGCATCCCATTGGAGAGCCGCAGTTCTATCCTGTTCTCCAAGCCGAAGCGGACAATAGAACGACGTGCGTTTTCCAGCGGCTGCTTATGGATATCCACGGCGATTGCGCGCGACGCTTTGCCCGCCTGCAAAAGACGGATCGGCACATATGCATGATCCGTGCCGATATCCGCAACACATTCACAAGGCTCTACCGTGTCGGCGACCGCCTCAAGTCTCGGCGTTAAATGCAGCATAAAGCTCCTTAAAAGACAAGCGGGGCGCGGCACAAGGCGCGCACCCCGCAGGCACCATTATTTGGACTGCAAAAATGCGTTGATCTTCTGCACCAACTCATCTGCGCTGACCCCGTGGACTTCACACGCCTGCTCCAGCGTTTCACCGCGCGAAGCGGGGCAGCCGAGGCAGTGCATGCCCATTTCCAGGAAGAACGGGACCGTCTCGCGGTCAGCGTCCAGAATATCACCGATGGTCATATCTTTTGTAACTTCTTTTAACATATATATTCTCCTTTTATGCTTTGCACACCGACAGCGCAACTTTGCTGCCGGAAATTTCAGCTTCTTTGGTGTAGTCCGCCGTTTCCAGCGGCGATCCGATGCGGACTTCCTCAGCAAGCAGTTCGCTCCGAAGATATTCGGCTTTTTCGGAAAGCGCATCCGCGATTTGCGCATTTTCTGTACAGATCGAAACACGCACGCGCTGTTCGACTTCATACCCTGCCTCTTTGCGCGCAATCTGGCACTGGCGGACAACGTCGCGCACAAGCCCTTCACGGATCAATGCTTCCGTAAGCTTGGTGTCCAGTGCGACAACGGCGCTGCCGTTTGCAAATTCCGCCGAGACAATGCCTGCTTTCGTTTTGGAAGAGACGTTGAAGAGCCCCGCATCAAAGCTGCCGTCAAACCCCGGGATCTCCACCGGGCCACCCGCCTCGACTGCGGCAACGGCGGCGGCCATATCTGCGTCGGAAAGGGCTTCAAGCGTTTGTTTCATCTTATTGACGTTTTGCTTGAGGACTGCGCCCGCGACCTTGAAGTTAACGGTCAGGAATTTATCCTCCAGCACGCTGACATCAGAAAGATAATGCAGCGTTTTAATGTTCAGCTCATCAAGAATATTTTTCTCAAAGGGTTTCAGTTTATCCGCCGCCGCAGCGTCACAGCAAACATACATGGCGGCAAGCGGCTGCCGCACTTTCAGCTGCTGCTCATTGCGCAAACGCATCGCCACGGCGATTGCTTCGCGCACGAATGCAGTCTGCTCAACGATGCCATTGTCTTCAAAGCCTGCAAGCGGCTTCGGCCAGTCGCTTAAATGCACAGAAAGAGGCGCGTTCGGCAGCACTTTACGCGTCAGCGTCTGCCAGATATACTCTGTCATGAACGGGATGACCGGCGCCATGACCTGCACGGCGGTGTTGAGTGCGTGGAACAGCACCCAGTATGCCAGCATTTTATCCTGCTCATCGTCGGCCTTCCAGAATCGACGGCGGTTCGTGCGGACGTACCAGTTGGAGATATCATCCACAAAAACTTCAAAATCTTTGACCAGCAGATAGACTTTGTAGTCGTCATAGCAAGCCGTGGCACGCTTCAGAAATTCATTGGTGCGCACAGTCAGCCAAAGGTCGGTGGGTGTCATTTTGGACTTATCAGGCACATAGCCTTCAAAATTCGGCTTGTCAATCTTGGCATAGGTTTCAAAGAACGTATAAATGTTCCAGAACGAAAGCAGCTTGCGGCGCGCTTCGTCGCCCAAAGTATAGCCGAAACGCACATCACTTGACACGGGCGCGCCCGCATACATATAGCGGATCGTGTCAGCGCCGATCTTTTCCGCCGCCTCATCGAATTGAATCATAAAGCCGGTCTTGGAAAATTTGGAGCCGTCCTCCGCGACGACTGCGCTGTTCGTCAGCACGCGCTCATACGGCGCTCTGCCCTCGAGCACGACGCTCATAAACAGAAGCGAATAAAACCATAGGCGCACCTGCTCGTGCATTTCGGTGACCCATTCGGCGGGGAAATTCTTTTTCCAGTACGCTTTATCGCTGAAATATTTCAGCGTGGAGAACGGTACAATGCCCGCATCCAGCCAAACGTCGCCGATTTCGGTAACGCGTGAAACGGGTTTCCCGCAGTGCGGACACTTGATCTGGACGGTATCGACCCACGGGCGGTGCAGCTCAGGAAGCGCGTCTACCTTCGCAGGATCCACGGCAAGCTCACGCAGCTCTTTACGCGAACCAACCACAGTCACATGCCCGCATTCGCAGGGGTAAAACGGAAGCGGCATACCGTAGTAACGTTTGCGCGAAATATTCCAGTCGCCCATGTTTGTCAGCCAGTCGTGCATCCGTTTGCCGTTGGAAGCGGGTTCCCATTTCACGGCGGCTGCGGCATCGATCAGCTTGGGCTTGAGTTCGGCAGTACGGATGTACCACGCGGGCACCAGGCGGAACACGACCTCGGATTTGCAGCGCCAGCAAACAGGATAGCTGTGTTCATGCGGCTCGACTTTATAGAGCTTATTATCCGCTTTGAGATGTTCAAAGACCTCGTCGGCGATGGTGTGGCTGTCTTTGCCGGTCATCCAGTCGAACCCGTCGAGATAAATCCCCATATCGTCGATCGGCATGACCTTCGGCAGTCCCAAGCGCTCGCCGAGTTCAAAGTCTTCAATACCGCAGCCGGGCGCGATATGCACAACGCCGGTACCTTCGTCGGCGGCAACATCCTCCCAGGCGACGATCTGATGGTCAACGCCAGCTTGCGCCGGAAGATACGGGAAGCAGGTCTCATAGTGCAGCCCGACAAGTTCGCTGCCCTTGAATGCACGAAGAACCTCAAGCTTGTCGTCACCCAGGTGCGGGATCGCATTTTTTGCAAGGATCAGCGTTTGGTCGTCGCTCTTGATCTTAACTTCCACATAATCAATATCCGGATTGACCGCCAGCGCCACGTTGGAGGAAAGTGTCCACGGTGTGGTTGTCCAGACAAGGATCTTGCTGTCAAGCTCTTTCACGGGCAGCTTGAAGTATACGGAATTGTGCGTCATCAGCTTGTAAGAGCCGGTCATCTCATGCTCGGAAAGCGATGTACCGCAGCGCGGGCACCAAGGCATCGGTTTGTATTCCCGCTGGATCCAGCCGTGCTCGTCGCATTTTTTCAGGAAATACCAAATTCCCTCGATGTTTTCATCGGTATTGGTAAAGTAAGAATGGTCCCAATCCATCCACTGGCCCAAACGCTTGGACTGCTCCGTGATAATGGAGGAAAAATGCTTCACACGGTCCTTACAAGCCTGTGTGAACTTGTCCATCCCGTAGTTCTCAATATCCTTTTTGGTCTTGAAGCCCAGCTGTTTTTCCACCTCGACCTCAACCCAAAGGCCTTGGGAGTCAAAGCCGTTCTGATAGCGGCAGTCACACCCGTTCATAGCATGGTAACGGATAAAAATATCTTTGATGCTTCTGCCCCAGGCATGGTGAATCCCCATGGGGTTGTTCGCTGTGATCGGGCCGTCCAGAAAGCGGAACATTTTGTTGCCTTTGTTTTTGGCAACCAGCTTATCGAAGCAATGCTCCCGCTCCCAAAAATCCATGATCTCGTGTTCGAGCTCTACGAACTTGTTTTTTTCGTCAGCCACTCGGCGCGCCACCTTTCAGCACTTAGGTTAATCTCAGTACAGACAAATATTATATAAAAAATCTGCGGTCAATACAAGGTCTATTTTGAATTTTTTTGCGCAAGAGGAACGGATTTGCGCACAATATGCGCATAAATTGCAACACGGCATTTTATTCGTGCCCAGATGGCGCAGCGTCTGACACGGGACCTGCGCATTCTGCCTGTTCCGTGTTTTCCGAAGTTTCGGGCAAAATATCGGTCTCATCAATAATATAGTGTGGGCGGCGTTTGACTTCCATATAAATGCGGGAAATATATTCACCCAAAATGCCCAGAGACAGCAAAACAAACCCGCCGATGATTAAAATGGCACAGATCGTGGACGGGTAGCCCGGTACGTCGCTGCCGAAAATCAGAGTACGCACGATGATATATAGCGCATACAAAATCCCAGCAATACTGAATACAGCGCCGCAAAGCAGAGAAATTTTCAGCGGAGCGGTAGAAAAATTGACGATGCCGTCTATCGCATACGAGAACAGTGACCAGAACGACCATTTTGTCTTCCCGGCCACACGGGAAAGGTTTTCATGCGGAAACCATTTGGTTTTGAACCCGACCCAGCTGAAAATGCCTTTGGAAAAGCGATTGTATTCGGGCACTTGCAGCACAGCGTCCACGACTTTGCGCTTCATAATGCGGAAGTCCTGTGCACCGGCTTCCATATTTGCATCGGAAATACGGTTAATGATTTTATAAAACAAGCGTGAAAAACCGCTTTTCAGTTTTGCTTCCCCTGTGCGCGTCTCACGCTGCGCCGCAGCGATGTCATACCCTTCGTCTGTCAGGGCGTGCAGCATAGCCGGCAGCAGCTGCGGTGAATGCTGCAAATCTGCGTCCAAGATGCCGACGAACTGCGCAGACGACGCGCGCAGCCCGGCGAGCATCGCCGCCTCTTTGCCGAAATTGCGGGAAAATGAAATATAGCGTGCAAAGTCGTGCGACGCACAAAGCGAGCGCAGCACCGAAAGCGTGCCGTCCGTACTGCCGTCGTCCACAAAAATCAGGCGCGTTTTGGTTTCGGGAAATTCGGGAAGCACCTCCTGCACCGCAGAAAAAAACAGGGGCAGAGCTTCTTCTTCGTTATAGCAGGGAACAATCAGATCCAATGTATGCATTCAAAACGCCGCCTTTACAGGTTCTTGCAGTATTGTACCATATTTTTTACGCGAAGCAAAGAAAAAACTGCAGCCGGCGCGGTCTTTTCCTGCCGGTTGCAGCTGAAAATTCAGGATTTATGCGTTTCGCACGCTTTATATTTCTCACGGGTGGCAAGCCCGCCGCGGATGTGCCTTTGCGCTTTATTAACGTCGAGAACCTCGCGTACTTCGTGATAAAGCCCCGGGCTGATGCGCTGCAGGCGCTGGGCAACATCCATATGTACGGTGCTTTTGCTGATACCGAAGACCTTTGCCGCCGCACGGACGGTCGCTTTGTTATGCACGATATATTCGCCGAGTTCCACGGCGCGATCTTCCACTGTGTCTTTCACTTCGAGCCCTCCTTACCTATGTCAATAATACATATGTAAGGAGAAAGACAGATATGCGGTCATTTCACAGGGAAGTTTTATGGCAATGTGCTTCTATACAAGAAAAGGTAGTTCATGCATGGCCCGAACCCGTTATAAAAATGTTCCAACATCTCCATGTATTTTAGAGGAATCTACGTCTTTTAGAATTTTCTGCATGAGGCGATCACATTCAGTATAATTTTTCAAAACCGTAAAAAGTCTTTTATTGGTTCGAATCTCAATGAAATCTATAAGTTGTTTTCCCCGTATATAACTGCCCAAAAAGCTGCCGCGAATGCAGCATTGCACTGAGGTCAACTCATCAAATGGCACAGTATACGATTTGGAAAGCAATGGGTAAACGTTATCTTATCCCGATTCACAACAATACGATGACGAATTGCAAAAACATTTCCGAAAACGCCAAACCAAATAAAGATACCGGCAGAAAGAATCAGAAATAGATCTTCTCCGTAAACAGGGTCCGGCAGCGGTGAAAAAAAGCATAAAAGACAAGCTGGGACTCCAAAGAAGAAAATGCTGCACCCAGTCGAATAAGATGCAGGGAGATGAACCACAAACCGCTCTTTCTCATAGCGCTTGGAGGGTCTATTGCGTATAGCAAGTATAATATAAAACAGCAAAGTAAGGAATGGCGGAACAAAAATGATGGTAAGAACTAGCCAAAGCCGCATAGCAACCTCCTGTATTTATAACTTTACTTTGCAGAGAATCAATCGCCGCTTTACCGGCATCAAGGCCGGTTGAAAAACGGATTTTCTCCATGCTGTTTTGAAATGTCAACGCTTACAAATACTTTCTTTTTGAACTGCTCACATGCGACCATTTTTTCTGTAACCGAAAGCCTGTGTTTCTTCGTACGAAGTTGAACGCCTTTTACGACCCCTCCACGAGGCACATATACTTTTTGCCAATGCACCAAAATTATCTCATCAAAGGTAACGGTATAGGCTTTTGAAAAATAGGGATAGACTGTCATTTTATCCCCATCCACCACAATACGATAGCGTAGATGAGCTATGAGCGCAAACGAACCGACCCAGACAAAGATGAAAACACACAAATACTCAATACTGTTTCCTGCACAAATCGGCTCTTGGAATGGATAAAGGAAATAGAGGAGCGCTGCTGCAAATCCAAAAAATCCTACGCTGCACCAAAGCAATTTGGCAGGCGGGTAAACCGTAAAACGCTCTTTTCCGAAATACTTCGGTACATCATTATAAACAGCAAGCACACCATAAAAGAACAAAGCGACGCAAGGCGGAATAAAAATCAGGCAAAGGACAATCCAAGGCTGCATAGCAACCTCCCGCATACATCCATGTAAAAAGCAACTCCAAAAGCATTATAGCGTTTTCTGATGAAAATTGTCAAATCAATTCAAATGAAGCGCGCAAAGTCTGCATTTTTTTGACAGCTTTAGAATTTATTATCAAGGATATTCCGTTTTATGCGTTGCAGAATAGTACTGCAAACGCAAATTCACAGCAAAGGAGTGTTTACAGTGGCAAGCAAGAAGAATGTTGTTCCCGAGGCTCGTGCGGCGCTTGACAAGTTCAAGATGGAGGCTGCTTCCGAAGTGGGCGTGAACCTCAAGCAGGGTTATAACGGCGACCTGACCTCCAAGCAGGCGGGTTCTGTCGGCGGCCAGATGGTTAAAAAGATGATCAAGGCCTATGAAGACGGCATGAAATAACTTCACGGTTCGTTCTATTTCTTTCGGACAAAAGGCGGTCTGCCGGGGTAACCCGACAGACCGTCGCTTTTTGATTATTTAAGTATGTTGCCTTATGCCTGTGAATAATCCTTCAGGAAATCTCGCAAAGCGTTCGCCGCGTAAGAAAGCTCCTTGACCGTCGGGAGATACACGATGCGCACATGGTCGGGCTGCGGATAATTGAACGCCGTCCCCTGCACAAGCAAAATTTTCTTTTTGCGCAGGAACTCTAAGACGAAACGTTCGTCGTCCTTCAGATTGAACTTGCGCATATCGAAGCGCGGGAAAATGTAAAACGCCGCTTTCGGCTTGACCGCAGACACCCCGTCTATGGAGTTGAGCGCGTTATAAATAAATTCACGCTGCTCGTATACGCGTCCGCCCGGACACAAGAGTTCATCCGCGCTTTGATAGCCGCCCAAAGCCGTTTGAATGATTTGCTGCGCGGGGACGTTGGAGCAAAGCCGCATGGACGAAAGCAGATTCAAGCCCTCAATATACCCTTTTATTCGCTTTTTGTCGCCGCTGACGACCATCCAGCCGCAGCGGAAGCCCGCCACGCGGTGGGATTTTGAAAGACCGTTGAATGTGACGCAGGGCACGTGCGGCGCGAGCGATGCAATGGAAATATGTTGAAGGTCATCCATAACCAGGCGGTCATAGATCTCATCCGAAAACAAGATCAAACCATATTTATCCGCAAGCCGGACGATCTCCTCCAGAATCTCACGCGGATACAGCGCACCCGTCGGATTGTTCGGGTTGATGAGGACGATCCCTTTCGTGTGTTCGGTGATCTTGCTTTCCAGATCGGCGATGTCGGGGTTCCACTCGTTTTGCTCATCGCACATATAGTGCACGGGCGTGCCGCCTGCAAGCGAAACGGACGCTGTCCAAAGCGGGTAATCGGGAGCGGGAAGTAAAATTTCGTCGCCGTTATCTAGAAGCCCCTGCATGGACATGGTAATCAGCTCACTGACACCGTTGCCCGTGTAAATATCGTCTACATCGACATCGCGTATTCCTTTGATTTGACAATACTGCATGATTGCCTTGCGTGCGGAAAAAATACCCTTGGAATCCGAATACCCCTCTGAGCTGCGCAGGGTATAGATCATATCCCGAATGATCTCGTCCGGCGCCGTAAAATGGAACGGCGCAGGGTTGCCGATGTTTAGTTTCAATATATCCACGCCATTTGCGATCATACGGTCGGCTTCGTCAAGCACGGGGCCGCGGATATCGTAACAGACGTGGTCTAATTTTTTGGATTTTTCAAATGTGCGCACAGCACTCACTCCTTTTGGTTCCCCACTATTTTAACCATTTCGCGCGGTTTGTCAATGTTTTTGTCTTGCGAACAGCAGGAAAGTCCAGTATAATACTAATAGATTCCATTTGTGAGGTTTTGCCATGAACAGCGGATTTTTAAAGGTTGCCGCCGTATCGCCGCGTGTAACGGTGGGCGCTGTGGAAAAAAATTTGGAAAACGCCGTACGGGAACTGCGTGCCGCCGAACGTGCGGGCATAGGTCTTTTGGTGTTCCCGGAATTGTATCTTTCCGCTTATACCTGCGGGGATCTGTTCCTGCAGCGTGCGTTGCAGGATGCCTGTCGAAATGCGCTGCTTTCCCTTTGCGAAGAAACGAAGGGGTCGGATACCGTGGTGTGCATCGGTGTTCCGCTGGTTTGGAAAACACGCCTGTATAACTGTGCGGCGGTGCTGCAAAACGGGCAGATTCTTGCCGTCGTGCCGAAAACCTATCTGCCGAATTACAACGAATATTATGAAAAACGCTGGTTTGCAAGCGGAGACGGCATACAAGATGCACTGCATGTCGGTGCACAGACCGTTCCTTTCGGCCAGGGGCTTGTGCAGCTTTCAAAAAATGCAGTACTCGGTGTTGAGATCTGTGAAGACCTTTGGGTGCCGAATCCGCCGAGCACGTCGCTGTGCCTTGCCGGGGCAAACGTGATCGTCAATCTTTCCGCAAGCAATGAAGCCGTCACCAAAAACGATTACCGCCGCAATATTATTTCAATACAGAGCGCCAAATGCTTTTGCGCGTATGTATATGCGTCGGCAGGTGTCGGAGAGTCCTCCACAGATCTGGTTTTTTCCGGCGCATGCACTGTGGCGGAAAACGGTGCGATCCTCTCGGAGGGCGAACGTTTTGCCTTTGACGGCAGCCGCGCCGCAGCGGATATTGATCTGGACAAGCTAAACGCCGAACGGCTGCGGGACGGTTCATTTTCCGACAATGCCGCGCACCTTTCCCCGCTCCCCGTTTTTTCCGCCTCTGTGCCTGTGCCGGAAACGGATTTTGAAAAAGTGACCCGCAGCTTTGACAAACATCCCTTTGTTCCCTCTGATACGCGGGAAAAGGATGCACGCTGCCGTGAGATCTTGTCCATTCAAAGCCATGCGCTTGCTAAACGGCTTGCGCACACCAGGCTTCAAAAAGCGGTCGTCGGCATTTCCGGCGGGCTCGACTCCACACTGGCGCTGCTTGTCTGCGTGCGCACCATGCAGATTTTAAAGCAGCCTGCGGAAAACATCCTATGCGTCACCATGCCGGGCTTCGGCACAACGGACCGAACCTACCACAACGCCTGCGCGCTGGTGCAGGCATTTGGTGCAAAGCTGATGGAGATCCCGATCCGGGATGCGGCGCTCGGACACATGCGCGACATTGGGCACGACCCGAGCGTGCAGGACGTGACCTATGAAAACACGCAGGCACGCGAGCGCACGCAGATTTTGATGGACCTTGCGAACAAGCACGGCGGGATTTTGGTCGGCACGGGAGACTTAAGCGAGCTGGCGCTTGGCTGGTGCACGTATAATGCAGACCACATGAGCATGTATGGCGTCAACGCCGGCGTACCGAAAACGCTTGTCCGCCATCTGGTGGCAAACGAAGCGGAGCACTTGCCGGAAAAGATCGCAACGATCCTGCGTGATATTCTGGACACCCCGGTAAGCCCCGAGCTTCTGCCGCCGGACGAGCAAGGTCACATCCAGCAAAAAACGGAAGAAACACTTGGGCCCTATGAAGTCCATGATTTTTACCTGTACCATTTTCTACGCTTCGGCACAACGCCGCAAAAGCTGTTGTTCTTAGCTTCGCGTGCGTTTGAAGGCGAATATTCGGATGAGCAGCTCACGCGCTGGTTGAAACTCTTTCTGCGCCGCTTTTTTGCGAACCAGTTTAAGCGCTCCTGCCTGCCGGACGGGCCGAAGGTCGGGTCCGTAAGTCTTTCCCCACGCGGGGACTGGCGCATGCCCTCCGATGCGGACTGCGCACAGTGGCTGCGCGACGCAGACGAAGCCGGCAAATAAAGAAATATATAAATGGATCCCCGCCGGCAATGTGCTGACGGGGATCGTTTTATATCATATGTTCGTTTCTTTTTTGATCCGGAAAAGCCAACGCAGAATTCCACCCAACACTTTCGGACTTTTGACCACAACGACTTTCATAAAAAGCCTCCTCAGCAATTTTTGCACAGCAGGATGCCGCTGATAATCAGGGCAACAGACAGCGCAACCACCAGAAAACCGGATGGAAACACCAGCGCGAGGATGAGCCCTGCGCCGAGCATGGCAAACACAAGCCCCAGGTTGCCGCCTCTTGACCTTCTTCTCATGCAGACACCGCCTTTACCGTTGCTACTATCACTATATGCGGCGTCAAAAAATGTGTTAATGGTCTTTATCCGTTACAAAAATAAGCGCCGTCCCCGCTTTGACTTCGATTTCAGCTTTTGAGGCCGTAGTCTCATTGCTCACGCCCAGCCCGCAGAACGGCTCGAAGATGTAATCCGTCAATGGATACGCAAAACCGCGCAGCGACACTGTGCATGCGCCGCCGATGGCAAAAACAGAAACATATTTACTTTGATCGCCCTCTAAAACGCGTGTTTCGTTTTGCAGCGCAAAAATCAAGTGGTGATCGTCTACAATCGAAAGGGCAATCCCCTGCTTTTTTGCGTAAGCACACAGATCGAAGTTGGCAAACGTGTGATCCAGCCGGCCGCCCGTACCGCCGAACAGCACGATGTTTTTAAACCCGCGAACGGCTGCCTGCTGATAAGCGCAGGCGGTATCGGTATCATCCTTTATGGGATTTAGCGGGATAACCTGCATATGCGCGTCTGCTGACAGCGCTTCGCCTGAATCAAAATCACCGATCACCAGATCCGGCTGCAGCCCGCAGGCGCGGCAAAGCTTGTAGCCCGCGTCCGCCGCAATCAGAAATGTGTCCGCACGTAAGAAAGTCCGCACACGCGACGGGGACACGGCACTGCCGGCGGCAAAAATCGCACAATCCGCTTTTTTCAGGTTTCCCATGCTTTTCTATCCTTTACCGCGTTATACATTTGCACATAGCTTTGGTGGCGCGAGGGGCTGATCTCCCCGTTCTGCACCGCTTCCAAAATCTTACAGCCTTTGTCACAGGTGTGTGTGCAGGAAGTAAATTTGCACTGCCCTAAGTAGGGGCGGAACTCCCGAAAACAGTTGGCAAGTTCTTCTTTCGGAATCCACTCGGTCTTTTCAGGTTCCAGTGCGGAAAACCCCGGCGTATCAACAATATAGCCGCCGCAGGTCTTGAAAAGCTCCGCCTGCCTTGTGGTGTGCCTGCCGCGGCCGAGTTTTTCACTAACCGCGCCGGTCGCAAGGGAAAGCGACGGATCCAGCCGGTTGAGCAGAGAGGTTTTACCGACGCCGGAATTCCCCGTGAAAGCGCTTACCTTCCCTCGCATCAAATCGCGCACCGCAGCCACGCCTTCGCCTGTTTCATTCGAAACCGCCATACAGCAAATACCGGCGGTTTTGTAAATCTCCACCAGGTCGTCCGCAGGCTGCACATCTGTTTTGGTGAACACAACGATCGGTTCCATTGTCTTGTATTCCGCAAGCGCAATCAGCTTGTCGATCAGCAGCATAGAAGGACGCGGCACAGAAGTCGCCGCAACAATAATTAAATTGTCAATATTCGACACGGGCGGGCGCAGCAGGAAATTCTTCCGCGGCTCCACAACATCCACTGTATTTTCCGACCTGCCGTCCGTCACGGTAATGCGCACATGATCGCCTGCGAGCGGCGTGATCTTTTCTTTGCGCAGCGCCCCTCTGGCGCGGCACACATATACCGCATCGGCGGCTTCCACCGTATAGAAGCCGCCGACGCCTTTTAATAATATGCCGTTGAGTTGCTTATCGTTCATATCTTTGTTTGCCGTTATCAGCGTACTGTAAGCGTGATTTTTGTAGAGGGCACAACTTTCGTATTCCCTGCGGGATCCTGCGCAATCACCGTACCTGAGGAAACTCTGTTCCCCTCTTCATCCTCAATGCTGATATTGGAAGCTGAAAAACCTGCATTTTCCAATATATCTACTGCATTCGAAGCTTGTTGATTCAAAACACTCGGCACGGCAATCGGGAATTCTTTATTAATGACGTTGGAGACAGCGGGCGGATTCTGCGTAAAGTTGATCGTACCGCTTTGAATCTCTGTGTCATCAATCACGATCGAATAGGAGTCCGCACTGCCCGACCCCTTCAATTCTATCTGCATCGTGCCGCCATCCAGACGCACTTCTTTCGGATAGCCGTCGCAAAGCGTGCCATTCAGATAGACTTTCAAAGAACCGCTGGTATTGGCGTTCGGGCGCGTAATGGAAATGGTCGCCGTGGAGGCAGGCGGTACGCCGTTGCTGATGACAAGGCTAACCGCACCACCGGCGTCAGCCGTTTCACCGGCATCCGGCGACTGAGAAAGAACGGTTCCGGCTGCTTTGTCGCTGTTTTCCTTCGTCACATTGCCAACCTTAAATCCGGCGCTTGTAATCAACTGCTCGGCAACCTCGCGGCTGTAGCCGACCACTTGCGGCACAGTCGTGGCATCCGGGTTCTCATTTGTCGCGACATAAATCGTCACAAGCGCGCCGCGTTCGGCGTAAGACCCTTCAACGGGATAGGTATCGTACACAATCCCCTCTTTGGCGTTTTTGTCGTAATTGGTGATCACCTTGACCTCAAAGCCGTCGGCTTTCAGCTTCGCTTCAGCTTCATCCGCAGAAAGACCAATGATACCGTCAATCAAAATGCTGTCATCGTTGTAGGCGATCTCCAGCGTGATAGTGCCACCGCGGCGGATACGCTCTTCCGCCTCGGGATCCTGTGAAAGCACTGTACCGGGTTCTGCATCCGCGCTGTATACGGGCTCAGTCTCGAACGTGAAATTGTCCGTAAATTCGGCGTTGTTGGCAATCTCGTCATTGAAGTTCATGCCGAGAAAATTCGGTACTTCCACACGCCGTGCGGTCACGCCGAAATACACGCCGACAAAGATTGCGACAAGCACCACAACGCCCGCCAAAACGCCGAACAGAATCGGCAGCGTTTTGTTGTTTTTCTTGTCTTCCTCTTCTTCGCCGTCTTCCGCAGGCTTTGCGAGCTGCGCTTTGGCGGGATTCTTCACGGGCGCCGGAACGCCCTTACCACCAACGAACTTTGTGGGCTCATTGTCCACGAAATAATTATAATCGAATTTAATGGAAGGATTTTTCCGAAATTCGTCGAGGTCCATCAGCATTTCCGATGCGGACTGATACCGATTTTTCGGATTCTTCTGCATGGCGCGCATGGTGATCTGCTCAAGCCCAAGCGGGATCTCGGGATTGATCTCCCGCGGGCGCTTTGCCTCCTGCTGCAGCTGCATGATGGCAACGGAAACGGCGCTGTCCGATTGGAAAGGCAGCTGACCGGTCAGCATTTCATACATCACAACACCGACAGAATAAATATCCGATTTATCGTCGGTGATCTCCCCGCGCGCCTGCTCGGGGCTGATGTAATGCACGGAGCCGATGGCGCTTTCGGTCATGGTGCGCGTATCCCCGCGTGAGAAACGTGCAATGCCGAAGTCACTGACCTTAATAGTGCCGTCCTGCAAAAGCATAATGTTCTGCGGTTTGATGTCGCGGTGCACAATGCCCTTGTCGTGTGCATGCTGGAGCGCCCTTAAAATCTGGGTTACAAAATGGACGGCTTCTTTCCAGTTGACAACCTTTTGCTGCTCAATGTACTCTTTGAGGGTAATGCCCTCGATGTATTCCATGACGATATACTGCAGTTTGTCACCGAAGCTGACGTCATACACCTTCACGATATTCGGATGCGACAGCACTGCAATCGCTTTCGCTTCGTTTTTGAAGCGGCGGCGGAACTCCTCGTTGGCGAGGAATTCTTCCTTAAGGATCTTGATGGCGACAATGCGGTCATCAATATTGTCATAAGCTTTATAGACCACCGCCATGCCGCCCACGCCGATGATCTCGCGGATCTCATATCTGCCGTCTAAGCGTTTGCCACAATAGTTTTCCATCACTTCATCTCCTTAATATGCCAGCGTTACCGCGGTGACATTGTCGCCGCCGCCGTTTTCGAGCGCTCTGGAAACCAGACGCTCCGCAAATTCATAATAGGTGCCTTTTGCGAGTTCGCAGATCTCTTCGCTCTCCACAAAATTGGTCAGCCCATCCGTGCACAAAAGCAGGATATCGTCCTCTTGCATGGGTTGTTCAAAAAAATCCACCTGAATTTCCGAGTGCACGCCGAGCGCGCGCGTGATGATATTTTTATGGGGATGGCGTTTCGCCTCGGACTGCGTGATCTTACCCGTTTCCACCATGTTCTGCACCATGGAATGGTCGCGCGTAAGCTGCATGAGCTCACCGCCGGACAACATGTATGCGCGGCTGTCGCCCGCATGTGCAATGTACGCCACATGCTCCGTTACGATCGCACAGACCACCGTTGTGCCCATTCCGGAAAAAGCCTGATTCGCCTGCGCAATATCATAAACGCTGATATTCGCGGCGCTGATGGCAGAGACCAACAGGTTTTTGATAGATCTGCCACGCATAGACGTGCGGTACGCCGACGTAATGCGCTCGGAGATCACTTTGACTGCTGTGGTAGCGGCAATATTCCCGCCTGCCACACCGCCCATGCCGTCACAGACGACCGCCCAGGCAACGCCCTCCGGCAATTCTCCGGTCGCATAGGCATCCTGATTGCTCTCGCGGACCTTGCCGACATCGGTTTTTGCAGCAATTTTCAAACAATCACCTTCTTTGCGACTTTACGCCGCAAGCGATTCTTTATCGGTCAAAAGCGTTTGTTGTGCTTGATGTTTGCATTTTTGCCGCCCGCAGCTGCCCGCAGGAAGCGTTGATGTCCTCACCGAGCGTACGGCGCACCGTGACGGTAAGCCCTTGCCGCTCGAGGATGTCAGAAAACCGGCGCAGACGGTCTGCGCGGCTTTTTTTATACGATTTCTCCCGCACGTTGTTCACGGGAATCAGATTCACATGGCAAAGCATACCGTGCAGTTTCCCGGCAAGCTCATTGGCGCACGCATCACTGTCGTTCACACCGTCAATCATGGTGTATTCGAACGAAATCCGTCTGGACGTTTCTTTTGTATAAAAACGGCAGGCACGTAAAAGCTCGTCAATGCCCCAAGTACGGTTCACAGGCATCAGCCGGGAACGGATCTCATCATTCGGCGCATGCAGGGAAACGGAGAGCGTCAACCCCAGATGTTCTTTGGCAAGGTCATAAATCCGCGGGACGATGCCGCAGGTAGAAAGCGAGATATGGCGCATGGAGACGTTCAGACCCCGTTCGTCGGATACGAGCCGGAGGAAACGAAGCACGTTCTCATAATTGTCCAACGGCTCACCCGTCCCCATCAGCACGATGTGTGAGATGCGCTCGCCAAGGTCCGCCTGTGCAGTGAGAATTTCGGAAAGCATTTCCGACGGACGAAGCTGGCGGCGGAACCCACCGATCGCCGAAGCGCAGAATGAACAGCCCATTTTACAGCCGAGCTGCGTGGAAATACAGATGGAAAGCCCGTATTTGTAGCGCATGACGACACATTCAGCGTATTCGCCCGGTTCGAGTTCGTAGAGGTACTTGACTGTGCCGTCCAGCTGCGAACAAAGCTTTGTGTCGATCGTACAGTTATACAGCGCGAATTCCGCATTCAACGCTTCACGCAGAGCCTTCGGGAGATTTTGCATTTCCGAAAACGAGCGAACACCTTTTTCATGCAGCCAGGAAAAAATCTGAGCCGCGCGGAACTTCGGCAGTCCGCGCGCAACTACCTGCGCCTGTAATTCTTCAAATGTCAGCGAACGTATGTCAGCTTTGTTCACGGTTGGATTCTCCGAAGCCGCGCGATGAAAAAGCCGTCTGTTCCATCTTTATGCGGCAAAAGGGTCCTGTAATCCCCGTCCTTACGGAACGCGGGGTGTGCCTGTAAAAACCGGTCGCAAACGCCCTCATTTTCCGCACGGTTGAGCGTGCAGGTCGAATAGACCAACAAGCCGCCTACATGCAGATATTTTGACGCATGGACTAAAATATTATACTGTACTTCGGACAAATTGTCAATAAATGTAAGCTCGCGCATTCGAATCTCGGGCTTTCGCCGCAGAACGCCGAGCCCCGAACAGGGCACGTCGCACAAAACACGATCCGCTGTGTCGGCAAGTTCCGCATGAAAAACAGAGGCATCGAGCGGGTGGGCATCCAAAATCGAAATTCCTAACCGCCCGGCGCCCTCTTGAATCAGCCGAACGCGCTGCGCATGCAGATCGAAGGCAAGGATCTTGCCCTGATTCTGCATTTGCTCAGCGGCAGTAAAGCTTTTCCCGCCGGGCGCAGCGCACATATCCAAAAGTGTAAGCCCCGCCTGCAAATCCAGCGCCTGCACGCACAGCGCGCTTGCCGTATCCTGCACATGAAAAAGCCCGTCGCGGTATGCCGGGAGCTGTTCGAGTGCGCGGCCCTTTTGGACGGTTAACGTATGTTCCAAGGGTCCCAAAACCGTTTCCACGCCCTCGTCTTGCAATCTGTGTTGCAGGTCTTGTGCCGTTGTCCTCAGTGTATTGACCCGAAGCACAGTCGGCGCGCCGCCCAAAGACGCGGCTAAAATGCCCTCGGTATCCTCTGGGCCATACTCCTTCAAAAAAAGCGCAACAAGCGGTTTCGGGCAGGCATACCGAATGCTCCAATCCGCAGCGCGGTCCCCGGTATCGGGATATGTAAGCGGCGTTTCAGACGCTCTGCGCAGTACGGAATTCACAAGTCCCGCCGCATATGCACAACCATTTTTCTTGACAAGCTTTACACTTTCATTCACCGCCGCAGATGCGGGCACTTTATCCATGAAATAAAGCTGTTCGGCACCCATGCGAAGCGCTACGCGCACCTCGGGGCGTAATTTCCGAAAGGGTTTTTGCAAAAAACGCTGTAACGCGTAATCCAGTGTCAGCTGCCGCTCCAGAACACCGTAAACAAGCGCCGTTACAAATGCCGCCGGTGTTCCGTCCGCCGCACGTTTCAGCTCGGCGTCCAGTGCCAGGTTCGAATATGCCTTTTCGCGCTCAATGCGCAGTAGTACACGAAAGGCTGTTTGCCGTTCATCCATACGTTACTTCCTTCTGTTTGCAAGCAGCAGAAGCCGCAGCAGGTTAGCGGCGGTCACGGCAAACGACGCAACATAGGTCATTGCCGCCGCACGAAGCACTTTGACCGCGCCGTCGGATTCCTGGCCTGCAAGCAGCCCAGTCTGTTCGATCACAGAGATCGCGCGCCGGCTTGCATTGAATTCCACGGGCAGTGTTGCAAGCTGAAACAGCAAAACGGCAAGATACAGAATAATACCAAAAAGCACAAGCGGCTGCGAGTTGAGGAACAAGCCGAGAATCGCAAGCGGCCAGGCGACGTTTGAGCCGATCTGTGCAGGTCTGAGTATGGCGTTTCGGACCTTGATGGGCACATACCCCTGCGCATACTGTGCGGCATGCCCCGCCTCGTGGCAAGCGATTCCAACCGCCGCTACCGAGCAGCTGCCGTAAACGCCGTCAGAAAGGCGGATCACATTTTCGCGCGGATCGTAATGGTCGTTGAGTTTCCCGCGGATATGCTCGATTCGAACGCCCTGTACGCCGTAAAATTGCAGCACGGCCGCTGCAGCCTGCGCACCGGTAAGCCCCCGCATATTCTGCACACCGGAAAACCGGCGATATGCGGCATTGACCCGCTGTTGTGCAATCAACGAGATAATCAGCGCCGGAATGACCAGCAAAAAATAAGAATAATAATACAAAACGGAACACCGCCTAATTACGTAAGAATCGTTCCTTCGGGCAGCTTATGCCCGGCAAGGTAAGCAGACGCAGACATGCGTTTTTTCCCCTCCGGCTGCAGCTCGGTGATATGCACGAGATTCCCGTCCCCACAGGCGACCACAATATCCGATTCGCAAAAGGCAGCCGTACCTGGCTTTAAACCTTTGGCGCTGCCGCCGAGTGTGCTGCGGAAAGCCTTGATGCGTTTGCCAGAAAGCCGGAACGTAGCCGCAGGATAGGGGGAAAGTCCGCGGATCTGGTTGTGCACTTCCTGCGCGGGTTTGGAAAAGTCCAACGGACAAAGTCCTTTTGTAAGCATCGGGGCGTAGCAGCTTTCCCCGGTTTGCGGAATCGGGTGCAGTGTCCCTGTGCGAATGCCCGCAACCGTTTCGGACAGCACCTGCGCGCCAAGTTCCGAAAGCACGTCGTGCAGTTCCCCGGCAGTCATATTTTCCGCAATTTCCGTTTCCCTATGCAACAGCATATCGCCCGTATCAAGCCCCTCATCCATAAGCATCGAGGTCACGCCGGTTTTCTTTTCTCCTTGCAGAATGCACCATTGGATCGGCGCAGCGCCGCGGTATTTCGGCAGCAACGAAGCATGGATATTGACAGAATGATATTGGGGAAGAAATAGGATTTCCGCCGGTAAAATTTTTCCGTATGCCACCACGACAATCAGGTCAGGTGCAAGCGCTCGAATGGTTTTTTCCGCTTCTCCGTCACGCAGTGTATTGGGTTGAAAAACAGGAATTTCATGCTCGAGTGCCGCCGTTTTCACGGGCGGCGGCGTGAGCGCATAGCCGCGGCCTTTCGGCTTGTCCGGTTGGGTAAACACGCCAACAACCTCTTCCCCATCCGAAAGCAGACGTAAAAGACAGGGAACGGCAAAGTCAGGCGTACCCATAAATACAATGCGCATAGGGTTACACCTCCGTTTCGGGATGCTCTTCCCGCAGGCGTTCAAGCGCTTCTTTCGGCGCAAGGCGCTGGGTATAAAGAATGCCGTCCAGATGGTCGATCTCGTGGCAGAACGCTCTTGCCAGAAGATCCTCCCCCGTGAATTCACAGATTTCCCCCGCGCGGTTCTGCGCACGAACACGTACGAACTGTGGACGAAGCGTGATACCGCTCTCGCCGGGCAAAGAAAGGCAGCCCTCGGGTTCCATCTGCTCGCCGCGCGTCTCTATAATTTCGGGATTGATCAGCTCGATCGGGCCGTCGCCGACGTCGATCACCACAACACGTTTGAGCACGCCGACCTGCACAGCGGCAAGCCCGCAGCCGTCTGCACGGTACATCGTCTCGCGCATGTCGTCGAGCAGTGTAAACAGGCGGTTGTCAAAGCGTTCCACGCGGCGGCTCTTCAGACGCAGAATCGGATCTCCCTTGACCCGAATATTTCGAATTGCCATTTGGTTCACCTCAATATATGTTTTCCGGATTGATATCCGCAGTAACCGAAACATGTTTTACAAACGCAGACTGCTTAGCAAAATCTTTGAGCAGCTGTGCAATAAATGCCCGAAAGCGCCGATTGTTCCTGCCTTTGAGCAAGACCCGAAAGCGGTATTTCCCCGCAGCACGGGCAATGCGCGGGGCTATGGGGCCGAGCGCAATCAACTGCAAATCTGCAAACTGCGTACGGTGCAGCGTTTTCAAACTTTCCAGAAACACCTGCGCGGCCGCCTTGACGCGCGCCTCTTCTGTCCCCGTAAAGCCGATGGCGCACAAATCACAATACGGCGGATAAACCATGGCTTTGCGGATCTGCATTTCAAGCTCGAAAAATGCATGAAAATCCTGTTTCTGCGCAAGACGGATAATCTCGTTGTCTGGAAACGCTGTTTGGATCACGGCACGCCCGCGTTTGTCACCCCGTCCGGCGCGCCCGACGACCTGCGTGAGCAGGTCAAACGTGCGTTCCGCGCTTTTATAGTCGTCGTTATAAAGCATCTGGTCCACAGATACAACGCCCACAAGCGTGACATTCGGAAAATCCAACCCTTTTGCCACCATCTGTGTACCGACCATAATATCATACTCGTAATTTGTGAACTTTTTTAGAGCATTTTCAAAAGAATATCTGGAAACCGTCGCGTCCGTATCCAGCCGTAAGATCCGCGCTTGCGGCAGGGCTTCGGTAAGCTCATCCTCCAGCCTTTGCGTGCCGTAACCGGAATAGGTGACCTGCTTTTCACCGCAAAATCGGCAGGTATCCGTGAACGGCTCAGAGTAGCCGCAGTAGTGGCACATCAGCCGATGATTGCGCGCATGGTATGTCAGCGAAATACTGCAATTCGGGCAGGTCATCACTTTCCCGCAGGCCGAACAGGCGGCAAACGTGTTGTACCCGCGCCGGTTCAAAAGCAGAATCGCCTGCTGCCCGGCATCAAGCGTACCGCGAAGGTCCTCGAGTAATTCATCGCTTAGCTGCGACACATTCCCCCGGTGCAGCGGCATCGGAACCGTGCGTACCTCGGGAAGCACCGCACCACCATAGCGATTTGGGAGTTCATAGAGCGTATACACGCCGCTTTGCGCGCGCGCATAGCTTTCCAAAGACGGCGTCGCCGAAGCAAGCAGCAGCAGCGCATGATGCTCCGCAGCGCGGTAGTGCGCCACATCCCGTGCATGATAGCGCGGCGTCATTTCAGATTTATAAGTGTGCTCCTGCTCCTCGTCCAAAATGACGAGTCCCATATTTTCCAACGGCGCAAACACCGCAGAACGTGTGCCGAGCGCGATTTTTGCATCACCTTTTTTCACGCGTTTCCATTCGTCAAGCCGCTCCCCCATGGAAAGTGCGCTGTGAAATACGGCGACCGTGCTCCCGTAACGCTCATAAAACAAGGCGAGCATCTGCGGCGTCAGCGAGATTTCCGGCACCATCACAATCGCGGTGCGGCCTGCGGCAATGCAGGCATCCAGAAGTTTCATATAAATTTGCGTTTTTCCGGAACCCGTTACGCCAAACAACAACGCGGTTCCGGGTTTTTCCGTTTGCATCTGCGCGCGCAGGCCGTCGAATACGGCAGACTGTTCCTGCGTTAAGCAGATGGGCTGTGGCTGAGAAGACGTACGCGTAAACTGCGGGCGGCGAAACGTCTCGTTTTCGAACAGTTCCACTACACCCTTGCCGGCTAACGTTGAAACTACAGCCGGCGTAACGCCTGTGAAATAGCAAATCTCCTTGACCGCTGCCGAACCGACGGTCTCAAGAAGCGAAACCACATCTTTTTGCTTTTTGGTCAGTTTCACGGCGAGTTCCCGCCGCATATACGCCTCTGTCAGCCGTGTCATTTTAACGGTCGCATCCCCGATTCGGCGGTGCGCATCCGTATTTCGAAGCAACAGCCCCTTTTGGACCATATCTTCCGGCACACGGGAATCCTGCGGAAGGCCGAGCTCTTTCAGGATCTTTTCACGGCGTACAAAAACGCCTTTCTCCCGCAGGTAAGAGAAGACCTTCAATTCTTCTTCGGAAAGCGTCGGTTCCGCCTTTTCCGCTATGGCATCGGGATTTGCAAGATAGGACAAAACAAAACGAAGCCCTATTCCCGACGGAAGCATCGCCTTTGCCGCCTCAAACAGCGTGCAGAAGGTGTGTTCCTTCAGGAATACGGCCAGTCGTAAAAGTTCGTTATTCAAAAGCGGGGCGTGGTCCAAAACCTCAGCGATGGCTTTCAGTTTCTTTTCGGGATGCTTATTTTCGCGCAGGGCAAACACCATCCCCTGCCGCTTGCGGTTGCTCTTGCCAAAAGGCACAAGAACACGCATCCCGGGCCGAACAGCCGCGCGCAGAGCCTCCCCGATGGCGTAATCGAAAGCGTCGTCAAAGCTGTAAGCGGCGTTTTCCACAGCCACTTTCGCAATTATCTCCGCCACTCGATTCACCTCTCGTTCAGATATCGCGGATCTCCTCCGGCTCAATGATCTTATACTTGCCCTCAACGATCTCATCCAGTGCAAGGCTTACGGGCTTTTCCGTTATGATCTCACCGTCTTCCAGTGCCTTGTCGGAAATCTCGCGTGCGAGCTTTGCTGTCGCCGTCACCAGTGAATAGCGGCTGACATGGTCTTTCAGAACATCTTTTAAATCCGGATTGAACATTGTATTTCCCTCACTTTATTGTTTTGCAGTTTCATCTAAAATCGTTAAAAATTCGTCTGCGGCACGCTCCAGACTGTCGTTGACGATGATGTAGTCATACTCACGGCTTTTGCGGATCTCCTCGCGTGCGATTTGCATGCGCCGCCGGAGATCTTCCTCATCCTCCGTACCGCGTTCGCGCAATCGCTGTTCGAGCACCTCCATAGACGGCGGCATAATAAACACCGACAGCGCCTGCGGATACATACGCATGATTTTTTCCGCGCCCTGCACCTCAATTTTGAGGATAACCGTTTTTCCCTCCCGCAGCCATTTGTCCACGGGCTTTTTCGGCGTACCGTACAGGTTGGTGCCGTACTGTGCAAATTCCAGAACATCGCCGTTAGAAAGCAGTTCCTGAAAATGTTCGGGCGAAACAAAAAAATAATCCACCCCGTCCGTTTCCCCCGCACGGCGCTGCCGTGTCGTCAGGGAGATCGAACGCTGCAAGCTGGGGCGCTTCTTGGCAAGCACCTCCAAAAGCGTATCTTTACCCACACCGGACGGACCGGAGAACAAAACAAGTTTACCGCTGCTCATTGGCCGCCTCCTGATCTCCGCCTTCGGAATTGAAGCGGCTTAAAATTGTCTCCGTCTGCAAATAGGTCAGGATCACATGGTCGCTGTCCGTGACAAGCACCGCCCGGGTACGCCGACCCTGCGTGGCATCAATCAGCAAATGCCGATCGCGCGCCTCCTGAACCATTCGCTTAACAGGGGCAGAATCCGGCGAAACAACTGCCAGGACGCGGTCAGCATTGACTGCGTTGCCAAATCCGATATTGATTAGTCTCATACCCAAACGTATTCGCGCCTTCCCTTTCCGCGTTTCAAAGTACAGATCACTCGATGTTCTGCACCTGTTCGCGGATCTTTTCCACTTCTGCTTTGATGTTGATCACCGCTTTGGCGATCTCCACATCCTGTGCCTTGGAACCGATGGTGTTCGATTCACGGTTGATCTCCTGCACCAGAAAATCGAGCTTCCTGCCGATGGGCTCATCAGCATCCAGAAAGTCGTGCAGCTGGGAAAGGTGGCTGTGCAGGCGAACCGTTTCTTCATCCACTGCGACCTTGTCGGCGAAGATCGCCGCCTCAGTCAAAAGCCGCTGCTCGTCCACATTGGCGTCACCAAGCAATTCCGCCATACGGCGGTGCAGCTTTTCATTATACTCTTGCACCGTTTGCGGCGAACGGGATTCCACAAAAGCAACAAGCTCTGCAATACGGTCAGCACGGGAAAGAATGTCCGCACGTAATCTTTCACCCTCGGTCTGCCGCATGGCGAGAAATTGATCCAGCGCGGCCTGTGTTGTCTGCTGCACAGCATTCCACACGCGTGCTTCGTCCGGTTCCGCCTTATGTACGGTCAAAACATCGGGGAAACGCGACAGCTGCGACGCGGTCGGCTGCTCATTTGTACCGACCAAACCCGCAAGTGAACGGATCGCCGCGGCATAACCGCGCGCCAAGGCCGTATTCACAATGACCTCCACCTCGTCGTTTTCAGGGTTTTCAATGCCGACGAAGCATTCTGTTTTTCCGCGTGTGACCGAAGCGTTCACGAAGCTTTTCAGCTTTTCTTCCAAAAAGCCATAATTGCGCGGAACCCGGGCGCTGAATTCAAAATAGCGATGGTTGACGCTTTTGAGTTCAACGGTTACGGTCATACCGTCTATCGTAGTCTGTGCTCTGCCGAAGCCGGTCATGCTTTTGATCATAGACTTTCACCTTTTTGCAGTTATCGGTTTATTTTACAACGCTTTTCTTCTGCTGTCAACTCTCCGGCGTATGGCAGTTCTGACAGCTCCCTTGCAAGAGTGTCGGGATCTCACCGCAGAATTCACCGTCCTGTTCTCGAAAGCCGAGCGTCAACAGTGTACTTTTGTATTGCGGCAATGCGCATCGCGCCGTAAACGCGCCGCGGTTTGCGGCAAAATGCAGCGCTGCACGCACAAGCAGTTCACAAAGCAGGGCGTCTGCAGACTGTGTTTCGATTTGTAAAATTCGACACTCGTTCCCCTGTACACGCACCAAGCATTTGCCCAGCGGCAAGTCATTTTCCAGCGCCGTATAAGCGCCGTAAACCCCTTCGCCGTCCAAAGATCGCGTAGGAAACAGCGCACGGATTTCGGACATATCCGTAAACGGTTTACAAAACAGCATGGTGTTCCTTTCTTTTTCCGGCGGCCTGCAAAAGCGTACGAACTTCCGCCGCACTTAAAGGTCGCCACGCGCCGGCTTTCAGCATCCCGAGTTTGACACTGCCGATCCTGGTACGTTTCAGACGTGCCACCGTCAGGCCCACCGCCTCGCACATTTTGCGGATCTGGCGGTTTCTGCCTTCATAAATCACGATTTCCAAAACGGTTCTGCCACCGTCGCTTTCCAAAACACGGATATCGGCAGGCAGCGTCTTTCTGCCGTCGATCTCGACGCCGTCGGCAAGCGCCGAAACCTGCCCGCCCGTTACCGCCGGGCGCACGGTCACACGGTATGTCTTTGGAACGTGCGAAGACGGGTGCGTCAATGCATTGGCAAAATCGCCGTCGTTGGTAAGCAGCAAAAGCCCTTCAGATTCCCGGTCAAGTCTGCCAACGGGGTATACGCGCTCCGGGATCTCTTCGATCAACTGCGCGACGCATTTTCTGCCCTTTTCATCGTGCATGGTCGTGATGTAGCCGCGCGGCTTGTGAAGCATGTAGTAAACATTTTGCACATTTTGACGGATCGCTTCGCCCTGCACCGTGACCGTATCCGCATGCGGATTAACTTTATCCCCGATAGTCGCAATACGCCCATTGATGCGCACGGTGCCCGCTGCGATCATATCCTCACATTTTCTGCGGGAGGCCACGCCGTGATCCGCCATAAATTTTTGCAGCCTGATTTTTTCGTCCGCCATGTTACTCCCGCCTGAATATGCTTTGAATTCTTTCCCAAAAAGAGGGTTTTTTCGTCTGCGTTTCCTCCGTTTGTGACGTCGTCACACTTCGAACCGCCTGTTCTGCTACCAGCGGAATTTCCAGAACCGTATCGCCGTCCATAGAATATCGAACGGACCCGATACAGTCGCCAGCCTCCACCGGCGCATACAAAAAAGGCTGCACGAACACCTCTGCGCTGATCTGCGGCGTATTTTCCGTAACATCAATATACGGTGTTTCGGAAAACACAGCACGCACAGACACCGCCTCCCCACCAACTACGGGGACAGAAGGCAGCGCGGCAGTCAGATCCGAACAATCCTTTGCCTGTGTCACGGAAAATCCATAATCCAACAGCTTACGGTGATCCGACCAGTCATTTGGGGCGTTGAGTGTCACGGCAATGAGCGTGACGCCGTTACGCTCAGCGGCGGATACCAAGCACCTGCCGCTCTTTTTGGTATATCCCGTTTTGATGCCGAATGCCCCGTCATAGCTTTGTAAAAGCCGATTATGATTGCGCAAAGTACGCGCATACGGCGGGTTACCATAATATACGCGCTCACTTTCGAGTGAACAGATCTGCCGGAACAGCGCATTTTCAATCGCACATGCCGCCAAAAGCGCCATATCGTAGGCGGTGGAATAATGGTCCGCGGAATCTAAACCCGACACGGTATCAAAATGCGTATTTTGCATCCCGATCTCCTGTGCTTTGGCATTCATCAGTTCCAAAAACGGTTCAATCCCGCCTGCCACGGCATATGCCGTCACATTGGCGGCATCGTTGCCGGATTCTAAAAGCATTCCTGAAACCAGCGTCTTTACGGAAATGGTATCGCCTGCAAGCAGCCCGATGGACGTACCCTCCACGCGCACCATCTCGTCGGTCACAACGATCTCACGCTCCGGAACGCCGCTCTCAATCGCCAAAAGCGCCGTCATAATCTTGGTTGTGCTCGCCATGGAAAGCTGTTCGCTTTCATTGCGGGCATACAGCACCTCGCGCGTATCCGCGACCATCAAAACACAAGCCTGCGCGGAAAGGTCACCGGGTGAAGCGGCTGCGCTTTTTACGGGAAAAAGCGCAAGTAAAATCGCCGCGCAAAGGAAAACGGAAAGCATTTTCACAGACAACTTCAACACCTGCCAAAGCTCGATTTTCCGCCCGGCTGCACCAAACAGCCAAGCGGAAAATCAGAATCAACATAAGTATATGCAGGTGAGGTTCGTCCTATTTTTTACGCCTCAGGTTTTGCGAGTTCTTCCATTGTCGCACTCACAAGCGCATCATCCGCCGCATCCTGCGCAGCCTTGGCTTTTTCCTTTTTCGCCTTATTGACGACGGAGGTCACCTTATCAAACATTTCGGGAACGAGATTGACCACGCGTTCCGCAGCGTTGTCAAACGCCGTAATGTGCTTGATCGTGACTTCACCGTCGGCGATCACCAGAAACGCGACCGGCGTGATCGTCACACCGGCACCGCCGCCGCCGCCGAAGATCTCCTGATTGGTCTTGGAGGGAAAGTCCGAGCCGCCTGACGCAAAGCCATAGGTTACCTTGGAGACGGGGATAATCGTCATCCCTTCGATTTGCATGGGGTCGCCGATGATCGTGCTGACGCTGACAAGGTTCTTAACCTTTTCAATCGTTGTTTCGAGGATCCCGGCTGCAGATTGTTCTTTCATGAAGTTGCACCACCTTGTATATTTTCGGGTTGTTTATTTTCTAAGGTTTCGGGCGCAGGCTTTGCGCGCAGCACCTTCAAAACCACTTTGAACAGCAATCGGACCGCCATAACAAGCGCGGCGTTGATGAGAAAGATCGGACGGATGGAAAGGGAAAAGGAAAATTGTGCGCTGCTGAAAGTGCCGAGAAAATCCGGTTCCACTTCCACGTCGTATTTTTTGACCTTGAGGTTAGAGCAGATAAAGCCCATTGCGGGGAAGATCTCCCGGCAAGCCTCGCCGTATTCGATCGCCGTACGTGCGGCATCGTGGTTGTGCGAAACCACAACAAACAGGAAAAGCTCGTCCAGGATCAAATGCTTTTTCACGCTCTTCATCAAAGAGCCGAGCGCGTCCGCCGTATCGCGGATCAGTTGTTTGACCCCTTCGTATCCCTGGTTTTCATAAAATGTCTTAAAAGGATTCGGCTTTTTGGGCTTGGGTTCCTCCGGCTGCGGCGGTTCTTCCGCTTTCGATTTTTCTTTCTTCGGCTTTTTCTCTTTGGGTTTTGTCGGATATAAATCAAAGGACAAAAACGCCCAGCGAAGTTTTGCACGGAAATCCTCTATGTATTCCGCATCCACACGCACTTTGACGCTTAAAAGAAGGATCAAAAGCAAAATAATGCCGAGAAGAATATATAAGGCAACCAAAAGAACACCTCCTTTTTCCGAAATAAAATCTTAATCCGCTTTATTCAGCGGCGGGCGCGCCGGTATCCTCCGGCGTGTTTTCTGCGGTAGGGATCTGATCGGCTGCTTCTTGAACCTTTGCAGATTCCTCTTTATTCGGAAGCTGCGGCAATTCGTCGAGCGATGAGACCGAAAAGCATCGCAAAAAGTCCGGCGTTGTACCGTACAACAGCGGTCTGCCGGGAAGATCAAGTCTCCCTTTCTCTTCAATCAGCTTTTTCTGGCAAAGCGTGGCGATGACACCGGAGCAATCCACACCGCGCACCTGCTCAACAAAGGATTTGGTCACGGGCTGGTTATACGCAATGACGGCAAGCACCTCAAACGCCGCCTGAGAAAGTGGCGCGTTGCGCCGGACTTCGAGTACGCTGCGGATCTGCGGCGCAAATTCCGTTCGGGAGGCAAGCTGATATTTGGAGCCAAGCTTTAAAAGACAGATGCCGCTGCCGCGCTCGTCCAGAGACGCGGACAAATTCAGTAAAACCTGCTGTGTTTGCTCTTCGTCGATCTCCAAAGCCTCCGCGAGCCGCTGTATTTCCAAAGGCTCGCCGACGGAAAATAAAATCGCTTCCGCAGCTGCCTGCAAGGTTTTTGCTCGAGCCAAATGCGCCCTTACCCCCATTCTTTGGAACCAAAGTCCCCGAAATCTTCTGTCAAAAGTTCCACATCCGCCGTGTCGCCGTCGCCTTCCACGCGCAGCTTTTTGCTTTTGGCAAGTTCGAGCACGGCGAGAAAAGTCGCAACAAGGTCAGATTTTGACTGTGCGTCGGCAAAAAGAGCGCGAAAACGCTGTTTCTTGCCCTTACGCGTCAGTTTATAATAAATCGACTTGATCTTAGATTCGACCGAGACGATCTTGGTCGCCACGATGCCGCGGAACGCTTCCACCGGCGGAGGGAGCTTGCGAAGCCGCTTGCCGACCGCACTCATGTAAGCGCGTAAAAGCTCGGAGGGCTCATGCAAGCGGGTGTAGGTCGGATCTGCTTCGATCTCCATGGGTTCGCGCACAAAGCGGTCAAAGCCTTCGGTCTGGTGCGACAGTTTCTCCGCCATCAGGCGGCAGTCGCGATATTCAAGCAATTCGCCGGTGAGCTCTTTTTTCAGCTCTTCCGCCTCTTTGTACACGGGCAGCAGTGAAACGGTTTTGATATATACAAGCCGCGCCGCCATTTCCAAGAACGCGCTTGCAACGTACATATCTTCTTCCTGCATACGCTTGACATAATCGGTATACTGTTCCACCAAGGTAAAAATCGGTATATCATAAATATTCAGCTTATGCTTTGAAATGAGGTGCAAAAGCAGGTCCATCGGGCCTTCGAACACCTCTAATTTGTATGAAATCTGCTCCATTCTTTTACACCTTATCGAAAAGGATACCCGATGATATAATCCATCTTTTCAAAGAGCCATACCTCCGCTTCCGCGAGCGGGCGGCTGAGCACACCGAGGAACAGAAGCAAAAACACGACCAAAACAATGTAGCGCTCATATTGCAGGAATTTGTAGTAATACTTCGCCGGAATCAGCAGCTGCAGCACGCGCGAGCCATCCAGCGGCGGCACCGGGATCAAATTGAACACAGCAAGACCGATGTTGATCATCGCCGCATACGTGAAAAACAAATACAGCGCGACCGCCAGCAGACTGGTAGACGGAAGCAAGCCGACAATGTTTTTGAAAAGGATAAAAAGCATCGCCATCAGCAGATTGGCCACAGGTCCTGCAAGCGCGGTCAGCGCCATACCGACTTTCGGCTTTTTGAAATTGCGCGGATTGACCGGCACGGGCTTTGCATACCCGAAGCCGACAAGAATAATCATCAACGCGCCGATTGGATCAATATGCTTCATCGGGTTGAGCGTCATTCGCCCGGCAAGGCGCGCTGTTTTGTCACCGAGCTTGTACGCCACAAAAGCATGTGCGCATTCGTGCACAGGCATGGTGCAGAACACAACAAACACCGAAGCGAACAAACCCGCAATCAAGGTGACCGGGTCAAAGCCGCCGCGCAAAAGATCGAAAAGCATAGCCCAACTCCCAAAATATCTTTGAAAACATATTATACTGTGATTTCTACGAATCTGTCAATACGATTTGTGTCGTAATGCGCGGTACGGCGTGCACAATTTACAAAAAGAGCAGCAACCTTTTCCCCCTGCCCGTCACCGCACTCCAGCAAAATTTTTCCGCCGGCGCGCACTTTAGGAAACCATAAATCGGCAATCGCGCGGTAAAAATCCAGCCCGTCCGCGCCGCCGTCCAGCGCCATATGCGGCTCCCGACGAACTTCGGCTTGCAAATGTGCAATCTCCCCGGCCGGAACATACGGCGGATTGGAAACCACAAGGTCCGGCGCAGGAAGCGCTAAAGGCGGCGGGTCGAAAATATCCGCCTGCAATGCCGCCGCGTTCTGTGTGCCAAGCATCTTTCGGTTTTCCTCCAGATAGGCGAACGCATCCACATATTTTTCAAGCAAATAAACGCGGGTAGCTGGATTGTTGAGTGCGATCGTCAGACCAAGGCACCCCGTGCCTGCACACAGATCCCAGACCACAGCATACGAGTTTTCCCGTACTGCACGGTCTGCAAGCCCGGCGAGTTCTTCCGTCTCGGGCCGCGGGATCAGCACACCGGGACCGACACGAAACGACCGCCCGCAGAACTCCCATTTTCCGAGGATATATTGCAGCGGTTCTCCGTCCGCACGGCGGCGGACATAAGACAAGAACCGCTCCGTGGCTGCTGCATCCAAAACATCGTCCGCATGCGCAAGCCTTGATGCATGGGCATAGCCGCAGGCCGCCTCAAACAGGCAGCCACAGTCAAACGCGGCATCCGGAATGTGATTCTCTTCTAAAATTTGTTTTCCTTTTTCAAATGCATCTGATACCGTCATTGCGCGTTTCCTTCGCCGAAAGCAGGCGGATCGCTTTCCGGCTGCCGCGGCTGGGTCTGTACCGTTTCGTCTTCACCGAGTGCCGCTTTTAAGGAAGCAATACCGACTTCGATAATGTCGTCGGTAGGTTCCTTAGTGGTGATGCGCTGCATCCAAAGTCCGGGCGCCGCGAGGATCTTTACGAACAGATTATCATGCTTTCCTGCATAGCGAATAAATTCATAGCCAAGGCCCATCACAAACGGCAGCACCAGAATCTTTACGGTGATCCAAAGGGCGCGGTTAACTTCAGCAAGACCCGGGATAATCAACACAAGTGCGGATGAGATCAGGATGCTCAGCAAAATCATAACGAACATAAAGCTCGTGCCACAGCGCGGGTGGAAACGCTTTTGCTTGCGCACGTTTTCAACCGTCAGAGGAAGCCCGTGTTCATAGCAGAAAATGGACTTGTGCTCGGCGCCGTGGTACATAAATACACGGTGGATATCCTTCATCTGCGAGACCAGCACCATATACAAAACGAAAATAATCACACGGATAATGCCTTCAAAGAGCGCGTGGAATTTTAACAGCGTACCCCGCGTCACCACGTCCACAAGGAAGGAAGGAAGCCACAGGAACAGGAAAAAAGCGAGTGCAAACCCAAGCACGGCAGAGATGATGCCGATGGCATTCATCATTTTTTCACCGAAATGGTCATTGATCCAACGATCCAGCTTGGAAAGCTCCTCCGGATTCTCTTCTTCGCCCTGTGTTGCCTTTTCGGCGGACTCCATCAGATAACCGTAACCCGTTACAAGTGATTCGACAAAACCGACGATGCCGCGAATAAGCGGGAGGGAGAAAAATTTACATTTTTCCCGCCAGGGTTTAGTCTCCTTATATTCCGTTTCAATCTCGCCGTTCGGCAGACGTACGGACATCGCTGTTCCGCGCGGACCGCGCATCATTACACCCTCGATAAGCGCCTGCCCGCCGACCGAGCTGTATTTGCAAGGTTTTTTCTGCTTTTTTGCCAACATTATTCTCCTTTCGGCATTGCCGCTTGAGTTTCTATCGGAAAGCGCAGGGTAACGGTTGTTCCCTCGCCTTGCGTACTGTCAAATTGCAGATCGCCGCTGTGCTTCGCGACGATCTCGGCGACGACCGCAAGCCCGATTCCGGAGCCGCGCACAGCGGTATTCGCTTTATAGAACTTTTCGGTCACATGCGGGAGATCTTCCTCTGAAATGCCGCAGCCGTGGTCCGAAATTTTAATCTGCACCGCATTTTGCTCCGGGACAAGCGCCTGCACAAGGATGCTGCCGCCTTGTTCGGAATATTTGAACGCATTGTCTAACACGTTGACGAACACCTGTTTGATGCGATTGCGGTCGCCGTGCATGATCGCATTCCCGGGGTCGATCTCATATGTCAGCGTTATGGCTTCCCGCCGGGCTCGTTCGTTAAACAGCAGCAGCGCTTCCCGCAGGGTATCAAGCACATCAAAGCGTTCCATCTGCATGGTAAGATTGCCGCTTTCCATGCGGGAAAAGTCCAGCAGTTCCTCCACAAGCTGGGAAAGGCGTTCCGACTCGCTGATAATGACCTCCAAGCCCTTGTGCGTAAGCGCCGCATCCCCAGGCGGGGAATCCAGAAGCGTTTCTCCCCAGCCCTTGATGGCGGTCAGCGGCGTTCGCAGCTCGTGCGAAACGGTGGAAATGAATTCGTTTTTCAAGCGGTCCGTCTCGTTGAGTTCGCGTGCCATATCGTTGATCGTCGCGCTTAAAACGCCAAGCTCGTCTTCATACTCTCTGCCGGCAATACGGGCGCTCAGATCCCCGTCGGCGATGCGCTGCGCGGTTTCAGTAATGCGTTTTACAGGCTGAACGATGGAACGCACAAAATAAAGTCCGGAAATGGAGACAAGCGCCAATATCACGCCGCACAGCACAAACAGCAAAACGGCGATGGTGCGCAGCTGCCCGTCAATATCTGCAAGCGAGATGATATACCGAACTGCGCCGCTTTGTGCGGCCTGCGGTCCAAGCATAAAGCTCAACGCCATAATGTGTTCGCCGGAAGAGGTATACCCCGTCCAAAACGCTTTCCCGTTCTCCGCATCGCACGCTTCTTCATAGTCCGGATACGGTTCCCCGGCGACGGAAAAGCCGCTGGAGGAAACCACCACATTGCCGCTGCGATCGATTACCCAGACCTCCATAAGCGTTTTGTCGTTGAAGTTTTCAACATATTCGTTGGCACGCAAATTGAACGTCTCGTCTGTGGGCGTTCCGGAAGAAAACGAAAAATAAGAGCGCACAAGTCCGGTTGCCCGCGCATTCAGCGTTGTGCGCACGGAAGCATAATATTGCTCGTGAAACAGCAACAGCGCAATCAGCGTAACGCTGACCAGGACCACAACGATCACGCAGAGCGTATTGATGACCCATCGCTTTGTGATGCTGCTTTTGCCAAGCGACAAATGTCTCGCCCCTTTCCGGCCGTGCTTCAAACGATCCACTTATAGCCCATGCCCCAAATGGTTACAAGGTGCTTTGGCTGCGCGGGGATGTCCTCGATCTTGCTGCGCAAACGATGAATGTTGACGTCAATAACTTTGTCATCCACATAGCAGTTTTCTCCCCAGACCTCCTGCAGAATCGACGCGCGCGTCAACACCGTGTTGGGATTGCGGAACAAATATTCCAAAATCTGAAATTCGATTTGCGTCAATTCAATAGGCTTATTTTTTTTATAAAGCAGCCGTTCGTTAAGCTGCAGCGTAAAATCACCAAGCCGGATGCTTTGCGGCGACTGGTCTTGCGCATGCCGTGCCTTGATGAGCGCAACGCGGCGATAGATCGCATCGACCCGCGCCATCAATTCAGAGGGCGAAAACGGTTTGGTGATATAATCATCTGCCCCGTTCATAAGCCCGGAGACCTTGTCGATCTCCTGCGATTTGGCGGACAGCATTAAAATACCTATCTCTGCACTTTTGTCACGAAAATACCGACAGACCTCCATACCGTCCTTTTCCGGCATCATAATGTCAAGAATCGCTACGTCAACCTGCCCGCCGCAGCTGTCAAACAGCCGGATTGCTTCCGCACCGTTCTCCGCTTCCAGGACTTCATAGCCGCTGCGTTGCAGATTGATGACGATGAACTCCCTAATGGAAGCCTCGTCCTCGGCAATCAAAACCCGTTTCATACAGCCTCTCCTTTATCGCGTCACCGCAAAACGCTCCTGTAAACCGCTCGGCGTAACGCCGAACGCCTCCCCCGCTTGTGTAATCTCATAGGCATAGATCCTGCGCCCGCTTTCCGCAAGGAAAACACGATCGCCGCGGTCGCCGTGTTCCCATTGCGCCGTTGCCGCAACCGACAGTACAAACAACAGTTCCCCGCGCGAACCGTCTGAAAGCTGACGGTAAAAGGAACAAGTCTGCGCCGCCAGATCGTTGACGACCAGAAACGATTTCAGCTCCTGATCGGTTATCCGGAACGAGCATGACCAGGCGGACAGCATCAATGCACTCGTTTTGGGATGCAGTGCGTTGCCGTCGAAACCCAGCCAGACCGTCAGCGGCAATGGCTGCCGCTCATCGCCCACAGCAGTAACCGCATTGGAGAAAAACTGCTGTGTCGGGATCTCAAGGGCCCCATCTGCATCAAAATCCATACAGGAAAGCGTTGCGGAACGCGCGGTCTGCGGCGCGGCAGAACGGTTATCCTCCGTTAACGGCGCACGCAGGCGGTGCATGGCGCTGTCCCAATACACAATCTCGGTGACCGCCATGTTTTCGTTCAACACGCAATCCGCATACAGCGCAGCGGTCGCACCGCTTTGCGTGTCTGCTTTGGATGCCTGTAAAGAAAGCACGCTTAACGCCGGAACGAGTTCCAGACTGTCCATAGCATATATCCCGAAGTCATCGTCCATCGCAAGCAATTTGCCAACCGTTCGGTTCGCGCCAAATTCTGTGGTAATCAGCATCAAAAAGATTTCGTCGCGTCCGTCGGTGTTGATATCCACGGGCAGCATTTGCGTGAACGGCTCCCGGGAAAGCTCCCGCAGACCGGCAGAGGTTTCATCGTCGCGCGGAGCATATACCGTGAGCACCCTGCCGCCCGTACTTTCAAATAATGACCAGCAGACCACGATCTCCGAACGGCCGTCACCGTTCATATCGCAGAAGTCGATTTGATATACCTCACTGCCCTTGCCTTTGATGTCGGCGACAGATTCCCAGCGTGTACCGTTGAAATCCAGGACATGCATATATGCCGTCGTTTCGTCCGCCGTATCGCTGTAAAACGTAATGGCCTCCTGTGTGCCGTCGGCGTCGTAATCATATAAAACATAAGCAGAGCGGTAAGCGCCTGCCATCGGCGTTTTGACCTGCACGCTTTTGTTCTCTGTGGCGCGTTCGAAAGCCTCTTCGATCCCCTCGTTTTCGCCGGAAAGGCGGGGCGGACGCATCAGCTCGTCCACTGTGGTGATCTTTACAGAGCAGCTGCACAGACCCATAACCAGCAGCACTGCAAACAAAAGCAAAATGCTTTTTCGCCTCACTGCGGCCACCCCTTCCTCAGAAAATAAACCTTATGTGCTACTGCGTTGTTTCAGGTTCAGCTGTCTGTGTGGACTGTATGCGGACCGGATAGGTTCCGGATGCCCAAGCCTTTGTGTTGCCGCGCACAAATACATTGACCTCAATGGTCTGTTCCCCGGCTTTGATATCATAGTTCGACAAATCGATCTCCACATACAGCATATCGTTTGTCAGCGCGGCGACCTCTTCAGGCGTGCCGATGACACGAACGTTTTCAATGCTCGACGGGATCACGGTAGACGCAAAACCGTCCTTTTGCGCAGTGATGGTAACGTTGCCCTCCGGCACTGTAAAGGACGCTGACGTTGTACCGCTCATGTTGACGGTAACACGGAATCGCGTGGTATTATCGGTCACGATATAATCCGTAATGTCGGAGGCTTCAAATACAAATCGGTTATAGCCGCTGTCCAATTCCGAAAAATCCAGCGTACCGACGCTGATGGAAGAAATCACATCCACCTGCTCTACGGGGATGGCAGCCTCTACACTGCTCGGGGATACGGTAAACGGAATGGGGTCGTTAAGGTAGCCGGCAGGCGTATTGCGGAACGTTACCGTGGTCGGCAGCACGACATTTTTTAAAACGGGTATCGTCATAGTCACATCGCTGTCGCCTGCATCGATCTGGACATTTGCAAGTGACTCGTTTGCTTCGGATTGCAGCTTTAGCTCGGGCTGCAGCGTCGTGGTTGCAGAAAGCGGCGCATCAAGCGTGACCTCTGCAATCACGCCGGTAACGGTATTGACTTCCGTTGCAGGGCCGCTGACGATGACGGTACTCTTTGAAAATACCGGATCGCCGAGAATACACCCTTCGATTACAGAACCTGCATCCGGCGAGATGATTCGCGGCGCGACAGGAAATTCTGCCTCTTTGTAAGTATCAAAATACACGTCGATGTAATTTTGGGAAAGTCCTGTGATCTCAAAATCTTTGGAGTTTGCGGCAACAGCCCGCAGCTGCAGGGATTTTGTGCCGGCGGAATCGACGTAATTCGTCTGCGCCGTCACCGTGACATCCGAAGCAGTCAGCGATGATGCGATGAAACGCTTTGCCGAGACCGTAACATCTACATAATAATCCGTCTGCCCGAACATTTGCAGGTTCAGTTGTGCAGGAACGCTGTTTTCCATATCGATCTGCACCGGGACGGAACTGATGGTGACTTCCACGACCGGGCTTTTCTCGATCGCCACCCAGATCCAAATACCGAATGCTACGATCAGCGAAAACAGCATCATCAATTTGTTGTTGTTGATGAGGCCCCCGCCTTTTTTCTTCTCTTTTGGTGCAACCGCTTGATCGGCGGCAGGTTTAGTCTTCTTTAGATGCAGTTTCTTCATGCTTGTGCCGTCCCTTCAGCAGTTTCTTAAAACGATTGTCGTCGTTGCTTTCGGACTTGATAAACGTCTGCGTCAGCAGTTCTCGCAGGTCGCCGCTGGAAAGATTGCGCCGCAGGTTCCCTTTGAAAGCGGAGGAGATCGTACCCGTCTCCTCCGAAACCACAATAACCAGCGCGTCGCTCTGTTCGCTTAAGCCGATCGCAGCGCGGTGCCGCGTACCCAGTTCGCTGCTCAGATCCGCATTCTTGGTCAACGGCAGAATACACCCCGCCGCACAGATGCGTGCATTACGGATCACGGCGGCGCCGTCGTGCAGCGGCGCTTTGGGATAAAAAATATTCCCAATCATTTCAGCAGAGATTGCAGCGTCAACAAGCGTGCCCGTGTTGATGATTTCCCCAAGGATACTCTCGCGCTCAAACACAAGCAGCGCACCGATCTTTTTATCGCTCATGTCGGCGCACGCCTTTGTAACAGCGTTGACCATGTCGGTCAAGAGCTCCTGGCGTTGGATCTCGTCGCCGTGCTTGAAATTAAACAGGCTGAAATTGGAAACACTGCTGCGCCCGACGCTTTCGAGCGCATGGCGGATCTCGGGTGAAAAAATGATGACTAAAACCAGAAGGATATTGGAAAACAGCAGGGAGAACATGTAGGTACTGACCTCCATGTTCAGCAAATAGACCGCTGCATACAGCAAGAGGAGCAGGATAAACCCTTTGGCAAGCTGGATGGCGCGCGTTTCTCGAATCAGCTTGATTACACTGTAAATTACGAAGGCGACCAACAGCACGTCCAACACGTCTGCAAGGCTTCGAAAGCTTAAAATAGCGTTGCCGATATCTCGAAACGTATCGGCGGCAGTCAGCGCATGGTACATCGTAACACCCAATTTCGATAAAAAAATACAACATATCGCAAAATGCACGAAACTGTGCATATAAAATCACGATATATTGTATCATACTCAAGCTTTTTTTGCAATTTGAAATACAGAATTTAATAAACTTTTTACATCTTGTTCTTTTGTGAAAACAGACGGGCAAATGCGTACCGTCCCCGTCGCCTCCGTTTGGTAGGTGCGGTGCGCCAAAGCGGCGCAGTGCAGACCCGCACGAACGGCGATCCCACGGCGCGCAAGCTCGGCACCGACTTCCTCGCTGTGCTTGCCGCGGATATTGAAAGAAAGCAGCGGAGCCAAACGCTGCGTTGGGCTGTCTAAATCCGTATACAGCTGCACCTGTGGCATCTGACCGAGCGAAGCCGCGATGCGGCGCACCATCCGCTTCTCACGGGTATAGATTTCGGAGATGCCTTTCTGTGCAACAAAGCGTACCCCTGCCCCGAGACCGGCAATACCGGGTACGTTGAGCGTACCGCACTCCAGCCGCTCCGGATAATTCTCCGGCTGCACAAGTTTTGCGGACTGATTGCCTGTTCCGCCCTCCATCAGCGTTTCAAGCCGTTGGGAAGAGTTGCAAAGCAAAATTCCCGTGCCCATCGGTCCGTATAACCCCTTGTGACCGGGCGCGCATGCAAAGTCGATACCTGCTTTCCGAAGGGAGAGCGGTAAAATACCCGCCGTCTGGGCAAGATCCGCGACCAGCGGGATACCGTGTGCATGGGCGAGCACCGCCAGTTTTTCAAGTGGTAAAGCTTTGCCGAATACATTCGACGCGCCTGTGCAGATGAGCGCTACTGTATTTTTTCGAATACAAGTTTCAAAGCCCGTGACCGCCTGTTCGTCTGTTTCGCCTGTTTTCGCGGCGTCCCAAGTGCAAATTCCGCGCAGTTTCAATGCCTCTAACGGGCGCGTCACAGCATTATGCTCTAAGTCCGAGCACACAAAATGGCCGCCTTGCCGAGCAAGTCCTTTGATGACAAGATTGAGCGCTTCCGTGCAGTTTTTGGTAAAAATTACGTTTTCCGGTGCGCCGAGGTCAAAAAAATCCGAAATCGCGGTGCGAACGTTATAGATTTCCTCGGCAGTAGCATATGCCATTTCGTGGCCGCCACGCCCCGGATTCGCGCCAAACTGCGTCAGCGCACGCTGAACCGCCTCCCGAACAGCGCGCGGTTTCGGATAAGTCGTAGCAGCATTGTCGAAATAGGTCATGTTGCCCACTTCGTTCCGAGTATCTCGACGTGTTCCCGCTGCAAAAGCACAGCTACGTTTACTTTCGGATCTTCCACGGCAACGGAATAGCCGCAGCCCTCATTCTTTTTTGGATTCGCCGTTTTGACGACAGATGCGCGAAGCCCGTTTGCCTGTAATACGGACTTCGCTTTCATGGCATAGGTCACGGACCCAACTTGTATCAGTAATTTTCGCATGATTCTTCCACCACCGCATTTTCCTTTACCCTATACTATGCGCGGATAAGACAGGCGGTGCAAAACAGCCGCGGCGGTTTGCCGCGGCTGTCAGTCCGTTTTTTGTGTGATTTTTTCTTTTTCTGCTTTTGTAAGCAGCCGGCATTCCCCAGGGCGCAAAGCCGGGTCGAGCGCCAACGCGCCCATATGCGTACGCATAAGCGTCTGCACCGGGCAGCCGGCGGCAGCAAGCATCCGGCGGATCTGATGATATTTCCCCTCGCAGATTTTGATCTGCACCGTGCGGCGGTCATCCGCCAGGCAACGCACATCGGCGGGCAAAAGCGCAGTGCCGTCGCGCAGGGTAACGCCTGCCGAAAGCATCTGATGCGCCTCTTTTGTCAAAGGCGTTTTGAGCGTGGCGACATAGGTCTTTTGAACATGATTTTTTGGCGAAAGGATCCGATGTGCGAAATCCCCGTCGTCCGTCAGCAGAACAAAGCCGCTCGTGTCTTTGTCCAGACGCCCCGCAGGAAACAACCCCTTGCGAAAAAGCGCATCGGGAACCAAATCTAAAACGGTTTTCTGTGTGCGGTCCCGGCTGGCGGATACCACGCCGAGCGGCTTGTTGAGCATGATATAAGCATGTTCTTCTGCATTATATGCCTTACCGTCTATGCATAAGACGTCCTTTTCCGCGTCGATTTGCATGCCGGCATCCCGTACCGTTTCGCCATTCAAAGCGACGCGCCCGTCGCGCACCAAGATTTTGACCTCTTTGCGCGACAGGCTGCAGGTATTGGCAATATATTTGTCAAGTCGCTGTGCGGGCATAAAGCATCTTCCTTTTTGGTACGTCCTTTAGAGCGGATCACGCGGCAGCCGTGGTCTGCGCCGCTTGCGTGTCCGCAGTCTGCTCTTTGACAAATCCGTGCATAAAGCCGTCAAGCTGCGTCGAACAGATGTCGCCGCCGATGACTTTGCCGTCATAGATGAGCAGCGTCGCCTGGATGCAGTCGAGATCCTCATAGCCGGGATAATTGCGCACGCGGTACACCCACCGTTTGACACGTTTGGACGCATACAACGTCAAATCAAAGCCCTGCGATTTTTGCAGTTCATTATAATTTGTGTAGGTCTCGTCAAATGTCTCGGGGATGATGATCTCCGACACCTCAACAGGGTCTTCATCCACCTGCCAGCCGAATTGCGAAAGGTATGCAATGCGTTCTTCGGCGGTAGAGGCGTTGACATTGAGCCCGGTTTCTTTGGAGGCTTCCACACCGTTTTTCGACACAATCGCAAAGGCTACCGCTATCGCGGCGATGCACAGGATCAAAATAGCAAACCGAATCTGTTTTTTATGCACGGAAAACACAAACATAAACTTTCACCTCGTACACATATATATGCGACGAGGTGAAGGAATAGACAGATTTCGGAAAGGTCAGCCTTCCGTTTTTTTATGCTGCGCTGCTGCGCGCAAAGACTGCCGCGCACGGCGGATCTCGTTGACAGAATTCGTCAGGCTCTCGTCGGCAAGCGCCACGATATTTTCGACATACTCGCCTGCGCTCGTACGCATATCGTTCGCCCACTTTTGCGCCTGATCGGTCAGCTGGGACGCGGTCGCACGCGCACCTTCCACGATCTCGCCCGCCTGCGTGCGCGCCTGCGCCATAATGTCGGAGGCGGAGATCTCGGCGTTCTTGGTGATCTCATGCTCGGCAACAAGCTCTTTGGCACGCTTGTGCGCGGCTGCGATGATCTCATCAGCGGAATTCTGCGCAGCGGTCAAAATCTCCTTACGTTCCGAAGCGATCTTGCGCGCCTGCATCAGTTCATCCGGCATATTCAGGCGGATGTCCTCAAGCACCCGCTTGATCTCATTAACATCTACAAGAAGGTTCGATGTAAAAGGAACGCTTTTCCCTTCATCGAGAATGTCCTCCAACTCGTCGAGCAAGCTTTCTATGTTCATTGCTTGTCACCTCTGCCTCTTAATCTTTTGATAATATCGTCACGAATCTCTTCGGGCACAAAGCTGCTGATGTCCCCGCCCAATTCGCAAACCTGTTTGACAACACTGGAACTTAAAAACATATTTTCCGCGGTGGTCGTCATAAAGACCGTATCCAACTCGCTGTTGAGCCGCATGTTGGTCAGCGCCTGCTGGAACTCATATTCAAAATCCGAAACCGCGCGCAGCCCCTTGACAACAGCGACTGCATTTTTTTGCCGTGCGTATTCCGCAAGCAGACCCGCGTATGCTTCCACCTCGACATTCGGAATATCTTTCGTACAGCGCTTCAGCAGTTCGACGCGTTCCTCAGCGGAAAACGCATGGCGGTCGCGTTTCTGGTAATTGTTCATTACAACCACGATCACTTTGTCGAACATCGCGGCGCTGCGGCGGATGATGTCCATATGCCCGACGGTTACCGGGTCAAAGCTGCCGGGGCAGATGACGGTTTTCATTCGGCGTCCTCCTGCATTCTGTAAGTCGTCAGTTTGGTTTTGGAATATTTATATTCCCGAAGGCGTGTAAGCACGCCGACACTTTCAGGCAGCACAGCTTCGGCTTCGGTCTCGCAAACAAGGATCGCGCCGGGATTGCAGCAGCGCGGAACCAGCGGCAAAATCCTTTCGACCGTCCCTTTGCGGTAAGGCGGGTCGAAGAACAATACATCAAACTTTTCGCACGTGGACTGCAAATACGAAAATGCATCGGTTTGCAGCACAACGGCGCGATCGGTAAAGCGCGTCGTTTGCAGATTATCGCGCACGGTGTCGGCCGCCTGCCGATTTTCATCCGTAAAAACGGCTTTTTTGGCGCCGCGGCTGAGCGCTTCAATCCCCAGCTGCCCCGAACCCGCAAATGCGTCGAGCACAGTGGCGCCTTCCAATTCAAAATGCACGATGCTGAACATCGCTTCCTTGACCTTCTCGGAGGTCGGACGCACAACGTCATCGCCCGCAAGCGTTTTCAGTTTTCTGCCACGCGCCGTACCCGTAATGACCCGCATGGACAACCTCCTTACTCTACCCTATTTTTCACTATTTTAGCACAAATGTCAACTGTATTCAGCAACTTTTTAGCTTTAAAAGCATATTTTTTAATTCTTTTGGGGTGCGCACAAGCGTTTTAACACCGGTTGCACGAAGCTGCGTCTCGTCACGGAAGCCCCAAAGCACCCCGACGGCGTCCAGATGCGCGTTATGCGCAGTTTGAATATCCACCTCGCTGTCGCCGACAAACACAGCCTCATCCGGCGTGACGCCCATCTGCTCGAGCGCATAGTACACACCGTCCGGTGCAGGTTTGTTCGGCCTGCCGTCTACGCTTCCGACTACGGTTTTGACGTACTTCCCGAAAAGCGTGCTGCAAAGCTCCTGCGCGGCGAAATCTGCTTTGTTGGTCACAATCGCCATCCGGTAGCCCGCATCCTGAAGGGCAGAAAGCATGTCGGAAATACCGTCATACTCTTTCGTCTTGTTCTCCATATTGTGTTTATAGTGTTCGCAGAAAACGCGATAGCATTCTTCCGTCTGTTCAGCGGAAGCGGTATCCGGCACAGCACGTTCGATCAGCTTGCGGATGCCGTTGCCGACAAAGCGACGCACTTCGTCGAGCGTGCGTGGCGGGAAATGCAAAGCGGCGAGCGCATAATTTGTGCTGTCGCACAGATCGTCGAGCGTGTTGAGCAGCGTTCCGTCCAAATCAAAAACGATCGCTTTTTTCATGGGTTCTCATCTTCCTTTCCATGGTAAAACGCATAGACTTTTTCGGCCGTCTTTCTAGAGATTCCCTCTGCTGTGCAGAGCGTGTCCACATCGGCATTGCGGATCGCTGTCAGCGTTTTGAACCTGCGCAGCAGCGCGCGCGCTTTTTTATCCCCGACGCCTTCGATCTCACAAAGCGACATGGAAAGCGTGCGCTTCGCGTGGCGGCTGCGGTGATATGCGATGGAATAACGATGGACCTCTTCCTGAATGTCGGAAATCAGCGTAAATACGCGGCGGTTGGAGCGAATTTCGATCTCACCGCCGTTTTGCGCGATGGCGCGCGTGCGGTGGCGGTTGTCCTTGACCATACCGAACAGCGGGATATGCAGCCCGAATTCGTCAAGCACTGGCTGCACAGCATTGACCTGCCCGATGCCGCCGTCTAAAAGGATCAAATCCGGCAGCCTGCCGAAGCCCTCGCCGCTGTCTTTCTGTTTTTCATATTCCGTAAAACGCCGCGTGAGCACTTCATGCATAGACCGGTAATCGTCGTTGCCCTGAAAAGACCGAATCCGAAAACGACGGTACGCGGATTTCAGCGGCCGTCCGTCACAGAATACGACCATGCCCCCGACGCTGTCCTGCCCAGCGGTGTGGGAGATATCGTAGGCCTCGATATACGCGGGCGCGCTTTGCAGCCCAAGCAAATCGCGCAGTTCTTCGAGCACGGCAACGTCTCTGCCGCGCATGCCGAGCTTCAACGCAAGCTTTTCCTGTGCATTTTCCCGGCACATTTTGACAACATCTACCTGTTCGCCGCGCTGCGGACAGAAGATCACTGTCTTTTTGCCGCGCTTTTCACTCAGCCAGCGCTCCAGATCTGCCTTACCCTCGACTTCACCGTCCACAGTTACGCGTTTTGGGATGTCGCTGCGCATGGAATAATAGGACGTTATCGCGGTCGCCATGGTTTCGGTGGCACTCTCCTCTTTTTCAAAAAAGAAATGTTCGCTGTCGAACAGCCGCCCATCTGCAAAACGCAGGACGGCAAGGCAGACCGTGTTTTCACTCTCCGCCATGGAAAAGACATCCTGTTCTTCGACGGATTTGAAAACGACCTTTTGTTTTTCTCGAAGCTGTTCAATCGCATGGATGCGGTCCCGCAGACGCGCGGCACGTTCAAAGTCCAAACGCTCCGAAGCTTCTTCCATTTGCTCGGTAAGCGTCTTTAAAACAGCGGCGCTGTCGCCTTTCAGGAAGCGGATCGCTTGCTCTGCGGCTTCCGCATACTCCTTTGGATTGACCTTACCCGTGCAGACACCGCAGCAGCGGGAGATATAGTAATTCAAACACGGGCGCGAAGTCTGCACGCCTTTGTCAAAATCCTTGCCGCATTGCGGAAGCATAAAAATCTTGTTGGCGGCATCCACGCTCTGCTTGACGGCATAAGAACTGGTATATGGACCGATATACTGCGCGCCGTCATCATTTTTTTGCAGCACAGCGGAGATCGTTTTATACTTTTCCCCCGCCACGCGGATATAGCTGTATCCTTTGTCGTCTTTGAGCAGGATATTGTATTTCGGCATGTGCTGCTTGATGAGACTGCATTCGAGCACCAGCGCTTCAAACTCACTGTCGGTAACGATATAATCGAAATCCTGCACATTTTCGACCATTTTACGCACTTTTACCGTGTGCCCGTTCGGCGAGCCGAAATATTGGCTGACGCGGTTTTTCAGCGCTTTTGCCTTGCCGATATAGATGATCTCGCCGGCCTTGTTTTTCATGATATACACGCCCGGCAAAAGCGGCAGGCGCATGGATTTGGCCCGCAGCCGTGCACGTCTTTCGTCCATATCTCACGCGCCCTTTCCCATTTTTAAGAAACGATATAAACAAAATCAGACACACCGAAGAGCCGGCGTGTCTGAAATAAGCTCTGATAAAAATTATTCGGCAAAGCCGGATTCCACCAGCTTGACAAGCGCTTCAACCGCCTGCACCTCATCGGGGCCGCCGGCAATGATTCGAATTTTGGTATTGCCCATAATGCCGAGAGAGAGAACACCGAGCAGGCTCTTTGCATTGACGCGGCGCTCATCCTTTTCGACCCAGATGGAAGATTTGAATTCATTGGCTTTCTGGATAAAGAACGTTGCCGGACGCGCATGCAGACCAACCTGATTTTGAACAAGAACTTCTTTTACGAACATAAAACATTCTCCCTATATATCAGAGTATTGCTGTTTTTCCTGCTTTTCGTTAACATATTATACCACAAAACTTGTCCTCGTCAACGGTTAAAACACGATATATGGGGGATTTTGCGAGATTTCGGAGGGTATTCCAAAGTCCGTTCCTTTGGCGCGAAGAAACTTTGTGCAAAATCACAATGAAAAAAGCTTTCAACTATTGAATATACACAAAAAAACCGGGATTTTTCAGTTCAATACCCGCTGGTGCGCCGTGGGGGAAGATTCACTTAACGCCGCAAATTTGCAGCCTGCCGCTTTGTAATACTCGATCACGGCAGGCAGCGCCTCCACCGTCGTCTTTTTGGCGGAGGCGTCGTGCATGAGCACGATTACGGAATCGCTGCGCGGCACTTTGCGGCAGTTGTTGATAATGGTCTGCGCGGACACCTTACCGCCCGAAGCATCGCCGGAAGAAAGATTCCAGTCAAAATACACATACCCGCGCGAGGACACTTCTTTGGTCAGGCGTGTCATAATGCCCGGCGCATATTTGCGGCTGACGGTATTGCTGCTACCTCCCGGGAAGCGGATCAGCTTGGTGCGCACGCCGGTCTGTTCGTACACAACGTCCGAGATCTTTTGCAGATCGGCAAAATAATTTTCATCCGAAGCATAGACAGTCGAATAGGAATGGGAATACGAGTGCAGCGCGATGGTGTGCCCGGCATTCACAATATCTTTCATATACTGGTTATACTTCCCGCCGTTGATAACAAAAAACGTCGCCTTAACGCCGTATTGATCCAGAATCTTCAGGATCTCCGGCGTACGGGGCGACGGCCCGTCGTCAAACGTAAGGTAAATGGTTTTTCCGGAAAGATCCGCCGTACTCGTCTGCACAGCAGGTTTTTGCGTTGCAGGCTGTGTCGTCGTTGTCGACCGCTTAAGGGAGATCTGACGGTTTAAGTCAGAAATGGTTTGCTCGAGCGCATCCTTTTCACTTTGAAAGGCTTTGCTTTGCTCGTCGAGCTGTGCCTGATAGGAAGACGCCTCTTCGGAGCGCGCCGCCTGCGCACTGTCGAGTTCTCCCGAAAGGCTCTCATATTCCCCGGCGGCCTCGGAAAGCCGGTTATTCTTAACGGATACCACCGTCAGCGACACAGAAAGCGCTACGATGAGAACGGCGAACGCCACGAGAATGATTCGTAAAATTTTATTTTGCTGCACAGCCCGCATAATTGCAACCCACTTTTCGACAAATTTCAATTTTATTATATAGCCTTTGTCGAAAATAGCAAGTTACAAATGGTTAAAATCGTTACAAAATTGCTAATTCTATATTCAGGCCAAAGGGAACGTCAAAATCAAAGCGTCTTCATCGGGATCGCGATAAAAGTTTTTCCGCACCCCCACCTGCTGAAATCCAAAGGTACGATACAGTGAAACGGCAGCTTCGTTCCCCGCACGCACCTCCAGCGTAACAAATGCCGCCTGCTGGGCGCGTGACACAGAGATAAGTGCAGACAAAAGCAGCCCGCCGAAACCGCGGCGGCGGAACTCGGGAAGAACGGCAAGATTATTCATATAGACTTCGCCCGCAACGTTGTTTGCACCGATGTAGCCCACCACCGCGCTGTCCGACAAAAGCACAAAAAAACGGGAGTTGGGATTTTCCAGAGATTCGCGAAGCGCATCCGCGCTCCAGGGATGCGCGAAGCAAGCCTGTTCCAAAGCAGCGACCGCCAGCACGTCGCCTGTCTGCATCCGGCGCACACCGTCGCAGCCGAATACAAAGCGGAACACCTGCGGCATGGAAGCAGCCAACTGTTCGGCGCAGCGCCTGTACACGGCTTCATCGCCCATAAACGGATCCGAAACGGAAAGCGCGAAAATATGTTCTGCAGGGACGCCCGCGTTTTGCAGTACGGCTGCATGCTGCGCCGTCATGCACACAAACCGAGCGTCCGGCGTCAGGTCGTCCGCCTGCAGCTGCCGTGCGCGGTGCGCCGCGATATCTGCGCCGTGTGCAGCCGCCGCTTTCACGGCGTTTTCCGAAGGCGGCATACCCCCTGCAGCAGCAAGCCCGGCGCTCTCGACTACTGCGCAATCCTGCAAATCCATTCGCTGCAAATACAGGCGAAACAGCCCTTCCGCCATCGGACTGCGGCAAGTGTTGCCCGTACAGACAAAAATCACTCGAAGCATTTTGTCATCCCTTTGCGTCATACCATGTTTTTCCGATGTTTGCGTCGCTTTTTAAGCGTACTTTCATTTCACAGGCGTTTTCCATTTCCCGCGAAACGATCTGTGCCGCCTTTTCTGCTTCCTCTTCAGGCGCTTCGACAATCAGTTCGTCATGCACCTGTAAAATCAGCTGTGCGCGCATATTTTCTTCCTTTAAGCGGCGGTAGACGCGGATCATGGCGATTTTGATGATGTCCGCCGCCGTACCCTGAATGGGCATGTTGCGCGCCACGCGTTCGCCGAATGCACGCAGCATGGCGTTGGAGGAAGCAAGCTCTGGCAGATACCGGCGACGGGCAAACCGTGTTGTGACATAGCCGTCCTTTTTGGCCTGCGCGACAACCTGTTCCATATAGCGGTTCACGCCCGCGTAATGGTGCAGATAGTCCTTGATGTATTTGTCCGCTTCGGCGCGGGTAACACCGATGTCCTTGCTCAACGAAAACGCGCCAATGCCGTACACGATGCCGAAGTTGACCGCTTTAGCGCGGCTGCGCATCAAAGGCGTGACCATCTGCGGCGGCATATGAAACACCTGCGACGCGGTAACGGTGTGGATATCGGTATCGGCGTTAAAGGCGTCGATCATTGCCTGGTCGCCTGAAATATCCGCAAGCACGCGCAGTTCGATCTGCGAGTAGTCCGCATCCACCAGCAGATTCCCCTCGCCCGCGATAAAGAAACGCCGCATCTCACGCCCGAGTTCCTGGCGAACCGGAATATTTTGCAAATTCGGTTCCGCAGAGGAGATCCGCCCCGTGCGTGTTTCGGTCTGGTTAAAGCTGGAATGGATCCGCCCATCTTCACCGATCACTTTCAAAAGCCCGTCGCAATAAGTTGACTTGAGTTTCGTAAGCGTGCGATAATCGAGAATCAGCCGGACGATCTCGTATTCATCGGCGAGCCCTTCCAGCACTTCGGCGTTGGTGGAATACCCGGTCTTGGTTTTCTTTTTGGCCGGCAGATGCAGCTTGTCAAACAAGATCTCCCCCAGCTGCTTGGGCGAATTGATATTGAATTCCTCCCCCGCCAGTTCATAGATCTTCGCCTGCGCCGCATCGATTTTTCCGGAAAGCATTTCAGAAAACCGCTCGATACCCGCTTTATCCACCAGAACTCCGACGCGCTCCATAGAGGCGAGCACCTCGGCAAGCGGGATTTCCATATTTTCGAGCAGTTGTGTCTGCCCGCACGCTTCCAGCCTCACAGAGAGTTTTTCACAAAGTGACGGCAGATTGGTACAATCACTCGCCACCTCGTTCTCCGTATCCGCACAAGCCGCCCGTGGGCAATACTCCTGAATGAGCCGATGCAGTGCATAATCCTTGGCGTTTGGGTTGAGCAGATAAGCTGCAAGCGTGACGTCCATGCAGATGTTCTGCGCCTCGGCATTGTTCCGGAAGGCAAACGCGAAGACCTCTTTCGAGGAATACACATATTTCGGCACCGTGTTGTCCGCCAAAAGCGTCAAAAATTCGACCTTCTGTTTTGCATCATTCAGGTCCGCCTCCACGACCGACTGTGCCGCGCGAAAATATGCGGTCTGCCCGCACAAAGTAAAATATACGCCGCCGTCGCAGAGGACCGCTGCACGATCCGTCAGGCCTTGCGAAAACGGCAATTTTTCCACAGGCTGCAAGGGCTTCTCCGGTTTCGGGGCATCCCCGAAATGCAACTTTTCAAGGATCTTGAACATCTCCAGCGACACGAGCAGAGCCGTCGCCTCCTGGACATTGGGTGCATCCTTTTGATAGGCGGTAAGATCGGTATCCACCGGGACATTTAAGTCAATCGTGCCAAGCTTATAGCTTAAATACGCCATATCCTTATCATTCAGGAGCTTTTGACGCACACCGGGCTTAATATCCAGAGAATCGATGGAAGCGTAGATTGCATCCAGCGAGCCGAAACGCTGCACGAGATCTTCCGCCGTCTTTTTGCCGATGCCCGCGACACCGGGGATATTGTCAGAACTGTCGCCCATAAGCGCCTTGATATCGATCATCTGCCGGGGCGTAACACCGTATTCCTCACGAATGCGCGCGATGTCATAGGCTGTGGTTTCGCTTCGCCCCGCTTTTGTGGAGGTGAGCAGTACCTGCACATTGTCGCGCACCAGTTGCAGGCTGTCACGGTCGCCCGTGGCGATATAACAGGTGTTCTGCTCCCCAACATGCGCGGAAAGCGTACCGATGATGTCATCCGCCTCATAGCCCTCTTTCGTTACGATCTTGTAACCGAGCGCAGCCAACAGCTCTTTGAGCACGGGCATCTGCTCGGCAAGTTCGGGCGGCATACCCTTGCGTGTCGCTTTATAGCCGTCATACAGCCGGTGGCGAAAAGTCGGGCCTTTCAGATCGAACGTAATCGCCACAGCATCCGGCGCAACATCCTCCTCCAGCTTTAAGAGGATGTTCACAAAGCCGTAAATGGCATTTGTATACCGTCCGTCCTTGGTCGTCAACAGCTTAATGCCGTAAAACGCGCGGTTGAATATGCTGTTGCCGTCGAGAACCAACAGCTTCAATGGAATCACCTCTGCACCGGTAAAACAGCACTGCCGTCTTACCGTGATCTTTTGAACGAAAAAATTTACCTTTAGTTCTATGTTTTAATATACCATACTTGTCGGCGAAATGCACGGGAATTTTCGGTTGTGCGCAAAAATAAAGTGTGTTATACTTGCTGTGTTTATCAAGATATTCAGACCAACAGAACGGATGAAAGTTTATGCAGATCGGAAATACAGCCCTGCACGGCTTTGCGGCACTCGCGCCCATGGCGGGCGTGGCGGACCGTGCGTTTCGAGAATTGTGCGTCTCCTACGGCGCAGCCTACACGGTGTCGGAAATGATCAGCGCCAAAGGCGTTTCGATGGGCGACCGAAAATCAAAGTCGCTCATGCAGTTGTCCGATGCCGAACGCCCCGCCGGGGTGCAGATTTTCGGCAGCGATCCGGAGATCATGGCGCGCAGCGTAGAAACGGTGTTGGAAACCCGTCCGCAGTTTGTGGACATCAACATGGGCTGCCCCGCCCCAAAAATCGCAGGCAACGGCGGCGGCGCAGCACTTATGCAGCACCCGCAGCTCGCCGAAAAGATCGTTGCCGCTGTTGTGCGCGCTTGCGGAGACGTACCGGTCACGGTAAAGATACGCGCCGGCTGGGACGAGGAACATCTCAACGCTGTGGAAATGGCACAGCGTGCCGAACAGGCAGGCGCAGCAGCCATTACCGTGCACGGCAGAACACGCCGGCAGATGTATGCACCGCCTGTGCTTTTAGAAAGCATTGCTGAAGTAAAGCGCCATGTGCAAATCCCCGTGATCGGCAATGGGGATATTACAGACGGCCTTTCGGCGGCGCAGATGCTCGCTAAGACAGGCTGCGACTTTTTAATGGTCGGGCGCGGTGCGCTTGGTCGGCCGTGGGTATTCGAGCAAATCAACGCATACTTGCGCGACGGTACGCTGCTCGCTGACCCGCCGGTCGAAGAACGTATGCACGTGATGTGCGCACATATTCAGAAGATATGCGAATACAAGGGGGAACGAATCGGCATACGCGAAGCGCGCAAGCACGCCGCCTGGTATGTAAAAGGCATCCGCGGCGCGGCGCATTACAGACAAGATTTGAGCACACTGGAAAGCGTAAGCGCGCTGAGGGAAATCGCAGAAAAAATCATATTGGGAAACAGCAATTTAAAGGTGACCCAGTATTGAAAATATTAGCATTTGTTATTATGGTCATGACAATCGTAATAACTTTTATTTTATTTGAGCGATTAGATTATAAGTTTGATATCAAAATAAAGTATTTTTCGTTCGTTGCTAAAAATAAATTCATATATTATGCAACTCTTTTTATTTGGGTAATTCTATTATTTTGTTTAGTAATAAAGAATTACACCGCAAACAATTACTATATTGGGGGAACAACATTTTTGTTCTTTTCTATATTTATAAGTCTATATCATCCTGTTAGAAACTGGAGAATGGCTTATAATGTTTATATTAAAAATGTTAACCTACTGATAAAAGCCAAAGAAAAGAAAAGGAAAGAAAAGGGAAAAAAGATAAACCGGAATGTACAAAGTGACAAGAAATACGGAATAACTTACCCGCCCCGTACGGAAAGAAACAGTACGGGGCGGGCTTTATGTTTTGTATGGAAATCAGGCGATTTTCAGCTGTAAGCGCAGCTTATCGCTAATCATGGCGATGAATTCCGAATTGGTCGGCTTTCCGCGGGAATTCTGAATGGTATATCCGAAATAGGAACTGAGCACATCTACATCGCCGCGATCCCAGGCAACTTCGATGGCATGTCGAATGGCTCGTTCTACGCGGGAGGAGGTTGTGGAAAAGCGTTTGGCGACCGTCGGGTACAAAACCTTGGTCACAGAATTCATCATTTCCGTATCATGAATGGAAAGTATGATCGCCTCACGCAGATACTGATAGCCCTTGATATGTGCCGGAACGCCAATCTGGCGCATAATATCGCTGACAAGCACTTCCAGCTCTGAATCGCTGATATGTCCGGAAGCCGCTGCATCCGGCTTGCCGCCCGACTGCCGCCAGTCAGTCATCATGGAAACGCGTTCCGCGAGCATCTGCACGTCAAACGGCTTTAGAAAATAATAATCCGCACCGGCTTGCAGCACCTCATTTTCAAAACGCTGATTGTCTACGCCCGAGATCACCATGACCACCGGGCGTTTTTTCGGCGGATTTTTCTGCAACTGCGTGAGTACGCCGAGTGCATCCATTGACGCCATGATCGCATCCATGATGACAACATCCGGCTGTTCGCTTTGTACGAGCCGCAGAACTTCCGACCCGTTTTTACTTGCCAGTTTTACATCGTACCCGCGATTTTTAAGCGCCTGTGTGCAGTTGCGTCCAAAACTGTTTTGCTCCTCCGTAAACAAAATTTTCAATGTTTTTTCCATCGAAAACAACCTCCTGTTTTGAATTCTGCCATATTTTACCATATCTGTTAATATTTGGCAAGTATAAATTTGCAAATTACGCAAAAAAATCATCAATCAAACAGGAAGAGCCAAAGCACGCAGAACATGCGGCAACAGCGGCAGCCGACACCGGGGCAAAGGCATACTGCAAAACGAACAAAGGGTGCGCGGTAAAACACCGCGCACCCTAAGCCACCTGCGCTATGACGCCTGTCGAAGCATCGCCGTTTCCACGGATTGGGACTCTTTGAGCATCGTTTCTGCAAAAATACCGTACCCCTGCAGCGCATTGTTGACGAAAACATGGGTCACCGCACCGACGAGCATACCGTTCTGAATGATCGGGCTGCCGCTCATCCCTTGGATGATGCCGCCTGTTTTCGAGATCAATGCTTCGTCTGTGACTTCAAGGATCATATTTTTACCGTTCTCATCAGAATTCGGGTAAACTTTGACGATCTGAACATCATAATAGTGCGGACCGGTGTCGTCAACCGTGGAAATGATTTGTGCGTATCCGGTTTTCACCTCGTTCTTTGCTGCAACCGGCAAAGATACTGCGGATGCATCAAAATCTGCAAGACGCCCGTAAACGCCGGCATCACTGTTTATGAACAGGTCGCCGAGCGTCTGTTCCTGGAATACACCGCACAGCTCGCCCGTAACGCCGGCGCTCCCCTTGTAGCAGCCGCTGATGACCGTTTCCACTGCCACGCCGCTTTTCAGCGGCATGACCATGCCGGTATCCAGGTCGCATATGGCATGGCCGAGTCCGCCGAAAATACCGGTTTGTGGATTATAAAATGTCATGGTACCCACGCCTGCAGTGCTGTCGCGCACCCAGAGCCCGGCTTTTAAACTGCCGTCATTTTCTGAACGGGCAAGCGACATCACGGTCTCAAAGGTTTCGCTGCCACGCCGCACTTTGAGGGTAACGCTTTCGTTCCCGCAATGCAGTGCCTCGGAAAGCGCGTCGGTCGTTTCAACGGTTTTACCGTCAACGGAAAGCACGGCGTCGCCAATCTCAAGCCCGGCATCCTTTGCAGGGTTCACAGCACCGTTCGCTGTAAACACGTCATCCATACCAACGACTAAAACGCCGTCTGTAAAGATCTTTACCCCGAAAATATCGCCGCTTGGCACAACGTACTGCCGTTTGCTGACCGTAACGGTCGAGGATTTGACCGGAATCGTGTCAAAGACAGAGATTTCCACCGTATAGCTTCCCGGCGGCTCCGAAGAGACTGAAGCTACCGAGGCCGCAGAAGGATCGTTTTCCCCTTCTTGTGAACTCTTCAACGAGAAAATGCCGTTGACATGAATCTCTTCGTTTTCCAATAGCCGGATGCTGTCGGGGATAGTGAACTCGCCGAATAACACGAATGCAAAGATGACAGAGGCGATACATAAACCTAAAAGGCTGAAAAACTTGAAAAGCTTCTTCATTTTTCACCTCCGCACGCGGTTTTGCAACCGCACTAATACTGTATGCCGTCTGAACCGCTTTATTTGCGGAAAAAAAATGACTTTACGGCTGAATTTGACCCGAATGGTCCGAGTCAACCGTAAAGTCTATTTTTTACAGAATTTTCAATTTTAATCGCTTTCCGAAGCAAAAATTCCGGCGCTTTTTAAAGCGTCCAGGATCTCGCCGACGGTATGCTCCGCCGTACCTGCGTCCACACGGACCGTAATGTCCGCATATGTACGATACAGCGGCAGACGTTCATTGTAAATCTCCTCTACGCTCTCGCCTTTCTGCGCCGCAACGCCGCGTGTTTTTATGTTCTGGAGCCTGCGCTGCACTTCGCGAAGCGGGACGTCCAGAAAAACGATCGTTCCGTTTCTGCGCAGGTTTTCCATCGCCGCGGCGCGGAAGACGGCGCTGCCGCCTGTCGCAATAACTGTATCGGTACAGTTAAGCGATAGGATTGCGTCGCATTCCTTATCCAGAAAAGCTTCAATGCCTTCCTCATCAATGATCTGCTGCAGAAGGCGGCGTTCACGCTGCTGAATGAGCAGGTCCGTATCGCAAAAACCGACGCCGAGCGTTTTGGCCAGCAGCACGCCAACGGTGCTTTTACCGCTGGCAGGCATTCCGATCAATACGATATTGCGCATCAGATGGAGATCTCGTGCGCCAGACGGTAAAGGTCAAGATCGATGGATTTTTTCATATTGAGCGCTTCAAAGATGTCAAAATCCACGATTTGATCTTTCTGCATGGCGACAACACGATTGCCGATGCCTGCTTTGAGCAGTTCAACGGCGCGATAGCCCATCTGGCTGCCGACAACACGATCCCGCACGGTCGGCGAACCGCCGCGCTGCACATGGCCGAGAATCGTAGCGCGGGATTCCACACCCGTCTCACGCTGAATGCGCTCTGCCATCTCCTGGACGCCGCCGATGCCTTCGGCAACGATGATAATAAAGTGGCGTTTGCCCGCTTTCTGTGTGCGGCGCATACGCTCGATCACATCCCGTTCAAAATCGAAAGGCACTTCCGGAATCAAAATCGTAGTCGCGCCGCAGGCAATGCCGGCATTAAGTGCGATGTACCCGGCTTTTCTGCCCATGGTCTCCACAACCGAGCAGCGGTCGTGCGATTCGGACGTGTCGCGCAGGCGATCGACCATTTCCATGACCGTGTTCATCGCTGTGTCATAGCCAACTGTGTAATCGCAGCAGGCGATATCATTGTCAATGGTGCCGGGAATGCCGACGCAGGGCACGCCGCGCAGAGAAAGATCGCGCGCACCGCGGAAAGAACCGTCGCCGCCGATGACGACGATCCCCGCCATATCGACCTCTTTGCAAACGTCAATCGCTTTTTGCATTCCCTCTTCTGTCTTGAATTCGGGGCTGCGGGCAGAATACAGGATCGTACCGCCGCGATTGATGATGTTGGAAACACTTCTCAGATTCATTTCATACATATCGCCGTACATAAGGCCGTTGTAGCCGCGGCGAATACCCATCACGCGAAAGCCGTTTTCACAGCCGGACCGCACAACTGCACGAATCGCAGCATTCATGCCCGGCGCGTCGCCGCCGCTCGTCAAAACACCGATTGTTTTCATATGTTTTCACCTCATGATTAGTTTATGGGAAAAGGGCAAAGCCCATGCGAACCAAATAAAAGCTCCAAGTACCGAAAAACGGCACTACAAAAAGGCGCTGTTATATAATACACGAATCCGCGCAGTTGTCAAGTAAATCCGATTTTTTTCGACAAGACGCGTGTAGGTGTTACAATGATGTGTGACAAATAAGAAAAAAAGATAGCGAATAGAAAGGACCTGTGTTAAGGTAGAGTTG
>CALWVM010000009.1 GCA_944384985.1 uncultured Clostridia bacterium | reverse complement strand
CCCGAGCGGCCAAAGGGAGCAGACTGTAAATCTGCCGTCTACGACTTCAGTGGTTCGAATCCACTCTCTCCCACCAAGCAAATCCCCCGTCGTCTCCCGACGGGGGATTTTGTTTTGTGGAGCGAGAGAGTGCGATGAGAACAGCACGGCCCGCCCGCAGGCGGGGAAAAACAGTCCGGTGGACTGTTTTTCAGTGCGCGGCTCGCGAATCCACTCTCTCCCACCAAGCAAATCCCCCGTCGTCTCCCGACGGGGGATTTTGTTTTGTGGAGTGAGAGAGTGCGATGAGAACAGCACGGCCCGCCCGCAGGCGGGGAAAAACAGTCCGGTGGACTGTTTTTCAGTGCGCGGCTCGCGAATCCACTCTCTCCCACCAAGCAAATCCCCCGTCGTCTCCCGACGGGGGATTTTGTTTTGTGGAGTGAGAGAGTGCGATGAGAACAGAACAACCCGTTCTTAAACTGTAAATCATATGCTGTGCAAATAAAATATTTTATGTTTCACATAAAATGTTTTAAATAATATATTGTACTCTTTGGATTTTTATGTTACAATAACCTCACAACACGCTGAAAAAAGCAAAGCTTTCAAGAGTGCTGGAGAACATTGTATCATTCCCGCTTTACACTTGAGCGCTCAGCGACATGGTAGAATCTGTTTAAGCAAACGCGATGCTGTATTGCTTTGGGAGGGTTAGGCATGAAAAACCGCATTGTCATTGGTCTCATACGAGTTTCTATTCTATTTTTGTTTGTAGTTGGCTTGGGCATTTGCGTCTTATGGTACCCGTTCAGTATTTCATTAGACACCGTGGGTGTCGTGCAGGATGGTCCGGCCCCCCTTACACAGGTGCAGAGAATCGCTTTTTGGGTGCAGCTTCTTTTTATGTGGGGTGTGTCCGTGCCCTGTTTCTATACGCTGCATCTTTTCTTCCGATCTACCGGATATGCCAAGCGGGACGAGGCGTTTTGCCGGGCAAACGCGCACCTGTACCGAAAAGCGGCAATCGCACTCCTTGTAGGTTCCGTTGTTTTGATTGCCGGGAACGTCCTGTTTATTGTTCTGGAATGGAATTCTTTTGCTTCCGTCTATATTGTGCTCGGCGTAGTGGGGCTTGTGTGCGCGCTTGCCTGTTATGTTGCTTATCGCTATATCCTGAAAGCCGCGCTGCTCAAGGAGGAGAATGACAGTATCCTATGATTGTTGTAAATCTTGACGTCATGCTGGCAAAACGGAAAATGCGTGTAACGGAATTGTCCGAAAAGGTTGGGATCAGCATGACCAATCTTTCTTTGCTGAAAAATGGGAAAGTCAAGGGGCTGCGGTTTGAAACGCTGGACAAGATCTGCGCTGCCCTCGGCTGCCAGCCCGGCGATATTCTGGTGCGAACGGAGGATGAAAGAGACGGGGAAGAGCAGGCCCCATAAAGCCATTGCCTTCTTTCCTTTCAAAAAAAGGCAGAAAAACCGATATCAAGTCCAAAAAATTGCATGATGCAAAGTGTATAAAGTTCGTCCAAAGCCTCTGCCGTACTCCGGCAGGGGCTTTGCTGTGCGTTCCGTTTTTGTCCCTTTTGTAAAACCGCCCCGCGCAGGGCAACCCGTGCCGGATACAAAAGATTAAAGCCTATCCAAAATACCTGAATTTTCGATTTCCTTCTTGCTTTTATATGCATAATCTATTAAAATAAAATTGAAAACTGCTTTGCGCACAAGGCGGATGCGCGAGGCGGTGCAGACGCTTGGCTGTGCGCTTTGCGGCGGCGGGCGACAAAAGGGAAGGAGAAAAATTTATGGAGCGGCTTTTTAAGCTCAAGCAAAACGGCACGACGGTGGGCCGGGAGGTCATGGCCGGCTTGACCACGTTCTTTGCAATGGCCTACATCATTGCGATCAACCCGTCGGTATTAAGCGAGGCCGGAATGGAATGGGGCGCTGTCTTTTTGGCGACCATCATCTCGGCCGTGATCGGTACGTTGATTATGGGGCTGGTTGCCAACGTCCCGTATGCGCAGGCGCCGGGTGTGGGCTTGAGCGCATTTTTTGTTTATACCGTGTGCTTTACGCTTGGTTTCACCTGGCAGCAGGCGTTATCCATGGTGTTCATCTGCGGGTTAATCAATATCCTCATTACGGTTACAAAAATCCGGAAATATATCATCAAGGCTATCCCGGTTAGCCTTCAGAATGCGATCGGCGGCGGGATTGGGATCTTTGTGGCATACATCGGCATGCTGAATGTCGGAATCATCAACTTTGATTCGGGCGTTCCTGCACTTGCGACCCTCAATCAGCGGTCGTTTTGGCTTTTCCTGATCGGCCTTATGCTGACGATCATTCTGCTGGTCTGCAAAGTTAAAGGCGCGATTTTGATCGGGATCGTTGTGACGGCGCTGCTCGGCATTCCCATGGGCGTGACCGTCACAACCGAAACTGTCAGCTTCACGGAGGCCTGCCGCCAGCTGCCCTCGACCTTCGGTGCGATCTTTACGAAAGAGGGCTTGGGCTCGCTGTTTACAGACGCCGGGAAGATCCCGCTGGTGCTGGCGACGATCTTTTCTTTCAGCCTTTCGGATACCTTTGATACGATCGGAACCTTTATCGGGACGGGCCGCCGCGCCGGCATTTTCAGCGATGAAGATGAGCGCGCCATGGAGACTTCGCCCGGGTTCAAATCCAAAATGGATAAAGCGTTGTTTGCGGATGCTACGGCAACCTCCATCGGGGCGATCTTCGGGACGTCGAATACAACGACCTATGTGGAAAGCGCCGCGGGCATCGGCGCTGGCGGGCGCACGGGGCTTACGAGCGTCGTTGTAGCGCTGTGCTTTGCTGTCAGTGCGTTTTTGGCGACCTTTGTGAGCGCGATCCCGTTTGCGGCGACGGCGCCCGCGCTGGTGGTGGTCGGCATTATGATGATGTCGTCGTTCAAGGAGATCCAGTGGGACGATTTCACCGAAGCGGTACCGGCGTTTTTCGCCGGCGTGTTTATGGCGCTTTGTTACAGCATTTCCTATGGTATCGCCGCAGGGTTTATCTTCTATTGCATTACCAAGATCTGCAAAAAGCAAATCAAAGAGATCCATCCGATCCTTTGGATTGCGACCGCCTTGTTTGTCCTGAATTTTGTGCTGCTGGCGGTGATCTGAGACCACAAACATAAAAGATAGCATAAGACGAGGGGGTCTTCGAAGCCTAAACAAAAAGTGGGTAAAGCTTTTTTGCTTTACCCACTTTTCTTCACTTAAAATAGGCTCAGTCCTCAAACAGCCCCGCGAGATCCTCTTGAGAAACGGGGCGCACCTGGTTTTGCATCAGCACTTTGACCGCCTTTTCCGAGTCGTTCACGCGCAGCACCATGTATGCCATATCTTTTTTGCGGGCGGTGAACGCGTAGGTGTATTCGATGTTAACACCGCCGTCGCTGAGCGCCGTGAGCATCTTGACGAGACTGCCGGGTTTGTCGGTGATCTCCACAGCCAGCACCGGCGTGATCGAGCAGATGTAGCCCGCCTCTTTGACCACGTTGACCGTCTTATACGGGTCGTCTACGATCAGGCGCAGGATGCCGAAATCCTGCGTTTCGGCGATGGAAAGCGCGCGCATGTCGATCTGGGCTTTCTCCAAAAGGCGGGTAAATTCCGCCAGCTGACCGGGGGTGTTTTCCAGAAATACGGAAATTTGATGGATGGTCATTGCCAAAACTCCTTTCTCAGTACAGGTTGCGTTTGTCGATGACGCGGACGGCCTTGCCTTCACTGCGGGTGATGCTCTTGGGCGCGACGAGCTTGACGATGGCGTGGATGCCTAGCATGGCTTTCAGCGCGTCCACAAGCTCTTTTTCGCGTGCGGAGACCTGCGAAAGATTGTCGGAGAACATTTCAGGCGTCATTTCCACCTGAACCTCCAGCTTGTCGCTGTTATTCTCGCGGCTGACGATAATTTGGTAGTTAGCGGGGTAGCCCTTGTTGAGCAGTACCGTTTCGATCTGGGAGGGGAAGACGTTAACGCCCTTAATGATGAGCATGTCGTCGCTGCGGCCCATGGGTTTGGACATGCGCACGTGCGTACGTCCGCAGGGACACGGCTCGTAATTGAGCACGCAGATGTCGCGCGTGCGGTACCGCAGCAGCGGGAACGCGTCTTTTGTGATGCAGGTGAAGACCAGCTCGCCGACGCTGCCTTCCGGCAAAACTTCGCCGGTCTTGGGGTCGATGATCTCCGGGATAAAGTTGTCCTCGTTGATGTGCATGCCGTGCTGGTCGCTGCATTCAAAGGAGACACCGGGGCCGGAGATCTCCGTCAAGCCGTAAATGTCATAGGCTTTGATGCCAAGCTTATTTTCGATGTCATGGCGCATCTCTTCGGTCCAGGCTTCCGCGCCGAAGATGCCCGCTTTGAGCTTGATTTTGTCCTGCAGGCCGCGTTCACAAATACTTTCCGCAAGATAGGCGGCGTAGGAGGGCGTGCAGCAAAGGATGGTAGAGCCGAGATCGCACATGAACTGGATCTGCCGGTCCGTGTTGCCCGAGGACATCGGCAGCGTCAGACAGCCGACTTTGTGCGAGCCGCCGTTAAGTCCCGGTCCGCCGGTGAACAGGCCGTACCCGTAGCAGACGTGGCAGACGTCCTCGTTGGTGCCGCCCGCCGCCACAATGGCGCGCGCACAGCACTCATCCCAGAGGTCGATGTCGTGCTGGGTGTAAAAAGCGACCACGCGCCGCCCCGTTGTGCCGCTGGTGGACTGGATGCGGACACAGTCCTTCAGCGGGACCGCCAACAACCCATAGGGATACGCCACGCGCAGGTCTTCTTTGGTTAAGAAGGGCAGCTTGTAGAGGTCGTCGACCGAGCGGATGTCGTCGGGGGTCACGCCCTTTTCCTCCATCAAATGGCGGTAATAGGGGACGTTCTCGTAAACGCGCTTGACCGTGGGGACAAGACGCTCGTTCTGCCAGGCGCGGATCTGCTCGCGGCTGGCGCACTCGATTTCAGGTTGATAATAACGTTCCATGGGAGTCTTTCCTTTCCTGTAAGCTCATGGGATAACCTGCGGCATCCCCATGCATTATAGGGATACTATACCATTTTATCGAGACAAAGTAAACAAATTTTTCAAAATTTATTGCCTAATTTTGGTAAGGTCTTGGGCGAAATGCCGAAAATTCGTCCGGCCGCCGCTGCGTTTACAAAAAGATCACCACGGTGACATACGATGATGTGTAAAGGAAAACGCCTTTCCACGAAGAGAATGGCGGAAAGGCGTTTGGTTAACGGTGTGTTTTTGCTCAAGACACTTTTTCAAACTGGCTGTTGTACAGGTCGGCGTAAAATCCACCCTTTGCAAGCAGCGATTCGTGCGTGCCCTGCTCGATGATGTCGCCGTCTTTGAGCACGAGGATCAGATCGGCGTTCTTGATTGTGGACAACCGGTGTGCAATGACAAAGCTGGTCCGGTGTTCGGTCAGCTGATCCATCGCTTTCTGGGTAATCAGTTCGGTGCGGGTGTCCACGGAAGAGGTCGCTTCGTCGAGGATCAGCATGGGGTTGTTCTGGACCATGGCGCGCGCGATGGTGAAGAGCTGCTTCTGCCCGGCCGAGAGGGTGATGCTGTCGTCGAGAACGGTATCGAACCCGTTCGGCAAAGTCTCTACGAAGTGATAGATCCCGCAGGCTTTGCAAGCCTTTTCCAGCTCTTCGTCGCTGACCCCGGTTTTGTTGTAGACTAGGTTTTCGCGGACAGTCCCTTCAAACAGCCAGGTGTCCTGCAAGACCATGCTGAACAGATCGTGCACGCTTTCACGGGTCATTTGAGAAGTGGGAATGCCGTCGATCTTAATGCTGCCGCCGCTGACCTCGTAAAAGCGCATCAGCAGATTGACCATCGTCGTTTTCCCGGCGCCCGTGGGGCCGACAATCGCAACCTTCTGCCCCGGCAGGACATGCGCGGAAAAGTCTTGAATAATGATTTTGTCGGGCTCATCCGGATAGCTGAAGCGAACGTGGTCGAATTCCACTTCGCCGCGCACATTGGCGGGCGCCGCTTGTTTGCCGGTCTCTTTTGGGAGTTCTTCGGCCTGTAAAAAGTCGAAGATATGATCCCCTGCGGCGGCTGCCGTCTGCATTTGCGTCATGCCCTGCGCCAGGGTGCTTAAGGGCGAAGTGAACAGGCGGACGTACATAATAAAGGCAACAATGACGCCAAAGGAGATCTGCCCGTTCATTGCCAGCGCCGCGCCCAGTACGCAAACCACCACATAGCCCAGGTTGCCGACAATGTTCATCAACGGCTGCATGATACCGGAGAGATACTGGCTCTTCCAGTCCGCGTCATATAAAACCTCGTTCAAATTGCTGAAAGTCTCTTTGATTTTCCGGTTGGCTCTGGAGATGCGCACCACATCGTGCCCGGAATACATTTCCTCGATATAGCCGTTGAGCGTACTGAGGTTTTGCTGGCGGGCGGTAAAATATTTCTGGGAGCGCAGCATGACGATCGCCATGATCGCAAACCCCATCAAAGTGACAAATATAGCGGCAAGCGCCATGCGCCATTCCGTTACGAACATCATCACAAGGCAGCCGATAAACTGTGCTGCGGAACTGATGATCGAGGGCAGGCTGTTGGAAAGCGCCTGCTGGAGCGTGCTGACGTCGTTGGTCACACGGCTTAAGATGTCACCGTGCGAAACGGTGTTGAAATATCCCAGCGGGACGCAGTTGATTTTTCTGGACAGATCATGGCGCAGGTCTTTGGAAAGGTCCAGCGTGATGGTCGCCATGATGAAATGTTCTACATAGGTAAAGATTGCGCTTAAGCCATAGATCACAAGCAGCTTGATCCCCACGTTTGCAATCGCGTGCAGATCAATTTCGCCGAACAGCGCGTTGGAGATCAAATCGGTGATTTCGCTTAACAGATTGGGGCCTACAATGGTCAAAATTGCCCCGATCACGGCGAACAGCAGTGCAACGGCTGTGGGGATTTTCAGCTTGCTGGAATAGGAAAACAATTCCTGCAGGATGCCCTTGATGCCGCGCTTGCTTTTTTCTGCGGCGCGCATACCGCGCGGTCCCATATTTGGCATGATCGTTCCCTCCTTTACGCGCCCAGCTCGTCATCCGAGAGCTGGGATCTGGCAATTTCCTGGTATACAGGGCAGGTCTGCATCAATTCCTCATGGGTGCCGATGCCGACGGCGCGCCCTTCGTCGAGTACAATGATCTTGTCGGCGTTTCGGATGGTGCCGATACGCTGCGCCACGATCAAACGGGTAGTGTCCTTCAACTGCTTCTGGAGCCCGGCGCGAAGCTTTGCGTCGGTGCGGTAGTCCAGCGCGGAAAAGGAGTCGTCAAAAATCAGGATCTCCGGCTTGCGCGCCAAAGCCCGCGCAATGGAAAGCCGCTGTTTCTGCCCGCCGGACACATTCGTGCCGCCTTGCGCAATGGGGGCTTCTATGCCGCCCGGCAGCTTTTCCACAAATTCCGTGGCCTGGGCAAGATCCAGCGCCTTCCGGACGTTTTCATCTGTCTCTTCGCCGCGGCTCTCGCCGAACAGCACGTTTTTCCGAATATCGCCGGAGAACAGAACGGCTTTCTGGGTGACATATCCGATGCGGTCATACAGCGCGTCGAATGTGTAGTCTTTCACGTTTCGCCCGTCCACCAGCACCTCGCCGGAGGTCGCGTCATAGAACCGTGCAATCAGGCTGACAAGCGTCGTCTTGCCGCTGCCGGTGGCGCCGATAAACGCCACGGTTTCACCGCGCTTGGCCTGAAAAGAAATGTGGCTCAAAATATCCTTGCCGGATGACGGATACCGGAACGATACGTCGCGGAATTCCACAGTGCCCTGTTCCGGTGCATCGGTCTTTTCGCCCTGTTTCAAAGTGATTTTCGTTTCCAGAACCGCGTTGATACGCTGTGCGGATACCTGCGCGGCGGGGATGAACATGATGATCATGACCATCATCATAATGGACATAATGACGTATGTTGCATAGGTGCCAAATACGACGATGTCGCTGAATGTGGTCAGACGAAGCGTCGTGTCCGCCGCAGGGACATTGTTGACGATCGACGCGCCCATCCAGTAGATGACCAGCGCCAGCGCGTTCATGGCGAACGTGACGGACGGCAGCAGAATGGCAAAAGCCCGTTGGTTAAACAGCTGGGTCTTCATCAAAGTCACGTTGGCTTTTTCGAACTTTTCGTTTTGGTAATCTTCCGCGTTGTAGGCGTGCACCACGTTGATGCCGGTCAGGTTTTCCCGCGCGATCTGGTTGATGTTGTCGGTCAGCTTCTGTACGCGGCGAACGCGCGGCAGCACAACGACGATGATAAACGTCATAATGAGCAGCAGCGCCGCCACAAAGCCGGCGGTAATCGCGGAAAGCGTCCCGCTTTTGTTGACGATCTTAATGATTGCCCAGACCGCCATGATCGGGGATTTTATCAGGATCTGAAGCCCCATGGCGACGAGCATCTGGACCTGCGTAATATCGTTGGTCGTGCGGTTGATGAGGCTCGGGACGGAAAACGAGTTCATTTCCTGCTTCCCGAAGTCCGCGATCTTGTTGAAGACGGCCGACCGGATGGATAAACCGAATCCGGCGGCGACCTTGGCGGTCAAATACCCGCAGATGACGCAGAGCACGGCGCTTGCGAGCGTGCAGCCCAGCATTTGCAACCCGGTGTGCAGAATATCGGACATGGTGCTGCCCGGCGATTCGATCAGAACGGTCAGATTGCTCATGTAGTCCGGCAGCCGCAGATCAAAGTAGATCTGCCCCAGCACAAAAACCGCACAGAATACCGCCATCAGCCATTCGCGCGGCCGCAGGTTTTTCAGTAGTTTTATCATAGCTACGACGCTCCTTGTATACTTATATTGGAAAGACGCCGGCATGCCCGAAGCGGCGCATGCACAGAACGCCGATATGTTCGACGGTTAGGAAGCCGCCTGCGCTGTCGGAAATATTCCTTGGCAGCGCAGGGGAGGCTTCGGTTTCGGGCGGCGGCTTTCGCGCCGCCCTGTTTTGTGAGACGCTTATTTTGCATTCAAAATCGACATGAATTCTTCGCCGGTGATGGTCTCTTTTTCATAAAGATACTTTGCCAGCTCGTCAAGTTTCTCCCGGTTTTCTTCCAGGATCTTCGCAGCCTTTTCATGCTGCTGCTTAATCAGCGCAATGACCTGCTGGTCGATCTCCGCCTGCATTTCCGCGGAGCAGGCAAGGGAGGTATCTCCGCCGAGATACTGGTTCTGCACCGTTTCGAGCGCGACCATGTCAAAATCCTTGCTCATGCCGTAGCGGGTAATCATTGCCCGCGCGAGTTTCGTTGCCTGCTCAATGTCGTTGGAAGCGCCGGTCGAAGCGGAATGGAAGACGAGTTCTTCGGCAGCGCGGCCGCCCGTGAGCGTGGCGATCTTGTTTTCGAGCTCTTCCTTGCTCATCAGGTAATGGTTGCCCTCGTCCACCTGCATGGTATAGCCCAGTGCGCCGGAGGTGCGGGGGACAATGGTGATCTTCTGCACGGGGGCGGAGTGGCTCTGCAGCGCGGCGACCAGCGCGTGGCCGGTCTCGTGGTAAGCCACCACTTTCTTTTCTTCATCCGTGAGGATGGCGTTCTTTTTCTGATACCCGGCAATGACCACTTCAATGCTTTCTTCCAGGTCGGACTGCGTCACGGCGGAACGATTATCCCGCACTGCGCGCAGCGCCGCCTCGTTGATGATATTGGCAAGCTCCGCGCCGGACGCGCCGGACGCCATACGGGCAATTTTGCTGAAATCCACGCTCGGGTCCATTTTGACTTTTTTCGCATGGACTTTCAGGATCTCCTCACGCCCTTTGAGGTCGGGCAGTTCCACCGGCACGCGGCGGTCGAAACGGCCGGGGCGTGTCAACGCGGGGTCAAGGGACTCGGGGCGGTTGGTTGCGGCCAGGATGATTACGCCGGTGTTTTCTTCAAACCCGTCCATTTCGGTGAGCAGCTGGTTCAAAGTCTGCTCGCGCTCGTCATTGCCGCCAAGCCTGCCGTCCCGCTTTTGACCGATGGCGTCGATCTCGTCGATGAACACGATGCACGGCGCCTTTTCTTTGGCTTGCTTGAACAGATCGCGCACTTTAGAGGCGCCCATGCCGACGAACATTTCCACGAATTCGGAACCGGACATCGAGAAAAACGGGACCTGGGATTCGCCTGCGACCGCTTTGGCCAGCATGGTCTTACCGGTGCCGGGCGGGCCGACAAGCAGGATGCCCTTCGGCATGGATGCGCCGATCTCCCGGTATTTCTGCGGGTTGTGCAGGTAGTCCACGATCTCGGAGAGATTCTCTTTGGCTTCGTCTTCCCCAGCAACGTCGGAAAACCGGATGCCTTCAGACGATTTTACATAAACTTTGGCATTGCTCTTTCCCATGCCGAACATCATGGCGTTCGGGCCGCCTGCGTTCTGCATCACTTTCTTGGTGATATACCGTTCGATCAAGATGAAGATCACGATGGGCAGCACCCAGGTCAGCAAAAACAGCAAAAGCGGGTCGGTCTGCTGAATGATCTCTCCTTCGAAACTGGCACCCGAGTCGGCAAGCGTCTGGGTCAGGTTCGGGTCGGGCATCATGCCGGTCTTATAGGCTTTGCCGTCTGTATCCGTGAAAACGATCTGGTTTTCTTCCTGTTGGACCTCCACCTGATCCAGCTTTTTGTCTGCAGCCATTTGCAGAAAAGTGCCGTAGTCCACTTCATGCACCTGCCGCTGGGCAAGCCAAGGCATGGCTAAAAAGTTGAACAGCAGCAGCAAAAGCAAAACGATGCCGTAGTAAAAAAACAATGACTTTTTGGGTCGTTTTACCTCATTCATCACGGAAAACCTCCTTTAAGCATCGGGAGCGTCCGCCATGCAGAATCCGTCGATTCTGTTTCATATTGTTTTCCTCCTTTGAACTTTCCGCAGGCAAAGCGGGATAAAAAAATAGACGAAAAGGGTGCCCATCGGATAAGGATGAGCGCCCTTTTTTGCTTTAGTCAATGGAGATGCTGGAACTCTTCGGCAGCGTCTTCTTGGCTTCTTTCGGCATCGAGATCTTTAAGATACCGTCTTCATATTTCGCGGACACATCCTTGGACTCAATATCGCCGACATAGAAGCTGCGGCTGCAAGCGCCGGCGTAACGCTCTTTGCGGATGTAGCGGCCCTTTTTGTCCTTCTCGTCTTTATCTAAGCCCTTGGAAGCGCTGATGGTCATGTAACCATCCTGCAATTCCACGTTGATCTCGTCTTTCTTGAAGCCGGGCAGGTCAACGTCGATCTCGTAGGTGTTGTCCGTCTCCCGCACGTCCGTCTTCATCAGGTTCTTTGCATGTTTGCCGTACAGAGGGTTGTGACCGCCCTGTACCGGGACCATTGCAAAGTCATCAAAGAAATCATCAAACAAATTTTCACCAAAAATGCTGGGCAACATAAGTCATTCCTCCATTCGTTATTGTTCTTATACTTGCCCTGTGGGAGGGACCTTTCGGAGTTCCTCTCTTGGAACAATTCTTATTATACTCCAAAAATTAGCACTGTCAATGCGAGAGTGCTAACAAACCTGAGATATTTTGTAAACATTCTATGAAATCTCAGTTTACATACAAATTTTTCCTTTCCTGCTGTACTTTTTGAGCTTGACCGGCTTTCCCTAAGGCTGCACAGATTTGAAAACGGCAGCGTCTTGTGCTATGATACGCTTATACAGTATAATTTACTCGCTGATCCGCGAAACAGGTTCTGAAAGGAGGCGGTTGCCGTGCTGCTTCGGTAGATGCGGTATTTTGCCGCGGTCGTTGCCTGCAACAGCTTCACTGCGGCCGCAGAGCAATGCTATATTTCCCAATCTGCCATTTCCCAGCAGATCCAATCGCTGGAAAAAGAGCTTGGGGTCGAGCTGCTGCATCGGGAAAACCGCCGGTTCACACTCACCCCGGCGGGCGAATATTTTTATGTGCAATGCAAAGCCGTTTTGGAACAGGTGGACGATCTGATCCGCGAGACAAAGCGGCTCGGCACGGATAAACAGTTGCAGCTGCGCATCGGCTATCTGCGCTGTTACAGCGGTCTGGAGCTGCATCAGGCGGTGGCGGAATTTTCCCGGCTTTACCCGGAAGTCGCCATTCACATTGTCAACGGGACCCATGAGGAGCTTTACGACCTGTTGCGTTTCGGCAGCGTAGATCTGGTTTTGAGCGACCAGCGAAGGGCTTTTTCCGATGCGTATATCAATTTTGAACTGTCGAAGTGCGGCTGCTGTGCGGAAATCTCTGTGCACGACCCGCTTGGCAATCGGGACTGCGTCCGGTTGGAAGACCTGAAACGACTGCCCTGTATCCTGATTGCGCCCCGTGCGCAGCAGAACGCGGAACAGGCATACTATCAAAATACCCTTGGCTTTGGCGGCAGCTATCTTTTTGCGGATAATTTGGAGGAGGGGCGCCTGCTGGTGGTCGGGAATCGAGGATTTTTGCCGATCGAAAGCGTGGGAACTCTGCCGCCGGCGGGGACTTCGATCTGCCGCCTCCCGATTTATCAGGGAGAGCGGCCGCTTCTGCGCAATTACTGCGCGTTCTGGCGAAAAGAACAAACCAATTCTTATATTGAAGCGTTTGCCGACCTTTTCCGGCGGCTTTTGCATCCGGAAAACGTGCCGATGCAGTGACGGCGTTGTGAAAGCCCTGCACTTCGCATAAGCTGTACTTATGAAGAACTGCGTGAATTCGAATTGTAAATCCACGGGAAAAGCGATACAATGAAAACAGCTGGAGGTGCTTCGCAAAACCCTTACAGCAATTTATCGGGTAGGAGGACTCTTCATGAAACCCCCATTGATCGTATATTTTTCCCGTACAGGTGAAAATTACTGGAACGGCAGCATCAAAAACCTGCAAAAGGGCAATACGGAAATCGTTGCCGAAATGATCGCTGACATCACTGGCGGCGACCTGTTCCGGGTCGAGACCGTCAAGACCTACGCTTCGGACTATTACGCCTGCATCGATGATGCAAAGGCGGAACTGCGTGCCGGCGCGCGCCCGGAACTGAAAGCCTATCCGGGCAGTCTGGACGCTTACGACACGATTTTTGTGGGCTATCCGAACTGGTGGGGCACCATGCCTATGGCGGTGTTTACGTTCCTTGAACATTTTGATTGGACCGGCAAGCGGATTTTGCCCTTCTGCACCAATGAGGGCAGCGGCATGGGCGTAAGCGAACGGGATCTGAAAAAGCTCTGCCCGGGCGCCACGGTGGAAAACGGTCTTTCCATCCACGGGGCCGAGGCGGCATCTTCCCGCAAAAAGGTGGAAGCCTGGGTCAATAAGCTTGGGTAAGGGCGGATGTATCGGACGAAATCGAGGCGCGCGCATCTATATTAACAAGAGGTGAATGGAAACATGGCAAACATCGCAATCGTGTATTACTCGCTGAAAGGGCAGACTTTTGCCCCAGGCAGGCAGCTCGTCAATCTTGAAAAGGGCCACACCGCAGCCGCAGCGGAATTTATTCAAAAAGCCGTGGGCGGCGACCTTTTCGAACTGGAAACCGCTGAAGCCTATCCCGAGGATCACATGCAGATGATCCGGGCTGCCAAAGCAGAGTTTGACAAGGGCGTCCGCCCGGAGCTGAAAAATTACCCGGACATGTCGCCGTACGACACGGTGTTTCTCGGCTTCCCCAACTGGTTTGGCACCATGCCCATGCCGGTGATGGGGTTCTTAGAGCATTGCGACTGGACGGGCAAGCGAATCATCCCCTTTGTCACGAGCGGCGGCAGCGGCTTCGGAAAAAGCCCGGAGGATCTTAAAAAGCTGTGCCCGGGCGCGCAGATCGAAAACGGCGGTGCATTTTTGGGGCACGAGGTAGAAAATTCCGAGCGGCAGATCGCCGACTGGGCGAAACAGGCGTTGCAATAAAAGGAGGTTTCCATATAGAAAAATATTTCGGCGCAGATACCCCCAAGCTGGGCTTTGGCTTGATGCGCCTGCCCAAAGGGAAGAACGGAAAAATCGACATCGAAGAGACCAAAGAGATGGTCGATCGTTTTATGGCGGCGGGGCTGACGTATTTCGACACGGCGTATGTCTACGACGGCGGCGACTCCGAGCGGGCAGGGTGCGCCGCATCGGCTTTTCCTCGCACACGCCGTCCGTTGCAAACCGTCTTTTGGACACCGGGCTTATCGACTTGATGATGTTCTCCATCAACCCGGCGTATGATCTCGAACAGGGGGATGAACTCGGCATCGGCTCTGTGTCAGAGCGCGCGGCGCTCTTCCGCCGCTGTGAGACGATGGGCGTGGGCATTTCCGTGATGAAGCCGTTTCACGGCGGCAAGCTTCTGAATGCGCGGACCTCGCCGTTCCGCGTCGCCATGACCCGCTACCAGTGCCTTCAATACGCGCTCGACCGGCCCGGCGTGCTGACCGTCGTGCCCGGCGTGCGGGGGCTGGAGGATTTAACCGCGCTTTTGGGCTTTGCGGCGGCGCCCGCAGAAGAGAAGGATTATTCGGTGATCGGTCAGTTCACGCCGGCAGCAGCGATGGGCAACTGCGTCTACTGCAACCACTGCCAGCCCTGCCCTGCGGGAATTGACGTGGGGCTCGTCAACAAATACTACGACCTCGCGGTCGCAGGCGACAAAATGGCGGCAAACCACTACCAAAAGCTCGCGGTCAAGGCGGATGCCTGCATCGGCTGCGGGCACTGTGACCGGCGCTGCCCGTTCCACACCGCGCAGAGCGCGCGTATGAAAGAGATCGCGGCATATTTCCATGCCGCAAAATAAAAACGGAGATGAAAGTTATGCATATCACAGATGCAGCAAAAGCTTACCATGAAAAAATGTTCCCCGGGTATCCATCCAAGTTCCTCGAGACCGATCCCGAATTTATCGAGCGATTTGACAACTTCGCCTTTGACGAGGTCGTCAATCAGGACGATCTGGATGACCGCACCCGCATGATGGCGATATTGGCGACGCTGCTCGGCTGCCAGGGACTCGACGAATTCAAGGTCATGCTGCCCGCTGCGCTCAATTTCGGCGTTACGCCGGTCGAAGCCAAGGAGATCGTCTATCAGGCGGTAGCGTATCTGGGGATCGGGCGCGTGTTCCCGTTTTTAAACGCCGTCAACGAAGTGCTCGTTTCGCGCGGCGTCAAGCTTCCGCTGGAAGGCCAGGCGACCACGACCGCCGAGACCCGTCTGGAAGCGGGCGAACAGGCGCAGGTCGATATTTTCGGCGAGGGCATGCGCGGATTCTCGCAGTCCGGCCCCGAAGAGAGCCGCCACATCAACAAATGGCTTTCCGATAACTGCTTCGGCGATTACTATACACGCACGGGGCTTGACTACAACCAGCGCGAAATGATCACCTTCTGCTTCTTGGCGGCACAGGGCGGCTGCGAACCGCAGCTTATTTCCCACGCCGTGGCCAATATGCGCATCGGCAACGACAAGGCATTCCTCATCAAGGTGCTCTCGCAGTGCCTGCCCTATATCGGCTATCCCCGCAGCCTGAACGCGCTGCGCTGCGTCAATGAAGCGGCCGAGCAGATCAAGGCATAACAGGAAAACACGGCAAGCGCGCAGTAACCTATCCCAAAAAGAAAAAGACCGAACACAGAAAGGCACGCCCCGTGCAAATCGTTAGGCGTTTGACCGGCGCGGATTTCCTTATCGCCGGCGGCGCGGCGGCGTCTTATTTCTACGGCTCGCAAAAACAGGAGGCATAAATTCGGCACATTTTTGAAGCGAGGGTCTATCTCCATGAAACAGAAAATCAAAAATTTGACGTTGGCGGCGATGTTCTTAGCAATCGGCATGGTCCTGCCGTTTTTGACCGGACAAATTCCGCAGATCGGTAATATGCTGCTGCCCATGCACATCCCGGTGTTCCTTTGCGGGCTGATCTGCGGCTGGCAGTATGGCGCAGTCGTCGGGTTTATCCTGCCGCTGCTTCGCTCCGCGATCTTCGGCGCACCGGTGTTTTTCCCGACCGCCACCGCCATGGCGTTTGAACTGATGACTTACGGTCTTGTGGCAGGGCTCTTGTATAATAAGGTTTCCCGCTGGCAGTGCGTCCGCGCGCTGTATCGCTGCCTGCTTATTGCCATGCTTGCGGGGCGCGCGGTCTGGGGCGTTGTGCAGGTCATCCAGCTTGGCGTGTCCGGCGACGGCTTTACCTGGCAGATGTTTATGGCGGGAGCGTTCCTCAATGCAATTCCCGGTATCCTTGTGCAGCTCATCCTGATCCCGGGCGTGATGGTCGCGCTCAACCGCACCGGCCTCGTCCGATTTCGGAAAAAGCAGTCGAAACAGGTGCCGGCGGAACACGACGCATGACGGGCGGCGCGCTTGCAAGGGTACAGGCCGCATTGCGTGACCTGCCGAAGGAGAAAACTCTGCTGATTGCTTTGGACGGACGCTGCGCCGCAGGAAAGACCACGTTGGCTTCCCACTTGCGTCGGGAAATCGGATGCAGCGTGATCCATATGGATGACTTCTTTTTAAGGCCGCACCAGCGCACGGAAGAGCGTCTTCGGCAGCCGGGCGGCAATGTGGATTGGGAACGCTTTCGCGAAGAGGTCCTGCTGCCGTGGCAAAAGGGGACGGCTTTTTCCTATCGCCCTTATGACTGCCACACACAAACGCTGTGCGAGCCGGTTCCCGTGACACCGAATCCCGTTACACTGGTGGAGGGCGCTTACTGCTGCCACCCGGAATTCTGGGATTTCTACGACCTGCACATTTTCCTGACGATCTCCCCAAAAGCGCAGCTGCAGCGCATCCGCGACCGCAATGGGGCAGAAGGGCTTGCCGTCTTTCAAAATCGGTGGATTCCCTTGGAAGAACGGTATTTTGAGGCGTTCTCCATCCCGCAACGCTGCGAACTCTGCCTGGATGCTACGACAGACGAAGCATGAAAACGGTACGCCTGTGTTGTACAAATAAAGAAGCGAGACGGCATTTGCCGTCTCGCTTCTTTATTCGGAATCCGATTTGTCGCTTTTTTCAGAGTGCCGCGCTTTCCACGCTTTGATCCGCTCCAGGCGGTCTTTGAATTTCCCTTCGACGCCTTGCGTCGTGGGGCGGTAATAGCTCGCGTCGCGAAGGGAATCGGGCAGGCACTGCATATTCGTCAGTTTTTCCGCGGTGTCGTGCGCGTATTGATAGCCCTTGCCGTAGTCGAGCTCTTCCATCAGCTTGGTCGGCGCGTTGCGAAGGGCGAGGGGAACGGGTTCGGCAAGCTGGGAGAGCGCGTCTTTACGCGCACGCAGGTAGGCAAGATACAGCGCATTGGATTTCGGCGCGAGCGATAGATAAACCACCGCCTCTGTCAAATGCACCGTACACTCCGGCATCCCGATGAAGTGGCACGCCTGATAGGCGGCAATGCAGATCTCCAGTGCGCGCGGGTCGGCAAGACCGACGTCTTCACTTGCGAAGCGGGTGACGCGCCGTGCGATATACAGCGGGTCTTCGCCCGCTTCCAGCATCCGCGCCAGCCAGTAGACCGCCGCGTCCGGGTCGGAATTCCGCATCGACTTGTGCAGCGCCGAGATCAGGTTGTAGTGTTCTTCGCCGTTTTTGTCGTAGAGCAGGGATTTGCGCGAGGTGCACTGTTCCAGCGTCTGCCGTGTTACGGTCACGTTGTCGCCTTCCGTCTCGCCGTTGAGCACGACCATTTCCAGCGTCGAAAGCGCTGCGCGTGCGTCGCCGTTTGCAAACGCGGCGATCGCTTCAAGCATATCCGGCTCGATGTGCACCCGCTGGTTCCCGAATCCGCGCGGGTCAGTCAGTGCACGCCGCAGCAGTGTAACCAGATCATCGGTGGAAAGGCTTTGCAGTACGAATACCTTGCAGCGCGACAGCAGCGCCCCGTTGACTTCAAACGACGGGTTTTCTGTCGTTGCGCCGATCAAAATGATGCTCCCTTTTTCCACAAAGGGCAAAAACGCATCCTGTTGTGCTTTGTTAAAACGGTGGATCTCATCGACAAACACAATGGTGCGCTCGCCGAACCGGCGGTTGTCCTCCGCCTGCTGCATGACGGCGCGAATCTCTTTAATGCCGCTCGTCACCGCGGAAAAGTCGATGAATGTCGCCTTGGTGTGGTTCGCAATCACGCGCGCGAGCGTCGTTTTGCCGACGCCCGGCGGTCCCCAGAAGATCATGGAGGAAATATGGTCGCTTTCAATGAGACGGCGCAGCACTTTCCCGGGGCCGATAAGGTGCTGCTGCCCAACAACTTCATCGAGGGACTGCGGACGCAGACGTGCCGCAAGCGGCGTGTCCTGCGGGTTGGAAAATAAGGTTTGCTGTTCCATATATAGCCTCCTGTTTGGAACAAATGCATACCGCAAAAGCGTCAGTCCGAAAGCAGCCACGAAAGTCCCGCAGCCATGCGTGCGGCGCTGTTTGCATAGTGGTTGCCGGGATTCAACTGAAGGATCGTCCGTATCCCGCGGCTTCGGTAAAACGTTTCCAGCGCCTGCGTGTTTTTAAGCACAGGCTTCAAATACGGATTGCGCGTTTTCTGCTCTTTGTCGCCCAGTGAGAAATATAAGCGCTGCGGCTTTCTCTGGAATTCGTGCGTAAATACATAGTCTGTCAGTCCCGGAAACCAAAGCGACCCAGAAACGCTTGCCGCGCGTGCAAATACATCGGTCTTATACAGCGCATATAAAGCGAACAGCCCCGCGAGCGAATATCCGGCGATCCCACGCCACGCCGGTTCCCCGGCGATTTCCCGCTCGGCCTGCGGCAAAATGGCATGCAGCAGCAGGTGCAGATAGTCGTCTGCCCCGCCGGTGCAGGGCGCGGCATTTTTGGAGATCGGGGGAATGTTCCAAGGCGACATATCCTGTTCCCAGTCAAGCCCGCTGACCGCGACCAGCGTGAAGTCCGGACAATTGGCACTTTGCAGGGCTTTGTATACCTGCTCGCCCTCGTTTGCAAATGTGTTGAGGTATATCACGGGCGCGTTGCACTCGACACTTGGGAAAACGGTAATGGCTTTCCCGTCCACTGTAAATTGCGTCATAGCGGCAGCCCCCTTCCTGCTTCTCTTCCATTATACAAGCTCTACCCCGAAAATCAAGTGCCCGCGCCGCCCGCTTGCATTTTTCCCCTCGTTTGTGCTATGCTTATATAAAGAAATGATTTTCAATCAGCAAAAGCAGGAGGTTTTGTTATGAAAAAATCCCTCGGCGTAAAGCCCTATTTGTTTCCGATGCCGGTTCTGATGATCGCGACTTACGGCGAAGATGAGACCGTTGACGTGATGAACATGGCGTGGGGCGGCATTTGCGCAAATAACATGGTCGCGCTGAATATTACCGAGAGCCATAAAACGGCGAAGAATATCAAAGCACGCGGCGCATTCACCTTGAGCGTTGCGGACGCGGCGCACCTTAAAGAAGCGGACTACTTCGGCATGGCGTCCGCCAACAATACGGCAGACAAATTTGCGCGCACAGGGCTGCACGCCGTGCGCTCCGAATATGTCGATGCACCCGTCGTGGAAGAATTCCCCTTAACGCTCGAGTGCAAGATCGCGGAATTGCAGCACGACAAGGGCGGCTTCCGTGTCTTGGGCGAGATCGTCAACGTACTTGCGGAAGAGTCGATCCTGGACGCTTCGGGCAAGGTTGAACCGACCAAATTGAATGCGTTTGTGTTCGACCAGTTCCAAAGCGGCTATTATGCCATCGGCGAAAAGATCGGGCAGGCGTGGGAAAGCGGCAAGGCGTTCCAAAAATAAATCGTAAAACGGTATGGGAAAGCCCCCGAGCAAATGCTTGGGGGCGCTTTTCTAACGTCTTATCGTCGCAAAGTGTCAGCACTTCACGCCGAACTTGTTCCCGCAGCGCGGGCAAAGCACCGTGTGCTTGCCCTTTTTGCGCGGCAGGCGCAGCGTCGCACCGCAGCTCGGGCACTCGCGGTAGATGTGTTCCTTATCCTTGCGGCGCTCTTTTTGCACAGCACGCTTTTGACGGCGTGCTTCGGCGTTCGCTTTACGGAACCGGAAGGCGTCGCGCAGCTTGCAGTAGAACGTGTAGACCGCGCGCGCTTCCCGCTCCCGGGCGGGAATGTTTTTCGAAAGTACACGGCAAAGCGTCCAGATAATCAGCAGGACTTCAAACAGGCTGATGATCCGCAGCCGTGTGATAAACTGCGTCAGCACGAGGATAAGGTAGACGGCGTAAATCAGGATCTGAAAAGCATCCTGCAGAGCGCGCAGCCCGTAACGGCCTTCCATAAAGCAGTAAAATTTTTCCAGAAATCCTCTCAACGTGTTGTCCTCCGTGCAGCTTTCTGCCCAAAAGTATAGAATGCCGTTGTGAATAAAATCCGCCGTTCCGATGAACAGTTTGTAAATCCGGCAGCCGTGCCGTTAAAACGCCCAAGGACCGTGACGGAATGCGTCAGGCGGCTTGTTTTCCAGAACCGCCTGGGGGGCTGTCTGTGTAGCATAGGTTACAAGCTCCGGCGTCACTTCCGGCGGGAAATCCGCAATGAACGCGTCAAGCGCGTTGCCGCGAATCTCCGGATGGTGCGCATCCGTCGCCAGCAGATCCGCCGTGCCGTCGGTCAGCAGTTCCACGGCCAGCCGCTGTACCTTTTTACCGAGCCTGCCCGCCACGGAATCCGCTGTGACCTGGAACAGTGCGCCCATGTCAGCAAGGTCCGCAATCAGGCTCGGGTGCTGATGAAAGGTCGCATAGCGCTCCGGGTGCGCGATAATGGGGACGAGCCCGCGGTCAAAGACCTCCTCGGCGAGCGGCAGCGCGATCGACGGGTCAAACGGCTGCAATGCGTATTCGCACAGCAGATAACGCGAGCGATTCAGCGTCAGGGGCGACAGGTCGTTCGCTTCAAAGATCCCGTTGTGCAGAAAGACCTCCGCGCCGCCGCAGACATGCACGGGCAGTCCCCGCGTTTTCAAAAGTGTATTGAGCTGTGCGATGCGTCGGTTGCGGGCATACAGAAAATCATCGGTCTTTGCATAATTCGCATAGTGCGGCGTGGCAGCAATGACGCGAATGCCGTTTTGCGCCGCGCTCTCGCACAGCGACAGCGTTTCTTCCAAATTGTCGGCGCCGTCGTCCAAGCCCCAAAGCAAATGACAGTGCAGGTCAATCCTCATGCGCCTGCTCCTTTTGCGCGTCCGCGTCAGCCGCTGCGGGCGGCGTTTCGGCGGCGGCCTTTTTCTTGTGTTTGAATATATGGATGATACCCTCGTCGTTGAGCACCTTTAAAAGCATCATGGTCAGCGGCAGCAAAAACAGCCCAACAAAGCCGAACAGCTGTGTGCCGATATACATGGCCATGATGGTCATGAACGGCGGCATGCCGAATTGGGATGCAACCAGCTTCGGCTCGATGACCTGGCGGATCACACCCATCACGGCGTAAATCACCAAAAGCCCGATGCCAAGGCCTATATCCCCTGTGAACAGCGACCAAAGGCTCCACGGAATCAAAATCGTACCCGTGCCGAGCACCGGCAGGATATCCACGAGCGCAGTAATAAGTGCAATGGCGAAAATGTAGTTGCCTTCATAAAAGCCCAGCAGCCGCAGGATCAAAAGCCCAATGCTCAGTTCCACAAAGGAAATGCAGATGATCGCGGAGTAGGCCTTGCACATTTTGCCGAGTGTGGAAAAAATGATCTGCTTGGTGCGCACAATGGCGTCGCCGCGCTCTTTTGGGAACTGTGCTAAAATCATGTCGCGCAGGGTGTTATAGTCCGAGGTCATAAAGCAGCAGGAGATGATGCAGACAAGCAGCCCGACAAAGAACATCGGGATCTGCTTTGCCGTGCCCCAGACCGCGCCGAGCGGTGTGGATAAAACGGAAAGGTCAAACCCGCCGCTGCTGACGGCGTTCCGGGCCTCCAGTTCGGCGGTGGCTTCCGCCTCCACACCGAGCAGGTTGTTTAAGAAGCCCTGCACACTGCTGACGATGGAATCCGAAAGCGAGTGGGGGAGGAAGGAAAGCGTGTTTTGCAGCCATGTAACGATCTGATCGACAAAGGCGTCGGTGTCCTCCAGCTTCATGAGCAGGAAGTCAAAAAATCCGCGCAGCTCCGCTGCAATGCGGTACACGATAAACGCGAGAATCGAGCCGACGATGACGAGCATAAACAGCACCAGGATCACCGACGAGATCCCGCGGCGAAGCGGTGTCTTCCGCGCCAGAAAAGCGACGGGACGCTGCAGCACCATAGCCAGGAAAAAAGCGACGACAAACGGCCAGACGATCCCAAGCGCATACTTAATCGCTAAGTAAAACAGCGCGATAATAATGCCGGCATACGCAATATTGATAATAAACGCGCGTCGTTTTTCGACTTTGTTCAATGCCAACTTGCACCTCCCATTCTCCGCACTCAAAACCGGGCGCAGCGCGCCTGCGGAGAACCTCCCACAGAATATTATATACATTTTATACTATTTTTCTGAAAGATACAATGCGGATTATAAAAATTCATAGAATTTTAGAAATTGCTGGTGCGATGTAAAAATTTTTCTTTATTCCTTGTGCAATTTGTGTTAAAATGCTATACGTATCAATAGATTAGGATGTGAGCATATGTATGTCGCGGTCATGGGCTACGGAACGGTCGGCTCCGGCGTGGTGGAAGTGTTTAACAAAAACCACGAGAGCATCGTCAAACGCAGCACACAGCCGTCTCTGGAATTGAAGTATATTCTGGATCTGCGTGATTTTCCCGACGACCCCAACGCCGGGAAGTTTATTAAGGATTTCGATACGATCTTAAACGACGACGATGTTAAGATCGTGGTGGAAACGATGGGCGGTCTGCACCCGGCGTTTGAATACGTCTCTCAGCTTCTTTGCGCAGGCAAAAGCGTGGTCACTTCGAACAAAGAGCTGGTCGCCGCAAAGGGCTACGAGCTTTTGCAGATGGCGGACGAACATAACGTCAACTTCTTGTTTGAAGCGTCCGTCGGCGGCGGTATCCCGATTATCCGCCCCATCACACAGTGCCTTGCGGCAAATGAGATCGACGAGATCGCAGGCATCTTAAACGGCACCACCAACTTCATCCTCACGATGATGATTGAAAAAAACATGACCTTTGCCGATGCCTTAAAGCTTGCGCAGGACAACGGCTACGCCGAAAAAGACCCCACGGCAGATATCGAAGGGCAGGATTCCTGCCGGAAGATCTGCATTCTTGCATCGCTTTGCTTCGGTAAGCACGTCTATCCCGAATCTGTGCATACCGAGGGCATTACCGGCATCACGCTCGAGGATGTCTCTTATGTGCAAAGCGGCGGCGGCGTCATCAAACTGCTCGGCTGCGCCAAACGGCAGCCCGGCGGGAAAATTTCCGCTATCGTTTCGCCCGCTGTCGTCCAGAACGGCAGCCAGCTTGCCTCCGTGCGCGACGTGTTCAACGCCATTCTCGTGCGCGGCGACGCCATTGGTGACGTGGTGTTCTACGGCCGCGGCGCGGGAAAACTGCCCACCGCGAGCGCCGTTGTGGCGGACGTGATCGACTGCGCCAAACACGCCCAGCGCAAAAAAGTGTTCGGCTGGGGTCCGAGCGAAGAAAACTACGTCGTGGATTACCGCACGCTGCCCGTCGCGCTGTATGTGCGTGCCGAGGTCAACAACCGCGATGAAGTGCTTGCCGCCGTGCGGGAAGCACTCGGCGAAGTGCGGTTGCTTTCGCGCGAGGGCGCGCCGGAAAACGAGGTCGCGTTCTTCACCGGCACAGATGTGGAACAGACGCTCTGCGAGAAGCTCGCGGCGATTCCGGGGCTGCATGTGCTCTCACAGATCCGCATGACGGATTATTGATTTGAAAATCCCCGCGTATAAAGCGCGGTATTTACGGAGGAATGTATGGGACTGATCGTACAGAAGTTCGGCGGCAGCTCGGTTGCCAATGCCGAACGTGTGATGAACGTCGCGGGTATCGTGACCGATACCTACCGCGCCGGAAACGACGTTGTGGTCGTCGTCTCGGCGCAGGGCGACACGACCGATGACTTGATTGAAAAAGCCAATGAGATAAACCCCAAGGCGTCAAAACGGGAAATGGATATGCTGCTGACTTCCGGCGAGCAGATCTCGATTGCGCTTTTGGCAATGGCAATCGAAAAACTCGGCTGCCCGGTGGTTTCGCTTTTGGGCTGGCAGGCGGGCTTTAACACAAGCTCGGCTTACGGCATGGCGCGCATCAAATCCATTAAGACCGACCGCCTGCGCGCAGAAATCGACCGCCACAACATTGTTGTGGTCGCGGGCTTTCAGGGGCTTAACAAATATGATGACCTGACTACGCTCGGACGCGGCGGTTCCGACACAAGCGCAGTGGCGCTCGCAGCCGCGCTGCACGCGGATCGCTGCCAGATCTTCACCGATGTTGAGGGCGTGTTCACCGCAGACCCGCGCAAGGTGGAAAATGCGAAGAAGCTGCAGGAGATCACCTATGATGAAATGCTCGAGCTCGCTACGCTCGGCGCGCAGGTGCTCAACAACCGCTCAGTGGAAATGGCGAAAAAATACAATGTGGAGATCGAAGTGCTCTCCAGTTTGAAAAGAGTTCCCGGCACGATCGTGAAGGAGGTCACAAAAGTGGAAAAAATGTTGGTCAGAGGCGTTACGAAAGATACGGACGTCGCAAGAATTTCCGTCAAGAGCATTCCCAATAACCCCGGCGTTGCATTCCGTCTGTTCTCGAAGCTCGCGCAGAAGAAGATCAACGTGGACATCATCCTGCAATCCGTGGGCAGAGACAACACCAAGGATATTTCCTTCACCGTCTCCAAGGCGAATGCAGAGGAAGCCGTGCAGGCCGTGCACGATACCTTTGATATCGATGATAAGAACATCCTTTGCGACACCGAGGTCGCCAAGATCTCTGTGGTCGGCGCGGGCATGGAATCCCATCCCGGCACAGCGGCCAAGATGTTCGAGGCGCTGTATGAGCACGACATCAACATCGATATGATCGCGACGAGTGAGATCAAGATCTCGGTGCTTATCGATGCGAAAGACGCAGACCGCGCCGTCGCCGCAGTCCACCGCGCATTCTTTCCGGCGTAACGCCCAAATTAAACATACAAAAAAGTAACGTTTGCTCCCCTTGTCAGGGGAGCTGGCGAGCGAAGCGAGACTGAGGGGTAGTCGAAACCCTTGATAGCTCAAGGTCTCTCTCCCTTAAGTCACGCGCTTCACGCGTGCCACCTCCCTCGTCGGAGGGAGGAAAAAGACTTTATTACAGTCTGAAAAAAGCAGACCCTGCGGGGCCTGCTTTTTTTATAAAAATTAGAAATCAGAAGCCAAAAGCGAAGCGGAGAAGGACAGCACAAACTTGCAGGGCGGCGCTTGCGCCCGCCGCTTTTCCGCAAAATCGCTTTATTCCACCTTGCCCAAAATCAAAGGCTTTTTTTGGGGCGGCACGTCCCCGAATTCCAATGCAGAAAGGAACCGTGCTTCCCCTTCGTCGAGCCGCGCTGCATCTGCGGCGTACAGCGTGACAAGCGGCTCGCCCGCGCGGCATAAGTTGCCGGTCTTTTTGTGTAAGACAAGCCCTGCCGCATAGTCGATCGCGTCGTCCTTTTTCGCGCGTCCCGCGCCCAAGAGCTGCGCGCTTTCTCCGACTACGCGCGTCTGCATGTGCACAATATAGCCGTCCCGGGGCGCCGGCACCGTGCGGCTGCATTTTGCGTGCAGAAAATCCGGATTGCGCCGGAGCAATTCTGCGTCGCCGCCCTGCGCTTCGACCATTTCGAGAAATTTTTTGTATGCCGCGCCGCTTTTTAATATCTGTTCCGCTTTTTGCATGGCTTTGTCGTCGGAAAGCCCCAGCCCGCTTTTTAAAAGCTGCGCCGAAAGCGCCAGACATAACACCCGCAGATCTTTGTCCCCGCGGTTTTGCAGAATTTCTAACGCCTCTGTGACCTCTAAGGCGTTGCCGATGTGCGTGCCCAGCGGCGTGTCCATATCTGTGATGACCGCCGTGACACGTCTGCCGCAGCGCTTGCCGATCTCCACCATCAACCGCGCAAGGTGCTGCGCATCTTCCTGTGTCTGCATAAAGGCGCCGCTGCCGCATTTCACGTCCAACACCAAATTTCGTGCGCCCGCCGCCAGCTTTTTGCTCATAATACTTGCGGCGATGAGCGCGATGCTGTCCACCGTCTGCGTTGCGTCGCGCAGGGCATAGATCTTCTTATCTGCGGGGGCAAGGTTGCCCGTCTGCCCGATCACAGACACGCCCACACGGTTGACCTGCTCAAAAAACGCTTCGTTGGAAAGTGTCACACGAAAGCCGGGGATGCTCTCAAGCTTATCCACCGTGCCGCCCGTGTGTCCAAGGCCGCGCCCGCTCATTTTGGCAATTTTTAAGCCTGCTGCCGCGCAGAGGGGTGCAACGATCAGCGTCGTTTTATCGCCGACACCACCCGTGGAGTGTTTGTCAGCGGTCACACCGTCCACGGCGGAAAGATCCAGCATGTCGCCCGAGCGCGCCATGCAGTCTGTGAGGATCGCCGCTTCTTCGTCCGTCATACCGCGCAGGCAGATCGCCATCAGCAGCGCCGAAGCTTGATAGTCGGGAATGCTGCCCGCAGTAAAGCCTGCAACAAAGTATTCGATCTCGGAGGCGGTAAGCGCCAGCCCCGCTTTTTTTCGATTCAGCAGATCTGCCATTTGCATGTGAACCACGCTCCTTGCCTTAGTCCAAATTCTATCCTTATCGTATCCGTTTTTCGCATGCGCGTCAAGAAAATTTCGATTTTCCTTGAATTCCTACCGATTTTGTATTATTATGTTGGGAAAGGGAACGCTGAAGTAGGGCGGCCCCGCAGAAAGGCGGCAATGGCAATGAAAATTTCCACAAAGGGCAGATACGCCCTGCGGCTGATGCTCGATCTCGCACAGCAGCCGCCGGCGGAATATGTGTCCATCAAATCCGTTGCGACAAGGCAGGGGATCTCAGAAAAATATCTGGAGCAGATCATTAAGCTGCTCTCCAAAGGCGGGCTTGTGGAAAGCACCCGTGGGAAATCCGGCGGCTACCGCCTGACGCGCGCTCCTGAGCAGTACACCGTCGGCGAAATTCTGCGCGTGACGGAAGGCAGCCTTGCGCCTGTTTCGTGCCTGGAAGAGGATCACCATTGCGAAAACTGCGATGACTGCGTGACTTATGAGATCTGGCAAAACGTGCTCGACGCGATCAACGAGGTTGTCGATTCCATCACGCTCGCATACTTGGTTGAAAAGCAAAAGACCAAAAAGCGTTGCTGTAACAAGGGGTAAAGTATGAAAATACGAAAAGCGGAGGCGCTTCGATATTTAGGCTTTCGCGCAAATCATCAACCGGATGCGCAGACGCTGAAGCTTTTGGAGGAAACTGAAACACAGCTGCGTTCGGTGCTTGCGCCGAAAAGCATATATAAAGAAACAACCCTGCGCCGCCTTTCGGAGGATGAAACGGAGATCGGCGGCATTGTGTTCCGAAGCTGTAAGCTGCAGCGGCACCTGCGGGATTCCGACCGCATCCTGCTGTTCGCTGCGACGGTCGGCGGCGGGGTGGACCGCCTGGTGCGGCAGTTTGCCTCTTCCGGGGACACGGCAAAGGCTGCTGCGGCGCAGGCTTTGGGCGCGGCGGCGATCGAAGGGTACTGCGACGAGGTTTGCGCCCAGATCGCCGAAAGGGAAGCGAAAGACGGGTATTACCTTTGCCCCCGCTTTTCCCCCGGCTACGGCGATGTGCCGCTGGAAGCCCAGCGCGACTTTTTCAAGCTGTTAGACATCACCAAGCGGATCGGCGTTACGCTTACCGACACTTGCATGATGCTGCCCACCAAATCCGTAACGGCATTCATCGGGCTTTCGCACACGCCTTTCTGCGGCAAGACCGGCTGCAAAGCGTGCTCAAATACCGAATGCGCGTACAGGAAAGGGGAAACATAAATGGACTTTAAAGCGAGACTCGGCAAAAAAATGCTGCTGTTTGACGGCGCCATGGGCACCCAGCTGCAAGCAAAAGGCCTTGCAGCTGGCGAACTGCCGGAAACCTGGAACCGCCAAGCGCCCGAAACGATATATGCCATCCATAAAGCTTATGCGCAGGCAGGCTGCGACATTTTGAAGACCAATACGTTCGGTGCAAACGCGCTGAAACTGGGCGGCGACGTGGCAGAGCTTGTGCAAAGCGGCGTAAGCCTTGCGCGCCGTGCCGCTGATGAAGCGGACCATGAAATGTTTGTCGCACTGGATATGGGCCCCACCGGCAAGCTTTTGAAGCCCTATGGCGACTTGGAATTCGAAACGGCCTATGCGCTCTACCGCGAGCAGGTGCTCGCCGGCAGAGACGGCGCGGATCTGATCCTTATTGAGACGATGGGCGACCTATATGAGATCAAAGCGGCGGTTCTCGCGGCAAAAGAAAACAGCGATCTGCCCATTGTGGTCACGATGATCTTCGATGAAAAAGGCAAACTGCTCACCGGCGCGGATGTACAGACGGCGGTCGTGACGCTCGAAGGCTTCGGTGTGGACATGATCGGCCTGAACTGCGGGCTCGGTCCTGACGGAATGCTGCCGCTCGTCCGCGAGATGGCGCGGTATTCGAGCACCCCGCTTGTGTGCAACCCGAATGCGGGGCTTCCCGAATGCGTGGATGGCGTGACCTCTTACCGCGTTACACCGCAAGACTTTGCCGCCGCTTTACGGCACATTGCCGAAGTCGAAGGCGTCTGGGCAGTCGGCGGCTGCTGCGGCACCACGCCGGAACATCTGCAAGAAGCGGCAGGAACGTGTAAAGCTATCCCCGTTCATTCTATAAAGCCGAAAGGCTTTACAGCTGTAACCTCATATGCCAAAACCGTTGTTCTCGGCGAAAAGCCTGTCATCATCGGCGAACGTATCAACCCGACAGGCAAAAAGCGCCTGAAAGCCGCGCTTTTAGAGGGCGATAAGAGCTATATTTTTTCCGAAGCGGTCGAACAGGCGGAAAAAGGCGCACAAGTGCTTGACGTCAACGTAGGGCTTCCGGAACTCGACGAGCCCGCCGTGCTTTCCGACACCGTTTCCGCTTTGCAGGGGATTACCGACCTGCCGTTGCAGATCGACACGTCCTCGGGCGAAGCCATGGCGCGCGCGCTGCGCGTATATAACGGCAAGCCGCTCATCAACTCCGCAAACGGGAAACGCGAATCCATGGAAACCGTGTTCCCGCTTGCCAAAAAATACGGCGGCGCGGTCGTGTGCCTGACGCTCGACGAAGACGGCATCCCCGACACGGCAGCGGGGCGCATCCGCATTGCGGAAAAGATTTTAAAGACGGCGCAAAGCTACGGCATCCCCAAAAAGGATCTGGTGTTCGATCCCTTGGCCATGACCGTCAGTACGGGTGCGGACAATGCGAACGTCACGCTGCAGACGCTGCACCATCTGCGCCATGTGCTTGGCGTGCAAACGGTGCTCGGCGTGTCCAATATTTCGTTTGGCCTTCCCAAGCGTGCCCACATCAATGCCGCGTTTTTCACACTCGCTATGGAGAACGGGCTTTCCGCGGGGATCATCAATCCCAAAAGCGATGAAATGATGAACGCTTACTATGCGTTTTGCGCGCTGAAAGGGCTCGACCCGAACTTTGAAAGCTATATTGCAAGCGCCACCGACGCGGCGGCCGCCCCAAAGACGGATACGTCAAAAGCGGATCTGCACGCGGCGGTCTGCAAGGGCTTAAAAGACGCGGCACAGCGTGGGGCGCAGCAACTGCTTGAAACGCTGCCGCCGCTTGAGATTATCCAGCAGTACCTGATCCCTGCGCTCGATGAAGTGGGAAAAGGCTTTGAAGCAGGGACGCTCTTTCTGCCGCAGCTTCTCATGAGCGCGGATGCCGCCAAAGCGGCGTTCGATGTGCTGAAGACCGGTTTTTCCGGCGGGCAGGAGACTGCCGGTGAAAAGCACAAAATCGTCATTGCCACGGTGCAAGGCGATATTCACGACATCGGTAAGAATATTGTGAAGGTTTTGTTGGAAAACTATGGCTTCGAGGTGATCGATCTTGGCAAGGATGTGCCCCCGGAACGCATTCTGGAGGTCGCACAGCGCGAGCAGGTGCGGCTTGTGGGTTTAAGCGCCCTGATGACGACTACCGTTGCGAGCATGGAGCGGACCATTGTGCTTCTGCACCGCGAATACCCCGCGTGCAAGATCATGGTGGGCGGCGCGGTGCTCACGCAGGACTACGCCGACCGCATCGGCGCGGATTTCTATTCCAAAGATGCAATGGGTTCCGTCAGATATGCCGAAAAATTATTTGCTTAAATCCCCATCTTTGGGCAGGTGCACATCTTGACAAGGTTCGCCCCTTGGTATATCATATAGACGAATTCATAGGAAATTACTATGAATAAAAAATCAATTTTACTTACAGAATTTTCCCGGAAAAGAGATGGATTACGAATGCAGGTCTATGCAGATAACGCGGCGACGACCAAATTGTCTGAAACCGCGCTCAAAGCCATGATGCCGTATTTGACAGACACCTTTGGCAATGCTTCAAGCCTGTACCGCATCGGGCAGGAGGCGCATCAGGGTGTCAAAGCGGCGCGTGCGACCGTTGCTTCTGTTCTGAACGCGGCGCCTGAGGAGATCTTTTTCACCTCAGGCGGCAGCGAAGCGGACAACTGGGCAATCAAGGGCGTTGCCGAAATGATGGCCAAAAAAGGCAAAAAGCACATCATCACCTCCGCTTTCGAGCACCACGCCGTGCTGCATACGGTGCAGAAGCTGGAAAAGCAGGGATTTGAAGTTACCTATCTTCCCGTGTACGAAAACGGCATTGTGCATGTGGACGATGTGCGTGACGCCATCCGCCCTGATACGGCGCTTGTCACGATTATGTACGCGAACAACGAGATCGGCACGATCCAGCCGATTTCCGAGATCGGTGCGCTGTGCCATGAAAAGGGTGTGCTGTTCCACACAGATGCCGTCCAGGCTGTCGGTCATGTGCCGATTGACGTCAAAGCGCAGCGCATCGATATGCTTTCCATGTCGGCGCATAAATTCCACGGGCCCAAGGGCATCGGCGCGCTGTATTGCAGAAAAGGGCTTCGCTTCCCGAACCTGATCGAAGGCGGCGCGCAGGAAAGCGGACGCCGCGCCGGTACAGAAGCGGTGTATGCCATGGTTGGCATGGCGGCGGCGCTCCAAGAAGCGAACGACCACCTGGCGGAAAATGCCGAAAAACTTACAAAGCTGCGTGATCGCCTGATCGACGGTCTCCTGCAGGTGGAAGCCTGCCGCCTGAACGGCGACCGCAAGCAGCGTCTGCCCGGTAACGTCAACGTCAGCTTCGAGGGCGTAGAAGGCGAATCTCTCCTTTTGTACCTTGACGCAGAAGGGATTTCGGCTTCTTCGGGGTCTGCGTGTACGTCGGGCTCTCTCGACCCAAGCCACGTGCTGTTGGCAATCGGTCTGCCGCACGAGGTGGCACACGGTTCTCTGCGTCTGACGCTTTGCGAAAGCAACACAGAGGAAGACGTGGATTATATCGTAAAATGCGTCCCGGGCATTATAAAACGGCTCCGGGATATGTCCCCGCTGTGGGAAAGAATCCAGAAGGAAAGAGGGTAACGCCAAATGGAATACAGCGAAAAGGTTATGGAACATTTCACCCACCCGCACAACGTCGGCAAAATGGATGATGCGGACGGCATCGGCGAAGTGGGCAACGCCAAATGCGGCGACATTATGAAGATGTATATCAAGGTGCGCGACGGCATCATCACCGATGTGAAGTTCAACACCTACGGCTGCGCTTCCGCCATTGCAACAAGCTCCATGGCGACCGACATGATCAAAGGCCAGCCGATCTCCGAAGCGCTGAAGCTCACCAATAAAGCGGTCGTGGAAGCGCTCGACGGTCTGCCTGCGGTGAAGATCCACTGCTCGGTCCTTGCCGAAGAGGCCATCAAAGCCGCGATCAAGGATTATTACGACAAGAACGGGATTGCCTATGACCCCGCGCTGTTCAAAGAGGATACCTGCCACTACGAGCACCATCACAGCTGAGTGTGCGCCGCAAGAAATGAATCAGGGAACCCAAACCGCCCGCCGGAGGCATTGCTTCCGGCGGGCGGTTTTGCCTTGGCTGCATGCAGGTGCGAAACGTTTCCGGCTTTTCAGAGATAAAAGCGCAGGCGGCGTAAAAAGGGAAAAATTTACAAAACCCATAAAATAAGGAACAGCATATTGGAGTTGACAAATCTGCCGGATTTGCATACAATTAAAGCATAACGCAAGCGCATAAATGTGCATGCAGGGTCCTTTTGCTGCCTTTGCGCAAACGGAGAACCTTGGCACAGAAAACGGCAAGCCGGGCGGATGTTCCATTCCCAAGGGTACGGAGCCTGCCCGAATTGCGGCGCAGAGAAAAATGACGCGCGGCATTGCCGTGTGGGAAGCCATATCAACGGAAACGGGTGTGCATGCGGCCTTGTTCTCCCGCCATATTTGCTGGCGCGGGGCAACCCGCCCGTTTGATTACGGCTGTGAACAGAAAGGAATTTCAAAATGAAAAAACATGCGAATCGTCCGGCGGACGCCAAGCACAAGCGTATTTCCATAAGCGGGTTGGTTGTCTCTTTGGCGATCCTTGTCCTGTTTTTGGTGTTTATAGGAATTTTGTGGAGCACCGGGTTGGTGCCGACGCTTTATTTGGTCTTGGGGCTCATCTTGTCCCTGCTGCTTTGCGGCTTGGTGCTGTGGCTCACCCGCGACCCCGCCCGCCGCGTGCGCCGCATCATCGGTTTTGTTCTGGCGGTGCTTTTTGCGCTGCTGGGCGTATTCGGAGATTTTGCGCTGTGGCGCACCGCCCGCACGCTGCGGGATGTGACCGATACGGCTGGGGAACGGTCGGCGATAGGGTTTTATGTCCTCGATGATTCGGAATATGAGACCTTAGAGGATCTGCAAGGGTGCGCGCTGGGCATCTTGTCTCAGCTGGATCGCTCCAATACCGATGAGACGCTTCAACAGACGGAGTCGGAATACGGACTCAGCTTTACCACCATAGAGTACGCAACGATTTTGGACCTGGCGGACGCCCTCAGAGAGGGGCAGGTGTCCGGGATCGTGCTGAATCAGGCGTTCCTCGCCCTGTATGAGGAGATCCCGGAGTATGCGGAATTTCCATCGGAAATACGGGAACTGCTTGTGCAGGAAGTCGAACACGAGACGCCGGATGCCGGCCGGCAAACCGACGGCTCGGTAATCACGGTGCTTATCAGCGGCAGCGACACCCGGCGGGATCGCATAGATCATCGGGGGCGCAGCGATGTGAATATCATTGCCCGCGTCAATCGGGAAACCCATAAAATCCTGCTGCTTTCCACCCCGCGGGACTACTATGTGCCTTTGGCGCTCGACGGTAACCCCTATGATAAGCTTACCCACGCAGGGATCTACGGTATGGACGTTCTGCAGGGGACGCTCGAAAACCTGTATGACATACAGATCGACTACTACTTCCGTATCAATTTCACCGGCTTTGTAGAGATCATTGACGCCCTTGGGGGGATCGATGTCTACTCCGACTACGATTTCACGGTAAGAGACTATACATTCCATAAGGGAATCAACACGCTGGACGGCGAACAGGCGCTCGCCTTTGCGCGGGAACGTCATTCCTTTGCACAGGGAGACCGCCAGCGTGGAGAACACCAGATGGAGATCATTCAAGGGGTGTTGAATAAGGCGATGAGCCCCAGCATCCTGTCCAACTATGCAGACATTCTCAAAAGCGTGGAGGGCTGTATGGATACAAACGTGCCGTATGACCTCATCGCCGAAGTCGTGCGCCAGCAGCTTTCCGATAATGCGTCTTGGAGTGTGGAAACTTACAACGTCAACGGCACCGGCACCAGAGCCATGACGTACTCCATGCCCCAGCAGTTGTATGTGATGATACCCGATGAAACCACCGTGCAGGAAGCCAAGGATAAACTGGCGGCTTTGGCGTAAGAAAAGCGCGGCGGTGTGCGTATGGAAGCTTACAGCGCCTGCGCAAGTCCCTACACTTCATAAAAAGCCCTGCCTTAAGGCAGGGCTTTTTTACGCCGTCGAACTGCCGCTTGGCTGCATTGCCGCCACACAAACCAAAAAGCCGAAGCCTCATATGCACTCGGCGTGCAGGGATTTTCCGCACAACACCAATGTCTGTGTACTTCCTGATTCATATGATTTTGCGCTTTAACTGTTTTTTACAGAAAGCGCATTCATTTGTGCGTATCGAAGGCTTCGTTTACCCAAAGGCTATAATAGAATATGTTGAAAGATTTTCATAATCATATGGTTTTTCTGCAAAAACCGCTTGTGCATTTGCGGCATAAATATGATAAAATGGAACAGAAACCAACACAAGGAGCGTATAAACAGATGGAAAAAAGATCGTGGCGCTGGCTGGTCACCGTTTTGCTGGTAATCAACCTTGCCGTCAGCGGCGGCATCATTGTCTACTTGGCAGGGGATCGCGAAGAGGTGTCGGCCACATCTGCGCTGCCTTTTGAAACGGTGGCGCAGGGAAAGTATGTGCTCTATATCGGCACGAACGACAAAGATACCTATACGCAGCAAATTCCGCTGGAGGAGGCGGAGCAGATCGTCAACGAGATCTGCTGCAAATACGTGGAGGGCTACACGGTGCAGCAGGCGGAAGGCGGCTGGGCGGATGAAAGCGGCACCCGCACCGAAGAGCAGACCCTCGTTTACAGTTTCGACGCCGTGCAAGAGGAGGACCTCATTGCCATCATGGATGAGGTGCTGTTGCGGCTGAATCAGGCCTCCATTCTTGTGGAAAGGCAGGATCTGACGTATTGTTATTACAGCGGCGAAGCATGAGCGCGTATGCGCAAAACAGAAGCGAACTTCCGCTGTTCGGTCACGCGCAGCGAAACGACGGCAGTGCGGCGATCTTTATAATGAACGGTTTTGGAAAATGCAGCAGATCGCTGCGCGCGTGACCGAATAAAAAGCCATGTGCACGGCACATGGCGATGCGTTCCCTTCGGAAAATAAAAACGCCGAAAGCCTTGATAGACCAAGGCTTTCGGCGTTTTTGGCGTCCCTGAGAGGATTTGAACCTCCGGCCTACCGCTTAGGAGGCGGTCGCTCTATCCAGCTGAGCTACAGAGACAGATCGGCGGATGGCTTGCACGCGGCAAAACGCGTAGACCGTATCTTGTATTTTACCAAAGCGCACACGGTTTGTCAATGTCTGCCGGGACTTCGAAAAATGCTTCCAAGCTAAACCGTTTTCTATGAGAATACACAAGTTTTTTCGAAAAGTTTCGGCGGTTTTCCAAATTGAAAAGCCGGCGGTTTTCGGTATAATGAGAGAGAAGATAGGCATTTTGTCTGCTTCATTCCGAACGTGCGACCCGTTTTAAAAAGGGAGGAGAATCCATGAAAAAGAAAAATATACTGCAAAAGTGTATAGCCGTCGCAATGGCGCTGCTTTTGTGCTTTTGCGCGCTTTGTGCGTGCGGCAAGCAGGAGATCAAGGATGAAGACACCTACATATCCGAGGTCGAGTCGCTCGGCATCTTCGACAATAGCGTTGCCGACGCACTGCCGCAGACGATCATCCACAAGCTCATCATGGAGCACTTTGAATCGCCGCTGCCCGAAGGCAAGACTGTGAAAAAGGCGATCTTCTTGGGCTACGACGGATTCCGCGTGGATGGACTTGAAAATGTTCTCCATATGGATGACAGTGCCATTCTGTATGTCAGCGGGCAGGGCGGCCTGTACCATACCTTCTCCGGCGGCGTTGCCGGTGTGAATGAGCAGGCGACCTCAACTGCGCCAAGCTGGATGGCGATGCTCACCGGCGGCTGGGCGGACTACAACGGTGTGGATAACAACGGGCAGACGAAAGACCTCGATGCCGAGACCTTTTTAACCAAGGTTGCCAAAACGGGCAGGGCGGTATCTTTCACGACCTCCTGGCGCGAACATACGGCAGTGAGCTACCAGCCGGATATTATCGCCTCCATAGAAAACGGCCTCCCGGCGCAATACACGCATCAAATTGACGATGAAGCGACCTACTATCAGGTGCTCCGTTACGTCGCCAAGCCTGCGGGTGCGCAGAAGACCGCGGCGGAAGATCCGGACGCCATTTTCTTTACCTTTGAGCATACCGATCACGCCGGGCATGACACAGGCTTCGGCAATCAGAACGAAGCTTATGTGGAAGCGTGTCAAACCGCAGACAGCTGGGGCTATGAGATCATCAAGACCATCGAAGCGCGCAGCACCTATCCGCAGGAGGACTGGCTGATCATCATTTCCACGGACCACGGCGGTACGGAGACGAGCCACGGCGGGCAGACACTTTTTGAACGCATGACCTGGCTTGCCTGCAACAAACCTGTGGAAATCACGGAAGAAAACAAGACTTTTGCATTGAAAAAATAACCGGTAAGGGGAGCACATATGACAACGATTGCAGAATACTTAAAAACCGTGGACGAGGTGATTGCCCAAGGGCCGTTTCAAGACACCTGGGAAAGCCTTTCCGCCTTTCAGATCCCGCAGTGGTACCGGGAAGGACGGTTTGGGCTGTTCGTCCACTGGGGCGCATACAGCGTGCCCGCCACGGAAAGCGAATGGTATCCGCGGCAGATGTACTTAAAAGGCACCAAAAGCTGGGCGCACCGTGTCAAGACCTATGGCAAGAACGGCGACTACCGCCAGGTGGTCGAGCAGTTTCAGCCGACCCGCTTTGATGCGGACGAATGGCTGGATCTCTTCTGCCGCAGCGGTGCAAAGTATATCATGCCCGTTGCCGAGCACCACGATGGTGTCAAACTCTATAAATCCGAGCTCAATCGCTGGAATACGGCGGATATGCCGACGACGCACCGCGATTTTATTGCAGAACTGCATGCTGCCTGCGACCGCCACGGCATGGGTTTTTTGTGCTCAAACCACCGTGCCGAGCATTTCTGGTTCTTGAACGGCGCGCGGGCGAACTGTCCGAATTCCGAGGTCACAAAGGGGCTGTATCCCGATTTATACGGTCCTGCCGCTCTGCACACCTCGGGGAATCCCTATGACAACGAAAAGTGTCCGCCGACAGAAGATTGGTGCAAGGATTGGCTTGCTTCCGCGTGTGAAATGATAGACCGCAATCAGCCGCTTGCTGTCTACTTTGACTGGTGGATCGACAAGCCGGAATTCAAGCCGTACTTGAAAAAATTCCTGGCCTATTACTATAACCGCGGCGTGCAGTGGGGCAAGGAGGTCGCGGTATTTTACAAAGTCGGCGCCGTGATGAAGGGCTGCGCAATTTTCGACGTGGAGCGCGGGCAGATCGACGGGATTTCCCCCGAGCTTTGGCAGAACGACACCGCCATCGCGAAAAACAGCTGGGGCTATACAGAAGGCAACCGCTTTAAGACACCCCGCGAAATTCTTTTGAACATGATCGACGTGGTCTCTAAAAACGGCTGCTATATGCTCAATGTCGGGCCGAAAGCGGACGGTACGATCTGCGAGGAGGAAAAGCGCGTGCTGCTGGCTATCGGCAAATGGATGCAGAAAAACGGCGAGGCGATCTATGGCGCGATGCCCTATGACGTATATGGCGAGGGCAAAGTGCAAAAGGTAGGCTCGTTTAAGGAAAACCTGAAATACAGCAAGAAGGATTACCGCTTTACCTACAAAACCGGCGCAATTTATGTGTTCGTGATGAGCGACAAGCCCGTAGGCGAGCATGTTGTAAAAACCCTGCGTGCTGCGAGTGAGGGCGGCATCCGATATAACATTCAAAATGTGGAACTGCTCGGGCAGAATGTGCCCGTCCGCTGGAGGCAGGATGAAAAGGCGTTCCGTTTTTCGTTTGACGGTGCGGTGGACAGAACCCTGCCCCTGTGCGTCAAGGTCAGTGTGGACTGAAACGCCGCGCAGAACAGATACAAAAACTTAACTTTGTAAAACACTATTCCTTGTCAGCGTGAAAAAATGAAACTCGGTTGCGCGTTGCCCCCCTCTGATGGGGGGGCTGGCGAGCGTTAGCGAGACTGGGGGAGAGAAAAATTTACAGTGTGTAAATGGGAAAAGCATAAGCGGAAAAATCCTTGTTTTGGCACTTTGCACATTGCTTATTTCTTTGTTTCTTTTCTCTCCCTCCGGCTTTTACCGTAGACAAAAGCCGCCTTCCTCGTCAGAGGGAGGAACACGTCTTTACCTTTTTGAGATGTCAAGTTTGTTCCGCAGGCTGCGGGCAATTTTGACTCGGTATCGCGCCTGCTTCGAAGAGCACGCCACAGATTTCAATGTCGGAAATACACATCAGAGGGAAAAGCGGACTTGATAAACAAGTAAAGTAAACCCCGACGAGTCACGCGCTTCGTCGGGGTTATTTTGTATGGAATTGTGTAAATCAGATCTTGAAGTAATTCACCGCGTTGCGGAACATACCGTTGTCCTTGATGCCGTCCACGTTCTTGTAGACGTTGTCAGAATACCGTTCGGAGTGTCCCATCTTACCAAACACCCTGCCGTCGGGGGAGGTGATGCCTTCCACCGCAAGGGTCGAGCCGTTGGGATTGTAGCGGATATTCATGGTCGGCTTCCCGAGCTCGTCCACATACTGCGTGGCGATCTGACCGTTTTCGATGAGCTGTTCAAGGAGCTCCGGCGGGCAGACGAAGCGGCCCTCGCCGTGTGAAATCGGAACGGTATGCAGGTCGCCGACTTTACAGGCGGACAGCCACGGGGATTTGTTCGATGCCACGCGCGTGGTCACAAGCCGCGACTGGTGGCGGCCAATCGTGTTGAAGGTCAGCGTCGGGGTGCCCGCGCGCGGCGCAATGATGTCGCCGTAAGGAACAAGCCCCAACTTGATAAGTGCCTGGAAGCCGTTGCAGATGCCTGCCATCAGGCCGTCGCGCTGCTGCAATAGACGTCGCACCTCCTCCGTGACCATCGGGTTGCGGAAGAAAGCGGTGATGAACTTGCCGCTGCCGTCCGGCTCATCGCCGCCGGAGAAGCCGCCCGGGATAAAGACGATCTGCGCGCTTTCCATGGCCTTGGCAAAGGCTTTTACGCTGTCGGCAATGTCTTTTGCAGACAGGTTGCGGATCACCATGATCTGCGGTTCAGCGCCGGCGCGTTCAAGCGCGCGCGCCGTGTCGTATTCACAGTTCGTGCCGGGAAACACGGGGATAAGCACCTTCGGCTTTGCCACGCCGATCTTCGGCGCAACACGGCTTTCAGCCGTAAAGGAGATCTCCCTTACGGGCTTGTCATCCGTTTGAATGTTGCAGGCAAACACGGATTCCAGCTTATTTTCATAGGCGTCGCAAAGCGCCTGCAGATCCACCGTCTCAATGCCGATTTTCAGTGCGTAGTCGTAGGTTGTTTCGCCGAGAAGCGTCAGCCCATCTAAATCCACGGCGGCTTCCAGCAGGAATGCACCGTAGTTGTAGGCATACAGCTTATCCTGCGGGAACATGCGGTCTACTTTAAAGCCGATGTGGTTGCCGAACGCCATTTTCATCAGGCCCTCTGCAATGCCGCCGTAGGTGGGCGTGTATGCGGAAAGCACCTTTTTCTCTGCAATCAGCTTGGAAACGGTCGCAAACACCTGCAAGAGACTTTCCGTATTCAACGTGCCGTCCGCGTTTCGCTCGGGTTCGATGTAATAGACCTTCGAGCCGGGCAGCTTGAATTCGGGGGAGATGATATTGTCGGAATTGCAAACAGATACGGCGAACGAAACAAGGGTGGGGGGCACGTCGATGTCCTCAAATGTGCCGCTCATGGAGTCTTTGCCGCCGATGGAGCCGATCCCCAGTTCGAGCTGCGCGGTAAGCGCGCCCAACAGCGCCGCCGCGGGTTTGCCCCAGCGGGTGGCGTCTTCGGTCATACGTTCAAAGTATTCTTGGAACGTTAAGTAGCAGGTCGCAAGATCCGCGCCCGTCGCCACGAGCTTTGCGACCGATTCCACGACCGCATAATACGCGCCGAGATATGGATTTTTCTCCGTGATGAAGGGGTTAAAGCCCCACGCCATGACCGAGCAGGTCTTGGTGTCGCCTTTTAATACAGGCAGCTTTGCCGCCATGCTTTGCGCCGGCGTGAGCTGGTACTTGCCGCCGAAGGGCATCAGCACCGTGTTCGCGCCGATGGTCGAGTCGAAACGCTCTGCAAGGCCGCGCTTCGAGCAGACATTCAAATCCTCGGCGAGTGCAAATAATTTCTCTTCGTTCGTTTTGCCCGCAACCTCGCGTACAATAGGCTGCGCGGCGCAAATGTGTACGTTCGTGTGCTTCTCCGCACCGTTGGAATTTAAGAACGCGCGGGAGATGTCCACAATCTTTTTGCCGTTCCACTCCATCGTCAACCGCGGCTCGGCGACCACTTCAGCAACGATTGTCGCTTCCAGGTTTTCCTCCGCGGCAAGCGACAGAAAGCGGTCGGCATCTTTCGGGTCAAGCACCACCGCCATGCGCTCCTGCGATTCGGAAATGGCAAGCTCCGTGCCGTCGAGGCCCTCATATTTCTTCGGGACTTTATTGAGATCAATGTGCAGCCCGTCGGCAAGCTCGCCGATCGCGACCGAAACGCCGCCCGCGCCGAAGTCGTTGCAGCGTTTGATGAGTTTTGTCGCCTCCGGGTTGCGGAACAGTCTTTGCAGCTTGCGCTCTTCGGGCGCGTTGCCCTTCTGCACCTCCGCACCGCAGTGCTCCAGGGAGGAAAGGTTGTGCGATTTGGAAGAACCCGTTGCGCCACCGCAGCCGTCGCGCCCGGTCCTGCCGCCCAAAAGGACGATCACATCGCCGGGCTGTGGGACTTCGCGGCGGACGTTCTTCGCCGGGACCGCACCGACCACCGCGCCGATCTCCATGCGCTTGGCTACGTAGCCCTCGTGATAGATTTCATCGACCTGCCCGGTGGCAAGACCGATCTGGTTACCGTAGGAACTGTACCCGGCGGCGGCCGTCGTCACAAGCTTGCGCTGCGGCAGCTTGCCCGGCATGGTGTCTTTTACAGGCTTTAAGGGGTCTGCCGCACCCGTGACGCGCATCGCCTGGTACACATACCCGCGCCCGGAAAGCGGGTCGCGGATTGCCCCGCCGATGCAGGTCGCCGCGCCGCCGAACGGTTCGATTTCCGTCGGGTGGTTGTGTGTTTCGTTTTTAAATAAGAACAGCCAATCCTCTTCTTCACCGTCCACATCCACCTTGATCTTCACGGTGCAGGCGTTGATCTCGTCGGATTCGTCTAAGTTTTTAAGCTGCCCCGTATGCTTTAAGTAGCGCGCACCGATGGTCGCAAGATCCATGAGGTTCTGCGGCTTCGTGCGGCCGAGCTCCCGACGCATGCCCACATAGCGGTCATACGCAGCCTGCACAGCCGGATCGTCGATTTTCACACCGTCGATGGTCGTGAGAAAGGTCGTGTGACGGCAGTGATCCGACCAATAGGTGTCGATCATGCGGATCTCCGTAATGGTCGGGTCGCGGTGCTCAGACTTGAAATAATCCTGGCAGAACGCGATGTCGGCGTTGTCCATCGCCAGCGCGTATTTCTGCACGAAATCGGCAAGTTCTTTTTCGGAAAGCGAAGTAAAGCCGGTAAGCGTCTCCACTTCGGTGGGGACGTTGTATGGAATTTGCAGGGTGTCTACGCGGTCGAGCGACGCTTCGCGGCTCTCCACAGGGTTGATTACATACTTCTTGATGGTGGCAAGCTGCGCCGGCGTGATCTTGCCGAACAGCATATAGACCTTTGCGGTGCGCACCGTCGGCTTTTCACCCTGGGAAACGATCTGGATGCACTGCGCGCAGGAGTCGGCGCGCTGGTCGAACTGCCCGGGCAGATATTCCACCGCGAACACCGTGCCGTCGCACTGCGGCAGGTGGGCATAGGTGTTGTCAAGCTGCGGCTCCGAGAACACCGTCTTTTCACACGCCTTAAAAAGATCCTCGTCGATGTTTTCTACATCGTAGCGGTTGAACAGGCGAAGGTCTGTTACGGTGTCGATCATCAAAAGCGTGCGGATGTCGGAAAGCAGCGCAGCGGCTTCGTCCGCGAACTGCTTTTTCTTTTCCACATAAATGCGATAAACCATTTGCTCCTCCTTATTTCCCGAGCGCCTTTAGCGCGCGTGCGCCGATGTCCTTGCGGTAAAACGCGCCGTCGAACGAGATCTCCCGTACCGCCGCGTAGGCTTTGTCGAGCGCCTGCACGAGGTCGTCGCCGACCGCCGTCACGCCGAGCACCCGGCCGCCGGAGGTGACAAGTTCGCCGTCTTTGAGTGCCGTGCCCGCGTGGTAAACGGTTACATCCGGCATCTCCTCCGATTTGCCAAGATCGATTTTTAAGCCTTTCGGGTACGATTTCGGATACCCGCCCGACGCGATTACCACGCACGCCGCCGCGCCGTTTGAAAATTCTACGGGGACTTCGCTAAGCTTCCCGTCATGCACGGCGCGCATAATCGTGAGCAGATCCGTTTTCAAAAGCGGCAGGACAACCTGCGTTTCGGGATCGCCGAAACGGCAGTTGTATTCGATGACGCGCGGGCCTTTTTCGGTGAGCATCAGCCCGAAATACAGGCAGCCCTTGAAGGTCCGCCCTTCCGCGTTCATCGCACGCACGGTGGGCAGGAAAATGGTCTCCATACACTGTGCCGCAACCTCCGGTGTGTAATAGGGGTTCGGTGCGACTGTGCCCATGCCGCCGGTATTCAAACCCTTGTCGCCGTCCAGCGCGCGTTTGTGGTCCATGGAAGAGACCATCGGCACAATGGTTTTGCCGTCGGTGAAAGAAAGAACCGACACCTCAGGCCCGGTCAGAAATTCCTCCACGACCACGCGATTGCCGCTGTCGCCGAACATCTTATCCTCCATAATGGATTTTACGGCATCGGCTGCCTGATCCATGGATTCCGCAATGATGACGCCCTTGCCGAGCGCGAGCCCGTCTGCCTTGATGACAGTCGGGAACTCATTTTGTTCGCGGATGTAATCCAGCGCGGCCTTCGGGTCTGAAAAGACCTCGTATTTTGCCGTGGGAATGCCGTATTTTTTCATTAAATCTTTCGCAAAGACCTTGCTGCCCTCAATGACAGCAGCGTTTTTGTTCGGACCGAAGCAGGGGATGCCCTTACTTTCCATCGCGTCCACGCAGCCGAGCGCCAGCGGGTCGTCGGGTGCGACGACACAAAAATCAATCGCGTTTTTCACAGCAAAATCTACAAGCGCGGGGATATCCGTTGCGCCGATGCCCGTGCACGTTGCGTCCTTAGCGATGCCGCCGTTGCCGGGGCAGGCAAATATCTCCGTGACCTGCGGGTTTTCCCGCAGTTTTTTGATGATGGCGTGCTCGCGGCCGCCGCCGCCGACAACCAGAAGTTTCATAAACGTACCTCGAATCTCCCAAATTTCTGAAATTGCTTAGTGGTGGAACAGGCGAATACCCGTGAACGCCATCACAAGCCCATGCTTGTTGCAGCAATCGATGACGATATTGTCGCGAATCGAGCCGCCGGGCTGGACGATGTAGGAAACACCGCTGCGGCGCGCGCGCTCGATGTTGTCGTCAAACGGGAAGAACGCATCCGAACCGAGCGAAACGTCGTGGAACCCGGCAAGCCACGCCTTTTTCTCCTCAGCAGTCAACGGCTCGGGGCGGGTCTTAAAGGTGTTCTGCCAAACGTCGTCGCCGATTACATCTTCGTATTCGTCCGAGATGTATACGTCAATGGCGTTGTCGCGGTTGGGGCGGGTGACGGTGTCGATAAAATCAAGACCGAGCACCTTCGGATGCTGGCGCAGGTGCCAGATGTCCGCTTTGTTGCCTGCAAGGCGCGTGCAGTGGATACGCGACTGCTGCCCCGCACCCACGCCGATGGTCTGGCCGTCTTTCGCATAGCAGACGGAGTTCGACTGCGTATATTTCAGCGTAATCAGCGAAATGACAAGGTCACGCTTTGCGCTGTCGGGCAGGTCCTTGTTTTCCGTCACGATATTCTGGAGCGAGCTTTCATCGATCTTCAGCGCGTTGCGGCCCTGCTCAAAGGTGACGCCGAATACGTCCTTGTGCTCAATCGGGTTTGGCTCGTAATTTGCGTCGATCTCGACAACGTTGTAGTTGCCCTTTTTCTTGGATTTAAGAATTTCGAGTGCCTCAGGCTCGTAGCCAGGCGCGATAATGCCATCGGAAACCTCATGTTTGATGAGCTTCGCCGTCGGCACGTCACAGACGTCGGAAAGCGCGATCCAGTCGCCGAAGGAGGACATGCGGTCCGTACCGCGCGCACGTGCATAAGCGCAGGCGAGGGGAGAGAGCTCCAAATCATCGTCTACCCAGTAAATTTTCCGAAGCGTGTCGGAAAGCGGCAGACCGACCGCCGCACCCGCGGGGCTGACGTGCTTAAAAGAGGCTGCTGCGGGAAGACCCAGCGCGGCTTTCAGCTCGCGCACCAGCTGCCAGCTGTTGAACGCATCCAAAAAGTTGATGTAGCCGGGCTTGCCGTTGCGTACCGTAATGGGCAGGTCACTGCCATCCTGCATAAAAATCTTCGAGGGCTTCTGGTTCGGGTTGCAGCCGTATTTCAGTTCCAATTCTTTCATGTCGCACGCTCCTTACTGGTTCTTATTTACAATGCGGTCCGTCGCTTTGCCGGTAGCAAGGTCGATGTAGCGCACAAACAGCGAAACTTTGTTGTCCTCATTCAAGGCGTTCCACATCATCGCCGTGAACGCGTCAATGTCGTCCATCGTGGCGATCTTTTCCGGCTCGCCTTCGAACGAGGGCAGCGGGTCGCCGTCGCCCATGTAGGTGTGCAGGAAATGGCCTTCGCCGTTTACAGGCTTCGTGTAGCTGAACGTGAAGCGGTGGACGCTGTCAGGGTTGCCGTCGGCGGATTTGAGGATCGACATCGCATAATTGCAGCCGCCGTCCTCTAAGTGGACAATACCCGAAATGCGCGGGGTGTAGTTCGGCGCGTCGTCCTCATATTCGCGGGTGCGCAGCGCCTGTTCAAAGGTCTGCTGCTTGTCCATGAGGTCATAAATGGTGTCGGTCTGGTCCCCGTTCGTGACGATCGTCTTGGTGCCCAAAACGCGCACGGGGGAGTAGATGATCAAATGCGGGTCGGAAAGCTTCGACTCGTCAAACGCTTTTGTACGAATGCCGTTCGCCGTCGCTTCAAACACACGGTTGCGGGAATTGACGCTTCTGCCCATGATGAAATAGGCGATCACGGCGTTTTTGCCGTCCGGGCTTTTGCCCAAAACAATGCCGCGCCCCGGATAGGGGTTTTCACGCAGAAGGGTTTGTAAATCCAAGGTTTTCATACGGTTTCCTCCTGAATCCAAGTTTTACCGTCTTTTACGGTGATTTTTCCGTCACAAAACAGCGCGGCGGCTTTGGGCAGCAGCTTCCATTCGCACTGCTCCATCACACGGCGCTGCAAAACTTCGGGTGTGTCATCCTGCAAAACGGGGACGGCGCTTTGCAAAATGATCGGCCCGCCGTCGCAGACCTCCGTCACAAAATGCACCGTCGCGCCCGTCAGCTTCACGCCGCGTTTGAGCACTTCCTCGTGCACATGCAGCCCGTAATAGCCCTTGCCGCAGAACGAGGGAATAAGCGCAGGGTGGACGTTCATCATTCTGTTCGGGAACGCCCGCACAACCTGCTCGTCGAGGATCGTCATAAAGCCCGCGTAGATCACAAGGTCCGCCTGCTCCTCTTTTAGCGCCTGAACCATGGCTGCGGAATACGCGGCGATGTCCGTATAGTCGCCGCGCGCAAGCACGCGCGTTTTGATGTTGTTTTGCTTGGCGCGCTCCAGCGCGTAGGCGTCCGCCTTGGAGGAAATAACGCAGGTGATCTGCCCGTTCGGGATTTCTCCGCGATGCTCAGCGTCAATGAGCGCCTGCAAATTTGTGCCGCCGCCTGAGACGAGCACCACAATATTCTTCTTCGCACTCATCGGATGATAACGCCCTCTTCGCTTTCTACGATTTCCCCAATGGCGTAAGCGTCCTCGCCGTTGTCGTGCAAGATGCGCAGCGCCTCGTCCGCGTCCGCAGCGGATACGACAATACTCATGCCAACGCCCATGTTGTAGGTGTTGAACATGTCGCGCTCGGGGATGTTGCCCGTCTTTTGCAAAAGTGAGAAGATCGGCGGGATGCGAAGCTGCGCACGGTCGATCTTTGCGCTCATCCCGTCGGGCAGCGAACGCGGGATGTTTTCATAAAAACCGCCGCCCGTGATGTGCGAAACCGCCTTGACCGCTACTTTATCGGCAAGCGCGAGCAGAGGCTTGACATAAATCTTTGTCGGGGTCAAAAGGCATTCGCCGATGGTCTGGCCGAGTTCGTCGGAATACACGTTCAAGTCCGCGTTCTCCACATCAAATACTTTGCGCACCAGCGAAAACCCGTTGGAATGCACGCCGGAGGAGGGGAGAGCCAAGATCGCGTCACCTGCGCGGACGGTCTTGTTATCAAAAATACGGTCGCGATCCACAATACCTACGGTGAAACCGGCAAGGTCATAGTCGTCTTCGGGCATCATACCCGGATGCTCCGCAGTTTCGCCGCCGATGAGCGCCGCGCCGGCCTGCACGCAGCCTTCGGCTACGCCTGCGACGATGTCCGCGATTTTTTCGGGATCATTTTTGCCGCAGGCGATGTAGTCCAGGAAAAACAGCGGCTTTGCCCCGCAGCAGATGACGTCGTTGACGCACATGGCGACGCAGTCGATGCCGATGGTGTCATGCTTATCTAAAAGCATCGCGATCTTGAGCTTCGTACCCACGCCGTCCGTACCGCTGACGAGCACGGGGTTTTGCATCCCCGCAAGATCCGGCACAAACAGGCCGCCGAACCCGCCGATGTCCGACGCGGCGCCCGGTGTCACAGTGCGCGCGATGTGCTGCTTCATCAGTTCCACGGCCTTGTAACCGGCGGTGATGTCTACCCCCGCCGCTTTATAGCTTTCGGAAAAACTGTTGCTCATGTCATTCGCCTCCTGCTTTTTTCTCACTGATTTTAGTTTCAAATTTGGATTTTGCATTTTCTTTCGGCGGTGCGACGGGGTAGTCCCCGGTGAAGCACGCTGTGCAGAAGTCTAAGGGACAGCCGCTTGCTAACCGCACCACGTTTTCCACGCTCAAATAGCCGAGCGAATCCGCCCCGATGATCTTGCAGATCTCCTCCACGGAATGGTGGTTCGCAATGAGCGTGTCGGGCGAGTCGATGTCCGTCCCAAAATAGCACGCATGACGGAACGGCGGCGCAGAAATGCGCACATGCACTTCTTTCGCGCCTGCATCGCGCAGCTGCTTGACGATTCGCGCCGAGGTCGTGCCGCGCACGATGGAGTCGTCGATCATCACCACGCGCTTGCCCTTGATGGTGGAGGGCACAACATTCAATTTGATGCGCACGTCGCTTTCGCGCTGTTCTTGCGTAGGCTGAATAAATGAGCGGCCGATGTATTTGTTTTTGATAAAGCCGATACCGTAAGGGGTGCCGGATTCCTCGGCATACCCCAAAGCTGCATCCAAACCGGAATCCGGCACGCCGACTACCACGTCCGCTTCCACCGGATACTGCTTCGCCAGAAAAGCGCCCGCTTTCCGGCGCGCCAAATGCACCGAGCAGCCCTCGATCTCGGAATCGGGACGGGCAAAGTAAATGAATTCGAACACGCAAAGCGATTTCTTTCCGTCGGTGCAGTGCCCCGTGATAGAGCGCATCCCGTACTTGTCCACCACGACGATTTCGCCGGGCCGCACGTCGCGTACATATTCCGCGCCTAAGGTGTTGAGCGCGCACGTCTCGGAGGCGAAAATGATCTGCCCGTTCTTTTTGCCGATGCAAAGCGGGCGGAAGCCCATCGGATCGCGCACGGCAATGAGCTTGGAAGGCGACATGATAATGAGCGAATAGGCGCCTTTTAAGCGGTACATGGCGGAAAACACCGCCGCTTCAATGGACGGTGCGGAGATGCGTTCTTTCGTGATGATATAAGAGATGACTTCTGTGTCGCTTGTGGTGTGAAAGATCGAACCGTTCAGTTCCAATTCGGTGCGCAGCTCGGCAGCGTTCGTCAGGTTCCCGTTGTGCGCAAGCGCCATGGTACCCTTGATGTGGTTGACCACCAGCGGCTGTGCGTTCACAATGCCGTTGCTGCCGGTCGTGCCGTAGCGCACATGCCCGACCGCCATTTTCCCACGCCCGAGAGACTCGAGTGTTTCCTTTTTAAACACGTCGTTGACAAGCCCTTCGCCTTTGCGGCAGGTGATCACGCCGTCGTCATTGACCGCGATGCCGCAGCTTTCCTGACCGCGGTGCTGCAAGGCGAACAGCGCATAATACGCGCTTGCGGCAACATCGGCAGGCTGTTCGCTGTAAATGCCGAACACACCGCATTCTTCGTGTATGCTGTTGAACATGCTTTCCCTTCTTCTTGGACGGCAACCCGATACGCCGCCCGTGACTTTGGTTCCGGAAAAAAGCGGAAAAGCCCCGGAGATCCAGAGGATGCGGAGCTTTGTCGCTTGTTATCCGTTTTTATGCAAGGCCTAAGCGCTTAAACACTTCGTTATAGGCTTCTTCTACGTTGCCCATGTCGCGGCGGAAGCGGTCCTTGTCCAGCTTTTCGTTGGTGTTGACGTCCCACAGGCGGCAGGTATCGGGGGAAATTTCGTCGGCGAGGATGATGGTGCCGTCCGAAGTTTTGCCGAATTCGATCTTGAAGTCGATAAGCTTCATACCGGCGTTGAGGAAGTAGCCTTTCAGGAATTCATTGACCTTGCGGGTGTAAGCTTTAATGGTGTCAATGTCCTCCTGTGTCGCAAGGCCGAGCGCCAGTGCGTAATCGTCATTGATGAACGGGTCGCCGAGGTCGTCGTTCTTATAGCTGAATTCCAAAATGGGGCAGAGCAGCTGCGTGCCTTCCGGCACACCCATGCGCTTGGAAAAACTGCCCGCCGCAACGTTGCGTACGATGACTTCCAGCGGGATGATCGAAACCTTTTTCACAAGCGTTTCCCGGTCGGAGAGTTCTTTTACAAGGTGCGTGGGTACGCCGACCTTTTCAAGCTGTGCGAACACATGGTTGGTCATGCGGTTGTTGACCACGCCTTTGCCCATGATGGTACCTTTTTTCTCACCGTTGAAAGCGGTGGCATCGTCCTTGTAGTCTACAATCAAAAGCTCGGGATCGTCGGTTCTAAAGACCTTTTTTGCCTTGCCTTCATACAGCTGTTCCAGTTTTTCCATGTTGAAGCTCCTTTTATTTTTGAATTTCAATCGTTTACGGGCGTTTGTGTCAGTCGGCAAACTGTGCGCAGATGCGTGCGTCCTTTTCGCGGACTTCTTCCGCCATTTTTTTGCGCATATCGTGCAGCTTCCCGGCAAGCGCTTCATCTGAGAGCGCCAGTATCTCGGCTGCGAGGATCGCGGCGTTTTTCGCGCCGTTCACCGCGACGGCCGCCACAGGGATGCCGGAGGGCATCTGCACGGTGGCAAGCAGCGCGTCAAGCCCCTCAAACGAGGATTTGCCGGGCACACCGATAACGGGCAGCGTCGTGTTCGCCGCAAGCACGCCGCCTAAGTGCGCCGCCATACCGGCAATCGAAATAAGCACGCCGAAGCCCTCTTTCTCGGCATTTTTGGCGAACGCACACGCTTCGTCAGGTGTGCGGTGCGCGGACATGACCCGCACCGTAAAGGGAATCCCGAATTCTTTCAGCTGCGCCGCAGCTTTTTCGGCAATCGGCAGGTCACTGTCAGACCCCATGATGACGGCTACTTTTTTCATATGCAATACCTCACAATAAAAAACGTTCTCCTAAAACCACAGTGCAAACCGCCGTACCGCAGTGCACTGCAAACGCGGTGCCCGAAAACGGAAAAAGCCCGTCCCGAAAAAGGATGCCGGGCTCGGCTGCCTTTTGTAGCTTTATACTGATATTCTACTTTTTTTGACGCTGAAAATCAAGTGCCGCGCCTTTGGTTTTTGAATATCGGCGGGATAAACAACTATCCCCCGAATTCAAAAGCCGCTTTGTGGAATATCACAACAGCCGATTTAAGCTTCGCCGGCGGCGGCAACGGCGGGTTCGGGGGCGGGCAGATGCGCGTCGAGCCAGCCGAGGATGTCCTCGGTCACTTCGCGGCGGTTAAGCTCGTTCAAAAGCTCGTGGCGCGCTTCCGGGTAGAGCTTCATCATCACGCCCGTATGTCCGGTTTTGCGTAAGGACTTGTAGACCTCCGTCACGCCTTTGCCGTATTCCCCGACGGGGTCTTTGTCACCGGAGATCAGCAGGATCGGAAGCTCAGCAGGCACGGTGTTGTACCACACTTTTGCCGAGACTTCCTTAAGCAGCGAAAACAGCGTTTTGAAGCCGTTTGCGGTGAACAGGAATCCGCAGTGCTTGTCATGCACATATTTTTCGACTTCCCTTTCGTCGCGCGAAAGCCAGTCAAAATCCGTATTTTTGGCGGTCTTGCGGTTGTAAGAGCCAAACGCCATGGAATCAAGAAACTTGGAGCGGTACATCTGCCCCTCGCTTTTGATGACGGCGTCAGAAAGCAGAATGCCCATACCGACCGCGGGGTTTGGGCCGCTTGTTCCGCAGTAGATCACGCCGTCGAGCATATGCCCGTATTTTGCGGAGTACTTGCGTGCCAAAAAAGAGCCCATGCTGTGACCAAACAGGAAAAACGGCACATTCGGGTATTCCTGCCGCGCAATATCGGAAAGCTGTTTCATGTCTTCCACAAGGCTTTCCCCGCCGTTGTCGCCGAAGAAACCGAGTTCCTCTTCGCTGGCAGTGGATTGCCCGTGCCCGAGGTGGTCGTTGATATAAACGGCATAGCCGCGCTTGCAAAGCTCCAGCGCAAACTGCGCATAGCGGTTGGAATATTCCGCCATGCCGTGCGCGATCTGCACAACGCCTTTCACCGCGCCAAAATCCGCAGGGGCGGCGCTTTGGGCGAAAATATCGCAAAGCCCGGAAGCGGAGGGAAAAGTGAATTCGTTCGTCAGAAATTCCATGCGGTCACGTCCTTTTGAGGGCGGCGCCCATACGGGCAGCCATATTCGAACAACAGTATAGCACAAAAAAGGCAAAATGCCTATGCTTACAGCACATGTTTAGACAATATGCCAAAATCGGACAAAAAATTTTGTGCAATATGAATGCAGACCCGCAAAAAATTCATATACCGCCGGAAAATTTTTCCGCCGCGTAGTGGCAGGCTTCCACGCCTGCCCATTTTAGATTTTAGATGTTAGAGATTAGACGTTAGACGTGCGGCAGGAGAAAAGTATTAAAATCAAAAGTCCGCGCAACCGCGCAGCGGCTGGCTTTCACATCGGCCCAATATATACCGCCGAAAACCACATGGACAACACTATCAAACCGAAAAAGCCGAACTCCCGCATTGTAGAGCGTGGGCTTGCTCGCGCCGCCGCCAACCGGTCACGCACGCACCGATTTTAACAGGTGAAAAATTTTTGAAAAAAGACCTTGCACAAACGAAAAGGGTATGCTATAATAGCTCTCGCAAAAGCGGCTTTACGCCGCAAATATGACCCACGTGGGGGTATAGCTCAGCTGGGAGAGCAAGCCAACAGGTAAACTACCACGGAACGCATTTGACAATTAAATATAAAAAGCATACCGAAACGGAGTTGTATCAACGGTTTGCGAACATATGGGGGCGTAGCTCAGCTGGGAGCGCAAGCCGACAGGTAAACTACCCCGAAACGCATTGAACAATTGAATATAAAAAGCATGCCGAAGCGCAATAAAATCAACGGTATGCAAAGATATGGGGGCGTAGCTCAGCTGGGAGAGCGCCACACTGGCAGTGTGGAGGTCATCGGTTCGATCCCGACCGTCTCCACCATATAAAAAAAGACTGCGAATAAAAACGCAGTCTTTTTTTGCTGACTTTCATTCTCGTAAAATTAAATATCTATAGAATCAGGCAGATAGAAATTAAAAAATCTATCTGCCTTTTTTCGTATATATACATAGCCAATCGTTTAAGAATGGAAATCATTCAACGGTTGGCTTTTTTCATTTTATATATTTTAAAACCAAAGGAGATGCAAGACGATGAACAAATTTGAATCAGAAAGAAAATTTACCGAGCATATGAAAAGGTGTTATCCGCCCGGTACGAGATTAGTGCTTTTAAGTATGGATGATCCCTATGCCCCGGTACCGAGCGGAACAAAAGGCACAGTTGTCCATGTAGATGATGCCGCGCAAATCCATATGAAATGGGATAACGGCAGAACCCTTGCCCTTGTCCACGGCGAGGACAGCTTCCGCAAACTCACCGATGAGGAACTTGCGGAAGAACAAAATGAAAATATGGACGAAGGTAACACCCCTGTCCTCGGAATGTGAGGTGGCACGAAAAATATATAGATAAAGGCAGTCGGATTGCTATGGCAATCCGATTTTTTGATGTGTTCGTAGGGATAGGCGCATCTCGTTCCGGACTTAAAGACCGTCGACTGTATAAGATAGTGGGGGCGCAGGAATCGCTCCAGTCATATCGACTATCTGACAGAAAATAAAAGAAATATATTATGAACAGGAGGAAAAATAAATGCCGAATCATGTAGAAAATATTATTGCCTTAAAGGGTGATGAAAGGAAAATCCGTGAAATGCTTGAAGCAATCAAGAATGATGATTACGGCTTAGGTACGGTAGATTTTAACAAGATCATCCCTATGCCTGAAAGCTTGAATATTGAAGCAGGCAGCAGAACGGACAGAAGACTGAAAGCATACAGCGATTTTATTGATGTTGATATTAATCGAACATTAGTATAGTGTTTCGTGATGCTTAGCAATCAGCGAAACTAATTCTTTTTCCTCATCTGTAATAACTTTATCTTCGTTTGGTCTGATATTCCCATACCATAGTTCTTGTAGTATTGACATAAATAATCAACTCCCTTGCAGTACAACAAATACCACAAAGGAGTTTGAATATCCAGATATTTTTACTAATTCGAACAATAAAAATATCATACCAAAAAGTTTTATCAAATTGTAGTTTTTGATAAAATTTTAAGCGCTCTATATAACTTGTTTAATGACTTTTAGCAGCAAATGCATTACTATTTATAATAGAGCAAAATACAACAAGTTATAAGGAGACGATCGTATGAAAGAAAAGAAGAAAACGCCGTGGATTATGAAGACGGCAATCATCATAGGCGTACTGGTTATCCCTTTGCTTTATTCCTATTTCTATTTAGGAGCATTCTGGGACCCGTATGCAAGACTTGATGATGTTCCCGTGGCAGTAGTTAATCTTGACAGCGGTGCTGTTATTAACGGCGAGGAGAGAAATCTCGGTCAGGAAATCTGCGATAATCTTGAAAAGGACGGAACACTTAAATTTGTATTTACCGATAATGCAGACGCAGAACAAGGTGTACTTGAAAATGATTATTACGCTTCAATAACAATTCCTAAAGATTTTTCAAGCAATGCCTCAACTGCTTCAAAGGACACTGAAAAACTACATAGTTCGATTGTTTACACGGCAAACCAAAAAAAGAATTATCTTGCTGCACAGATACTTGAAAACGCAATGCCTACAATTAAGCAAACAGTTAATTCAAGCATTGATAAAGAAATAATTACTACTCTTTGCGACAAGCTGGAAAGCGTACCCGATTCAATGGGTGAGCTGCAAAACGGATTCAAGCAATTATCGGACGGATCCGGAAAACTGAGTAGCGGTACTAACGAGCTTGCTGACGGAGCAGATAAATTATCCGAAGGATCAAGTGCTCTTGCTGACGGCAGTAAACAGGTGTCAGACGGTGCAGTAACACTTCTTGACGGAATTAAAGCGCTTGATAAAGGGGCAAATACCTTAAATGCCTCAGTTCCTCAATTAGCCGATGGTGTTCAGCAGCTTACAGACGGTTCAGTTGTCCTAAGAAACGGAACAGCTGCATTAAATTCAAAAATTCCGGAATTATCCGGCGGTGCGGCACTGCTTAATAATGGCGCACTTCAGCTCAGCACAGGTCTTGATACCTTAAAATCAAACAGTCCCTCTCTTACTGCGGGTGCACAGCAATTAAACGCAGGTGCCACATCTCTTAAAAGCGGAATTCAAACATATACAGATGGTGTATCATCTGCCAATTCGGGTGCTGTTACTCTTGCCAACGGTATCGACGCATACACAACAGGTGTTGAAAGTGCAAGTGCAGGAGCAAATAATCTTTATAATGGTATTAATCAGGCAAACGAAGGATTAAATCAAATTGTTACACAGGTTCAGGCTTCATCACAACAGCTTGAGCACACAGCTCCCGACAGCAGTCTTGATGCCCTTTCCTCCGGTACATCACAGGTGTATGAGGGCATCTGCACATTCAGTACAAATTATACGAATGCTTTAAACGCTCTTAAATACTATCAGACAACAGGTGATACTCAGTATCTTAATGTGGCAGTCAGTGGATTTGAACAGCTTGACAACAGCCTCCCTGCTCTTAAGTCAGGTGCTCACCAGGTAAGTAGCGGCGTTACGGAATTGACTGACGGTATGAAAGATGTTAAAAACAACACTTCGCAGCTTCTTACAGGCTTGCAGGCATTGCAATCAGGCTTTGGTAACAATACGGACAGCAGTACATTGTTAGGAGGTGCGTATGCTCTTAATCAGGGACTTAGTACATTAAAATCTAATAACAATACACTAAACTCAGGAGCACAGGCATTAAAAACAGGACTTAATACTCTTAACAGTAACAGCAATGCTCTTAATCAAGGTGCAAATGAGCTTTCAATCGGTGCAAGCACACTAAGCACAGGCGTTAACAGCTATATAGATGGTGTTGCGTCAGCTGCTAACGGTGCTGCTCAGCTTAAAGAGGGTACTTCTTCATTAACATCAAAAATCCCTGCCCTTACTCAGGGAGTAAATGCACTTGACGAGGGAGCAGGTGAACTTAGCACAGGTCTTATACAACTCAATTCAAAGGTACCTGCACTTTCAAACGGTGTTTCGGCTCTTGCAGACGGCTCAGGTAAATTACTTGCAGGTGCTGACAAGTTATCAACAGGTGCTAATGATTTGTCTGTCGGTACAGTTCAGCTTGATAATGGTATATCAACATTAAGAACAGGTGCATATTCACTTAATGATGGTGCAACTCAGCTTGACAACGGTATTAGCAATGCAAAGGATGGTGTTGATGAATCAATCACCGATACTATCATTCAGCTAAATGCTTTGGACGGACTTGCAGATTATGCCGAAGAGCCTATATCAACAGTAACAGAATATGTTCAGCCGGTGGAAAATTACGGTTCTGCCTTCGCACCATACTTTATGTGTCTGTCACTTTGGGTAGGTGGCTTGATGATTTACTTTGGTATTTATCTTGATTATAACAGAAAAATAAAATCACTTACCAAGGACTCTAACAGAATAATTTTGAGAACACTATCCTTTGGTCTTATCAGTATGGCTCAGGGTGTACTTCTTGCAATAGTAATCAAGGACATTCTTCACATTGTTGTAAATAATCCGTTAATGCTGTTTATGTCCTGCATACTTGTTTCATTAACCTTTATGACAATAATACAGTTCTGTATTATTAATCTCGGTGACGCAGGCAAATTTGTTTCACTTTTACTGCTTATTCTTCAGCTTACATCCTGCGCCGGTACTTTCCCGATAGAAACACAGTCAGGCTTCTTCAGAGTTATCAATAAAATTCTGCCAATGACATATTCTACACAACTCTTTAAAGAGGCTATAAGCGGAACGGCAGGTTCAAACGCAGGAAAAAGTGCAATAATACTTGCTGCTTTCTTCGTGGTGTTCCTTGCTTTAACACTTATCTTTAGCCACAGCTCACTAAAAAAGGATTTACAGAGAATTGATGCTAACACAAAGGAAAAAATGGCAGTGTCTAAATAAACCATCCTATTGTTTAAAAGAGGAGAATACATATGGCTAAATTTAATTTTTATCAATATGTATGGATATTCATTTCAGGCTGTTACTTAGGCTACGGTGTAGAAACACTTTGGTGTTTGATTAAACTTGGCTACATAGAAAGCAGAAAATCCCTTGTGCTCGGTCATCTCAGCGTAGCCTACGGAATGGGAGCCGTACTTCTCACGCTTTTACTTGTGCATTTTCAAAATTCATCTGCTTGGAAGATATTTTTAGTTGCTTTTGTCAGTGGAACTGTTGTTGAATATATCTGTTCATTAGGACAGGAAATTTGCTTCGGCTCGGTAGCTTGGGATTACAGCCATCTTCCGCTAAATATAAACGGCAGAGTGTGCCTTTTGTACTCACTTTTTTGGGGAGTGCTTGGGTTATTTTGGGTAAAGCTTGTTATACCGTTTATGAGTAAATGCTTTGATAAAATCAATATACCTTTTGATAAAGTAATAATTTGGGCATTTATAGCATTCTTTGTATTTGATGCTACGCTGTCTGCTTCAGCTGCAATACGAATGGATAAGCGAGATAACGGCGAAGATGCGAAAAATCACTTTGAGCAATATCTTGATACTCATTATGATGACGAAACAATGCACAAAATCTATGCAAACTCAAAAAGTGTTGAAAAAAACAAGTAGAAAACTTCAAAATAATTGAACTTTAAAATTAAAGCTAAAAATTATATATCCCGTCATTCTTGTATATTGATAAAAAGTTAACAATGTTTTAAGATGTGATATATAATCATATTGCTTAGGAGAATTCTGATGGAAAAAGAGAACACTTACGAGTACAAATTTGATACGGTTAAACCACCGAAGGACAGAGTTTATGAGGATAGAGTAATGCACTATTAAGAAAATCACTCTGACGAGCCTCCCCGTGAGCTTATTTTAAAGCTTGGTAAAAAAATTACGGATCGTATTCTTTATAAAATTCCGTGGGTGCCGAAAATCGGTGAAACAATGACCGTCAACGACCCTGAATATTGGGGCCTTGCCGCAATGGTTACTGATGAAATGGCAGAGATTGCACTTAAAATGAAGGTGCATAAGGGTATGACCCTTCCCGAAATTCAGAAGGCAACAGGCAAGGACGCCGATTATCTTGAAAATATACTGCAGGAATGGCAAATGTAGGTCTTATTGAATATAACTGGGAGAATCAAAGCAGTATGTTCTTCCTATGTTTGTACCGGGCAGTGCAGAATTCTTTAATATGAAATGGGATAATATCGTTGAACATCCACAGGTGGCAAATTTCTTTGAAAGAATGACTCAGCTACCTTTAGAAAAGATTACACCTATGGTACCTCCGGGAGGTGCAGGTATAGGTATGCATGTTATCCCTGTCGAAAAGGCTATTGAGATGGAAAATGAAAGTGCCAGCGTTGAACATATTTCTCACTGGCTCGACAAATATGACGGTACTGTGAGGACTGCGGTGAGAAATATTCTACTGTTGAATACGGAAAAACCTGTCCCAAATGTTCGGGGGACAACACCTATCTGCTTAACGGTAATGAAATTATGATTAAGGAAATTGAAGTGCAGTAGTGCTTTGATGATAAATTATTTTAGAGGAGGGAATAAAATGTTATCCCCACCAGCCTGTCATACAGAAAATGTTGATGATACCGGCAATACCGTTAAGCCAGTTCCACCAGCCGCCGTAAATCCAAACATTTTCACTGGACAGCCACCAGCCGCCTGTAAATCCGCCTTTAATGGCCGACTCAAAGTCAGATGCTACGGCAATAAGGATATTGATTGCAACAATGGCAAAGGGAAATACCTTAAACCATTCCTTCTTGCCTATGCCCCATTTGTACTTAAGCATCATAAAGCCGATACAGCCTGCTGTTGCCGCATAAAGCTTGGCATAATGGAACCAACCGTTCATATAAATATGAGTCTGGTTATTCAGTGCCCATTCTGCTCCTGCTTTTGCACCTATGGCAATAGCAATAAAGTAAACCGTCAACGCCGCCGGAAGAACAAAGAAACAGAAAATTCCGCCTGCCTTTGAACGGCGTGCAATCTCTTTAAAAATAACAAGACCTGCGAAAACCAAAATCCAGCCAAGAAGCTGCTAGAATGAGTTATCGCCATAAATTTGGAATAATATACCTCAAAGAACAAGCATGATATGCTTTGGCCGGATATGACTTGGTGCTATATTCTTGCATACGATTTGTGGAACTTTGAATATACCTATAATAATCTTCCGTCGCACACTTGGTACTGCGGTCTTGCCCTTCTTCTTGCTCCAACCTTTGCAAACGCATTTTGGAACAGAGGCGGCTGGATTCAAAACCGTGCCAACACCCTTGCTCTTTGGTGTATGTATGCACAGGTATTCCCACTATTTCTGGACGACAGCAAATTCTCAGTGCTTTCCTCTGTATATCCTGAGGGCTACACAACCTCAATGATGGTTCAGGGCATCAATCCTGAAACAGTAGGTGCCGCTAATCCAAAGGCACAGGCAGTTATTTCAATAATTGCACTTGTTGCTAATGTTTGCATACTCGCTGCTATTATCAAGCGTTCTGTTGAACAAAAGAAGAATCCTTATAAGAATGAAATCTTCACAGACCAAAAGAATTATAAGGACGCCCTTCTCAGAGCAGCAGAGGCAAACAGAGAAATTGCTTAATTCATAAATTTATATAACATAAAAGGCAGCTGATGGTTCTTGTCAGCTGTCTTTTTATGTCTGTCAGAAAATGAATTCCATTGATAAAATTTTAAAAATATGCTATATTGTAATTGGTAAATATTATTTTGTGAATGAAACGGGGGTTTTTTATGTCACAAATAACAAAAAAGGCTTTAGCTCAATCTTTAAAAAATCTACTATTAAAGAAACCGTTAAACAAAATAACTATCAATGATATTGCAGATGATTGCGGTATTAACCGAATGACCTTTTATTATCATTTTAAAGATATATATGACCTTGCTGAGTGGGCTTGCCTTCAGGAAGCCGCTAAAGTAATAAAAGAAAACAAAACGCACGATACCTGGCAGGAGGGTATGCTTCAGATTTTCTATACAGTGCGTGAAAATAAGCCGCTCATTATGAATGTTTACCGCTGTGTTGATCGTGAACAGGTTGAAAGGTATCTCAAACCTCTTATTGATAATCTTTTGCTGAAAGTTGTGGAAGAACAATCCGCTGATATGACCGTTCGTCAGGAAGACAAGGAATTTATTGCATCGGTATATTCCTATGCTTTTGTCGGCTTGATGCTTGACTGGATTAAAAATGATATGAAAGAAAACCCCGAACAGCTTATCAGCAAGCTTGCTTTGGTTATACAGAATACCTTTACAGATGCACTTGAAAGATTCAGAATAGATAAACCTTTATCAAAAAATGATATTTGATAAAAATGTTAACATCTTTTTGCCCGTGATAAAAAATTTATCACGGGCATTTTTCTGTTTATTGTTAACCTGCGAAAAAATAATATAATGAAATTACAAAATAAAAATTTGGAGATGAATTTTATGTATTATTCAGCAGGAACTTATGAATCCTTTGCACATCCCGAAAAGCCAAAAGATGTTGACAAAAAATCCGCCTATATTATCGGCACCGGTCTTGCTGGTCTTACAGCAGCATTTTATCTGGTGCGTGACGGTCAGATGAAGGGCGAGCATATCCACCTTCTTGAAAAGTTAGAGCTTGCCGGCGGAAGCTGTGACGGACGAAAGGATGTTACAAAAGGCTTTTATATGCGCGGCGGCAGAGAAATGGATAACCATTTTGAAGTTATGTGGGATATGTTCAGAGATGTTCCTTCTTTGGAAAATCCCGAGGTTTCCGTTCTTGACGAGTACTATTGGCTCAACAAGCACGATCCAAACTATTCTCTGTGCAGAGCCTCTGTAAACCGCGGAGAAGACGCTCATACAGATAAAAAATTCGGACTTGATAAAGAATCTGCAATGGCTCTTTCACAGTTGTTTATTACACCTGAAAAGACTCTTGAAGGTAAGAAAATTTCGGAGGTTCTGCCGGATTCATTCTGGTCAACAAATTTCTGGCTTTACTGGCAGACTATGTTTGCATTTCAACGTTGGTCAAGTGCGCTTGAGATGAAACGTTATCTATGCCGTTATGTTCATCATATTGATGGACTTCCTGATTTCAGCGCTCTTCGCTTCACAAAGTATAATCAGTATGAAAGCCTGATTTTGCCACTGGTAAAATACCTTGAAAACCACGGCGTTACAATCGAGTACGGTATGAATGTAAAAAATGTTATTATCGACACCGTAGGCGACAAAAAGATTGCAAGGCAGATTGTGTTTATTAAAGACGGCAAGGAGCAAACAATAGATTTAGTTGAGGATGACCTTGTGTTTATTACAAACGGTTGTTGCACCGACACTTCCTGCTACGGCGACCAAACACACGCTCCCGACCTTACAAAAGCTAAAAACGGTACAGGCGAGTCATGGGATTTATGGAAAAACATTGCAAAGCAGGCTGAGCACAGTGAGTTCGGTAATCCCGATAATTTCTGCACCAATATTGAAGAAACAAACTGGATGAGTGCTACTGTTGCAACATCTAACGAAGAAATTATTCAACACATAATCAACATTTGCAAGAGGGATCCTCGCGAGGGAAAGGTTACCACAGGTGGTATTGTTACTGTTAAAGACAGTATGGATAACTGGTATCTGTCGTGGACAATCAACCGTCAGCCTCAGTTTAAGTCACAGGATAAAGACACTGTTTTAATTTGGCTTTATGCTTTGACCACAAACAAGGAAGGTAATTATGTTAAAAAGGCAATGCGTGACTGCACAGGCGAGGAGGTATGCCGTGAGTGGCTGTATCATATCGGTATTCCTGATGCGGAAATTGATGACCTTGCAAAAAATGCCTGCAACACCACAACCTGCTTTATGCCATTCATTAACGCCTTTTTCCAGCCGAGAAAGAACGAGGACCGTCCAAAGGTTGTACCTGACGGCGCTGTAAACTTTGCTTTCCTTGGTCAGTTTGCAGAAACTCCCCGTGACACAATATTCACGATAGAATATTCAATGCGTACCGGTATGGAATCTGTTTATACTCTCCTTGATGTTGACCGCGGCGTTCCTGAGGTTTGGGGCAGTAAATATGATGTTCGTGAGCTTCTCCGTGCCTGCTACTACGCTATTGATAAGAAACCGATTACCGATGTTAAGCTTTCGCTTATGGAAAAGGAGTTCGTAAAGATTCTGCTTAAAAAGGTTGAAGGTACGGATATTGAAATTCTTCTAAAAGAAAGCGGTCTTATCGAGTAACAAAAAAATACAAACAGCAGAGGAGTAATCTTTCATTTACTCCCGAATTATAAATAATAATTTTATAGTATTTTTCCTAAAAGCTGATTCTCAATTTAATGGGAATCAGCTTTTTAACATTTAATAAAAGTAACATATTGAAAATAATGCGCTAAAATCCGTCAAAAACAATTCAAGCGAACAAACTGATTTTTTGTATTGTTTTCCTCAATATTATGAAAAAGGTATACGTTTTGACTCCTAAACTGACGGCTACACGGGAGAACGAGGGTACAGAAACAGTGAGCCAATTGAAAATTCGGCAGAAAAATCGGACAAGGAAAGCCCTAAACATCGCTGTTTAGGGCTTGTTTAATGGCTATCGACATTGCTACAGCACAAGCAGGTATCCAATATAAGAATGGTGCGGGATTGGCGGCAAAAGCAAAGGCTGCTGTATTATCAGGTAGAGCAACCGCCGAATTAGAGTTGTTTGGATGGCAAATTGAATTTGGGGTTTCTGGTGATCTTCTTTCGGTTGGTGCAGAAACTATGATTGGTGTTTTCCCTGATGAAGGATTTACCGCAAAAGCAAGTGTAGGTGCTGGCGTATTTGGCGGTGGATTTGTATTCCGCGTAAAACCAAAACAATAACTGGAGGAGAAAACCATGAAAAAAGCTATTAAATATATCTATGATGCAAACCCGTTTTATGTACATTGGAAAAAGCATGTTTGCCCTAAGTGCGGCAGTAAAGTGGAACTACGATATGTTAGTAAAATTGTCAATTCAAAATCCCACGAAGCGAAAAATTATGATTTTTCTGTAGGAGATACTTTTTTCGTGGGGGATGTTGAATTCAGAACAAGGTATTTCTATTGTCCTAAGTGCTTACTTGATATTTCTTTTCAGGAAATGAAGAAATTCGAAAAAGGAAGTGGAAATAGATCCTATTGAATGGTCTTCTGACTAATTCGATAATTATATACAAAGGAGTGTTTTGAATGATTGAGTTTACTGGATACTTAACAGGTGCGGCAAAACGAGCGTATTACAGACGGGTTGTGAAATACCTCCGCAATACTTTTCTGGTGGCCGCCGGTTTGGTTTTTCCCTTTGTTCTCCTGTTCGCCTTAAGGGTGCAAATGTGGGGAATCCTTATTGGGTATTCCTTTATTATCCTCGCTATTATCTTTTCGCCTTATTTGCAAATTAAAGCCGACAAAAATAAGTATGTGCCGAAGAGAATTTGCATACAGGACGGTATTCTTTTGAGTGTTGCGGACCAAGCAACCGAAAGCAAATCCATTGACGAGGTCAAATCGGTTTTTGATTACGGAGAATTTTATGTTATCTTGTTTCCGTTCGGAAAATACAGCGAAAAATTTGTCTGCCAAAAAGATTTGCTGACCAAAGGCACTTTGGAGGAGTTTGAGGCATTGTTTGAAGGGAAAATTATTAGAAAGATAAAAACAAGTTAAATGCAACTGGGTTGCGGTAAAGGTGTGAAAACTCGGAGAACAAGGCATCTGTGACAAATAATTTGATTCGCCAGTAGGAGGCCTAAACGCGGTTTTATTACTTAAGTAAAAGTTCGAGTAACAGGCGATATATATACTTGTGCTTATTGGAAATCAGTGACATACATCTATAACGCATCCGGCAACCTTGTCAGCGTGCAGAAAAACGGCGAAGTCATCAAATCTTACACCTACGGTGATGCAAGCTGGAAAGACCTGCTGACCGCATTCAACGGGCAGAGCATTACTTATGACGCTATCGGCAATCCGCTTTCCTACCGCGACATGACGCTGTCTTGGGCGGGCGGCAGACGGCTCGCTTCTGTCAGCAAAGAGGGCTTGTCGGCTTCTTATGTCTACAACTCCGGCGGCATTCGCACGCAAAAAACCGTGAACGGCGTAACGACAAACTATTGATATTTGTTACATATGACCATTATGAAACATTTTACGAAGTGGTTTGAGGAGGTTGTTATGAAAAGTATGAAAACGGTGGTCTTAAATTTTACAGACTGCAAATATTTAGGGGAAATGCATCAAATTATCGGAAAGGCTTTTGACCTTGTGGATTGGTACGGCCAAAATTGGAGTGCTTTTCACGATTTGTTAAGAGGTGAGTGTGATGCGGATGAAATCATAATTATCGGATTAAATACATTACCCAAAGAACTGGAAGGCCATGTAACAAAGATGAAGAATATTCTTCAATATGAACAAGAAAAGAGAACCGAACACGGAGAAAAATTGAATGTCAGTTTTATCGACACGACGGATTCGGATATGGAACAGTTTAAGTTTTAATCGGGGGCGTTTTCCCGTCTGCCTGGGAGAGCGCCACACTGGCAGTGTGGAGGTCATCGGTTCGATCCCGACCGTCTCCACCATACGAACGGAAAGACTGTGAATAAAAACGCAGTCTTTTTTCTTTGCTGATTTTTATTGGATCTTTGAACTCTCGTACAATTGAATATTGCTAAAATCAGGCAGATAGAATAGGAAAAATCTATCTGCCTTTTTTCGTATATATACATATGAGTGAAATGGACTGTAACAGCGATTGTGAAGGCTGTCCCTGTTATGACAGTTGTGATGAAAGAGAGGTGTTCTGAATGGTGCAAATGCTGTTATACAGGAAGCAATGAACATTGTTACCGATTGCACAGTTATTTTATGATTTCACTGATCATACAGCAACTTTACCGAGAGATACTTTCTGTAGCAGACGAACAAGGTGGGAAATTGAAAAATCGTTGTGTATTCTTTGCCGATGAGTTCGGCACCTTGCCGAAAATAGAATCTGCTGAAATGATGTTCAGTGCGTCCCGTTCAAGAAGATTGCAGATTGTTCTGATTATCCAGTCCTTTTCACAACTTGATAAGAACTACGGGAAAGAAGGTGCAGAGATTATTGTTGACAATACGCAGTTAACCTTGTTCGGCGGATTTGCTCCGAATAGCGCTTCTGCCGAAACACTGTCCAAAGCACTCGGCAGCAGAACGGTGATGTCCGGTACTGTATCAAGAAGCAAAAACGATCCGTCACAATCCTTACAGATGCTCACAACTGATGATTTTAACGGCGAAGACATTCTTGTGGACACGTCACAGGAAATCGACGATGCAGTGATACATAAAATAATGTTGGACAAGCTGCGTGATTCCTTTGTTCTGCTGTCGGACGAGGAGCAGAAACTGATACATGAGATTTATTTCAATGGTTTATCGGAAAAAAATCTTGCTGAAAAAAGCGGCGTATCACAGGTTGCAATACATAAGCGTAAAATCAAAATCCTTGATAAACTTAAAAAAATTATAGAAAAATAAAAAATCCTGGTTATCAGCCTCTTTACTTTTCGGCATGGAAAGTGAGGAGGCTTTCTCATTGCCTCCGCTGTCCCTTGAAAACAGAATAGTACAGCGCATTTTTTACATTCCCTCTGCTGCCGGCTGAACCCGGCAAGCTACATGAGCGAACGCATCTATATGCCTTCAGGACTCAGACGATACAGGCAATCTGCACGAAAGCGATGACAGGCAGAGGCAATAATGATACTTCCGTTCAGTCCTAAAGTCGAGCGTGATAAGACCGTCGCAACAAAGGAGAGCGGCTCGGAGAGATCCTCGGGGTGGTGAGATTCCAATGAGGCCAAAGGCATGGCCGGAAAGTGCGTTCCCGTTCGTCGAGGGGTTGGCGTGGTTCAAATATCGGCTGAAAACGATTGATACAAAAATACAGGCGGTCGTTTACCTATTTAGATAAACAACCACCTTTACTTAATAACGGAGAGATAATATGAATAAAATTAAACGCATATAAGTCCGTTTGAGTTGAAACCGACATTCGGTTATAAATATTGAATCGGAATAACTTTGTCATTTCCTTTTAGTGTTATGAGCTTGTCATAAAGGCAAACAACACCTCCCGGGCCTCGTTTAACACTTGGAATTTTATCAATCAAATCAAAAGCATCCATATCGCTTTTTTTCGGATCGGCGTGCTTTTTCATTTCAAGAGGATAGAGGACGCCTCCGTCTTCAATCAGAAGATCGATTTCATTCATTTCCTTGTCACGGTAAAAATAGAGCGGCGGTTCTACAATGCCTTTGTTGTAATAACTTTTGATAATTTCTGAGATAACAAAGCTTTCAAAGAATGCACCTGCCATCGCACCGTTCTTTAAAACATCGGCAGTGTTCCATCTTGTAAGGTATGCCGCAAGACCTGTATCCAAGAAATACAGCTTCGGTGTTTTAATGGCTCTTTTCGTGATGTTATTTGCGTAGGGTTTCAGAAGGTATACAATATTGGACGCTACAAGAATAGATAACCAACGCTCCGCAGTGGGCTGGCTGATACCCACATCCCGTGCCAAAGAAGCGAGATTGACCAGTTGCCCTGTAGACGCTGCAGTTGCAGTCATAAATTTTGCAAATTTAACGGTGTCTCCGATTTCTGTTAAATCACGGACATCACGTTCGATATAGGTTCGCACATAAGCGGCATAAAACATCTGCCAATCGTAATCGGGTTGATTGCAAAGTTCAGGCATACTGCCACGATGAATCATTTTCCACACATTGTCATAAGGAATATCTTTTATGTGGTTTTTCCTTTCGGAAAAATATTCATCCGTCGGAATGAACGGGGTGTCATCCGCAATGCCGTACCTTTCACGAATAGAAAATCCCAAAAGGGTTAAAAGACCTATTCTGCCGGATAAGGATTCACTGACGCCTTTCATCATTTGAAACTGCTGTGAACCGCACATGAAAAACTGACCTTTTTTGTGTTCACGGTCAATGTACATTTTGATTTGCGGGAACAGTTCAGGTGCTTTCTGAATTTCGTCGATAAAGACAGGCGGTGGGTTATCTTTGAAAAAAGTTCCGCTTTGCTCCTGAGCAGCAGTTCTTATAAGGATATCATCCAATGTAACATAGTTAATATTCTGCGTTACCTTTTGAAGCATTGTGGTTTTTCCAACCTGACGCGGACCTGCAACTAAAACGGCGCCAAACATCTTGGAAAGTTTTTCAACCGTTGCTTCGGCATGGCGTTTAATATATGTGTTCATAACAAACCTCCGGTTTGGCTAATTTAATATCCAATATCATTATAGCCAAAATATTGCGAAAGTCAACAAAATTAAGGAACATCTTTACTAAATTATTTTATAATAACCTCACGAAACACTAAGGGAATAAATTCCCAAGTGTTTCGGAGAACATTGTATCATTCCTGCTGCGCACTTGCGCGCTTCGCAGAGATGATATAATACAATTTTCCTGAAATCAGGAAAACGATTGATGTATAACTAAAAACCAATAAAGGCAACCGTTTACTTTTTAAATAAGCGGTTGCCTTTATTTACGGAGAAAAGAATATGAATAAAATTATACAAGTTAAACGAGGCGAAATCTATTACGCCAATTTATGCCCGATTGTAGGATCGGAGCAAGGCGGTATACGTCCTGTTGTTATCCTGCAAAACAATAAAGGGAATTTACACAGCCGCACGACAATAGTGGCTGCTATCACCGGTGCGCTTAATAAATCGAATTTACCGACACATGTCATATTTAAATCAGACTGCATGAAAAAAGAATCCATGGTTCTGCTTGAACAGATAAGAACGATCGACAAATCCCGTCTCGGCAGATTAATTGGTACTATGGATAACAAAATAATGAAACGAGTTGATAAAGCGATTTTAATCAGCTTCGGAATTACTTGAAAATAATTTTCAATCTGTGTACATTATTAAATATTTAAAAGGGGATATCTATGAAAGTGCAAGACAACAATAATGCATTCAAAAAAGGAAAAAGTATTGTAATCCATGTTCAGGATTCTCCCGTGAAAATAACTTTCTCTGCGGAGAAAAACGAAAAAATAGCCGATATGATAAAATCCACATTGCTAAACGCATATTCTGAAAAAATTTCTTAAGTGCAAATTGCTGATATAATGTGAGGATAAAAGCTTTAATTTTGTCCGGTATTGTGCTGGCTTTTAAAAATCTGTTGTGATATGTTTGTGTCACAAAAACGGTAAGGAGAATCAGAGCCCATGAATAAAAATCGAGTATACTGCTTATATCGAGTGTCTACAAATAAACAAGTCGATTATGATGAGAAGAACACAGCAGATATACCGATGCAAAGAAAAGCCTGCCGGGAATTTGCTGACAAAATGGGATGGCAGATTATTCGTGAAGAACAGGAAAACGGTATATCTGGCTTTAAGGTTAGTGCCGAAAAACGAGATAAAATACAGCTTATCAAAGAACACGCTGAAAAAGGTCTTTTCGATATACTGCTGGTATTTATGTTCGACAGACTCGGCAGAAAATCCGATGAAACACCGTTCATCGTTGAATGGCTGACGAAAAAGGGCATTAAAGTCTGGAGTGTCAATGAAGGCGAACAACGATTTGAATCGCACACAGACAGATTAACGAACTATATTCGGTTTTGGCAAGCAGACGGAGAAAGCCAAAAGACATCCATCCGAACAAGAACCGCAATGGAACAAATGGTTATGGAAGGTCGCTGGAGAGGCGGCACTGTTCCTTACGGATACATTGCCGTAAAAAGCGGACAGTTAAACAAACGCAAGCATGAGGTATCGAAGTTAATTATAAATGAGGAAGAAGCAAAAGTAGTCCGGCAAATCTTTAATTTAGCTGCGGCCTTTGGTTACGGCAGGTGGAAGATATCAACTATATTAAATAAACAAGAAATAAAAACCCGCGACGGAAAGAACTGGCATGAATCTTCCGTTGGTGGGATTTTGCATAATAGGATATATATCGGAATACTGAGAAACGGCAAGGCCGTCTCCGAACCGTTCGAGGAACTCAGAATTGTTGATGATGCGACCTTTGAAAAAGTACAGAATCAGATGAACGAAAGGCAGAATATCAATAAAGAAACCCGTACCGTTCCATTGAATGTATCGGGACAATCGCTTTTATCAGGAAATGTATTTTGCGGCCACTGTAAAGGACGGCTTACGCTTACAACGAACGGCAGTAAGCGTAAGCACAGTGACGGCAGTATAGTCGCCTGCAAAAGAACACGGTATGTTTGCTACAACAAAACGCGCAAAAGATGTGAATGTGATGGTCAGACAGGATACACAATGCACATTCTCGATGAAAAGGTCATCCAAGTACTCCATATGATATTCGACAAAATGAAATCTGTTCCGCAGCAAACAATTATCGACCATTTATACAGCAAATCCATGTTCTCGTTAGAGGATGAATTAAACGGTGCAAAAGCTGAATTTACAAGGGCTACCAATGAATATACATCCTTAAAAGCCGAGATCGTTAAGGCTGTACAGGGTAAAAGCAAGTTTGACGCCGCCATACTGTCAGAGCTTGTAAACACAGCAAAAGAAAAAATGAGCGCCGCATCCGAACGGCTCACTGCGCTAAATCAAGAATATGCCAACGGACAAAATCGCTTAAAAGCGATAGAGGAAAACTACACACGAATTCTCAAATGGTCAGAGGTCTTCGATGGAAGCCCAATGGAAGTCAAAAAAATGATTGCCAGCATGATTATAAACCGTGTGTATGTATACGAAAACTACCGCCTTGAATTCGAGTTTAACATAGACTTCGAACAGTTTGAGTTGGGGTTGGATAGTGATATTTGATATAAATATTCCATAGAAAAAGTAATATAGTGCTACGTGTGATATTAACCACTTAACTACGGAGAACTATTTGTAATTAGGTGGTATACTGTTCCCTTGACGGTGTGTGCGAGACTTCTTCCTATCTTGTGTAAACCTCCGAAATGGTATAGAATAGAAATATCATTTTGGAGGTTAAAAATATGCCAAGGTACAAAGACAGCCCGGAGGTACGGGCAGCGAAAAAAGAGAGAAAAGAAAAACTTCGAGAATTTCTGTCACTGCTTGAAGTGGAGGACATGAGCGACTTGCGGTCGGTATTCAAGGAAATGGTGGGAGAAGTGCTGGAAAACGGACTTGAAGCGGAGCTCGACGACGAGCTTGGGTACAGCAGGTACGACTACCGCAACAAGGATACCGAAAACAGCAGAAACGGACACAGCCGAAAAACAATGAAAACCAGCGCCGGAGAGGTCGAAATTGTAGTACCGCGCGACCGAAACGGTGAGTTTGAACCGCGGCTTGTAAAAAAGAATGAAACAACACTCAGCGGGGATATAGAAGAAAAAATAATATCTATGTACGCTAAGGGCATGACAACGAACGATATATCTGCACACATTGAGGATATATACGGATTGGAAGTGTCGGACAGCCTTGTGAGCCGAATTACGGATAAAATTCTGCCGGTGGTAAAAGAATGGCAACAGCGACCGCTTGAGAGCGTTTATGCCGTAGTCTTTATGGACGCCATACACTATAATGTCCGCTGTGAAGGCAGAATCGTCAAAAAAAGCCGTATACATAGCGATAGGAATCAATATGGACGGAATCAAAGAAGTGCTCGGAATGTATGTCGGCGAAAACGAAAGCGCAAAATACTGGCTTTCAATACTTAACGGACTAAAAAATCGCGGGGTGGAAGATATACTAATCACCTGCATTGACGGTCTCTCCGGATTTCCCGAAGCCATATCTGCGGTATATCCGAAAACCGAGGTTCAGCAGTGTATTATTCATCAAATACGAAACAGCACTAAGTATGTTTCGTACAAGGATATTAAAACGCTTATGTCGGATCTGAAAAAGGTTTACGGAGCCGTGGATGAGGAAACGGCACTTTATGAGCTTGAGAATTTTGGCGCAAAATGGGACGCTAAATACCCCAAAATTTCAGTCTCATGGCGGGCACACTGGGCGGAGCTTTCCACCTATTTCAAGTATCCGCAGTCGGTCAGAACGCTCATCTACACGACTAATGCAATTGAGAATTTCAATCGACAGCTGCGTAAGGTAACAAAAAGCAAAGCGGTGTTTCCGAACGATGACAGCCTTTTAAAAATGCTTTATCTCGCCCAAATGGATATTACCCGAAAATGGACCGGCAGACGCCGTGACTGGGGAGAAATTCATTCGCAGCTGGAAATTTTCTTTGCGGACAGACTGCCGCAGTAGCAGAAATCCCGGCTCTTGTCAAGGGTAAAATGAACGGCTGCCGTAAAGCAGCCGCTCTTGACATGCCCCGCTATTTCTGCTAATATGCAATTATGGGCAGTAAGCCGCCTTGCGACTTACCAGCCCGATTACCATTCTGTATTTTATGCCATTTTCCGTGTTTACACAAATCATAAAAAAGAGCCGTGTGTGCTTTTCATTTTCATTTATTTATTGCGGATTTTGCAAATATTGCGGATTTTGCAAAGCAATCCAGCATCATCCTTAAATTAAAAAATTCATATTTTTTGTCACATTTTTTGTTTTTAAACTGTTATCTATATAAGGAAGGGAAAATATATGCTTTTATGTATTTTATTCGGCGATCTTTCTTTGCCGTTTTAATGCATTTTGCCTTTAATATCTTTTGCAATGCATTATAGTCCTAAAAATTATAAATATATTGATTTTTATTGTATAAAAATCGGGCGTTGAATTATGTGACAAGTTTTTACATATTTGCGTGAAAAACTTTAAATACTCATTATTCACTATTCGCTTATTTGCACATGAGCATGAATTGGGTTAGAAATGTATATTTGAATGGCAAAAGAAAAGCGATATAAGATGTAGAACTTTGACAACTTTTCAATTACTATCGACTCGAATGTACAAACAGTTGCAGAAAAACGAATCTCCTGCATATCAAAAGTGCAGTACACTTTCTTCTGTTTTGTGATCGGCTTAGGGCTATGCATATCATGCGACACAAGCAAAGATATGCGTAGCCCTTTTTGGTTTCTTGTTTTTTACTCAGCTTGAACTTTTGGGCAAAAGGGCCAGCTGATCAAAATAAAGTAAATCAAAGGGGGAACATGTAATGACATTGTCAAAAAACTCGGGGATCAAAAAATTCTTATCCGTTCTATTAACAGTGACATTATGTATGCAAATTGTGCCTATAACGGTTTTTGCCCAAAGCCGTTCGGAAACAGAAACGGAATCAACGGGTTCCGCAACTTCAGAGCCCATAGAGGAGTCTGAAGCGCAAACACCGGAAATCCTTGCAGAGGAAGTTTCTCTGCGCGAAGAAAACGTCAAGCATTTCCGTATGAGCGACGGTACCGTGCAGGCGGTACAATATGCGGAACCCGTGCACTATGAGCAAGACGGCGTTTGGCTGGATTACGACAACTCGCTTGACGAAGTGGATGCAGATGAGGAAGAGAACGCGGGAAAGCTTCTGAAAAGTAAGGATCTAGTAAACCGCAGCGCAGATTATAGTGTACGTCTTTCCAAAAAAACGAATGGTAAAAAGTTTGTGCGCTTAGAAAAAGACGGGTACAAGCTTTCATGGTATTATTTGGACGCTGATAAACGCTCTGCTGAGGTAATTGAACAAGCAGACGATGGTAATCTGACAACGCTTGAAAACGTAATTTCCCGCGTCGTCTACGCAGATGTATTTAAAGCAACGGATTTGGAATATATTCTGCATGCGGGCGGCATCAAGGAAAACCTTTTGCTGCAAAGTGAAAAAGCGCCCACCACCTTCACGGCAGAATATAAGGTGAACGGGCTGACGCCTATTCAGAAAGATGCGCAGACCATAGAACTGCAGGCAACCGACGGTACGGTCATCTATGTGTTGACCGCCCCCTATATGACGGACGCGGCAGGTGCAGTTTCAGAGGACATAACACTTTCACTGACTTCACAGAAAAATGATACCTTCACGCTCCAGCTTACGCTGGATAAACAGTGGTTGCACGAAAAAAACCGCGCATACCCGGTTACGGTTGACCCCGCCATCCAAACAAAACAGGAAACCGACAAAATGACCAGCACATTTGTGGACTCCGGCCATCCGAACACGGCGCACGGCGCGGCGCAGGACGACCTGGGCAGTATGTATGTCGGGCACAACATCTATTCGTTTGGATCGGCACGGACATACATCAAGGTCAACGAGCTGCCGGACATCGGCGGTATTGGTTCCAAAGTCATCGACGCGCGGCTGTCCGTCTGCAAGCGCAATGTCAACTCTACATCAGACGAAGTGCGCGTCAACGTTTACCCCGTAACGAGTAGCTGGTCGGCAAGCACGCTAACCTATAACAATCAGCCTTCCCACAATGGAAATGCTGTGGACTATATGCTGTTTGCAGCGGATAACAAAGTGCAGTCGGATTATCATGACAACTACGGATATTCCGAATTCAAAACGGTAGAGATCACAGACCTTGTCCGTGGCTGGTATGAGAATACAAGTACAAATTACGGCGTAATGCTCGACACAGAGGCCACCAATACGCACAAGGTTTGGTTTTTCTCGATCGAATACACCACCTATCCCGTTACGCGCCCCGTTTTAACGGTCACCTATCGCAATATGTCGGGCTACGAGGATTACTGGTCATACACCAGCATTGCTGCAGGGCGCGGCGGCACGGCAAGCGTCAATAACTTTAACGGGAACTTTATTTTTGCGCAGCCGATCACACAGGATGACGGCGGCAATTTGATGCCCGTCAATCTGTCCGTGGTCTTCAACGCAAACAAAGAGGATGCCCCGATCTCCTATATCGGCAGCCGGATGCAAACAAACTACCATATCTATGTCCGATATGACGCGACGAACGCGGCAAACGGCTATCGCTATTATCTCAACGACGCCGACGGCACCAAGCACTGGTTCTATTTTGAAGAGAGCAACACGACCAAAGGCGAGGACGAGGACGGGCTTGGCTATACGCTGGAGGTCATCACGGTAGGCTCAGATTCCAACGAACCTGCGGCAAATTTCCGCCTAAAGGATAAAGACGAAAACACCATGTATTTCAATACGAACGGACGGCTCGTGCGCATCCGTTCGGCGTCGGGGCTTTCGTCTACGGTGCAGTACGAAACCGTCAGCGGGTATACACGCATCAAATCCGTAACGGACGGTGCTGGCCGGGTCTACACGTTTGCGTATCAGCCCGACAACGCCGTGCTTGTCACTGCGATCACGGATCCCGCCGGGCGCAGCACACAGTTTTCCTATTACCAGGGTGGTCTTGTCTATATTACATTTGCGGACGGCGAGTTCGTGCGCATGATTTATGACTATAACAGCTATGTCATTAAAGAAATCCGCGGGATCGACAACACGCGCCTGAAGATCAACTATGACAATTCCGGGCAAAAGCGCGTGACCTCTGTGAACTGGGGCGCTTCGGACGATCAGCTCTTAGAAAGCTATTCGTTTAGCTACAAGCAAAACGAGACCAAAATCACGGATATTCAAAACCGAAGTTATACCTACCAGTTTAACGACTACGGCCAGACCACAGGCGTGGTGTCCAATACCGACGGCACGGCGCAGTTCTTTGAACTGGAACAGGGCAACGACCCGGGCAACGCAAAAGCCAACAAGCTGCTATCCGAGTCGCGTGTGATCAAGAGCGTCACAAACTTTGCCGTGAACCCCGGCTTCACCCGCGCGCTTTCGGATGGCTACGGCACGTATATTGAAAGCGCATCAGGCGGTACGGTGACTTTGGACAGCGGCATGAAAAACATTACAAACAATGCCGTTAAGATCACCAAGCCTGCCGGAAATGCAGGACGCGCAAATGCCGTGCAGTACATAGACGGACTTGCTGCGGGAACCTACACCTTCTCGGGCTTTGTCCACACAAACGGCGCGGAGATCCCCGGCGAAGGCGCCTCGTTATTTGCGGAGGTCTGGAACGCAGCCAACACAGGGTTGATATCCTCCAACTGGGCGGAAGCTGTTTCCAAAACGGACGGCTGGCAGCGGCAAAGCGTGACCTTCACCGTCCCTGAGGGCGGGCGTGTGCGCCTGCTTGTGGGTTTGCACAACAACGCGAGCGGCACGGTTTGGTACGACGACCTGCAGTTCGAAAAAGGCGAAAATGCAAGCACTTATAATATTGTCGAGAACTCCGGCTTTACAAACGGCATGACGTCCTGGAAATCTGAGGGCGGCGCAGACGGTACCCGCACCTGGGCGGGGCTTTCCGGCTTCGATTACTGCGGCAAATTGCCCGGTACAGTAGAAGACCGTTACAAAAACCTGCTTCAGATCATACCCGTCTCCGGGAATGCGGGCGACGTGTTCAGCTTCGGCATGTGGGCATGGGGCAGCTCCGCACCGCTCGAAAACGGGACCAAAGATGACGACAGCTACGAGCCGCGGTTTGAGATCGTCCTGCACTATTATGATAAAAACGGTTTGTGGGCTGGATATGAACATCTGGACTGCAACCCGGATTTGAAGGATGCATGGCAATTTGTTTCCTGCGAAGCCATAATTCCGAAAGATTATGGCAAAATCGGCATTTCACTGATCTACAACCACAACGTCAATAACGCGTATCTCACAGGCGCGTTCTGTTACAAAGAACAGTACGGCCAAACTTATACCTACGATGACAACGGCAACGTTGCCTCCGCCGTAGACCTTGCCGAAACGAATTCCTCGTTTGCCTATTACGGCAACCAGATGGCGCAGATGCTCAATCCTTCGGGAAGTAAGTATCTTTATAGCTATAATGAGAAAAAGCAGCTCGTTTCCGCTGTTTCCACCGATGGGCAGGAATACGGATTCACCTATGACGACAACAGCAATGTAACCAAAGCGGAAATTGTCGGCCGCAAGCCCGCGACCGAATTGCAATCCGGGCAGGAATACATTTTAGTCAACGCCTATTCCGGACTTTCCATGAGCAATGGAAAGAATACGCTGCGCGAATTGCCAACCACCTATGTTTACAGCCCAAATGCAGACAACCACCATTGGCGGCTGGTACAGAAAACGGGAGAAAGCGACCTCTATCATCTTCAGGCAATGGGCAATCCGGATGCGAACCTGTATTTGGATGTGCAGCACGGGCAAAACATACACGGTACACCGCTGCAACTGTACACCTTCCACGGGCGAACGGAGCAGACCTTCAAAATCGTTAAGCAGGAGGATGGTACCTTTGTCCTGCTCACGGCCGCGTCGAATTATACCAAATGTGTGGACGGGCAAGTCAACACAGGGACGGAGATTGAACTTTCCCAGTCTGTAAAGCAGGCAAACTATGACGCAAACAAGCCTTCCGCGGGGCAAAAATGGTATTTCTACCCCGTGGAAAAGAGCATCGACAAAACCATCGTGACCGAAGCCGAATACACCGAAAGCGGGAACTTCCCCGCTTCCGTCACGGACCAGCTCGGCAACGAAACGACCTACAGCTACAACGAGCAAAAGGGTACGCTGAATTCGACGACGGACGCGCTCGGCCGCACAACGAGCTATACCTACAATGCAAACAACAACGCCCTGCTTTCGGTCTCGGCGGGCGGCATGACGAACAGCTACGCTTACAGCGACGACCGCCTGCAAACCATCACCGTCAACAGCTCCCTGCAATATGCGTTTGCCTATGACGTATTCGGGCGCACCACCTCCACCAAGGTCGGCAACGGCACATCGTGGCGCACGCTCTCTTCGCTTTCCTACAATTCGGCGGGGCTGATGTCAAAACAAACCTACGGCAACGGGGATTATATCGATTTTACCTACGATTCCCTTGACCGCATCACCGAAAAGAAGTACAATGGAAGCAGCACAAGGCGCGCGACCTACGCCTACGGCGCGGACGGCAGTTTGGCACGCTCCACGGACTTTTCCACGGGTACCACGACTCGTTATGTTTATGACCTTGCCGACCGGCTCGTTTCCGTGCGCGAATATGACGGTACATCCGTAACGAGCAATGCCCTGCGCGCCTCCACGGATTATATCTACGCCGACAAGACCAATTACCTCACCGGCATACGCCATTTCTCACCCTTAGGCACGCAGACCGTGGATTACACCTACGGCGACATTACAGAAGGGCAAATGCCCGATCAGGTCTATTCCGTCAAATGGAACGGCGAGGAAAAGCTCAGCTATACCTACGACCCCCTCGGGCGGCTTTCGACCCGCACCCTGCATGTCACGGGCAATGTCGAGAGCATCCCGCAGCTTACCACGCAATACAGCTATGTGAATGTCGGCGAAGACCGTACCACCACCATGGTGCAGTCGGTCACGACCAACGGGGTGACGCACAACTACACCTACGATGCGGTCGGGAACATCCAAAGCATTCAGCTCGGCTCGGACGTCACCTCTTACGAGTACGATTCGCTCAACCAGCTTGTGCGTGTCAATGACCCGTATCTCAACCGAACTGTCACCTACGAATACGAAAACGGCAACATCACCTTTGAGCACACTTACGACTACACGACCGGGGAATTGCCGGATACGCCGATGTACTCCACGCAGTACCACTATGACGACCCCGTTTGGCGTGACGTGCTCACAGGAAGCAGCTATCTGCGCTATAACCAAAACACGGCAAACACCGCCTCCGCCTATTCTGCGGACGCAGCCGCCGAGGACGACACTGCTGCGGCGCTTGCCGAAAGTGTGCTGGGTGAGAATTTCCACGCGGTCGAGCTGACGAAAAACGACCTGTTCGGCGGCGTGGGGGTTGCCGGTGCTTCTGCATTCGGTGCGCAGACGGCAAGTGCGCAGGCGAGCAATTCTGCTGTGGTACAAAGCACCTCCACGATCCAAAGCGACGAGATTGGTAATATTATCGATGTCGACGGTATGGAATTCGTGTGGGAAGGCAGACAGCTGCAAAGCATCGGTGCGAACGGCACACCGTATTTCAGCTATGAGTACAATATCGACGGGCAGCGCACCAAAAAGACTGTCACCGACTTTGATACGGGCGAAACGACGACCACCGAGTATTTCTATAACAGCGGCATGCTCATGGGGCAAAAGACGGGCAACGACGTGCTGGTCTTTATGTGCGACGAGAGTGGTGACATCTTCGGCTTCACCTACAACGGCGTGCAGTATTACTACCTCAAAAATGCACAAAACGATGTGTGGGCGGTCACCAACGCCGACGGTCAGGCCGTTGTGCTCTACTTCTACGACGCGTGGGGCAATGTGACCAGAAGCTACGAAGCCGACGGCTACGAAGCCATCGCCGAGGTCAACCCCATCCTCTATCGCAGCTACTACTGTGACTTGGAGCTTGGCTTCTATTACCTCAATACGAGGTATTATGTCCCGGCAATTCATAGGTATCTTAATGCGGACGGAATTGTTCAAACAGGACAAGGAATGCTGGATAAGAATATGTTTGCGTACTGTGCAAATAATCCTATTCGCTATTACGACCCGTCCGGTTGTTATTATGTTTGCATTCCGGCAGAAGGTGATGGTCCAGCTATAATTACATCCGCAACTAATGCAACGGTTACCGTCGGGAGAACTGGAAACACTTATTCTATCTCTTATACAGAAAATGTTTCTATTGTTACGGCAAGTCAGATGAGTAGAGCGGGTTTTCATCTTAGCCAAGAAAGTCTTGATTCATTAAACAAGGTCTTAAGAGAAAATAATATCCTCACTTCAGTAGAAATAAGCCACTTTTTGGCGCAATGTGCTGCTGAAACAAATTTTGGGCAATGGTTAACTGAACTCGGCTCTGATAGTTATTTTGCTGCAAACGGTTATGGTAAAAAATATCGCGGTGCAGGCTATATTCAGCTAACTTGGGATTACAATTATCAAGCGTTCGCAGATTATATGGGTGACCCCGAAATATATAATCAAGGCGCAGATTATGTTGCTGCGAATTATGCATGGGAAGCGGCAGGATGGTTTTGGACTTCAAACAATATAAATGCTAGAATCGCTGCTGGTGCTACAGTTAAAGATGTAACTAGATATGTCAGAGGAAGTTATGGCACATGGGAAAGAAGACAAGAGTATTATAATACCTTTATAGGTATTTTTTAGGAGGGAAAGCGGTGAAAAAAATGATTTGCTTTTGGGCTGTAGCGGTACTATTTTGCTTAAGCGCCTGTACTGCTTCTGTGAAAACTCTGCCGCTGGAAACAGCAAGTGCTATCGTTGAAACAACAGTCACACAAAGTGAGAGCGCCGTATCTGTATTCACTACTGTATACCGTGAAGTATATACAGATACTTCACACCCGAACAGCAATATTTCCATAGCATACCCTGTTTTAGCGGTAGAAGATATGCAGAAAATCAATACGGATATTTTGAATTATGTGACCAGCTTTGCAGAAACATACTATGGTCAGACTTACACAGACTTACAATTAACGCTAGAGTATGAGATTAAACGCTATGATTCCAAATATTTCAGTATTGCTTTTACCGGGACGGGTAACGTTCGTACAGCGGCATACCCCACGAACCTGTTCCAAACAAGGACTTATGATTTGAACAGCAAGCAGATTGTTACACTTTCTGACTTTTGTGCAATGGATAATGATTTTTCAAAAAATCTTTACACCTCGGCACAGAATAGTATGTCTTCCGAAGTATGGAGTGTTTTCCAGGTAGACTATCCGAATGCGGATGTGCTTCTACTTGCGTTGCAATCGTGCGACACTGATACGACGGCATGTCAAAGCTATATTACCCCGCAAACAGTCGGTGTCAGTATACCAATCCGCCATGTTGGCGGCGACCATGTTGAGGTGGAAATTGCATTATAAGATAGTGAACGGTTCTGTGTCTAAACTCCGAGGAATCCAAAAGCCAACCCCCCATTGACAAATTTCCACAAAAACGGTAATCTATTCCTAGGGCAAAATATTCGTTTTCCTGGCAAGAGGGTAGAACGGGGATAATTCTATAGCAAACACCCGGAGGTGCTGTATCCGAAAAAAGGGGGACGGATACAGCGCCACACCTATTTGTGATGAATTGGCATGTTTCGCCTTGCCGACCGGCTCGTCGGCGTGCGCGAATATGACGGCACCTCCGTAACGAGCAATGCCCTGCGCGCCTCCACGGATTATATCTACGCCGACAAGACCAATTACCTCACCGGCATGCGCCACTTCTCGCCCTTAGGCACGCAGACCGTGGATTACACCTACGGCGATGTCACGGCGGGGCAAATGCCCGATCAGGTCTATTCCGTCAAATGGAACGGCGAGGAAAAGCTCAGCTATACCTACGACCCCCTCGGGCGGCTTTCGACCCGCACCCTGCATGTCACGGGCAATGTCGAGAGCATCCCGCAGCTTACCACGCAATACAGCTATGTGAATGTCGGCGAAGACCGTACCACCACCATGGTGCAGTCGGTCACGACCAACGGGGTGACGCACAACTACACCTACGATGCGGTCGGGAACATCCAAAGCATTCAGCTCGGCTCGGACGTCACCTCTTACGAGTACGATTCGCTCAACCAGCTTGTGCGGGTCAATGACCCATATCTCAACCGCACCATCACCTACGAATACGAAAACGGCAACATCACCTTTGAGCACACTTACGACTACACGACCGGGGATTTGCCGGAAACACCGGAACAATCCACGCAGTACCACTATGACGACCCGGTATGGCGTGACGTGCTCACAGGAAGCAGCTATCTGCGCTATACCTCCGGCGGCACGGCATACGCTACCTCCGCCTATTCTGCGGACGCAGCCGCCGAGGACGACGCCGCTGCGGCGCTTGCCGAAAGCCTGCTGGGTGAGAATTTCCACGCGGTCGAGCTGACGGAAAACGACCTGTTCGGCGGCGTGGGGGCTGTCGGTGCTTCTGCGTTCGGCGCACAAACGGCAAGTGCGCAGACGAACAGTTCTGCTGTGGTAGAAAGCACGTCCTCCGTCCAAAGCGACGAGATCGGTAACATTATCGATGTCGACGGCATGGAATTTGTGTGGGAGGGCAGGCAGCTGCAAAGCATCGGTGCGAACGGCACGCCGTTTTTCAGCTACGAGTACAACATCGACGGGCAGCGCACCAAAAAGACCGTCACCGACTTTGATACGGGCGAAACGACGACCACGGAGTATTTCTACAACGGCGGCATGCTCATGGGGCAAAAGACGGGCAATGACGTGCTGGTCTTTATGTACGACGAGAATGGTGATATCTTCGGCTTTACCTACAACGGCACACCGTATTACTACGTCAAAAATGCGCAAAACGATGTGTTCGTGGTCACCGATGCCGACGGACAGGCCGTTGTCATTTACCTCTACGACGCATGGGGTGATGTGGCAAAGCGCTATGTTGCAGATGGGTATGACGCCATAGCCCAAATCAACCCCATCCTTTACCGCAGCTATTACTGTGACTTGGAGTTTGGCTTCTATTACCTCAATACGAGGTATTATGTTCCTACCCTGCATCGGTTCTTGAATTCAGATAGCCTTGTAGATAACAGAGGGTTGATTACGCAAAACTTGTTCCAATATTGCGGCAACAATCCAGTCAACTTTGCGGATTCTAACGGCAATTTGTTTGGCGCCATATTATTGGTGGGAGCATTAGCCGTTGGTATGTTGATTCTATCGGGGTGTGACAACACAAGCGCTCCGGTATCTGCTCCTTCCACCACTACGCCGAGTACGCCTTCAACGACAACATCTACAACTGCATCACGTCCTTCCGCTCCAAATAATGCCCAAAAATCATATGCTGCAACTGTTTATGCAGAAGCAGGGGGGCAAAACAGACAGACAAAACGTGCAGTTGCGCATGTTATGAACAATCGGATTGGTTCACGAAAAAGTTGGACTTCTATTGAAGTCGTTATAAGCGCTCCAAATCAATTTGACGGATATAACAGCGTTAGGTTTGCGGAAGCTATGGAATACTATAACACAGGTATTTGCGACAATTCCTTAGAACAAGCGGCTATGGATGAATGTTTAGAGGTGGTGATACCTATTTATTACGGGGAAGACCCCGATATTACAGATGGCGCTTTGTATTTTCATAGCTTTCCAAACGCGAGTGATTGGAAATATCACGATGATTACACTCAAGTATATGTTGAAGGCACGGAGGGCTTTTGGTTTTATAAATGAGAATTACATATATAAATATAAAAAAATATATACTTTTGAGCCTGGCAGCACTGCTCCTTTGTGTAACTTGCGCCTGTGATTCGTCCACCCGTCTGTCTGCTTCGACTACAGAGCTTCACTCGCAGATTTTTTTGCAAACAGATCATGCCGAAATCATACAGCAGAATGGACAATACATATACAAGGTTTACGGCAGAAATGGCGAAGCGATTGAGCAAGGCGAGAGCACACGTCCACCGGAAATTACAATGGACGGGCAGATTTTGTACTTTTCTCTGCAAACGGGAACAGGGGCCGGCACACGCTGGGGATTTTTCTATGATTACGAAAATGGCATAAGGTCGGAAACTTACACCGGTTTGTATGATACTTACGGTGATCTTGTTGCCTATGGCAGTGATCGGTGCGTGATCGTGCAGGATATTTTTGATCCGGCTATATACCGACAAACGTTTTCCGATTTTTCCCCGCCGCTTGCCGATATAACAGAGCCGATTTTAGCTGCTGAATTCATACAAGGTGGCACAGCAATAGATGTTCTATATTTTTCCGGTGCGAATTTTCAGGAAGAAACACAGCAATTTATGCTCTTAGAATAAGATAGGTGACGGTTCTGTGTCTTAAACGCAGCTTTACCTGCATATCAGAATTTTCGATATGTGCCATCCCCTCTGATGCGCTTCGCGCGTGCCGGAGGGAGGGAGAGATAGACGACAGTAAACAACAAACCTCCATTTTGTGATAAATTAGCACTTTCCGTTTTCTCTCCCTCTGACGGGCAGCGCTTGCCGACACAGGGGCAACGCTTGCCGCAAGCCTGCTGGGTGAGGATTTCCACGCGGTCGAGCTGACGGCAAACGACCTGTTCGGCGGCGTGGGGGCTGTCGGTGCTTCTGCATTCGGCGCACAGGCGGCAAGTGCACAAGCCGATGGTACTACATCTTCTGCGTCTATTGTGTTGTCCACGATCCAAAGCGACGAGATCGGCAATATCACAGAAGTTGATGGTATAGAGTTGTTCTGGAATGGCAGGCAGCTGCAAGGCCTCGGGGAAAACGGCACGCCGTATATCCGCTACGAATACAATATCGACGGCCAGCGGACGAAAAAGATCCTCCAATATCCGGGTATGGATACGCCCATTACAACCGAGTATTTCTACAACAGCGGCATGCTCATGGGGCAAAAAACTGGGGATGATGTGCTCCAATTCATGTATGATGAATCCGGCGACATTTTCGGCTTCATCTACAATGGCGACGCATATTATTACCTCAAAAACGCACAGAACGACGTGTGGGCGGTCACCAATGCTGACGGGCAAGCGGTCGTGCTCTGCGGATCTATGCCGCTCAAACAAATCAAAAGGGAGCTGCCAAAAGCTACCTTGCCGCAAAAGGAAAAGCCTTGCATTCATTGAAAATGCAAGGCTTTTTGCTTGGTGCGAGAGACGGGACTTAAACCTGTCAAAACAAGCTATAAATTGTTGATTATACTTGAAATAATAAGACTAGTGGCATATTTTGTGTCATATAGTATATGAAAAAAGTTAGCAACACTTCATGATGATATCTATGCTCATATTTTATATATGGTGAACAAATAACAGCGCCGTCTGTCATGAAAGCAACAAAACAATGGTTAAAAACGAATTGCTGCATAGGCGACTTTTTCTGATCTGAAGTTAGACATGACACTTGTTGCTGAGGATGGTGGTATTTTATACCATTTTGGATAAGTTATGATTTTAGCCTTAAACAAAAAAAGATAGTCCTTATAATTATGAATATACAAAATTGGAAAAGTAAACGTGTAGTTGTTCGGAGAAAATGAATTTCGTTAGTAACGCGCAAACATGTATTTATTGTTAAAGTTGCTTCATATCTGCTTCATATATTCGTGGCGACATCTTACACTTTGTACATTGTTACAAAATAGCACAAGGTGGCAAAAAATCTCTACATTTATATTGACAAAAATAAATAAAAATGATAATTTTGTATTGTGAAATATGTATAATTTTCCTAAAGAGGGTAGAGCGGGGAGAACTTCATAGCAAATATATTCCGGCGCTGTATCTGTTCGCTTTACAAAACAGAGGTGTGCCGGTTTTTATTTGCAAAAATGAATTTCCATTAAGGCTCATACCGCAGCCGGAATCTGTTTAATTACTGCAGGTATGAATCACGGGGGATCTCCCGCTTTCCCTTCCGCACAGGTTGAGGACCGTGTTGACAGAGGGAGAGATTTTATGAAAAAGTGGAAGAAAAAAGGGCAACAATTTTTAGCAACGTGTCTTTGTGCATTACTTTTGCTTGGCGTCGTACCGTTGCGGCCGTTTGCTGCCGCAGCGACGCAGTCTGCTTTAGATGAAAGTACGGATAGCGCGCTTTTGCCGAATGCACAGGCAGAAGAGTCGGAAACGGAAATCCTGTATGAAGTTATGGAAAAGCGCGATGCTTACACAAAAGTATATAAAAAAAGCGATGGCAGCTACACGGCCATGGTGTCCTCAATGCCACTCCATTTTCAGCAGGACGGCGAATGGGTAGACATTGACAACACACTAACCGCTGCCACGCAGGACGGCGAAGCTGTTCTAACCAACGCGGACAACCCGTTAGAAGTTGTACTGCCGGAGACACTGTCTGAAGAAAGCGGTGTAACACTTCGGGAAAACGGCAAAACCATCACCTTTGCGCTTGTGGACGCGCAAGCAAGCGAAGCTGAATTGAGTGCGCAGGCACTACCTGCATCGGAAAACCCAGTGGTTGAGTTAAAGACACAGAGTGAAACCGCCGCATATGTGGATGTGCTGCCGGATACAAATCTGGAATACAGCATATCTTCCAATTCAGTAAAGGAAAACATTATACTTGAGACTCCACAGGCGGTACGCGAAAGCTATACATTCCGAGTATCCGCTCCGGGGCTTACGGCAAATTGCGCACAAGACGGCGCGGTTACGTTCAGTTCTGCGGACGGTCAGACGACGTTTGTTGTTCCAGCACCGTTTATGCGGGATACGGCGGGTATGAGCAGTATGGAGATTTCGGTCGCGCTGTCGGGCGAAAACGGCGAATATCAGTTGACATACACACCGTCGGCAACCTGGCTTACCGCCGAGGAGCGGCAATATCCCGTAGTCATAGACCCTGCAGTTTCGTCGGATTCGGACATTTGGTATGAAACTGCCTGCGTCACATCGGGTACGCCTGACGAAGGGTTTTATAACGAATCACTTTGGGCGGTCGCCAATGGGCGCTCGTATGATGACAAGACAGGTGAGATATCTTCTGTCGACCTTTCCTGTACCATGTATATCCGTCTGCAGACGGAGAAACTTCAAATGTTGACGAAGGGCATAACGCCGACCGAAGTGCAGCTGGTGCTGCCTGGTGCGGGTATGAATCTTGCAGCATATCAGGTTACCGAAAGCTGCACGTATGCCGATATGACCTATGCTACGAAACCGCAATATGCGTCGATGCCTGTGGATTACTACACGGGCGACGATAGTGCTAGCAGCACGGAGATTGTGCATTTCAATATCACAAAGCCCTTTTACGAGTGGCTTTCAGGAGAGGCGCCGAACTATGGGATGGCGATCTATAGCTATGATGATGCCCTGCCCGCCATGGGCTTATTCCTTGGCGAGGCGTTTTCCGGTGGCATTTTGTTGCTGATGGATTATGTCGAGAGCACGGGCTATTCCGAAGCCTTTGATTACCATACGCAGGATGTCGGGCGAGCAGGAACATCCTATATCCAGGATTTCTCACAAAATCTGTTTATCAAACGTGACGATATTGCAATCAGTGGTAATTTAATGCCAGTCCAAATTTCTTTTCTGTATAATCCAGCGCTGTTGCTCAATCTGCGCAGCACTGCTTCCATTGGTTCGGTAGAACTTCCCGAAGTTTACGGTAAAGGGTGGCTTACCAATTATAACCGCTTCTTATATGCGGACATGCTCGAAATGCAGATGAAAGGGGAAACGTCTCATGTCTGCTATGCGGCGGAAAACGGGAATATCATCCGATTTATAATGGCGGAAGGCGAAAACGGCGCCTATACTTTCACCCAAGAGGAGGACACCCTTGCCGACGGCAGCTATACGCTGATATACAACCCACCGGAGGGCTATACGGGCGAAGATACAATGGAATATCTGTATCTTTCCACGCCGTCGGGCTTTGTAGAACGTTTTGATGATTTGGGGCGGCTCATCAAAATCTACAAAGAAAAGTATCCGGATCAGTCCATTGACATTGCCTATGTTAGCAGCCTGGAAACAGACACGAACCTGTACGCCATTGATTCAATTACCGACGGCGCGGGCAGGGTATATGATTTTATCTACGGCAACAATGGGTACCTTACGGAAATCCAATGTCTAGCCACAGATGGTACAGTGATCCAAGGCGGAAGCACTACTGCTGAATTGGATATGGAGTACAGCTACGACGAAACGGGAAATCTGACCGAAGTGTTATTCCCCGATGCAATGCGTGCATATTATACTTATGATGCGTCGGAAAACTTAACTTCCGCGGACAGCAATCATATGTATAAACTGGTATATGCGTATAGTGCGGATGGCAGAGTGACTTCCGTTACAGAACAGGCACAGGATTTCAAGCTCCTTTCCGGATTTGAAACGGGTAACTGTATTACCATTGCTGCCAATGGTCCGCGCCAGGTAACGTTCAGTGATGCGAATGGTGCAAAGGAGATTCGACAGTTTGATAGCAGCGGCCGCACCGTTACCGTCTCCGACGAGCGTGGGAATTTTGCAGATATTTCTACGGGCATGGTGCATACCCGCACGCAAAATATGTTGCTGAACCAGAGCTTTGAGAATGGTACGGCGAATTGGACGATTAACGATGCCAGCGGTGTTTCGATTGTGTCCGGCGAAGCTTACCACGGGGATAAAGCCACGAAAATCGACGCGAACCAAACGGGCAGCGGAAGTGTCATGCAGTCTGTTGCCAATCCCGAGGCGGGCACATATACGTTTTCGGCATATATCAAAGCACAAAGCGGCTTTACGACAGCGCAGGCCGTTGCCATGTTCGCCGTCGCCCTCGATTCCGAGGGCAACGAATTGAAGAGCAACCTGCGTACCGTTGCCGCGACCTCTGAGGAATATGCGCGCTATGGTTTGACGCTCGAAGTCCCCGAAAACACGGCAAGCGTGCAGGTCGGTGTCGGCAGTATCGGCCACGGCGGCGTGTTTTATGTGGATGCCGTGCAGCTTGAAAAGGGGAGCGGCTTTGGCGCATATAATCTCTTGTCGAACAGCAGCTTTTATGCTCAAACAGACGGTGCTTTGGCGGATTGGCAGAGCGACGATACATATCTGATCAATAACTCAACTCAACGTGTTCCTTGGGGAGACCCAGTAATTTTCACCCCGTCAAAAAATGCAAATTATAATTTGTCGCAAACGGTTGAACTTGACGGCAAACAAGGCGATATTTTAACCTTTGGCGGCTGGATTTACGCCGACATTGTTTCCAACGATCCGACTTGTCGTCTCGGCACGCTTGTCCCGGATTTGACCGATTTCCGCAGTGACAGGTTCGCGGGCTTTACAATCAGCTATGAATATGCTACAATCGAAGACGGAGAGACGGTCACCAAAACCGAGACCGTCCGTAAAGCGGCGCAGGATTTCATTACGGATTGGCAGTACGTTTCCGAAAGCGTGCAGCTTTTAGGCGACTGTACCGAGGTCACGTTCTCATTTGAATATGAAAATCATCCCGCTTCTGTCATAGTCGCCGCACCCGCGCTGACGCTGGAAACGGGCTTTGCGGCGGAAGAAATTGACGAAACGGAAATCCCGGAGGAAACCACGTCGCCGGAGGAATCCGCAGAGGAAGCCGCGCCGGCGGCAAGTGCGCAAACCGCGTCGGCGCAGGGCTCCGAAGACACACAAACACAGGAAGATACAGCCGAGCCGGGCTGCGCGTGCGAGGACTGCACCATGCTTGGCTGCACCTGCACTTGCGAGAGCGCGGATGTGTGCGACTGCCCGCAGTGCCAAAAGCTCTTTGACATCACCTATGATGAATACGGCAATCTGCTTTCTATTTCGATTGCAGGTTACGACGTCGGGCAGCTTTTGCGCATGTCTTTGTCGCGTACCTTCTCGGCAAGCGGCAATTACCTGACGACCTCCACCAACGAAAGCGGCGGCACGGTCACGTATGCGTATAATGAAAACAACGGCGTGCTGAATTCCGAGACCGACGCGCGCGGCAATGTAACGGAATATACCTACAACGCCATAGGCGCGCTCACGCAGGTCAACACGCCGGTTTCGGGGCTTGCCAAAGAAGCGCTTGGGCTTTTGCAGCCTACGGCAATGGTCACAAGCTATGGGTATCTCAACGACCGTGTCACAAGCATCACGCACAACGGCTATTCCTACTTCATTGACTATGACCGCTGGAGCAATGTAGACTGTGTGTATGCGGGCGCAGCGGATGCAATCACCGGCGGACTTCTCAAAACCTATGTTGCCGAGTATACCTATGGCACGGGCGCCGACCACAGCCGTCTTGCGGGGATCACCTACGGCAACGGCGGCACGGTGCACTATCGCTACGACGAGTACGACCGCGTCACCGGCATCAGCTACGACGGCGGCGAAACGTACCGCTTCACCTATGGCTACGACACGCTCGGAAATCTGACCCTCGTGGTGGACAGCGTCGAGAATTATATCGCGCTGTATAACGAGACCTCCGTGGAGATTTATCGCGACGGCGATTTGGTGTATTATGTTTGTGCCGACGCGGACGGCAATCTGGTCGAAGTGGTAGACGGCCGGTTCGTCTATACGACCGTCGAAAGTGACCCCACGCGGGATGAGACCACCGGCACGACCGCGCAAAAGACGACCGTAAGCGCCGAGGATGCAGCCCTTGAGCTGCTCACGTCAAGCGACGCGTTCGGCAGAAAGCAGCAGCAAACCACGCTGCTGCGCGATTTGACCGATACCGCCGAAACACCGAATTTCGCGGCGGTCACGGCGGACTACGGCTATAAGACCGCCGCACAGGGCGAAACTGCTGCCGCCACAGGGCAGGTGGATTCTATGGTGAGCCGCGTGACCTACGGCACGTCTATGGTGGATGCCAACAATGTGGCGCGCTACGGCTTTGCCTATGATTACGACGCAAACGGCAATATCACCAATGAATATGCTGTCGCCGCCGACGGCACACGCACCCTGCGCTATCGCTACACATATGATGAAGCGAACCAGCTTACGCGTGTGGACGATAATGTGCAAGGCAAAACGCATGTGTATCAATACGACCGCGGCGGCAACCGTGTTTCGGAAAAGATTTATGCCTATACGCTCGGCACGATCAGCGGCGACCCGCAGCAGAGCATCAGCAGCTATTACGGACCGCGCGTGGACAGCGTCGAGGGCCTGTTCCGCGGGTGGTACGATGTGCTGCGCACCTACGACGGCAAGGGGATTCAATATGACCGTTCGGGCAATCCCGTTTCCTACGACGGCAAAACCTTCACTTGGAACGGCAAGCTGTTGACGGAAGTCACCGCCGCGGACGGCAGTTATACCGAGTTTTCCTATGACGCAAACGGCATCCGCACGCAAAAGCGGCAGTACAAAGCGGACGGCGAACCGGAATATTATGTCAACTATGTCTGGCAGGATGGGCTTTTAACCCACCAGAGCATGACGTACTATTTCCATATGACGCTCAATGGTACGGAAAAGGTCGTTGAGCTTCCGTTCACAGCGAAATTCGTCTATGACGAAAGCAATACGCCGGTCGGCTGCCTTGTGAACGGTGAAGCGGCACGGGCGTTTGTGCGCAACCTGCAAGGCGATGTTATCGCTGTCGTGACGCATGAGGGCGATGTGCTGGCGGAATACAGCTACGACCCGTGGGGCAAGGTCACTATCTCGCACGACGGCGAAACGCTGGAGGGCTTGAACGCTGCTGTTATGGCGCTCTATTGTCCCTTCGCCTATCGCGGGTATAACTACGACTTCACCACAGGGCTGTACTATTTGCAGTCACGCTACTACAACCCCGAGTGGGGCCGCTTCCTCAACGTCGACGATACCAATATCCTCCTTTCCACCCAAGGCGAAAACCTCGGTGCGAACCTGTTTGCGTATTGTAATAACAATCCGGTGAATAAATTTGATTACATAGGAAAATCATTAACGGATTCGATTGAAAAATGGCGTTGGGAGAGAATGGTTGTATGTCTAACTATCGGAGCATGTTTTGATGATGCAATTATAATTACAGCTGATAACAATAAAAAAGGGGCGATTCAGTTCAATTTAAAATGGGAGGCTAATACGTACAAAGGAAGAAGTACATTTTCAGATATATTGCTTTACGCTTATAAGGAGTATGGAGATTACATATTTGATATGATGGCTGCTTTTGGTGTAGTGAAGTTTTCGAATAACTTTGCCGCTGAGTATAATCGAAAGTATCCCAACGATAAAACTGGTAATAGAGAGTTTTTATTTTCTGATGATTGTGTGTCTAAGGAAATAAAGCATCATTGCTTGGCAAAATGGAATGTGGAAGGAGAAACTTGGCACATGTCTGTTCGGGTAGAGGGAGGAGCAGCTGCAATAACGGTGGCAGACAGACTGAAGGCTAATTGGGACGAATATAAATACCATATTTTTGACTGGAATATGAGCGGGCTGAGAGATGAATGGCAGCAATCCATAAAGGACAGATGTTTACAAATTGATATTTTTGAGCAAGATGTAACGGATGATTTTATTCTTGGAGTTGGACGAGATGAGTTAGCGTTTGGATATTTCAATGGAATACGCGCAACTTATCGTTATACTAACGCGGATCCATATTATCGACCAGACTTAGGAATTCGATTACCTACAGTGCGAGAAGATTGGAAGCATAATAAAATCAGTAAATAGGAGGAGCTTGGTGAGAAAAATATTTTGCATTGTTTTAACTTTATTTACTTTGTGTTTTCTTTGTTCTTCGTGCAAAGTTGAATATGGCATATCAGCAATTCAGAAGACGTATACAGAGAATGCTGACGTAATTCTAACATTTAACGGAATAAAATATTATCGTCTTGATTATTGGGCTGCACAGGGAAAAAATGTTCCACTCTCTTATTATGATTTTTATCCGTATGTGTTGCTTGAAATTCAAATGGAAAACTTACAGGAGCATGTAGACGTCCTTCCTACACTTGAGGAGTATCAATATTACTTTATTGCCCCAAAAGATACTTATTATGTTTTCAGTTCGGATTCTCAAAAACAGCCAACCTTGATTTTTGAAAAGAATAGATCAATCGGCGGCCCATCAGATGGATGGTATTATTTTTCGAAGGATTTTAGCTTTGATATGCCGACAGTTGAAGAAGATACTGTAAAAGAATTTTTAGTTTTGGATGACGCTAACCAAGAAATAAAACGAATTCGTGACACAGTACAAATTCAACATCTTGTAGACTGCTGCATTCAAAAAGAAAATGTGATCATGTCAGAGTTACTTGAAATGACACAGAAGAGTTGGACGCTGTATGCTGTTTTTGCCAACTTTCCCTTTGCCCAGAAAGTTGCAACAGGAAATAAAACAGACGTTTGGTATGTGTTAAAAAATGGAGAAACAATTTACAGTAAGACAGGGGACGCTTCTGTGTCTTAAGCTTCAAATTCCTCAAAATATCAAAACCCCTTGACAAATTTAAACAAAAATGATAATCTATTCTTAGAAAAAGTATGTACTTTTTCTGCTAAGAGGGTAGAGCGGGGACAATTCCATAGCAAACACACGGCGGCGCTGTATCCGATTAGAATGGGGGACGGATACAGCGCCGCGCTTTTACGTGATAAAACATCACTTATTGTTTTCTCTCTGATGGACATTGTCGCCGTAGCGCCGCCCGTGGCAGATGTAGCGAGACGAGGATGCCGCCGCGGACGGCAGCTATACCGAGTTCTCTTACGATGCAAACGGCATCCGCACGCAAAAGCGGCAGTACAAAGCGGACGGCGAACCGGAATACTATGTCAACTATGTGTGGCAGGATGGGCTTTTGACCCACCAGAGCATGACGTACTATTTCCATGTGACGCTCAATGGTACGGAAAAGGTCGTCGAGCTGCCGTTTACAGCAAAATTCGTCTATGATGAAAGCAACACCCCCGTGGGCTGCCTTGTGAATGAAGAAATGGCGCTGGCGTTTGTGCGCAACCTGCAAGGCGACGTTATCGCTGTCGTCAATCAGGAGGGCACAGCCCTGCTCGAATACAGCTACGACCCGTGGGGCAAGGTGACGATCACACAGAACGGTGAAAACCTGACCGAGCAGGAAAGGCAAATCATAGCAGTCCTCTGCCCGTTCGCCTATCGCGGGTATAACTACGATTATACCACAGGGCTGTACTATTTGCAGTCGCGCTACTACAACCCCGAATGGGGCAGGTTCCTCAATGTTGACGATACCAATATCTTGCTTGCTTCTCATGGAGAAACTCTCGGTGCAAATTTATTTTCATATTGCAATAATAACCCTGTGAATAAGGCGGATTATACCGGATATTGGTCAGAAGATGTACATAGTGGATATTATATATTTGATAGATTTGCACCAAAGCTAAAACATCCAAATGGGAAGTTAGAACAATACGGAACTTATTATTGGGCATTGCAAAGTGGGTTTTCAAAAAATAATGCCAAGATTGTTGCAGATGCATGCTTGGCAATCGATGACTTATATCCGGCATGGATAATAACGACATATAACCAATCATGGCATTTTAACACAAATCATGGAACTTCGAGAGAGGATTCAAGAATTGTTTTGTTTACATTTTTCTTCATTATAGCTGACGCATATATTCGCGAGGCGACGACGCTTTACAATAAAGGGTATAAGTTTTTGGCGGCATTTTATGTTGGCGGAGGCTTGACATACCTTGGTTATGCCCTTCACCCAATGCAAGATTATTATGCACATACAAATGAAGTTTCCAAGAAGGTAACTAAATTAGGTATAAGCTTTTGGAGCCATTTAGGAACAAAAAATGTTGATGACGCACAAACACATTACGCTGTTGTACTCGGTCCTGTAAAAGAGGCTACAATGGCAACACTAAACTATTTTATGAATACATATCGCGAGGTTCTGCAGAATGTTGGGGGGGTGACATATGATGGGATTCATGTTGTTGCTTAGAATATTCCTTTGGATTCCTCTCTGTTTGATTCTGTGGGTGGCAGCGATTATCGTAGCTACCGTTTGGGGCCATAACAAAAAGATGGCGTGTCAAAAAAAAATGCTATGCCTTTTGATCTGCTTGCTTGCGGTCGGGAATACTTATTTTATGTTTCTTCACGGAAAGCATGTTAAAGCGCCCTTGAATCCCGTAGAATGTGCAGATTTGTATGATAGCTTTGCAGATTTAGCTCGTTCGGGAAAACAAACCGCCGAAGGCTATTACTGTATAGAACGTGAAACCGAGAATATAAGTGCTATAGTAGCTTTTGGAAAGGAAACGGAGATAGAATTTGATTCTGACCAGATAGGCTTTTTAAACCGCTTATATGGGCAATCATTTTCAGAAAACGATATACAGATTTACATGTCGGCACTATCTGCAAATAAAGAAGAAATAGCTGGTGTGCAAGTGTTTAACGGCAGTTATTTTGGGACACTTTGGATGCGTAAAGGGGACACAGCGCTTAATATCTTATATTGGGTAGAGACAGATAAGACAAAAACTTCATTTTATAGTTATACATGTGTGCCGCCCAAAAGTGAGATATCACTTGCCTCACTGGTGTGCTAATAATAAGGCGGAGGTCAGATCTATGCCTTAATCTCCGAGATCCCCAAAACGTCAAAAGCCATTGACAATTTTCGATAAAAATGATAGCCTGTCTTTAGAGAAGATATCCATTTTTCCAACAAGAGGGTAGAGCGGGGAAAATTCCATAGCAAACACACGGCGGCGCTGTATCCGATTAAAATGGTGGACGGATACAGCGCCTTGTCTTTATATGGCAAATCGGCACTCTTCATTTTTCCCTCGGATGTTTGCATTTCTCGAAACGCACAGCTACCGTTCCTCCCTCTGATGAGGGAGGTGTCAAAGCGGTAAAGCCGCTTTGACAGAGGGAGAGACAATAAAACAAGAAAGTGCTAAAAAATCATAAACAGGCACAAAGGCAAATCCGTAGGGCGGGGGTGATTCCCCTAACAGGGGAAATGTCACGAAGCGACAAAAGGGTTCGGGATTCAGAGAATCTGCTCCCGCCGCGACATGCCGTGTTCTCCTATGACGCCAAAAGATTTTTGTTAGCCGAAAGCTGTATCGATATTTACTTTCTAAATTATCCTATCAGACATAATTGTTCGGCAGTGTTTACCCGCCGACTTGGGAGAGCGCCACACTGGCAGTGTGGAGGTCATCGGTTCGATCCCGACCGTCTCCACCATACGAACGGAAAGACTGTGAATAAAAACGCAGTCTTTTTTCTTTGCTGATTTTTATTGGATCTTTGAACTCTCGTACAATTGAATATTGCTAAAATCAGGCAGATAGAATAGAAAAAACCTATCTGCCTTTTTTCATATATACATAGCCAATCGTTTGAAATACAGACGGTTGGCTTTTTTCATTTTAAAGTCAAAGGAGATGTAAAATCATGAACAAATTTGAATCAGAAAGAAAATTTGCCGAGCGCATGAAAAGGTGTTATCCACCGGGCACGAGATTATTGCTCTTAAGCATGGATGATCCTTATGCACCAATAGATTGTGGAACAAGAGGCACGGTTGCCCATGTAGACGATGCCGGACAAATCCATATGAAATGGGATAACGGCAGAACTCTTGCCCTTGTTCCCGGTGAAGATTCATTCAGAAAATTGACTGATGAGGAACTTGCGGAAGAACAAAATGAAAATATGGACGAGGATAACGTTCCCGTCCTCGGAATGTGAGGTGCAAAATAAAAATATTGGTTTGATGCATATGTCCATTCGTGTATTGGATATGTTCTGCGGAATGAGTGCGTTTCGCAGCGCGGCAGAAAAAATAGGCGGCTTTGAGTTTGTGGGATACTGCGATAACGATCCTACAGCCATTGTTGACAGACATGGGATTATGCATAAAGGCAGAATAAGAAGATTAGTTCCGCAGGAATGTTTTCGCCTGATGGGTTTTACCGATGAGCAGTTCTTTAAATTGAAAAATGAACTCGGGCTTGCCGATTCTAAGTTGTATAAATTGGCAGGCAACAGCATTATGGTGCCTATTTTAGTGGATATATTATCCCGAATTAAAAAAATAAATCAAAAATACAGTAATTTGAAGGAGAAAAAATAAATGCCGAATCATGTGGAAAATATCAATAGGGTAACGGATTACACGGCGGTATGCGTATTTGACAAGGCGCAGATCACCTCGCCCCAAAATCGGACGCGAATTGTTCCGTCTGGGAAAAGCTGCACCGTCACCGCGCAGGGCGATCTTGTTTGCGCATTTAAGGCGGGCAACGGCGCAAAAGCCGGAGGAATATCTGCGCGAAGCGGATGACGAACAGGACGTCCCGACCTTGTTTGACATCTTCGGGGCGTGAAAGGGGGAAAGCCATGAAAGCAATTGAAAGATTCAGCCAAAGTCAGACGAAGCGTCTGAAATCGGAAATCCGCCGACAGGTCGCGCTGGAAAATGAAAAGTACGAGCGCAGCTTTGACATCCTGCTTATGTACATCCTGCATAGTGTTTTCGGATTCGGGCAGGCGAGGCTGTCGAGGATGTATGCAAGCATGCGGGAAAGCCGCGACGAACTGAAAAAGCGGTACATGGCGGACGGGGACGCGGACAGCGATGATTACATATATGCCATGGAACGCGACCTGCGCAAAAGCGGCGTGGATGTGAACGGCATCCTGCAAAGTATCGGATACAGGACAGAGGCAGAACAATGACCCATCATCTGAAAATCCAACCGGAATATTTCGAAGCGGTTTGCAACGGTACAAAGCGCTTTGAAGTCCGCCGGGACGACCGAACGCCGCGCTATGCCGCCGGCGATACGCTGATCTTGGAGGAGGTAGACGCGGAAAAGCAAAAGACAGGAAGAAAGACGTTGGTCTGGGTGGATTACATCTATCGCGGAACCATCGGGCTGAAAGACGGGTAAACCGCCGTGTGCTGGGGCTGGCAAGCCGCAAGTAAAGCGGTTTTAGAGTATTTACAGGAGGTATAAAAATGTCCAAACGACGGATCAACCTTGAAAAATACGGCATTTCCGCCAATCGGCGGGATGAGCTTGTGTCCTTTACCCTGCAATACCCGGAATGGCAGGCAAGGCTGCGGGAATTGCGGGGGCTTTCCGCCGTCCGCACGGACAGCGAAGCGGTACAGGGTGGCAGCCCAGGCAACCCGACGGAATCCGTCGCCTTGCGCACGGTGCAGTATGTCGGCAAGGTTGAGACCGTCGAAAGGGCGGTGCGCAGAACCATAGGCAAAGACGAGGGGTTGTATGCCCCGCTGCTGCGCGCTATAACCCAAGGACTTACATACGAAGCGGCAGACGTGCCCGTCGGACAGAAATTGTTTTATACTTTGCTCGCCGCATATTATGTTAATCTCGACAGAGAAGTGGATGTGCCGTAAGTGGTCCAACTACGGCACAGAAAAATGTGGTATGCTGATAGTGTGGAGAAAAGGATAAAGAAATAGCCGAGGCTCATGCCCCGGCTATATAATCCTCGATGAATTGGTTGACAAGCGCATAAATGCTGGTTCCGTTTTGCTCGGCTTTCGCGGCAAGGCGTTCGTATTTTTCTTTTTCTACCCAAACGCGCAGCTGCTTGCGCTTGTTTTTCAAATATTCCTTTTGCGGTTCGTACTTGTTTTCGGGCATAAGTCATCTATCCTTTCTTCTGTGCAAGCTTACGATCAGCGCGCAGATGCTTATAATCAACGTGCAAACGGAGATCACAAGCTTTGCCGTGGAGTTGCCGACCAGCATGTTTGCTGCCGATAAGAGCGCAATGCAGGTCAGCAGGATGGACACGGTTGACATTTTATTCATCTTCGTTTACAATGAGGGCACGAGGGTACTCGGGCTTTCGCCCTTTCCCCTCGGGAGTTATTTCTTTCTGTCATGTACGGTGATTACAGTCGTGATAATTGCCAATATCGTGGTGATCACCGTACAGACGGAAGAAATCCACTCGGAAACCCGCATTGTATAACCTCCTTTCCTCATCTGATGTATACAGTATAGCATATAGGGCACTATATGTCAATGTTTTTTTTACTTTTTTTGAAGAATTTTTCTAAGCGTTCCGATCTACGGGGCGCTTTTCTTATGTCCATTTTTAGGGGTGGTGATCGTGGCAAAGCTGACAGATAAGCAACGAAAAAAGATCATCGCAGAGCGTGAGGGCATTACCGAAACGCTGAAAGCCGACAATCAGATGGAATGGGTGCAGAGAATGAACGCCCTGCGGTCGGCGGTCATAGAAACCGTCAACGCTGAGGTGATCTTCGTATGAGAAAGAAGAAATACCACCTTTATTTGACGGCAGAAGAAAGACGGTATCTTTTCAACGCTCTGCCTGCTTACCGCAATAAGATGCTGGCGCAGGGCAGATATACAGACCTTATAGACGAGGTAATGATAAAGCTGCAAAAATGAGCCTGTAACGCTTTCAGACGCAAAATCGAGGGGCAAGGTACAAACACCTTGCCCCTCAAAGTTTAAGCTCTAGAAATGGCTTAAAATCAGGCTTTTTTGACCTCTAAATGTCTACACAACAGGATTGACGATTTGATTTGGATTGTCAATAGCATATCCGTTCTTTTTTCGAAAAAAGGTTGAAAATCAGCCGGTTTGTGGTAAATTACATATGTGAAAATGTATTCAGAAAGGAGCTTGACAAAAATGGCGGCAGGAAGTACACTGATAGTAATCAAACTATAATTCTGCTCATTTTCTCTGTCAAGCTACAAACGGGTAAGGTGCGACTTTTTGCGTTGTCCAGTGGGCGATGCAAAATTTTTTGACAGTGTATTAACTGTCCAGTCAATCAAAAAACGGAAGGAGGGATTTCATGGCAGACGAAAAAGGAATTCCAGAGCGGCGCATTGCCTTTCTGGAAACCTGCTTTGAGGTGTTGTGTGAAAACGGGCTGGAAAACACCAGCCTGAAAATGCTGGCAGAGGCGTGCAGTGTCACTAACGGGAGTCTGCTCTACTACTTCGGCAGCAAGGACAACATTATCATCGAATCCACCGCCCACTGCATGGCAAAGGTGGAGGACGATTTCATGACGAAAGCGCCCACCAGCTTTGCCGATATTGAGCGTTTCCTGCGGGAAATGCCCTACCTCACCGCAAAGCTCCATGGTGCGAAATACCGCTTTATGTATCAAGTGTACGCCAGCCCCAAGTACCGGAAGCATGGCAAGGCCTTTTTCAAGGGCGTGAACGTCCGCTACCGCAAATACGCCGAGCTGCTCTCCGGCAAGCTGGGTATGCCGGTGGACTACATACAGGGTATGATCTATATCTTTGTTCGTGCCTGCGTTCATTACGCGCTGTTTGAGGACGGGGACTATTTGAATTTGCAGCTTAATGTGATCCGCACTTCGCTGAAGCTGTTTGTAAAAGAAAGGAAACCAAAGGAGGAAAATCTATGAAACCAAAATTATCAAACCGAGTATTGGCGGCGTTGCTGTCGCTGGTGCTGCTGGTCGGGCTGATGCCAGGGACGGTTTTTGCAGCCGACTTGGTGGAAAACACCGCTCCTGCGGTGGAGAATTTTGCCACGGCGGATGAGCTGCGGGCGAATTTTGATATGGATGATTCAACGGCCGACAAGACTTTTAAAAAGGTCTATTTCGGAAAAAGCAAGACATGGTCTATTGTAGGCGTTGATCCGGTGGGTGGCGGACTGGTACTGCTTTCACAAAATTCTACACCTTCGAGTTATTTTTCCAGCAGCACGGATGTCAAAGACTATGACTCCGCTTGGGATGTTATCTATGAGGATGGATTTGTACCTGAGAAAGTCGCTCCCAACCATTACGGTGCCAGCGATATGCGCGCAGCTTTCCAAAGCTATACAGAATCCGGTAACAGCGCCTGCTGGTTTACAGACGCTCAGCTTGATATGATCATTCCGACAACCATTTATACTGCGGATGTTTATAACACGGATGATAACGGAAATCCCCGCGTTTATCATTCCACAGAGCTTTTGTATCCCACATATTCCACCGATTACAAACCGGCTTCCGAAGGTCGGATCCAGTTTGTAACCGTGGGCTCTAACAGTGCGAAAAATTTGGGAACCGAATTAAAGGTCAGCCTTAAAACCAATGTGAGCAGTTCATTCACTCGTTCCGCTTGGGTCAGTGGTTCTAACAATATAAACTATGTACTGTTGAACACGAACAATGGCGTTGATTTACGTTACGCAAGCGATAATAGGTGGGACTATCTTCCCGTGTTCCAGTTGGATACTTCCAACGTCCTGTTCGGCTCCATTTATCAGGGCGTAACGAAGGAGGGGGAACAGAAGGATACATATAACAACAAGATCTTTACCCTGCGCATGGATGCGAAACAATACGGTGTCGATCTGGGCACGGCCAATATCACCGCCCCGGCCCTGGAATATGTGACGGTAAGCGGTGCACCGGAGGGAACTTTTGTGGTTGTGCAGTGCGGCGAGGGCGCCTGGGCGAAAGCCGTTTCCGGCGATATGACCTTTTCCGCTTCTGATCTCAGCGGCGGCAAAATCACCTCCTTTGAAAACTGCAAAGTGTGGCTGGAAAAGACAGACGCAGACGCTATGCTGACCTATGCTTCGTATGCTGATACGGTAAATGCGTACAGCGTTGGCATCACCAGCAACGCAAAACTGATACGGGATGAGAATTCCGGTGCGGAAAATCAGGTTTCTTTAAATAATGCCCCTATTGAGGATATTGTTTACACCGCAGTAGAGGATTACTATTTCCCGGAGGACTACTGCCATACCTTGAGCAATAACGGCATTACCGTTACAAGAAACAGCAATACCCAAATCACCATTTCCGGTACTCCGATAAGCGATTTCTATCTTACTCTGCCCGTGCCCGGCTATTGCGGCACCAAGGATAAGTGGGACGGCGTGACGGTGGCGTCCGGCTATGAAAGCGGAGACGGCACGCAGGACAATCCCTATGTGATTGCCAATTCCGAGCAATTTGCTTATTTTGCCCAGCAACTGACAGCAGGCAATGGCGTTGACGCTTACTACGATTTGACAGCAGACTTAGAACTGACCTCCGCTAACTGGGAAACTATCCCTGTATTTGAAGGAAACTTTAACGGTAACGGGCACACCATTGTCTATACTATGAAAGACACGATTACAGATAACTTTTCTTGTTATGGTTTGTTCGGTGAGATGTATGGTACGATTTCTAATTTGAATGTATCCGGTGACATTCTGCTTGAATGTTCTGCTATGAAGCAATATGTGTATATCGGTGGTCTCTGCGGATATTCCGGAGGTACGATCACCCATTGCAGTTCCGATGTGGAGATCCGTTGTAATACGGATTCCATCGTGATGCGTCCGACGATCGGCGGTATTGCAGGTGCATTGGACGGCGGTACTGTGGAATATAGCGCTTATATGGGGACTATTTACTGGGATGCCACTTCTCCTAATAACAGCAATGTCAATGCTGGAGGAATCGTCGGAGAAATAAAGGGCGGGACTGTTCGTCAATGCTTCAGTTGCGGGTCCATTACTGTAAATTGTTATTCTACTGCATATACAGGTGGAATTGCAGGTCGTTTTTATATATGGAGTAATTCTGTAACAACCGTTATAGAAAACTGCTATAATACAGGAAGTGTTTCAGCAGCCTGCGTGAATGGCAAAGCATATGCGGGTGGAATCAGTGGCTATCTGGATGCCTATTTTACAGACACCGGTTCTTCTGTAAGCGGATGCTATTCAACAGGAAGTCTTACTTCTTCTACTGGTAACCTTTCTCATCTTTCTCCGGTTGTAAATGAATTTAAACTGAATGATAACTACTGCCTTGATGATGAAGATGGAAATATCGAAAAGGTCGCAGATAAAACAGAACTGTTTGAAAAGCTTAATGCTTATGCACCGAACACTTGGTTTACCGACAAAGTGACAGGCGATGTCCGTCTCCTTTGGGAATTGAATGTTCCCGCAGCACCCGAAGCGGTATTTAACGCAGACAGTGAGAACGGCGGTGCGCTGTCAAATGTTGTTGCAGGTATGATGTACAGTGTGGACGGCGGCAATACTTGGGCAGAGATTACGGATACCACTGCTGCGATTACCGGTGTAACGGTTGAAAAAGGCATTCAGGTTTACCAGCCCGGTGATTTCCATGAAACGAATGATTCCCCTGTTCAGACAATTGCCGTAACAAAGGCGGCTGCACCAACCTCAGTGGGCGCAAATGGCTGCACAACAACTGAGCAAAATGACGGTATGATTACCGGCGTTGACAGCACCATGGAATACAAGGCTGAGAGCGCAGACGCATGGATCGCTATCACCGGCGAGAGCGTGACGGGGCTCAAACCAGGAGATTATCTTGTCCGCGTGAAGGCCGACGGAACGGTGCTGGCTTCTGCTACCGCCACCGTGACCGTTCAGACGCATACCTGCACAGTACAGGGGGGGTGGCAACATGACGAGAACGGGCATTGGAAGCTCTGTGCCTGCGGCGAAAAGCTGGGCGAAGCGGATCACGCCTTTGAATGGGTGACGGATAAGGAAGCCACCGAAACCCAGGCAGGCCTGAGGCACGAGGAATGCACCGTCTGCGGCTATGAAAAGGCGGCGGTGGAAATCCCGGCAACCAGGACGCCGACCGTCCCGGAAACTGGCGAAAACAGTAATATCGCCCTTTGGGTTGCGATGATGCTTGCCGCCGGCGCTACCCTGACCGGTACCGTCCTTTACAGCCGCAAGAGAAAATACAGCAGATAAATCCATATATAACCATGCGCCCCGTGGTCTCCTTCCACGGGGCGC
>CALWVM010000008.1 GCA_944384985.1 uncultured Clostridia bacterium | reverse complement strand
AGATCATCATAGATTGGAGTTGGACGTATGGCCATCGGTGAGAGAATCCACTTTTTCCGTCTGCTGCGAGGAATGACGCAGAAATATTTGGGTATGGCCGTGGGCTTTCCCGAGAAATCTGCTGATGTGCGCCTAGCTCAGTATGAGACAGGATCAAGAACTCCGAAAGCAGAACTGACTGCTGCCCTGGCACAGGTGCTGGATGTCTCCCCTCATGCCCTTTCCGTCCCGGACATAGACTCCTATGTTGGGCTAATGCACACCCTGTTTGCCCTGGAGGACAACTACGGTCTGAAAGTCACGGAGCAGGATGGTGTACTCTCCTTGCAGGTGGATTTCCGCAAGAATAAGGATGCCGCCAGACTGCATGAAATGCTTTGGGCCTGGCGGGAACAGGCAGCCAAACTAGAGGCCGGTGAGATCTCCCAGGAGGAGTACGACCGCTGGCGTTACCACTACCCGGAGTACGACAGCAGCCAGATCCGCGCCAAGGTTCCGCCGGAGGGCCTACTCTGACCCTCTCACTTGTAGGCCACGGGAGAGCCTGTTTGTTGCACAAAATCAGTAAATTCAGATACATGAGAGCAAAATAAAAAAGGTCTAACTGATCAGCAAAAATCAGTTAGACCTTTTCTCTTAGAATAAAAATCCTGCGTATTCGCAAGCCACCCAAATCACCAGAATAACTCTGAATTTGACGGGTGCTATCAATCTGCTATCAAAAGGGAAATCTGAAATCCGAAAACCCAGTGTTTATGCGGGTTTACAGGCTCTCATATCCACTTTTTACTTATTCAAACTCGCTCCCCATAAACTAATCTTAAACAGATTTGTATAGGTAATTTAGTAAGTAGTCTCTACATTATTTGTATTATTGATAGAACATACGCTATCAAATTTTTTGTTGCCATATCGTTGCCACACTATAATGGCTACTATCTGGCTAAATCAATTAGTAGAAAATAAATTTAAAATCATTTTATTTTCCAATAATGAATCACTTTTTGTTAAGCCTTTTTTTATAATCTTTACCCCAATCAATAAGGTCGTTTACATCTTTCTCTAAACATTCAAGGTCAGGTAACTCGATTGGCTTTTCACTTGGCTGAGAATGTTCAAAATAAGAATATTTTGTCATCATTTTTTCAATAAAATCAACATCCTTTGATTCGATTATTTTTAGATATCTAATCTTTAATGATGAAATATTTTTACTATATCTAGTAACCAATCCGTTTAACAACAATTTTTCGATGAGATACTCAATATCTACCCTTACAATTGTGCAACAACTCTTGAGTTTGGCATCGGCTAAATCATAATCTCCGTCTTCTCTCAATTTGCGTATTTTAGGTATAGATTCATCTTTTATCGTTTGTAATGAAGATATAGCATTAGTTTTATTGTAGTCTCCCTTGTATATTGGTTCTCCCATAGGACTGTTTCTGAGTTCTATATAATTAAATTTGGAAGATTCTTTTATTTCAGGATTTTCAAGTAAGTACAGTTCCATACAATTTTTGAGTGTTTCTGCAAATGCAAGGCGATGTGTAAATACTATTACCTGTCTTTCAAAAGACAGTTTAACCAATTGTTTTGCTACATTATCTTCATAGTTGTGGTCTAAAGAATTTATTGGATCATCAAATATAAAGGCTTGTGTCTTATTAATAGAGTTTAAATCGGCTAAAAAGGCAGCAATAGAAACAACTCTATATTCACCCTCACTTAAAACTTCTTCAGTTTTCTTTTTTTCGAAAGCTCCTTTTATCGATATTCTGTGAGATGTTCTACCTTTTTTGCCATCCGATAATAATTCCACCTTTATCGATCGTGAAGGATTGAGTGCATTTAATTCATTTTCAAATCTTCTTACATACACCTCAGTAATCATTTTTTCAGACAATGCATTCTTCGCTTTTGTAATATTATTGGTTTTTATGCCAGTCTTAATATTTTTTAAGATAATAAGTTCCTTTTTCAATTTAACATTATTCTGATTCTCGGAAAACCATTTTTTACTTTGAAGTTCAATTCTATCCTTGCTTTGTTTTTCTGAATTATTAATGAATTCATCAATGGATTCAATCTGCTCCTTTATTCTTTTCGTAAATTCATCAAATTTGTTAAGTACTTCATTAACGCATACTACTTTTGGGCATTCTCCATTTTTCGGGTCATAATTGTATAACCAATTTGCTCTAATATATAGTTTATTCAACACATCTTCAATGTAAGAGACGACATCATCCGGGAACATATTTGTAATAAGAATTTGTTTTGTGTCATTTACATTAAGATTCCTATTGATAAGTTCACTTAATTTTTGTGTCTTTTTATTTAAGATTTCATATGCATCATTTTGATTTTTTTCAAGGTCTGAAGCATATATTTCTGAAAATTTAGCGTATCTTATTTTCGCTTCAGAAGAAAGCGGTTGCTGGCATAATACACATATATCTTTTGTACTATCTCCTTCAATTGAATCAGAAAATTTCTGTGATGATTTCCACATATCTTTCCAAAGATCAGACCCAAACTCTTTAATGCTTGAAACTTCTCTATATGTTTTTAATAAATTTTCAAATTCACGACGAGTTTTAATTTGAATTTCGATAGAGTGAATATAATCTTCAACATTACTTTGATCCAATTGGGAGTAGGCAGTAGATATTTTACTTTTTAATTGTGAAAGTATTTCTACTTGCTGAGATAGTTTTTTCTTGGTTTGATCAGGATTAGAATCATTGAATGCCTTTTCAATCAATTCTAATTGCTTTTGATCTTTCTCTGTGAAATTTATACATTTTTCGAAATCATCAATCAGTGGAAGTGTTTCCAATTCGCTATATTTCTTACTTAAGTCAGAGGTTGATAGTTCGTTAGGTACGCTTTTTAAATTTGAAGTTTTAGTATTGTATTCTGAACTTACCTCTTGGCTTATATACTCTGATATTTCAGCTAACTGAGTAAAAATATGTAATAATTTTGGTTCGTAAATTGTTTCTGTTGATTTGTCTAAAACCCTTTGTGCTATTTTTGTGTCATATATTCTGATCGGATAATTTTTATCATTCTTTAACGACCAATTAGATGTTGTATCTTCGCCGTCACAAGAAAAGGTTAATGTTGCTTTTGCTGGAATATTGATTTTTTCAAAAATGTTGGAAAAAATGTTGATGTCGTCTTTAGGATTTTCAGCCTTTTTTAACACCTTAACATATGATGATTTGCCACAGCCATTTGCTCCGTACACTACATTTAGTCCTTTAGTGAATTCAAGTGGTTTTGTAGGCTTTAACGCAGCCACTCCTTGTATGTTAGATATGCTCTTTAAAATGATATTACTATCATCGGATGTGACATCGTCCAAGTCTTCGGGAAACTTTGTATCAGAAACATAGGAACAATCGGTATATCCATATTCTTTGCAAACAAGTTTAAGTGCTCGCTTTTTGGTTTCCTCTAAATCTTTACTTTTCCAAAGATTTACAAATGTATCTTTTTGCCAATCCCTTGATTTATCAAACCAAGACCTAACAATCGAAATAATATTAGCGTCCATTTTATCTTCCTTTACACTCAAATTATTAATTGAAATCTTTCGTATTAAATGACGAAAATGTTCCAGTTACTTATTGTATGTAGACTTTTTGTATTCATTCACATTATACTATATAGTATGGAGGATTGCAAGTATGGATATTGTAAAAGTATTTGGCACTAATTTAAAGAAATATCGCACTGCAATGGGCATATCCCAAGAAGCATTTGCCGATAAATGTGGTATGCACCGCACATATATCAGTGCAATCGAATGTTATCGCAGAAGCATCTCTCTTGAAAACATCCAACGCATCGCTGATGCGCTTGGTATCGAAACATATAAATTGTTTTTGGAGGATAATGATAATGCTTGAACAAATAAGAGACATTCTTCTTTCACACAACGGAAAGAGAAATCCTATTACATCAGCGGAAATTGCCAGAAAAATTGGAATTATTGAGGATGATACACACGCACAAACGAGGGCGTTAATACTTGAATGTGCCCAAAAATACGAGTTGCCATTGGCTGCGAGCAATCGGGGATATTATCTTATTTCAAACCAGCGAGAGTATGATGAATATATGAATAATCTTGATTCACGCAGTGCCGGCATTGAGGAAAGAAAGAAAATTATTACGAAAAATTTTAAAGGAGGCAAATAATGAAATACACACTTAAAAATGAGCTTATTGAAAATTTCAACGAAAGCAAATCGTTCAGCTTTCCTAAGTATACATCTCAGTTAATAAACTGGGCAAATCAAAACGCACAAGGAACTCGTCCTGTTGTCGTAGGTCAAATGTCCGAGCTTTTTCCTGAATTTATGAATTCTGGTATGGAGATCACTATTGAAAACTGGCGTAGATGGTATACAGAAAAATATCCTGAGGCATTTGAAAATGCAACCGATAAAATATTTGCACAAGTTCAAAATTTAAGAAATGCCATTCCCTTAATTGATCGTGAAATGGTTGAAAAGTGGGTATATGATTTAATTATTAACAAAACTTTCAATGGTCTGTATGTGCAAAAAGCAATATTGGCTTCATTGGCAGAGAAGCAAGGAACAACATATAGACTTGCAACACCAGAAGAAGAATCAATGGGCATTGACGGATATGTTGGAGAAGTTCCATACTCTGTCAAACCAGATACATACAAAACTATGGGACGACTTTCCGAAACAATAGATGTCAAGATGATATATTACTCTAAGACAAAAACTAATTTAAAAATTGAAGTTGAAGATTGATGTTTGGGTGCTACCTTTTAAGTAGCACCCTTATTTTGTTTTGGCATAGAATCATTAAACTTTTTCTTGCAAGAGTAATCGGTATCATTATCTACATATACAAACCCTGTTCTTATCAAATGATTATTAATAAATGTTTTGTTATCGAGATACACATAACACTGCAGGGTATTGTTACGATCATATTTTTCTGTATCATATTTTAAAAACACTTTGCGCTTCTGGAATTTATTTTGAAGAAACTCGATTGCTTGATCCTGATATGTTGGATTAACATTTATCCCCAACAAACGAACAATCAACCCATTGGAAAGCTCAATTCTATTAGGAGAGATAACCTGTTTCACACTAAACAATTCATTCTTTTTGGTTTTAGAAGAATCAATTTTTGATCCAAATTGAAGTTTTTTAACATCAATTTTTTTGTCCATTTTATGAGGATCGTGAAAAACATATGGCAATTGTTCAAAAGAGCAACTTTTTCCCTTTTTATCTTCACAAAAAACTACTCTTGATTCATCTCCCAAAACAAGTTGGTTGCTACAGAGCTTTTCCTTAATAAGTGGAGCAAATTCTTTGTTGATTTCATAACCAATTGAATTTCTTCCTAAATTCTTCGCCGCAAGAGAGGTGGTTCCACTACCTGCAAACGGATCAAAAACAGTTTCTCCCACAAATGAAAACATTTTAATCAAACGCTTAGGCAATTCTTCTGGAAACATTGCAATATGTCCTGTTTGTTTAACGCCATTAAAATTCCAATGAGAAGAAAAATATTGTCCCCATTCTTCTTTAGTCATTGCAGATTGTTCTTTTTGTTCTTTGGTTGGTTTAGGAGCATTACCGAGCTTTTTAAATAAAAGAATAAATTCATAATCCATTTTTAGTATTCCATTTCGAGGATATGGAAAGCTTCCCATAATTGCACCGCCACCAGATGTGTTCATCGTGGTTGTTTTTTGCCAAATAATAGCTCCCATATAATCCATACCTAAAGATTCACAAAAGCGAATAATCTCGGTTCTAATGGGAATAACCTTATATCTTCCATAATATACAGAACGAGCAAATTGATCTCCAATATTAATACAAAGTCTGCAACCATCAGCTAAAACACGATCACATTCCTTCCAGACAAGGTTTAGGTTATTTATATAATCTTCATAACTATCATTAAACCCAATTTGATCGTCTGTTCCATAATCTTTTAGTTGCCAATAGGGTGGTGAAGTTATGATTAACTGTACCGATTTATCTTCAATTTGGTTTAAGGATCTACTATCGCCAAATATAATTCTATGTTCAGTCATAATGAAAACCTTTCTTATTTTATTTGTTCACCATTAGGCAATACAAAATATTGTTCATAAGTAGCCCCAAGCACTTTTGCGATTTGATTGAGTTCTTCTTGGGTAACTGTATTTCTTTTTAATTTTGCATTAAAATTCTGAGGTGTCTGATCTATTCTTCTTGCAAGTTCAGACAAACTAATTCCTGCCCTTACGCATAATACTCGTATTTGTTCTGAAGTAGTCATATAAAACCTCCTCAAAGAAATTACACTTGATATTATAAAATATTTAATTGATATTGTCAACTGTATGATTTATTAAAAGCGGCAAAGATTTCTCCCTGCCGCCGTTGTAATTATACCGTGAAAACAAGTTCTGAATTTACAATTTCCAACGCTCTGTTACGAATACTATTCATCTTCTGAATCCACAACATTTGATTTTCAGCTTTGAGCTTTTCCGTTACATTTTCTTTTTCCGCCAGTTGTTTTACCAGCCGGGAAAACATTTCTTTTGCTTGCTCATCAATATCGGCAAGGTAACTGTTCAGCTTACAGGAAGTCAGTAGATTAGCATAAAAAGCTCTTTTATGTTTCTTGATGTACCGCAAGTGTCTTTGTCCCCAAACACCTATTGCCTTATGTTCTTCTTCGGACAGTGAGAGGCAAGGGAGATAATAATCTCCCTGCAGCTCGTACCACAAACCGTTCTGTTCGTCATAAATTCTCTTTTCCATTGTGTGTTCCTACCTTTCAAAATCTTTATTTTTTGAGCGTTTATCACGCTGTTTAGACTGTTTTTCAGACTTTGCTCTTTCAACTAAGTCATCGATCTGTTTACTGCCGAAAACCTTGCGAAGCAGTTTGTAATCTTTATTTTCTGCACGCAAATTTTCATTTTCTCGTGTTAATTTATCATTTGCCGTTTCAAGTCTTTCGTTAGTACGGTACAAATTTGCGTTTGTAATATTAAGCCTGTTATAGCTGTCTATTGCTTTGAAATATCGTGCAAATAAGGTGCTGATCAGCGACTTTAATTTAGCAATAAGCGGCTCGACAAACTTTGCCTTATAAGTTCTCGCCGACATTATTGCAGACGGCTCAGGAAGCTGATATTCAGGTTCGTTCATTATACTTTCATCAAGGTTTTGCAATACTCTTTCCCCGTTATCAAAATTTTCAATACGGTCTGACATAATGCGAAACTCATCTTTTTTCTCGGCAAGTTTATCCTCTAAAATTTCAATCTCTTTCTCTCGTTCCTGCTTTTTGTAGTCAAGAACAGAGAGATGTTTCTCGTGAATTCCTTTGTGTTCCCATTCAATTCCGTGACGCTCCATCACAGCTGAAAGCTGTTCTTTTTCGGATTGTATCCATTGATTCCACTCTGTATTTTCACGAGTACCACCCTTGATACCCTGTGCGGCTAATGCTTGTTTTAGGCTCACTCTTGTATCAAGACCTCGCTTACTGCCGGTAATAAACGGGACAAAATCAATGTGTAAATGCGGCGTTGCTTCGTCCATATGAAGATGAACCGAGAACACTTTTAACTGCGGATTTCTCTCCTGAAACCTTTTATAATACTCGTCCAATACCTGTTTGGCAAGCACTCCGTTTTCGCTTTCCGCACTCATATCTTCCTTATTGCCTATCTGCAAAATGATTTCGTGAAACGGCTTTTCCTGCTTAGAATTGCAGATTTTTTCATAGTAATTCTTTATTTTTCTATCAGCTCGTGTCTGCTTGTCATTGTATCTTTTAAGTGCTTCATCGAACAATTGGTGATACACTTCCTTGATGTTCTCATTGCAGTAATCTATATTAAGATGAGTTCGGCTCGGATCTACATTTTCAGCTTTGAATTTACGGCTGTTGTGATTAACAGAGCCTTTCCCAACCATTGCACTTATCGTTCTTTTCATAAGTTACACCTCCAATCTCGTAAAAATACTACTTCCTCGGTTCTGTTACTCTTGTCAAGAGTAACGCAAAAGCACTTTTGACAGGCGAGCCTATCAAAAATGCGACCTGCAAGCAGGTTTTGCGCTCTCCGAGGGGGGTTATGGGGCGTTGCCCCGTTGTCTGCGGACAACTCCCCAGCAAGGGCTGTCCTTTGAAAAGGACACCCTGCACCCCGTCTAAACTTTATGCTGTTACTTCCCGAAAAAGGAACATTGCAAGGTTGCAGATGTGCCTGCCTTTGCAATGTTGCAACCTTGAAAAGCTTCACTCTGTTTTTTTGGGAAGCTGCCAGTACCACTGACTGCCCTTTTTAACCGATTGGACATTCAGCGCTTTCTTTGCTTCATCCAGCACACGCTTGGAGATTCCTATCGCCTGTGCTTTCTTTACCAATTCTTTCTGTGGGTATTTACCCTTTGAAAGATACTCAAGGATTAAATTTTCTGCCTGTTCGGATTTCTTCTCTTTTGGAATACCGCTTAACAGATCATCAACCGAGATATCATAATGACCGAGCCAGCTGAATCCGTTTTCTTTATCCAGTTCAAATGCAATCGCTTCACCTTCGGGTGCAAGGGAAGACTTGTCCTGCACCATCACTCTGACCTGCGGATTGTCTTTAATTCTCCCGACAATCAAAACACTTCTTGCCGAAGCCTGAAAGTCGATGGAACCAAGTCCACGATAAGATGATTTATTTCCGCTTCCTTTGTTCATATGACCAACAAGCAAAATAGCACAGTCATATTTTTCTGCGATTCTTCCCAGCTGTGCCATTACATTACGGACTTCGTTGGCGTTGTTCATATTGATATTAGCGCCGACATACGCTTGTATCGGGTCAAGAATTACTACTTTTGCACCGATCTCTATGATTGCTTTTTCGATTCGTTCATCGAGCATACTGAGTGCAGCTTCCGATTCGTCTATGACTTTGATTTGCGTACAGTCTGCCTCAGCCGCTTCCAACCTCGGCTTGATGGTATCTTCCAGTCCGTCCTCGGCAGTTTGATAGATAATCTTTACTGGCTCACGCTCGGTATCGTCATAGGGCAGTGCCTTTCCTTTTGAGAGGAGCGCTGCCAGTCTTAAAGCTAAAGTTGTTTTTCCCCGCCGGGATCACCCTGAATGATTGTAATCTTTCCGTATGGTATATACGGATACCAGAGCCAGTTTACTTCCTTGCTTTGGACTTCATCCATACTGATAATTTTAAGTTCAGCCATTCATATCACCGCCTTTCAAAAGAAAAACATTGATATTTCTGACATTATTGTGTATACTGTAAGTGTTACATTTAGATGATGACTGCCTTTCATCTGCGCCAACAGATGATGTTCGGGCGGTCATTTCTTTTTTGTCATTCATTTGCATTCTCTCCTTTCAAGCCGATCAGTGTTACCGACACAAGCTCGATGATATTAAGCAGTTCATCCGACACTTCCTCGGCGTTGTTGATTCGTTTTAGCTCCGACAGAATTTCTGCCATTTCATTTTTCAATGCTTTGTGTACTCTTGGATTGCCCTGAACCACTACATCACGGTTCATACATTTGCGGTAGCAGTATTCCTGTTTCGGCAGTCCTGACATAGCGACCGCTTTATTCAGCGCCTCGTTTTCTTCGGGTGAAACTCTGAACCCCACCGTAATGCTTCTGAACCTATTTTTTCTGTCTACATTTTTTGCTGACATTTTAATAACTCCTTTCCAAATCCAATTTATCTGCCATTTCCACTTGTTTTGACGGAAACAGATGTGCATAGTTAAGCGTAATATCGATACTTTCGTGTCCTACTCTGTCGGCGATTGCCGTAGGAGAAAAACCTAAATCAATCAGATGACTGATGTGGCTATGTCGGATATCGTGTATTCTTATGCGTTTTACGCCGCTTTCCTTCGAACCTCTCTGCATCTCACGGTACAGATAGCTTTTTGTAATCGGAAACATTCTGTCCTGAGGTTGTACATTATAAAGTGATTTCAAATATTCCTGCATTTCTTCTGCGAGAAACTTAGGTATTCTGATCACTCTATTACTTTTTTCTGTTTTCGGCGTAGTGATTAAATCTCTGCCGTTTAAATGCTGAAATGACTTATTGATTGTCATTGTGTACTTCTCAAAATCGAAGTCAGCAGGAGTCAAAGCCAAAAGTTCACCCTCACGAATACCTGTCCAGTAAAGAACTTCAAAGGCATAGAAAGAAATTGGCTTATCCATCACTGCTTCTGAAAATTTCATATACTCTTCTTTTGTCCAAAAAAGCATTTCTCGGTTTTTCTTCTTACCCATACTGCCGGCTTTTACACACGGATTTTCTCTTAGATTGTAGTACTTAGCAGCGTGATTAAAAATTGCGCTGAGCTGATTATGGATTGTTTTCAGATATACAGGAGAGTACCCTTTACCGTTATGATCTTTGTAGTTCATCATCTCATTTTGCCAGCTGATGATTTGCTGGGCGGTGATGTTGCACATTTTCAGCTTTCCGAAATACGGCATCAGCTTCGATTCAATAATGTGCTCTTTGGTTGCCCAAGTATTTTCTTTAATACGAACTCTCATATCTTTGGTATAATGCTCTACAAAGCTTTTGAAAGTCATATCTAAATCAGAACCCATTTTATTGAGCTGTTCTCGTTCCCAAGCTTGTGCTTCACGCTTAGTTTTAAATCCTCGTTTTTGTGACTGCTTTCGTTCACCGTTCCAATCCGTGTAGCGGTAAATCACACGCCAAGTGTTTGTTTTTTCTTCTTTGTAAACTGCCATTTTCATTACCTCTCTTTCTTAGCTGCACCGTAACAGGTGCGCTCTAAAAAATATTGTTTATTGACTCGTCCTGAAATTGTGATGAATCCCTTTTCTTTTAATTCATCATTCAATCTCTGTACGATTTTGTAAGCGTAAGATTTAGAGATACCTAATTCGTTGGCAACCTCCTCCACACTCATAAAAGTATTTGCTGTCATAAAATCACCCCTTTCAGCAGTTTTGATATATAATTCTTTATTTCGTGTCGGAATACTTTCTGACCGCCTTCCGATTTGCCCGGGCGGATACGCTATTGCCGTAGTGTATGACGGTTATTCAAATTTTTACACACTTAACGCTATTAGTTTAAGTTCGTATCATTATTATACTAAGCAAATTCCGTAAAGTCAAGTGGTTTGTGAAAAAATATTAAACTTTTTTGTTTTTGTAATCTTGACACATACTAAGCGTATCTGTATAATATATATTATCAACAGATCGTTAGGAGGAAGTACGATGGCAATCGGCGAAAGAATCCGTTTCTTTAGAAATTTAAAAGGTATGACTCAAAAGTATCTTGGTATTCAGGTGGGCTTTCCTGAAAAGACTGCTGATATTCGTATGGCGCAGTATGAAAGCGGTTCAAGAACGCCTAAAGCTGATTTAACAAATACGCTTGCACAGGTGTTTGAAGTATCACCGCAGGCTCTTACTGTCCCTGATATTGACAGCGACCTCGGACTTATGCACACATTGTTTACGCTCGAAGACCTTTACGGTATGAGAGCGGAGAGCGTAAACGGTGAAATACATTTATGCTTTGATAAAAGTAAACCGACCGCAAGCAAATCAGTATTTGCAATGCTTGCCGCTTGGGCAGAACAAGCCGAAAAATACAGAAACGGCGAAATCACCAAAGAGCAGTATGACGAATGGCGTTATACATATCCCAAACTCGATACAACACAGACTTGGGCGAAAGTACCGTCGCAGGAACTCAGCGACATAATGGTCGAAGCGTTCAAGGACAAACTCAAAAATATGTAATTGGACAAAACAAAAAGAGCTATCAGACTTTCAAAAAATCTGATAGCTCTTTACTTTTACAATAATTCAAATAATGTTGCCATTTTGTTGCCACAAAGGGCATTTAAACGGCTAAAACCGCATAACTACGGGCTTTTTTAAAGGTGAGAAATTATTCCCACTCCACGGTGCCGGGGGGTTTGGAGGTGATATCGTAGACGACGCGGTTGACGCCTTCGACTTCGTTGGTGATGCGGTTGGAAACGGTGGCGAGGATATCGTAGGGGATGCGCGCCCAATCGGCGGTCATAAAGTCGTCGGTGGTAACGGCGCGGATGGCGATGACATTTTCATAGGTGCGGTGGTCGCCCATGACGCCAACCGCTTTTGCGCCCGTGAACACGGTAAAGAACTGCGCCAGTTCCTTTTCATAGCCGTTTTTCGCCATTTCATCGCGCAGTACAAAGTCTGCGTCCTGCGTGATGCGGATCTTTTCGGCAGTGATCTCACCGATGATGCGTACGCCCAAGCCCGGGCCCGGGAACGGCTGCCGCCAGACGAGCTCGTGCGGGATGCCCAGCTTTTCGCCCACGGCGCGAACCTCATCTTTGAACAGGTCGGCAAGCGGCTCGATCACACCGAGAAAGTCGATGTCCTTCGGGATCGCGCGCTGGTTGTGGTGCGTCTTGATGACAGCGCTGCCGGCGCCTTTGCCCGATGCGCCCTTGCCGCTTTCGATGCGGTCGGGGTAGATCGTGCCCTGCGCAAAATAGGCATCGCCTTTGGCGCGGGTCTTGATCTCATCCCAAAAGACTTTATAGAATTCATCACCGATGATGTGGCGCTTTTCTTCCGGGTCGGTCACGCCCTTGAGCTTTTGCAGAAAAATGTCGCCGCAGTTCACGCGAACGAAGTTCATATCGAAAAGCTGTGTAAACGTCTGTTCAACGAAGTCGCCTTCGTTTTTGCGCATCAAGCCCTGATCGACGAACACACATGTGAGCTGTTTGCCGACAGCGCGGGACAGAAGCCCCGCCGCGACAGAGGAATCCACACCGCCCGAAAGGCCTAAAATGACCTGCTTGTCGCCGATCTTCTCGCGCAAGGCAGCAACGGTATCCTCAATGAAGCTGTCCATGACCCAGTCGCCCTTACAGCCGCAGACGGTGTAGAGGAAATTGTGCAGGATCTGCGCACCGTAGGCGGTATGCGTCACTTCCGGATGGAACTGCACGGCATAGAGCTTTTTGGCCGGGTTTTGCATGGCGGCGCACGGGCAGTTTTCCGTAGCGGCGACGGTCTCAAACCCCGCAGGGGGTTCGGCTATGTAATCGGTATGGCTCATCCAGACCACGCTCTCGGCAGGAACGCCTGCAAACAGCGGGCTTTCCGCCGTTACGCGCAGGTCGATTTTGCCGTACTCCGAAACGGGGGCCGTCATAACCTTGCCGCCGCGCATCCATGCCATGAGCTGGCAGCCGTAACAGATGCCAAGGATCGGCACGCCGAGCTCTAAAATATCTTTGGTATAATGCGGCGAGCTTTCGTCATAGACGGAATTCGGCCCTCCGGTAAAAATGATCCCTTTGTAATTGGCTTCCCGGATCTTGGCAAGATCGGTCGTATAGGGGAGGATCTCCGCGTAGATATGGTCGTCGCGGACGCGCCGTGCGATCAGTTGGTTATACTGCCCGCCGAAATCCAGGACCAGAACCTTTTCCATGCAGCCGGCTCCTTTCGATATTATCTGTAAATGATCGCCTCACGCTCAGGGCCGTTTGAGACCATGTCGATTTTCACGCCGAGCTCGTTTTCGATGAATTCCACATAGGCACGCGCCTTTTCAGGAAGTGCATTGTAGTCGCGGATGCCGCGGATGTCACAGTGCCAGCCGGGCAGGACTTTCAGGATGGGTTTGCATTTTTTAAGCAGCGGTGTGGTGGGGAAATCGCGGATCTCCTTGCCGTCGAGCTCATAGCCGACGCACACGGGGATTTCCTCCAAGTAGGAAAGACAGTCGAGTGCAGTCATCACGACTTTTGTCGCGCCCTGGCAGGCGATGCCGTAGCGTGTTGCTACGCAGTCGAACCAGCCCACGCGCCGCGGTCTGCCCGTTGTCGCGCCGAATTCGCCTTTGTCGCCGCCGTGCAGGCGAAGTTCCTGCGCTTCCTCTTTGTCGAGGATCTCCGAAACGAATTCGCCCGCGCCCACAGCGGAGGAATACGCCTTGGTTACGGCGATGATCTCTGAAATGGACTGCGGCGGCAAGCCTGCACCCACTGCGCCGTAAGCGGCAAGGGTAGAGGAGGAGGTCACCATCGGGTAAATGCCGAAATCGGGATCCTTGAGCGTGCCGAGCTGCCCCTCCAGCAAAATCTCTTTGCCGCTTGCTAACGCATCGTTCAGGAATTTCCGCGTGTCGCATACGAAAGGCGCGATCATATCGCGATAGCGTACGCAGGTCTCATACAATTCTTCTTCAGAGAGCAGGGGCTTGTGGTAAACATATTGCAGGGTAAGGTTTTTGAGCGTGCAGATGTTTTGAAGCTTCGCTTTGAGCGTTTCATCATCAAACAACTCGTTGACCTGCATGCCGATCTTGGCGTATTTGTCACTGAAGAAAGGCGCGATGCCGCTTTTCGTTGAGCCGAAAGCGTTTTTGCCGAGCCGTTCTTCCTCGTAGACGTCAAACAGGATGTGGTAGGGCATCAGGATCTGCGCGCGCTCGGAGACCAGCAGCTTGGGGTTCAGCCCCGCGCGGCGGATGTCTTCAAGTTCCTTACAGAACTTTTCAATGTCGAGCGCCACACCGTTGCCGATGACGCAGGTGGTGTGGTCATAGCACACGCCGCTGGGCATCAGGTGGAACGAAAACCGCCCCTTATCGTTGATGATGGTGTGCCCCGCATTTGCGCCGCCCTGAAAACGGACGACGATGTCCGCCTTTTCGGCAAACATATCGGTGATTTTACCTTTGCCCTCGTCGCCCCAGTTCGCACCGACGATCGCCTTAACCATAGTCCGCAGACCTCCTTCGATTTTGCCCGCCACATTTGCAGACAAGCTGAAAAACATACACAAATATTATACAATATGCACTGGTTGATGTCAACGGCTCGCACCGGGAAAAACGAGCTTTCCGTGCCGCGTGCCGCGTGTGGTCACGGGGCGTCGTTTTCCGGCAGCAGACGAATAAAATCGCCCGCGCGGGCAGAAAAGACATGGCAGTACAGCGCGCGGTATTCGTTGTAGGAAACGGAGCCGTTTTTGGTCAGCAATTCCATTTCCACGCCGAAAAGCCGCACGTGCCAAGGCTCCAAATGCATCCCGGCGCGCAGGTAAAAGGCTTTGCGGCGCTGTCGCTGTTCCGGATTTTCGGCGGGGACGTCCGTGCGCTCAATCTCGAGGATCAGCCGCCGCGTGCCGCAGTGCGCCGTAATCAGTGAAAGCGCCGCCGAGCCGACGCCCTGCCCGCGCGTTTCGGGCGAAACCGCGAAATAATCGAGCAGCACAATGTCGCCGTACAAGACGGTGATGGCAAGGCCCAGAAAGGCGCCGTTGTCCCTCTCAATACGGAAAATCTCCATGTCGCCGGTTTTCTGCTTTTTCAGCATCAACGAAAAGGGCTTACGCTCGGTGCGGGGGAACGCCGTCCGATACAGGCGGCGTACGTCGCGAAGCTGCTTTCGGGTTTGTGCGCGGACAAGCTGCATGATTTTGTATCCTTTCTGTGTCAAATCGGAATCAAAACAGCCGCCCGAAACAAGTCCGAGCGGCAGATGGGTTTGTGTGTGAAGATCAAGCGGCGCGTTTGCGTTTGACGAACGCGGCCGCAACCACGATTACGGCGATCGCCGCTGCTGCAACGCCGCCGATGGCAACATATTTGCCCGCAGTGGAGGGAATGTCGGCATCGGTCACGGTCTGCTCTTCGGTCAACGGAACGGTAAGCGTACCGCTGCCGGCAATCGAAACGCCTAAGGCGTTGTCGTCGTTGTCCGTAGCGGAGGTGTCGGTAAAGACAAAATCCGTCGTACCGCTCGCCCCGTCTTTGAGTTGGAACGTGACAGTTGCCAGCGTCGCGGCAGTCTCCTGCGTTTCGGACCAGACCATAAACAGCCCGACCTTGCCGGCCGTTTCGGTGTTGGAGGTGGTCATATTGCCCGCACCGTAGGCCACATCCTGCAGTTCGAGCGTTTCGGCATCGTAATGCAGCGTGGTTTCAAAGGTGGCAAGCCCGCTGCCCTCGGGCACCGTAAGCGTGAGCGTCAACAGACCGTCTTCGGAGATGACTGCCGCCACATCGACGGCAACGGAAGAAGCGGCAAAACAAGGTACGCAAAGCACGCACAGCAGGAGTACAGTCAAAAGAATACAAGCCAGTTTTTTCATAATCGTCAGACCCTTTCCGCGGGGCAGGCGTTTCGCCCGACCTCCTGATTGCTGAACGGAACCTTTTATATTGGTATCATACCACATTTTCTTGCGGGCTGTCAAACAAATTCCATATTCCGTGCGGCGGGTCCTTGCGTTGACTTCCCGCGCGAAACGGGGTACAATACAAACGGACAGAAGGATAGCGCTGTCCGAAAAGAGGTAGAAGACATATGCTGACATTTTGTATTGTGCTGCTGGCTGTTTTGGTCGTGCTCGGCGGGTTTTATCTCATCATTTCCCACGATTACCGCGACGCGGTCGTACCGGTGCCTGATGAAAAGGACGATGCACGCAATCCGTATATTGTCCCGACGGGGCGCACCATGATCGTTGCGCACCGCTTGGGCGGCGGCATTGCGCCGGAAAACACGCTGATGGCGCTGAAAAACTGCGTAGAGGTGCAAAAACTCCCCGTCGATGTATTTGAGTTCGATGTGCATTTAACGAAAGACAACCAGCTGATCCTGCTGCACGACGAGACGTTTGACCGAACCTCCAATGCAGAAGAGGCGTTTGGGCGCAAAGGCGTTCTGCCGCACGAAAAGACCTGCGAAGAATTGCAGGTGCTCAACCTCGGCGAGCATTTCAAGACCGCCGCGGGCGACATGCCGTACAAAGGCCTGCGCGGGGCGGACATCCCGCCCGACCTGCGCGTGGCGCGTCTGCGGGACGTGTTCGCCTATTTTCGGGAACGCAGCAGCTATTGCTTTGTGATTGAGATCAAGGACGGCAAGGCGCTGGGCCGCCGCGCTGCCGATGAGCTGTACGCTGCTTTAAAAGAATACGACATGCTCGCACGTGTGGTGGTAGGGACGTTCCACGGCGAGATCACCGCCTATATGGAAGAAAAATATCCCGATATGCTGCGCTCGGCGGGCATCCGGGAGGTTGCAGGTTTTTACTTTTCCAGTCTGCTCGGGATCCGTCATAAACCGGGTCATTACCACTTTGACGCGCTGCAAATTCCGACGAACGACTATGTGTTCCAGCTTGGCACTTCGCGGCTTGTCAATTACGCGCACAAATACAATATCGCCGTGCAGTACTGGACGATCAACGACCCCGCCGAGGTGCGGCGGCTTGCATCCGTCGGCGCGGATGCGATCATGAGCGACCATCCGGAAATGGCGAGTCAGGAATTGCGCGGGTAAAATTTTTTGACTGTCGGATGTTCGATGTGCGGCGGGAGCAAGCGCCGCACTACCCAAAAAAGTTGCATTTCGCGCAGCCGAAAGCGATCGAAAACCCGCCCGCCGTATCACACGATACGGCGGGCGGGTTGTTTTCATTTTTCCGAAATGCAGCGGTTATATTACATCGTGCTGTGGAACGTGCGCATGATGACTTCACGCTGCTGTTCTTTCGAAAGTTTGTGGAAGTTGACCGCATAGCCCGACACGCGAATGGTCAGGTTCGGGTACTTCGTCGGGTCCTCATACGCTTCCATGAGCATCTCGCGGTTGAGGACGTTGACGTTGATGTGGTGTGCATGCTGCTTGAAATACCCGTCCAGCACACTGACCAGATTTTCCGAACGCTCTTCCGGCGTTTTGCCCAGCGCCTGCGGCACGATGGAGAAGGTATTGGAAATGCCGTCGCGGCACGCGTCATAGGGCATTTTCGCCACAGAGTTCAAGGATGCAAGCGCGCCGTTTTTCTCGCGGTTGTGCATCGGGTTTGCGCCCGGCGCAAAGGGCTCGCCTTTTTTGCGGCCGTCGGGCGTGGCGCCGGTCTTCTTGCCGTACACGACGTTGGAAGTAATGGTCAGCGCCGACAGCGTGTGGATGGCGCCCCGATAGGTCGGCGTTTTGCGAAGCTCCGTGATGGTGCTCTCCAACAGCTTTTTTGCGATGGTGTCTACACGGTCGTCGTCGTTGCCGTAAGTCGGGAACTCGCCCTCGGTCTCGAAGTCTACAATGTGCCCGGCCGCATCGCGCACGGGATGGACTTTTGCATAGCGGATCGCGGAAAGGCTGTCCGCCGCAACGGAAAGCCCCGCCACGCCGAACGCCATGAAGCGCGTGACATCGGTGTCGTGCAGCGCCATCTGGATTTTCTCATAGGCGTATTTATCGTGCATATAGTGGATGACGTTCATCGTGTTGACATACAGCCGGCAGAGCCACGAAAGGTAAACGGAAAAACGCCCTGCGATTTCGTCAAAGTCAAGCGTGTCACCGGTCACGGGCTCCATCTGCGGACCGATGTGCTGATCGTATACATTGTCATAGCCGCCGTTGATTGCGATCAGCAGCAGTTTTGCCAGATTGCAGCGCGCGCCGAAGAACTGCATCTGTTTGCCGACCTGCATGGCGGAGACACAGCAGGCGATGGCGTAATCGTCGCCGTAGATTGGGCGCATCAGATCGTCGTTTTCATATTGGATAGCGTCGGTATCCACGGAAACGCGCGCGCAGAACGTCTTGAACGGCGCGGGCAATTTTTCGGACCAAAGCACGGTCAGGTTCGGTTCCGGCGCGGGCCCGAGCGTATACAGCGTGTTGAGCACGCGGTAGGAGTTCTTCGTGACGAGTGTGCGGCCGTCTTCCCCCATACCGCCGACGCTTTCCGTGATCCACATCGGGTCGCCGCCGAACAGCTCGTTGTATTCGGGCGTGCGCAGGTGCCGCGCCATGCGCAGCTTCAGCACGAAATCGTCCATCAGCTCCTGTGCGCCGCTTTCGGTGAGCGTACCGTTTTTCAGGTCGCGCTCGATGTAAATATCTAAGAATGTGGAGGTGCGCCCCAAGGACATTGCCGCGCCGTTCTGCTCCTTGATGGCGGCGAGGTAGCCGAAATACAGCCATTGGATCGCCTCGCGCGCATTGGAAGCAGGGGCGCTGATGTCGTAGCCGTAAAGCTGCGCCATCTCTTTGAGAAGCTCTAAGAAGTGGATCTGCTGGTACAGCTCCTCGCTCTGGCGGATGGTGTCCACGTCCATGTTGCCTTGCCCGATTTTTTGCTTATCCTTTTTCTTCTCGGCAATGAGTACATCCACACCGTACAGCGCCACGCGGCGGTAGTCGCCGATGATGCGCCCACGCCCGTAAGCGTCGGGAAGCCCCGTCAGAAGCCCGATGTGCCGCGCTGCGCGCATTTCGTCGGTATACACGCGGAACACGCCGTCGTTATGGGTGGTCTTAAAGCTGAAGATCTCCTCGATCGAGTCCGAAAGCTTGTAGCCGTAAGCCGCAGCCGCACTGCGCGCCATGCGCATCCCGCCGAAAGGGTTGACCCCGCGGCGCAGCGGCGCGTCGGTCTGCAGGCCGACGATCAGCTCGTTGTCTTTGTCAATATAGCCCGCGTCATAGGTGACGAGCGACGAGACGTGTTCGGTGTCCACGTCCAGAACGCCGCCTTTGTCACGCTCTTTTTGCATAAGCGCCGCACATTTTTCCGAAAGCGCCTTGGTGCGGGCGGTCGCTTTTTCCAGAAACGCGCCGTCGCCCGTATAGGGTGTGTAGTTCTGCTGGATGAAGTCGCGCACGGTGATCTTCTCGCTCCATTCGCCGCGGCGGAAGCCTTCCCACTGTTTGAAATCCATGTTGTTCACTCCCATGAAGATCATTCCTGCAAAACAAAAAGGGCAACCCTGCGTTTTGCAAGATTGCCCAGACGGTCGGCATATATTCGGCGGCGTGCTCCACCGCAGTTTGTCTGCGTTTTCCCGTCAGTTGCACGCACCGTTTCGTTGTGGTTTCAGTATATCGGATTCCCGCAGAAAATGCAATAGACAGATTGCACAAGATATGAAAGATTTACTTCCGTTTTTGAGGCTCTATGATAAGCCGAAGCGACTTGCAACAAAGGAGCTTGTTAAGTAGCTTATACAGCTACTTCAATAAAAGTGAAAAATGGGACTAGATATCCTGCTTCCTGTGCTTTATACATCATATCAAGCATAGCGCCTTCCACACCACCTGATTCATAATCACTGGAATCATCATAGTCATAGCGATCTGAAATATACACAACTCTTGCACTAGGAAACGATTTCATAAAGTTGAATTTCCGTATGGCATAATATAAATCCATATCAACGGGGCGGTCCCCTTTCGGGAAAATAGAGCTGCCCGATATTACCGTGTTGTTTGCAATTTGTTGGATAACTTCTGAATTTCTTGCTCTTGCGCCATGGGTGGGGACATACCCTGAGTTTAATTCTGTGTTTTCCGTGGCGTGCGTAAGTAGCTCAGCTGCCAAAATATAGTTGTTTACATTAAAATAAGCAATAGCGGCTGCTACTATGGGCGCATAAACAATATGAAATCTGTTGGTAGAAATCCCCGTATCATATAGCTGATACTCGTTCTGCAAGGCTTCCAATGCTACAATTAAATTATTGATTTGTTCCGTTTTTTCAGCAGTATCAGCTTTTGTTGCCAACTCTTGATATTCCGCGATCATCTTATTAAGTTCGGTAATAACATCTGTGTTGTGGCTTGCCAGAGCATTCTCCAAAACAGCAATATTTTCAGATATAAGTTGCGCATCACTCTTTTCTGCAACAGAAAAGGCAAAAGCAGGTTGTACCGCCAACGAAATGATTAGAATACCACTGATCATTCCTATTAATAAATTTTTCATAGTAATTGAACTCCTTTACATCAAATACGAACTTCCAAAAGATACAGCGTGTTCGCATTTGAATCCCAAATCAGATACAAGTTGTCGAAATAGCGGTCGGTCAAGAGGGGATCTTGGTTCATGCCAAAAAACTTCCATTGATACGCCTTTTCTAAATTCGGACGCTGTTCTTCAGGTACTTGTAATTCATTTAAGCCGTTTGTGAACCCGGACAGGAAAGCCTCATCTGCCGGCGCATCAGAAAAGTCTGCAAAAAAAGCATCGTTCTCGTTCCCTACCGTAAACACGGAATATTGTGTGCCGTCTCCTGTAAAACCACGTTCACCGAGCAGTTCGTAGGTTTCTTGGATGGGTTCGGGGAAATCCAAGTTCCAACGTTCTTCGTAAATGCTTTCAGGTATAGCTTTATGGTGAAGCGAATCAAAAAAATACTCGCCGAGAAGCCACCCGACAGGGAGAACAAAGAACAGAAACACCAGAATAGCTAAAACAATGCAAACGATTTTCCATTTTTTCATAAAGGTTTACCTCCAACAAAATAACACGGCGCCTGCAAATGCAGACGCCGTGTTGAACAGCAAACGCCCTATGCTCTACCCGCCGTTTTCACACATACGCCGCAATTGCATGTGAAATACTGAAAACTTTAATTCCTCAAATATATCCTCAGTGCACACTATAATATAACATTGCTTGGAAATCCATTCGCAGTTTAACTAAATTTCGGCCAGAAGAGTTGTATAATATCACATTGCATAAGAGGGCAAAAGATTTTTATTCCACACTCTTCGTGGATTCCACCATGTCGATCTTTTTCAGGCGGAAATACATCAGCCAGTTGACGATCGCGGCAAAGCCCAAGGTGATCAGGACGCTCCAAAGGCAGCTGAGCGGGTCGATCTCCACACCGTACATGACGATGTCCGTTGCGATGGTGCGCATGACGAACCAGTGCAGCAGGAAGCCCAGCCCCAGCCCCAAAACCGTGCCGGCCAGCGTCAGAACCACGTTTTCGCGGTAGACATAGGCGGCAAGCTCCCGGTTATAGAAGCCCAGCACCTTGAGCGTGGCAAGCTCACGGCGGCGTTCGGTGATGTTGATGTTGTTGAGGTTGTAAAGCACGATGAATGCCAAAAGCCCCGCAGCAACGATCAGAACGGCAATGATGACGGTCAGATTGTCGAGCATGGACTCCACCTGCCGCTCGGCGGTGGTGTTCATGGTGACGGAGGTCACGCCGCCGATCTCCAGGATCTCGGCGGCAACGGCATCTGAATCTGTGCCCGGATCGGTCTTGATAAGCGCAGCGTTAAGCGAAGCGGTCTCGCCGTAGAGCGCCTGATAGACGTTCGGCGTCATATAGATATAGTGGTTCAGGTAGTTTTCCACAATGCCCGCCACGCGCACTTGTCCGACGGGTACGGCGGTCTTGTCGTCCTTGAGCGTAATCATATCGCCGACCTGTACATCCAAAAGCTTTGCAAACTTTTCGGTGACGAGCACGCCGTCATCGGTGAGGTTGAAGGGTTCGTTGGTGATGCGCGTCTGCAAGCGGACATATTCGCTGAATTTCGCGGTGTCCTGCGGGACGATAAGATAAGCGGTCGTTTCCCCGGCGTCTGTCTGCGCATAGGTGACGACGTCGCGCACCTGCAAATAGTCGGCGACGCCTTCCACGGAACTGACCTTGGCAAGCAGCTGCCGCCGCTCTGCACGCGAAAGCGATGTGTCGGTGCCGACGGTGCCCTGATACGAGAACACGTCGCCGTACTGTTTGTCGGGAACGCGCTCCACCGAGTCGCTGATGCCAAAGCCCACAAGCAGAAGCGCCATACAGCCCGCCACGCCGAACAGCGTCATGAAAAGGCGCTTTTTATAGCGGAACAGATTGCGGCACGCCGCTTTCTGCGCAAAGTTCAGCCGCATCCAGATGAAGGAAATGCGCTCTAAGAAAACGTGTTTGCCGGACTGCGGCGCTTCCGGGCGCATGAGCGCGGCAGGGCTTTCGGCAAGGACCTTGACGCCGGCTGCAGCCGCGCCGCCCACGGTCGCGAGGACAGAGAGTGCGGCAGCGATCACGGCGTTCAAAACGTGGATGGGGATGACCGTTTCGGTAAGCCCGGTGTAAACCAGACGGTATGTGCGCAGGATCACACTCGGCAAAAGTGCCTCGCCGAGCGCCGCCCCGAAGATCGTCCCAAGCAGGGTGGAAAGCAGAGCGTAGAAGATATATTTCGAGAGAATCGCGCGTTTGCCGTAGCCGAGTGCCTTGAGCGTACCGATCTGGGTGCGCTCTTCTTCAACCATGCGGGTCATGGTCGTTAAGGAAACGAGCGCCGCGACCAGGAAAAAGATAATCGGGAACACCGTGCCGACGGCGCGAATGCTTTGGGCGTCGTTTTGGAAGGATGCATAGCTCGGTACGGAAGAGCGGTCCAGCACATACCATTGCGGCAGTTCCACGTTGTTGATCTCGTCTTCCGTGTTTTGCAGGCGTTCCTCCGCGGCGGCAAGCTCCGCCTCGGCGTCCTCTTGGGCAACGGCGTAATCCTCTTTGGCGCGTTCCAGCTCGATCTCGCCGTCCTGCACCCGTTTTTCCGCTTCTGCAAGCTGCGTTTCGCGCTCGGCGATCTGCTCGCGTGCATTTGCGGCGGCCTCCGGGTAATTTTCCACAAACGCTTCTGCCGTTTCTACCTGCTGTTCGACGGAAGCGATGCTGCGCTCGACGGAGGGCAGCTGATTTTTATAGTATTCCACCGTGGCGGTGGCTTGGATAATTTCCAAACTGCGCCGGTAGTATTCGTCGGAGGAAATATACGGCGCGTCCGCACGCAGCTGTTCTTCCATTTTGGCGATCGTTGCCTCGTCCTCGGCGATCTGCCGCTCAATCTCGGCTTTCTGGTCCTCCAGGTCAGACAGCGTTGCGCGCGCCTCGGCGATTTGCTCGCGGCTTGCGTCGATGGTCTGGTCACCCGCGTCAAACAGCGCGCGCAGATCGTCGAGCTGCTGGCGGGTCTGTTCGATTTCCAGCTGCGCGTTATTCAACTCCGACTCTGAGGACACAAGTGCCTGATATGCGTCGGAGAGATCGCGCATCGCCTTGTCTTTTTGCTGCTGGTACTCATAACGCGCGTCGTTCAGCTGTTCGTCCGCATCGTCGCGGAATTGTTGCAGCCGCACTTCGCAGCGGCCCTGTTCGATGGATTCGATGTTCGCGGTAACCGATGCGAGCAGGTCGGCATAATCGTCCGAAAAGCAGTTGAGCGCGTCCGCACCGGTCATGCGCACATAGATTTCGGAATAGATGTCCTGTGTGAACGCCTCTTTCGGAATAATCATCATCCCGTCGCCTGTGCCGTCGCCGATGGAGGCGGTGCCGCGGTCGGCATCCATATAATAGGCGCTCTCGCCGATGCCGACGATGCGGTATTCGTCGGTCGCGAGCATGTCGGAAACGCTGTCCTCGGTGCCGGTGCGCAGGCGGACCGTATCGCCTAAAGCATAGCCTGAAGCGTCCAGAAAGGCCCGGTCGACGATGCATTCGTCATAGCTTTCGGGGAAGCGGCCTTCGGTGACATGCACCAGATTGATGCGGTTCGTCATGGAGGACACTTTCACGACGACCGAAGCGATGTCCGTTTCGCAGAGATAGTCGGCGGTGTAAACACCTTCCGCATCCTCCACGCCCTCGAGCCCCAAAAGCGCCGCCACATCTTCTGTGGTTACCCCCAAAGTCCCGAGCACACGGATGTCCATGAAATTTTGGCTGTCATAGGTGGCGTCCGCCGAGGCTTCCATGGCGGGTGCAGCGGTGCGCACGCCGGCGAAGAATGCCACGCCGAGCGCAGAAATCAGCAGGATCGACAAAAAGCGGCTGAAGCTTTTCTGGATCGACCTGCGAAAATCCTTTCTCAAACCTTTTGTCATTGCGAAGTTCCTTTACCACTCAATGTATTCAACGGGGGTCGGGCGTTTGTTCATCAGGATCTGATCGATCTTGCCGTTTTTGACCTTGATGACCTTGTCCGCCATGGGGGCGATGGCAAGGTTGTGCGTGATGACGATGATGGTCACGCCTTTTTCGCGGCAGGTGTCCTGCAAAAGCTTCAAAATGGATTTCCCCGTGATGTAATCGAGCGCGCCCGTCGGTTCGTCACACAGCAAGAGCTTCGGGTTTTTCGCAAGCGCGCGCGCAATGGAAACGCGCTGCTGCTCGCCGCCCGAAAGCTGGGCGGGGAAGTTGTCGAGGCGGTTGCTCAAGCCCACTTCCTGCAAAACAGCCTTTGCGCTTAAAGGATTTTTTGAAATTTGCAGGGCGAGTTCCACGTTTTCGAGCGCGGTCAGGTTGCCCACGAGGTTATAAAACTGGAACACAAAACCCACGTCGTCGCGCCGGTAAGTGGTCAGCGCCTTTTCGTCAAAGCTGCTGATGGCTTCGTTGTCCACATAAATTTCGCCGGAGGTGGCGGTATCCATCCCGCCCAAAATATTCAAAATGGTGGTTTTGCCCGCACCGGAGGGACCGACGATGACCACGAATTCCCCTTTTTCAATGGCGAATCCGACTTCGTCGAGCGCCTTGATCTCCACCTCGCCCATTCTGTAGGTCTTGGTGACATTCTTCATTTCAATGAAAGCCATGGCAGTTTCCGGGCGTTCTGGGCCCGTCGTCCTTTCCCTTGCAGATTTGGTGTTTCGCCTTGCAGATAGCCTTTTTCACAGAAAAAAGTTTTTTCCGCATAAGTAACTTTATTTTAGCACACCGCGCGCGGGATTTCTATGGAATTTGCGGCGCTTCATAAAATCCGTCAAAACGCATAAAAAAATCCCCGACAATTAAGCAAATTGACGGGGCTATATGGATTGTTTATTTTACAGTGTTCGAATCAAACGTCAAGGTCACGGGAACAGTTGCGTGCTCGCGCGCATCTTCTTTCGTTACAGTCACAGTCTGTATTTCCCATTGGGGGCCTTCCGACGCGTAGTATACAAAGGTCAGCTTCTGCTCGCCGAATTTTTCCGGGACATAGGTCATTTCTCCGTTTTCATCCGTTACGCCAAACTCGGGTCCGGGAAAAATTTCCCGTCCGTCCGGGTATTTTTCGGCATGCACATGGATGTCCGCCTGCGGCTCGCCGCTTGGAGAAAGTACGCGCAGCACTACGCTGTCAGCCGCAGTGTTTTTTGCGCAGCCACTGAGCAGACAAAACAGAAGAGCCACTGCGACGGCTCCAGCTGCAAGCTGCCTTTTCATAAAATCACCAACCTTACCAAGTTTGCATTTGTTGGAAAAGCTCAGTTGTAATTCGCGTGCCTCTGTTTCTGATAGCATTTCCGCCTGTATGAATCCCTATAACAGTATTATCCAGTTTAAAAATCGGAGCACCGCTTTGCCCTGGAGCAGTATCAATAAAGTAATATAGCTTATGAGCAGATGTAAGGGCTAGCAACCCGCTCATTTGCCATTGCCATTGCTCAGATAAAGAGGGATTTTTATCTTCGGGATAGCCGGAAATCGTAACATATGTCCCGATTGAACCCATATTTGAGCCGTATCCGAAAAAGCCGCAGACATCTCCTAACGGTTCATTTAGACGAATCAATCCATAATCAAAGTCAGAATCCTGCTCGTTTGCCCACTGTGTAGATGTTAAAAAAACAGTGGCTACGGATTCACCAAAAGGCGCATAATCATCATATCGTCCGGGTTGAACCAATATGGAGGCTGCCCATCCTTTATCTTTATCAAACGCAATGACCGGCGGTAGCAACGCGGTCTCGAGCATACATCCATCCGGTTCCGGTTGAGACAGTCCCATCCCTCCATGTGATTTCAAGGAAGCAAATGCGGCTGTACGGCATACATATTTCCGCACCAACTTTGTCCCGTCTGTCGAGACCTATAATAGAAAATGTTGATACAGAAGGTTCATTTTCCTGCCGTAAAGCGTTTATCTCCCGATAAACCTGTTCAATCTTTTTAGGATCGCCTTCTCCTGGAAGAGAAATTTGCTGGGACGTATTTTCGCCGACGGCTTTTTCGGAAATTTTCTCTGTTGTCCCCGTTGTTGCATTATAAGCTATAAATTGAGTCGCCTCTTGTGCGAATACTTCACAAGGGAAAAAAGAAAACAACGAAAGTACCAAGCATATAGAAACAACAGCTCTAAAAAATTTTCCCATGCGAATGAAACCTTCTTTAATAGTATTTTGTATTCGAATACAAATCCATATTACACCTGCAATGTGATAAATGTCAACATTGCAGACAGGATTTTTATATTTTATACAAAAAATCACGCGGGATTCTTTGCGGTAAAAAACAAAGAGATCCCGCGCAAACGGTTATGCGAGCAGCATCGGCTGCAACTGCTTCCCTTCCATTGCGGCGGCAGCCGCTTCAGGGATCTTTGTGAAATCTGCGACCACGGAATTCGGCTTATCTTCCGGCGCATCCTGGCGCATGGGGACAAAGAACATGTGCTTGGCATTCATCAAAACGCCTATGTTCTTCGCCGCAGTACCAAGCGCGTCGTTGGTGGAGACCGCCAAAAGCACGGGGCGCTCATTTCGCAGATGCGCCTTGCAGGCGAGCGTGACCGAAGTGTCGGCGATACCGTTGGCGAGCTTGGCGAGCGTATTGCCCGTGGCGGGCGCGATGACCAGCAGGTCTAAGAGCTTCTTCGGCCCGATCGGCTCTGCCGAAAATACGGTGTGCCACACGGGCTTGCCTGTGATCTGCTCGATTCTTTCGACGAAGTCCGCCGCCTTGCCGAAGCGCGTGTCGGTCGAGTAGGCGGTCGGCGACAGGATCGGCTGAATATCCCAGCCTGCCGCTTTCAGCCGCTCGATTTCGGGAATCACCCGGTGAAACGTACAAAACGAACCGCACATGGCGAAACCCAAACGATTCCCGGACATGGGTTTTCCCTCCCTTACAAGAGTCTTTGGATCTTCTCGCCCAAAATCTGCGCCGCTTCCCGTGGGAAATATTTTCCCGGCAAAGACTGTGCCTTGACCGCGTGAAGCCCAAGCGCTGCGGCGGCATCAAAATCCAGGCCGAACGGCGCCGAAGCCACGTCGATGAGCAGCGCGTCCGCCGGCATTTTGGCAAGTGCCGCTTTGCCGAATAGCTGCGCGGGCACGGTGTTGACCAGCACGTCAAACCCCGTCGGATCCTCCTGAAACGCAGAAAGGGGAACAGGGGCCGCACCGCATTCTGCCGCGGCGCTTTGAGCGAGGGGACTTCGCGCGGCAACGCGGACTGCGCCGCCGCGCGCTTGAATTTCCCGGACGGTTGCTTTTGCCACTCTGCCGAATCCCGTGACGACGAACCGCAGCGCGTCGGGCTGCAGGTCCCGGTGCTCCCCGAGCACGCGCAGCACGCCCAAAGCGGTCAGCTCTGCGTTGCGCACGATGACCTGCTCGTCATAATAGTCCATATACGGTATACCGTCTGCAAGGAACTGTTCCGAAAGCGGTTTCGGGAGCTTGCCGCCGAGCACTTTCGTGCCCGGACGCAGCTTCCCGCGAAAAGAGGCAAACGGCAGCGTACCGTCCCAAAGGGGCGTGTGCACGTGCACACCGTCCTTGGTTGCCGGCAGCGGCAAAATCACAGCCACATAGGGCATTTGCAGCGCCTCCCAAAGTGCCGAAAGCGGCTCGCCGGGATTTTGCGCAAAGCCATATGTAGAAAACCCTTTTTGGGAGAGATATTCGCGAAGATAGCGGTTCCGGCGGTCGCCGCCGACCAAAATAATACGTGCCAAACAGCAGCACTCCTTTTTCGTTATCTAAAATATATTATGAGGACACGAATTTTATTGTGATAAATTCGGATTGGGGGTTTAATTTTTCTGCGCTTTGCAATATAATAAGGAAAGAATAACCATTCGGAGGCACAGCGCATGAAGGACATCGACACCCTGCTCAAAGAAGTCAAGCGCATTCATTTCATCGGCATCGGCGGCAGCGGCATGTGCCCGCTTGCCGAGATCCTGCACAGCGAGGGCTATCAGCTTTCCGGCTCGGACAACAATCCCGGCGATACGTTAGAGCGCATCAAGGCGCTGGGGATTCCCGTTTATATGGGTCAGCGCGCCGAGAATATCGGCGACGCCGAAATGGTGGTGTACACCGCGGCACTTCTGCCGGACAACCCGGAGCTCGTCGCCGCGAAGCAAAGCGGCGTGCCGACCTTTGAGCGCGCCGAGCTGTTCGGGGCGATCTCGCGGCTTTACAAAACCTGTATCGGCGTGTGCGGCACGCACGGCAAGACCACAACGACCTCGATGCTCACGCAGATGCTTTTGGAAGCCGAGCTCGACCCGTCGGCGGTCATCGGCGGCAAGCTGCCCAAGATCGGCGCGAACGGCCGGGTCGGCAAAAGCGATCTGTTCGTGTGCGAGGCGTGTGAATTCAAGGATACGTTCCTGTCGCTTTCCCCTTCGGTGGCGGTGATCCTCAACATCGACGAGGACCATATGGATTACTTCAAGACGCTCGATAACCTCATCCACAGTTTTCACCGCTTCGCCGAGATGGCGTCGGATGCGGTCATCTATAACGGCGATGACGCCAACACGCTAAAAGCGTTGGAAGGCGTCGGCGAAAAGACAAAGATCACGTTCGGCTTTTCAGAGCACAACGATTGGCATCCGCAGAATATCACCACGGTGCGCGGCGCGTTCTATGCGTTCGACGCGGTGTTCCGGGGAAAGACCCTCGGGCACATTACGCTTGCCGTTCCTGGAAAGCACAATGTGCTCAACGCTCTGGCGGCACTCGCTGCGGCAGAGCATGCGGGCGCGGACTTTGACGCCGCACGGCGGGGGCTGGAGGCGTTCGGCGGCGCGGGGCGGCGCTTCGAAAACCTCGGCACCTATCGCGGCATCACCTTCGTGGACGATTACGCCCACCACCCCGCGGAGCTGCGCGTGACGATCGAAGCGGCGATGCAAATGGATTTCCGCCGCGTGTGGGCGGTGTTCCAGCCGTTTACGTATTCGCGCACCTACATGCTCATGGATGATTTCGCCGAGGTGCTGCGCATCCCCGACAAATGCGTCTTGACCGAGATCATGGGCTCGCGCGAGGTCAATACCTACGGCGTGCGCACCGAGCAGCTCGCCGCGAAGATCCCGGGCTCGGTCTGGTTCAAAACCTTTGATGAGGTGGCGGATTATGTTCTGCAAAACGCCGAGGATGGCGACCTTGTGCTGACGCTCGGCTGCGGCGATATTTACAAAGCGGCGAAGATCATGGTGCGCCGCTTAAAGGAACAGGCATAAAACCGGAATTTGAAAGACGGTGAGGATTGAGATGGAAAAAAGATACGATGTGGTCATTGTCGGCGCGGGCGCCGGCGGCCTTTACACGGCGTTGTCGCTGCCCGAGGAGCTTTCAGTGCTGATGCTTGCCAAAAAGGACCGCAAGCTTTCGAACAGTTCGCTGGCCCAAGGCGGTGTGGCGGCGGTGCTCAGCTTTGAAAACGACAGCTTCGACCTGCATTTTAAGGATACCATGGTGGCGGGGCAGTATGCCAACAACCCCGACGCGGTCAACGTGCTGGTGCACGAGGGCCCCGACGACGTGCGTAAAATCATGTCCTACGGCGTGGATTTCGATAAAAACCCGGACGGCACGCTGCAAAAAACGCTGGAGGGTGGGCACAGCCGCCGGCGTATCGTGCACCATAAAGATACAACAGGCGCGGAGATCGTGGACAAGCTGCTCAAAGAAGTGCAGCGCCGCGAGAACATCACGCTTTGTGAGGACGCCATGGTGTTTGCGCTGCAAAAGGTCAAAAGCGGATTTTGCATCGACCTTTTGCTGGAAGACGAGCCGTGCACGGTGTTCTGCGATTACTGTGTGCTTGCAACAGGCGGGATCGGCAGGGTTTACAAATACACCACCAACCCTGCGGTCGCCACGGGTGACGGCATCCGTCTGGCGTACGAGCTCGGTGCGAACATAAAGAATTTGAGCTATGTGCAGTTCCATCCGACGGCGTTTAACGGTGCGGACCGCGAGCAATTTCTCATCAGCGAGGCCGTGCGCGGCGAGGGGGCTTACTTGCTCAACTGCAAGCATGAGCGCTTCATGCACCGCTATGACCAGCGCCTGGAGCTTGCTCCGCGCGATGTGGTTTCGAAATGCATCATCATGGAGAGTCGCAAGACCGGCAGCAACGCGTTTTATCTGGACATCCGTCACCGCGGCAGAGAGTTTTTGCTCAACCGCTTTCCCGGTATTTATGAGGGCTGTATGCAGCATGGGGTGGACATTACGACTGACCTCATCCCGGTGTTCCCGTGCCAGCACTATCTGATGGGCGGCATCGCTGTCGATCTGGATGCGCGCACGAGCATTGCGCGGCTGTATGCCGTCGGCGAGTGCTCCTGCACGGGCGTTCACGGCAAAAACCGCCTCGCTTCCAATTCGCTTTTGGAGGCGCTGGTGTTCGGCAGACGTGCGGCGCAGGATATTGCACGCTGTGTCGAAGGGGGCTTTGCCCACGTCGTACCCGTGCCCCATACGCCGGATGTTTCCGGCGCGCCGCTGCCCAAGGGGATGCGCACGGAGATCCGCTCTATTATGCAGCGCGCGTATTTCGTGATCCCCGATCTTGGCGCGGTGCACACGGGGTTAAAGCGCGTGGACGCGATCCTCAAACGCCTGCAAACCGGAAAGTTCGCCATTACCCACGACTATTGCGAGGCGCTGAGCCTTGCCACTGTCGCACACATTATTCTCAAGGAGGTTGACGAGGGATGAAACTGCCGCAGTTTTATGTGGATGACGTCATTCGCCGCGCACTCGAAGAAGATATCAACTATCTGGACGTTTCATCGGATTACCTGCTGCCCGAAGACCAGCGCAATGAAGCCTATTTTGTCGCCAAAGCGGACGGCGTGCTGTGCGGGCTGGAAGTTGCCCTGCGCACGTTCGAACTGCTTGACGACAGCTTTTCGGCAAAAATTTATAAGCACGACGGCGACAAAATCGCCGCGGGCGATGTGATCGCGGAATTTTCCGGCAAAACAGTGCTGCTTTTAAAAGGCGAGCGCACGGCGCTCAATCTGCTCCAGCACATGTCCGGCATCGCGACTGCCACCGCGCGCGCGGTGGAACTCGTGCGCGGGACGAACGCGCAGATCACCGATACGCGCAAGACCTTGCCGGGGCTGCGTGCACTGCAAAAATACGCCGTGGTCTGCGGCGGAGGCAAAAACCACCGCTTTAACCTCTCAGACGGCGCCATGCTCAAGGATAACCACATCGACGCGGGCGGCGGTATCGAAAAGACCGTGGAAATTCTGCGCGGCAAACTCGGGCATATGGTAAAGATCGAAGTGGAAACGCGCGATCTTGACGAGGTGCGCGAAGCCGTCCGAGCGGGCGCGGACATCATTATGCTCGACAACATGTCGAACGATACCATGCGCGAAGCGGTTGCACTCATCGGCGGCAAAGCAAAAACCGAAGCTTCCGGCGGTATCACGCTCGAAAATCTTGCCGAAGTCGCAAAGACGGGTGTGGACATCATCTCGCTCGGCGCGTTGACACACTCCGTGCACGCTTTCGACATTTCGATGAAGATGAAAAAATAAAACGGCACACGGCGGCTGAAAGATACGAAAACAAGCGGAGAACCCTTTGCTTCTCCGCTTTATTTTCTTTTTGGGAAAGGGACAAAGGGAATGCTTTACTGCATGTCGGACATCCACGGAGAATATGAAAAATATCTGCAAATGCTGAAGAAAATCCACTTTTCCGATGCGGATACGCTGTATATCCTCGGCGATATAGTGGACCGCGGCCCTGCGCCTGTCGAGGTGCTGCAAGATGCCGCCGCACGTGCAAATGTATATCCGATCCTCGGCAATCACGAGCTAATGGCGCGAGAAGCGCTCTCGCGCCTTCTTGTGGATGTGACCGCAGAGAATGCGGAAACGCATTTGCGTGCGGAAGACTTCGTTGCTTTGCAGGCATGGCTGCAAAACGGCGGCGAGACGACGCTTGCGGGCTTTCGGAAGCTCGGAAAAGATACGCGTGCGGACTTGCTGGATTTCTTATGGGATCTGCCGCTTTATGAGACTGCCGAAACCGGGGAAAAAGCCTTTGTATTCGTCCACGCGGGGCTCGGGCATTTTAAAGAGGGGAAACCGCTTTCTGCATATTCCGCATATGATCTCGCCTGGGCGGGAACAAACCTTTCCAAACGCTATTTTGCGGATGAGAACACGTATCTTGTGGTCGGGCACACGCTGACACTGTATTTTTCCGGCGCGCCGGAAATTTATCGCTGCCAAAACAACTTTTGCATCGACTGCGGCGCCGTGTTCGGCGGGCGGCTCGCCTGTTTGCGGCTCGACGACTTCGCGGAATTTTATGTGGAATAATTTAGGCAAACAAAATGCACCCGCCTCATTTGAGACGGGCGCATTGCGTATTTGTATTCCGGCTTGGTTATTTCATGGAAACGACTTCGATGATCTCGCCTTCGCTTTCTGCACCGACGGTGAAAGTTACCGCGCTGCCGACGCTCAAGAGCACGACCTTTTCCGCCTGCGCTGCGGCGACCTTGTAATACGAGTCGCCCGAATCCAGACGGATATAGAAGTACGTTTCGCCACCGGTTACGACAGAGCGGATCTCGGTGACATTGCCTGTGACTTCGCGCGTAGTCGGGGCTTGGGAGGTCGGGTCGTTTTCCGCGCCCATTTCGTCCACGTCAATGTCCAAATTGACGCCATTACGCGCAAGCTCCGCCGCATAGTCTTCCGTACAGGTGGTCAGGTCGCCGCCGATGCCAACAATGGTGGACTGCTTGACGTTGACCATGGCGTACTGCTTGACAAGCCCGCTCGCGTCCTTGAGCGCCATGAAATAGGTCGGTTCACCGCTGATGTTGAGAAGCAGCGGGAAGGTCGCGTCATAGGCGTATTCCTGCACAGCGCCTTCCGCGGAGGTTTGCGCCGTATTTTCCAACGCGCCGGAAACGGCATAGAATTTCGTCTCTTTCGTGCGCTGGTTGGAAAGCACAAAGCCGATGATGGATTGGTCGGAGGAAATGGAGGTCACGCCCGTGAACATATACACGTCGTCGTTGAGCGCCAGATAATTGTAGCCGTTGCTGACGACCGTAACGCCCTGCTGCCCGAAGATGGAGTTAAAGAACCCGCCCGACAGCTTGCCGTAATAGTTGTATTGCTCGTTGATGATAGAGGCGGTGTATACGCGGTCGATCCACTGCCACTCGCTTTCTGTGACAAATTCCTCTGTTGGCAGGCTCGTTTCCCCCGTAAGGCTTGTGGACACCAGTGTTACGTCGCCCGACACGGCGTTGACTACCGCCGCACCGATCGTGTCCGTGCCGCCGAACAGGCCGATGGTTTTATCCATGATGGGGACAATCCAGAACGGATTGCCGCTTTCGTCGATCTCAAAGTTCGGGTCACCGAACAGCAGCGTGGGGTACTTAAAGCGCAGATACCGCGGCAGATAGCGGTTGAAGTGCTCGTTCGGGGTATAGCGCATCCCGCCGTCCTCCAGGCGCACGACCTGCGTTTCCTGCGTGGTCATGTCCACGATGATATAGGCAGGCAAGCCCGCTTTGGTGTTGCGCAGCCATTTGAAAATATTTTCATACGCCAGCGGGTAGACGCGCACGGGCGTCCCTTGGTAGTTGATCTGCGTGGAATAGTTTGAGACAACAAATTGCGAAACATAATCCGACAGATCGCCAAGCGCGCGTGTGGCAATGGTCGCCGCGGAGGCTTCGTCGAGCACCGGGACGCTCGAAAAGTCGATTTCCGCCACATCCTCGGCAAAATCGCCCTCCTCGACGGTCATCAGGTGGCTGTAATCGTCCGCGCGGAAAATGGTTGCGCCGACCAGATACCCGATCAGTGCGACGACCGCCAGCACACCGATGATGATCAGCGGCACGCGGGACTGCTTGCGCACATACGGCCCGTATTCGGGCTGCATGAACAGCTTGGTCGCAAGGATCATCAGCCCGATGTAAATCAGGCAGACGAACGCGATATACAGGTAAAGCTCAATCGCCTTAAAATTCAGTGCGGGCAGCATAAAGTAATACAGCACCGCCGCCAAAATCACTGTAATCGCAAGGCAGACGGCGATCTTCCTGCCGGCATGCTCGGGGGGGATCAGAATATCCTTGACCGAAGACCTCTTGCCGTCGTCTTTTTTACCGCCGCCGGTGAAATCCACATTGATGGGCTCCAAAAGATCAACTCCTTTTCATATGGGGTGCGCATTTTCCTTAGTATAATCTATTTTACCGCCGTTTGCAAGAGCTTAAGCCTTTTAGATATCAGAAGTTAGATATTAGATGTTAGACGCGAAATGGGCGGGTTCCCGCAAAGCCGAAAAACAGTATGAAACAGAAAAGCACAGCCGAAAAAGCGGCTGCGCTTTTTACATCTGTTAAATGCCCTTAAGCTTGCCGAGGTTTGCGAGCGTGTGCGGCACGCCTTTTAAGATCTTGCCCATGCCTTTGGCGAATTTGTCCTCGTTGAGGATGACCAAAAGCCCTTTCGCCATGTCCTCGCTGAACAGCCCGAAGCTCATCGAAACAAAGTTCTTGATCGGCAGCTGCAAAGCGATCGCGCCCGCGAGCGTGTCCTCGCCGAGCATTTTCTTGAACAGGCGGTTGAATCGTCCTCCCCACTTGCCATCGGCTGCATCTTCGATCGTGTTGCCGAGCGTGAGCGGTTGGGATTTGTCGCGTGTGTTGGGCGGCAGCTCGTGCCCGAGCACCGCAACATATTCCGCGTCCGGCACGTGCATGATATCGCCGCCGTAGTAGGACGGTGCGCTGACGCGATAGTCCGGGATCTCCGCTTCGACGGTGGAGCGCACCTGCACTTCCGCTTCCAGACGGATGTCGCGGCTCGAAGCGCCCACTAAGATCTTGAACGCGCCGGTTTCGACATGCCAGTCGTGGATGTTCACGTTGTAATAGGCGAACGCGCGCTTGTCAAGCGTCATGGAGACTTCTTTTTCCTCGCCCGCTTTTAAGAATACCTTGGTAAAGGCTTTGAGCTCTTTTTTGGGGCGGTAGATAGTGCTTTCCTCATCGCTGACATACAGCTGCACGACCTCCGCGCCGTCGCGCGCGCCCGTATTTTTCACCTTGCAGGTGACAGTGAGCGTATCGGTATCGTCGATGCCCTCGGCGCTCAGACGCAGGTCGCTGTATTCGAATGTCGTGTACGAAAGCCCGTGCCCAAACGGGAAGCGCACGGCTTTTTCGGCGGTGTCATAGTAGCGGTAGCCCACATACACGCTCTCGCGGTATTCCACGGAAACCGGCGTGCCGGGGAAGTAGTTGGCGCTGGAATTGTCAGAAAGCGCCAGCGGATAGGTTTCCGACAGCTTGCCCGAGGGGTTCACATCGCCGAACAGGATGTCGCAGACCGCGCTGCCGGTGGCCTGCCCCGAAAGGAAGGTGTGCAGGATCGCGGGCACGTCGTCTGCCCAGGACAGTTCCACAGCGGAACCGCCCGCTAAGACCACGACCACATTCTTGTTGACTTTAAGCACTTCGTTGACAAGGCGGTTGTGCAGCGGCGGCAGGTTCATGTGGCGGCGGTCGCAGCCCTCGGTCTCGAATTCATCCGTAAGACCGATAAACAAAAGCACCGTGTCTGCGCCCTTTGCCTTTTCGACCGCCTCGGCGACGAACGTATCGTCAGAGGTGCGGTTCTTTTTCTCGGTGGAATAACCCTGCGCATACTGGAAGGAAACACCCATCTGTACCAGCGTTTCATAAGCGGAATCAAGCTGAATGGGGTTGATGAGCGACGAGCCTGCGCCCTGGTAGCGCGGCTTTTTCGCCATCTCGCCGATGACCGTAATTTTCGCGTCTTTTTTGAGCGGCAGAATATCGTTGTCGTTCTTTAAAAGCACCATGCACTGCCCCGCGATCTCGCGTGCGAGGGCGTGGTGTTCTTTCGCGTCATAGGTGTAGTCGCCGAGCACCTTTTGCGCATTGAGCGCCATATCGATGAGGCGGTCTACCAGTTCATCCAGGTAGCTTTCCTCCACAAGGCCCTGCTTGACCGCTTCTAAGATCTGGCGGTTGCCGACACCGTCGGAGGAGGGCATTTCCAGTTCCTGCCCGGCAAGAAGGCCGGATACACGGTCGTTTTCCGCGCCCCAGTCGGTCACGACGATGCCCTTATAGCCCCACTCGTTGCGCAGCACATCGGTCAAAAGCCATTTGTTTTCTGCGCAGTAGGTGCCGTTTAAGCGGTTGTACGCCGCCATGATCGTCCACGGCTGTGCTTTTTTGACCGCTGTTTCAAACGGCGCAAGGTAGATTTCACGCAAGGTACGCTCATCTACAACCGTGTTAACGGTCATGCGGCGCGTCTCCTGGTTGTTCGCCGCGAAATGTTTGATGGAGGTACCGATTCCCTTGCTCTGCACGCCGTTGATGAAGGACGCCGCCATTTCACCGGCCAAGAGCGGATCTTCGGAAAAGTATTCAAAGTTTCTGCCGCAAAGCGGGGAGCGCTTGATATTCGTACCCGGGCCCAGCAGGACGGAAACTTTTTCTTTTAAGCACTCTTCGCCGAGCGCTTCGCCCATGCGGTGGATAAGCGCCGTATCCCAAGAGCACGAGGTCGTCGCCGCCGTCGGATAGCAGATGGCGGGTACGCCTTTTAAGGACATCTTTTCTTCCTTGGTGGTCTTTTCCTCCACGCGTTTGCGGATGCCGTGCGGGCCGTCGGTAAGCATAATGGACGGGATGCCGACTGAAGGGACATCCGCCGTATGCCAGTAGTCTTTGCCCGAGCAAAGGCTGACCTTTTCCTCCAGCGTCATTTTCGCCAGAATGTCAGGGTGCTTCATAGATTCTCCTCCATGTGTAAAAAATCTTATCCGAACAGGGATTTTGAACAAAAAGCGAAAGCCTTTTGCTCAAAAAAATATTGATACCATAATAAACCAAAAGCAGAAAATTTGCAAGCGTTTTTAGTGCTTATGCTTGCTCGCTCGAAGTTTTCAGCGCATGGTAACGCGCCTCCAACTCGTCCCAAGCCGAATAAGCTTCGTGCTCTTTGAGCAGCCGCTTTGCAGCCATGTAGGGTGCGGCGGCGCTTTCCAAGCGATACATGGCGCGTTCGGCGCGGCGGATCGCGCGGTGTTTTCTGCGTTTTTCGTCGGGCGTGGCTTCGGGCAGGGCGTGCGCGTCGGCAACGGCCTGTTCGTTCGGCAAAGCCGCTCCCACGGGGAAATATCGAGCTAACCGCACAGCGCTTTTGCGCAGAGCCCGCGCTTCCCGAACGGCTTCACGGCGCGCGGCACGCTGGGCTTTCGTCTCTTTCGAAAGTGCGCACGCCGCATGGAGAAGCTGCGGGTCAAACTGCCGCAAGCCGTCTATCCCGGCAAAAACGAGCGCCTGCGCGCGCTCCAAGCGCTTAAGCATGGCGGGTTCTGAAAACTTGTGGAGTTCCGCAAGTGTGATCTGCGCCGCCTCCCGAGCGGCTTTGGCGGTTTTGTCCGTTTGCTCGGCGGGCTGCTGCAAGGTCGCCTGTGCCGCATGGATCTCCTCTACGGCGTCGCAAAGCGTTTCGTCGGAAAGCTCGTTGTGACCGTAGTCCGTGAACAGCGCGCGGATTTTCAGGACACGAATCATATTTTCGCGCTTTTGCTCGGAGAGATCATAGAATAAAAACGGGATCAGCGACAGCACCGTCCCCGCGATCGAAGCCGCGATCATGGCGTAGACGATCGGGTTGCGGAACTCAGCATCAAACAGCTGGTCGTAGTTGTTCGTGAGTCCAAAGCGCTGCAAGATCAGCGGGATGGCATAGCCTGTGAGCAGTGCGATAGCGTTGCCAAGCAACACGCCGCTTTGCTCAATAAAGCCCTCCAGCCGGTCCCCGGTCTTATACTGCTGGTATTCCATGACGTCGGCTTTCATGGCGGGCAGGTAGATGATGGACAGCGCGGAGAACATATCCTTTAAATAGATCATGATGAACACGAGCACATAGCTGCGGAAGCATACGAGCATCAACACAAGGCAGAGCACCTGCGCCGAAAGGGACAAAAGACAGATCCTGCGCTTGCCGAGCCGGTTCGCAAGCGGCGCGCCCAACAGCATCCCGGGCGTCGCCGCCTCGCCGCGGATGACGACCATAAGCGCATAGAGGCCGGGATTGTTCATGCCATAGTAAAAGATCCACTGGAACAGATACCCGTACCCGCCCGAAAGGAAGTTCAGCCAAGAGGAGAGGTTGATGATCCAGAAGTATTTGTTGCGAGAAACCTTGCGAAAACCCTCCCAAAAGCCGACCTTCTGCACATAGCGTTTGGGTACGATGATGCGCTCGTGCGTGCCGAACACGCAAAGCATGCTGACCGCAACGCCCACGGCGCAAAAGACGGGAAAGGCGATGCGGTAGGTGCGCAGGTCGTCGAGCGGACCGATAAGCGGCAGGACGGGGTTGATGACCGTCGGTGCGAAGGAATAGATGACGGAGCTGATCTCGATGATCCATGCGCGTTCCGAGGAATTGGGCGACATGACCTGCACAAGCCCCGCGTAGGCGGCAGAGTAAAACGGCGAAAAAATCTGCAAAAGCGTGTAGACCACGAACACGGCGACCGCCTTTTCGCGGTACGCCATGCTCTCATAGGGCAGGTATACAAGCAGTGTGCCGAGAAACGCGGTGGGCAGCCCCATGCATAAAAGGTAGGGGCGGAACTTGCCCATGGGACTGCGGGTGTTGTCGAACAGCATGGCGCGCATGGGCGCGAACACAAGCCCCACAAGCGTCGCGGCGACGTTCATGGTCTGCAAATCGAGCGCCGTGATGCCGATGGATGCCCCCACGATCATACTGCCTGCATTCAAGGCGATCAGCCCGACCATGGAAATGATGAAGTATACGCCCGCGCCGCCGACGGAATACGCGGCGATCTCGCGGTAGGGCACGTACTTCTTTTCGGGCGGTGTTTTCCAGTGCAGCTTCAAATCGGTAAGCTTGTGCTTGCAAAATGTGCGGATTCGGCCGGATTGTTTTTTCATGCAGACACCTCCGTTTACCTTCCCCCTCCGGCAACCGGATGTAAGCCCGAACGGGCTGTTATGTACGAAACGGTCAGTCCTCCTCGGCTGCGTCGTCGGAAAGCCCCAGTACGCCCGCGGCGTCGGGCTGTTCCATTGCCTCCACAGTTTTGAGCTTTTTGCGGATGATGGAATTGCGGTGCTGCGCTTCGTCAAGCGTTTTGCCCGCGTCGTCGATCTTTTTGCGCGCTTTTTCGAGGATCGTGCCGAAGTTTTCATACTGCGCCTTGGTCGCGCTCAAAAGCAGGCGCACCTCGTTTGCCTTTTCATTGATTGCCACGGTCTTAAAGCCCATGGCAAGGGAATTTAAGAGCGCGGTGATGGTCGAGGGCCCTGCGATCATCACGTTGCACTCATTCTGGATGCGCTCCAAAAGCCCCGACTGCGCCGACACGATCTCGGCGTATAACCCTTCGGTTGCCAGATACATAATGGCAAACGGTGTGGTGTTCGGTACGTGGATATATTTTTTGACCATTTTTGCTTCGCTGAGCACGCGCGCCTCCAGCTCCTTGCGCGCCGCCTTGACCGCCTCGGGGTCGGCTTTTTCGGCGGCGGAGCACAGGCGCACATAGTCCTCCATCGGGAATTTCGAGTCCACGGGCAGATAGGTGATCTTGGAAGAATCGTCGCTTGCGGGGATACGGATGGCGAACTCCACGCGCTCGGTATCTTTTTCCCCCGTGGCGACGTTTTTGTCGTACATGTGCGGGATGGTCTGGTCGAGGATCGTCTCCAGCTGGATCTCCGCCCAGGTGCCGCGCGCCTTGACGTTTGTGAGCACGCGGTTGAGCGCGCCGACGTTGTCGGTCACGCCGGCGGAAAGCTCTTTCATCTCGCCTAAGGATTTGTATAAGTTTTCAAGCTGTTCGGATACGGTTTTGAACGAGGAGTTGAGACGCGTTGTCAGTGTGGAGGTCAGCTTTTCATCCACCGTGGCGCGCATCTCATCGAGCTTTTTTTCATTGCTCTCCTGCATTTTTGTTACGGCGTTTTCCACCGCGTGCGTCTGTTTTTCCCCTTGCGTCAGCAGCCGGTCGCGAATGTCGTTTAAGGATTTCGTGACCGTTTCACTCAAGGAAATGCGCTGTTCGAGATTGGCTTTCGTCATTTCCTCCAGCCTTTTCTGCATGCGGTCGCTTTCGGCGGCACGCTCCATGCGGCTGCGGGAAGATTCCTCCCCGGCGCTTTTCCGCATTTCGTCCAAACGCGCAGAAAGCTGTTTGAGCGCATCCGCGGTCCTTTCGTCCTCCTTGCCGTTTTTGCGCATCGTGAGCACCAGCAAAACGACCAGCAACAAAAGCCCGAGCGCCGCGGCGGCAAGCAGAATAATTTGAATCGGTTCCATTTGAATACCCCTTTGTATTTCAGATTCGTGCCTGCTAAAGCAGGCGGCGCTCGTTTTCTCGCATAACCATATTGTAGCGGGGAAGCGCGCAAAAATATATCAAAAATCCGATGAAAAAGTTAAATTTCCGTATCTGTTTTGGTGCAGGGCCGCGCATTTCGTGACGCCCAGACGTGCGGCGTGACGCCGAAAGCCTGTTTGAAGCAGGCGATGAAGTACGATTCCGAGCAAAAGGACAGGATGTACGCCGCGCGGCTGCACGAACAGCCGTTTTCAAGCATCCTGCATGCTTCTTTAAGCTTTTCCTGCAAAATGTAGCGGCGAAGCGGCATGCCGACCTCTTTTTTGAAAATCGCGGAGAGGTAGTCCGCCGAAACGCCGCAGATTTCGGCAAGTTCAGAAACGCGCAGGTTTTCATGCAGACAGCGGTCGATGTGGGAAATGCACCGGCGCACGTGCGGGGAATATTGCAGCCGCCCGCGCGCCCGCGCGACAAGCTCGGTCAGGGCATGCGCCTGCTGCATTAAATATTCGATGATCTGCAGCGGCTCTTGCAGGCGGTCCACCGTCTGGATGCAGCGATCCGAAAAATTATAGGCGTGCAGCTCGTCCAAGCCCCCTTCGAGTGCGGCGCGCGTGGCGAGCGTCACCGAAGCGACCGCCAAATACTGGATCTGCCGCAGCGGGTCGCAGGAAAGCCGCCCAACGACAAAGCCGCTTTGCAAATATTCCTGCATTTTATGTTCCAAGAGGGCGCTGTCACCCGCTTTGATGCAGTTGTAAAAGGCGGTTTCCGCCTGATAGGGCGTGTGCCGAACACCGCTTTCACGCTGGTCGAAAAGCGGGTTCTCTTTTGCCTGTTCGGCAATCTGGATTTTTTGCAGGTCCGGCTTCATGAGACACCTCCCGGCGATTTGTTGTTTTCAGCATACCGTCTTTTCAGACAAAAGTCAACGGAAATTCTGCAAAAATTTCGGGTTTTTGTTATATTCTGCCGGCCGGTCTTGCCCTTGCGCGCGGCACGTGCTATACTTTTCTGCGGTTACACAGAAAGGAGATCGCGTGCGGCGCGGTAAGGCTATGAAGCAAAACAAACACGAATCCATCCGAAAAGCGTTTCGGGCGGCGTTTCCGTATACGCTGCCCATTTGTGCAGGCTTTTTATTTTTAGGGGCGACCTACGGGGTGCTTATGCGTACCAACGGCTTTGCATTCTGGTATCCGATGCTCATGAGCCTGACCATATTTGCGGGCTCCGTGGAATTTGTCGCGGCGGATCTGCTCATGGGCACGTTCCACCCGCTGCAAGCCTTTTTGATGACGCTGATGCTTAACGCACGGCACCTGTTTTACGGGATTTCCATGCTCGATAAATATAAAGGGACAGGCTTTAAAAAGCCGTACCTGATCTTCAGCCTTTGCGACGAAAGCTTTTCCATCAACTGCACGGCAAAGATCCCGCCCGACGCAGACCGCGGCTGGTTTTACTTTTTCGTGACGCTGCTCAACCATTTTTATTGGGTGGCGGGGGCAACTCTCGGCGGCGTGTTCGGGTCGCTTGTGCACTTCAATACCGAAGGGCTCGATTTTGTGATGACGGCGATGTTCGTGGTGATTTTCCTGGAGCAGTGGCAAAAGGACAAACAGCATATAAGCGCCCTTGCGGGATTGGGGATCTCGGCGGTGTGCCTTTTGGTATTCGGCAGCGACAGCTTCATCCTGTCCGCCATGCTCGGGATTTTAGCGGCGCTCACCCTTTTGCGCCGGCTGCTGTCGAGAGGGGGTGAAGCGGCATGAGCTCCATGACGCTTTCCCAACAGTTTGTGACCGTTCTGATGGTCGTGCTCGGCACGATGCTCACGCGCTTTTTGCCGTTCCTGCTGTTCCCGGCGGACAAACCCACGCCGAAATATCTGCAATATTTAGGCAAGGTCCTGCCTGCGGCGGTGTTTGGGCTTCTGGTCGTGTACTGCCTGCGGAATGTAAGCGTCCTTTCGGGAAGCCACGGGATCCCGGAACTCATCGCCATCGTTGTGGTGGTTCTGCTGCATTTGTGGAAAAAGCAGATGCTTTTGTCCATCGCGGGCGGGACGGTCTGCTATATGCTGCTCGTGCAGTTTGTGTTTTAAGATAGACTGGAAAACGGACAAAAGTTTTACTCGATTTTTTACAAAAAATCGCGGATTCCAAAGGCAGAGCCTTTGGCCGCGTTCCGCAGAACGCGGAACTCTCTTCCGAATAAGAAGCGCAGGAGGGGGAAGCCTCGCCGGGGGTTCCCCGGGGCGGCGCATACGCTGTTTGCATGAAGTGCTTTGTATAGCTTTAATGACGGTTTGGCTTTTTAACACGCGAAACGGGATACCGCTGTTCTGCGGTATCCCGTTTTTGTATGCTTTTTGTATGTGTCGGAACTTTACTTCATAAACCTGCCGTAGCGCACTTGATTTACGATGAAACCAATCGCCAGAACCAAAAGCAGCGGGATGAGCAGAATGATGAGTGCAACGATCCCGATGATGACAATCGGCACGCCTTTTTTGCTCTTTTTGCGTGCGGGTTTTTCTTCAGATTCCTTCTTGGGCGGCGCCTGCTCGCCTTCTTCGTAATAGGGCATGATCGGCAGAACCGCGTTGTAGGAGGGAATGCCCGCGTTGTGCAGCAGCGGCTCGACGAAATCGCACAGCGAATCCGAGACCTTCAGCAGCTTGCGCACCTTGATGTGCAGTGCCGCAAAAATCGAATCCAGAATGGACAAAAAGCCCATGGTGATCTTGTATGCCGGGTCGTCGGGGGAATACATGTCCTCGCCGCCGTAGAGGTTCGTGACCATGTCCACGATAAAATCCACAACGGATTTGTCTGCGATGTCCGCGTATTCCTCGGGAGCAAGACCCGTTTCCTTCCTTGTCCACTTGGCGACTTTGCCGATGGTCAGTTTGTTGAGGAATTTCGCAATCGGTTTGATGAGCCAGCCGTATTTGTAGATGACCTTCTTTTTGATGCTGATGGAGGTCGCCATGTCGGCGAACTTATGCGTGTCGCCGGCCGCGGCTTTCACCATATCGCGCACCATGCCGACCATCTGGTTTTTGAGGTATTCCTGCAGCGTCTGCCCTTTCAAGTCAAAATTGACCTTTTCGGTGATGAAATCGGTCGTTGTGGAAACAATGCCCGCCGCCTCGTCGACCACGACCGTGCGAATCGGCGCAGGGTAGCCGATGGTCGCCGCCGTGGAAATCGTATACAGCGTGTTGCCGCGCTTGCTTTCGATTTTGTCGATGTGGTGGATGTGCGTGTGGCCGGTGAGCATAAACTGGATGCCCATGTCGGCATACTGCTCGCGGCGGATGTCGAAGTCGCCGTGCATATCGTTCTTGCCGATAAGCGCGTAAATGGGGGAGGGGGCGATGAGCGGGTGGTGCGTCATGGCGAGGATGAACTGGCCGTTTTTGCGCGCATCCTCCGCCTGTTCGCAAAGCCATTTGTAGCAGTCGTCCGAAATACCGCTTTTGCCCGTGCCGTTGCGGTCGTCGTTGATGGCAAACAGGCGGTAGCCCTCTTGCAGCTGCACGACGTAGGACATGCTTTCGCGATGGACGGAAAGTGCCTCGTCCGGGCCGAATTCGCGGTACATCTCATAAAGCTCCTCGCGCTTTGCGGCGGGGATTTTCACCTTAACGTCACCGACATAGGAATTCGTCTGGCCGTCGTCCTGGAAATCGTGTGTGGCGGTAAGGACGTACACGCGCTTGCCCGCGGCTTTTAAGTCCCGCAGCATACGGATAATGCCGTCATGCGAATCGTATTCGCCATTGCTTGTGGTGTCGCCGGAGAGCAGCACGATGTCGGTGCGCTTGTCCTCTTTAATTTGGCGGAACGCCGCGTCGAGGATCTCTTCGGCACGCTCTAAGGGCATCTGGCTTTTGGCGTTCGCCGTTTCATACGCCTTGCCGGAAGTGCCGGTGGATTTTGCATAGTAATGGGTATCTGTAATCACCGTTACCGTCAGCGGTGCTTTTGCCATGGGGCTGCCTCCTTATTTTGCCTTGGTACGGATTTCTTCTTCCAAACGTGCAAGCAGCGCGTCAAGCGAAAATGTGCCGATGTCGCCTTCGCCGCGGTGCGAAACGGAGACCGAGCCGTCCTCGACCTCTTTGTCGCCGATCACAAGCCAGTACGGCAGGCGCTGCAGGCGTGCTTCGCGGATTTTATAACCGATTTTTTCGCTGCGGGCGTCCACTTCGGCGCGGATGCCGTGCTCAAACAGGATTTTGCGGATCTCTTCGGCGCGCGCGGCGTGGCGGTCGGCAATCGGGAGAATGCGCACCTGCTCGGGCGAGAGCCACAGCGGGAACGCGCCGGCAAAGTGCTCGATGAGGATGCCGATAAAGCGTTCAATGGAGCCGAACACCACGCGGTGGATCATGATCGGGCGGTGCTTTTCGCCGTCCGCGCCCATGTATTCCGCCTCGAAGCGCTGCGGCAGCTGGAAATCAAGCTGGATCGTGCCGCACTGCCAGGTCCTGCCCAAAGAGTCCTCCAGATGGAAGTCGATCTTCGGACCGTAGAACGCGCCGTCGCCTTCATTGACGACATACGGCAGCTGCAATTCGTCAAGCGCCTTGCGAAGTCCCTCGGTCGCCATCTCCCAATCCTCGTCGCTGCCCATGGAGTCCTCGGGACGGGTGGACAGCTCTACGTGGTATTTGAAGCCGAACAACGTGTAAACTTCGTCAATAAGGCGCACAACGCCTTTGATCTCGTCGGTGATCTGGTCGGGCGTCATGAAGATGTGCGCGTCATCCTGCGTGAAGCAGCGCACGCGCATCAGCCCGTGCAGCGCGCCGGATTTTTCGTGGCGGTGCACAAGCCCCAGTTCACCCATGCGGATGGGCAGGTCGCGGTAGGAGTGCGGCTCCGAATTGTAGACGAGCAGCCCGCCCGGGCAGTTCATCGGCTTAATGGCGAAATCCGTGCCGTCAATGACGGTGGTGTACATGTTCTCCTTGTAGTGCTCCCAGTGGCCGGAGGTCTCCCAAAGCTGACGGTTGAGCATCATCGGGGTCGAAATTTCCACATACCCTTCCCGGGTGTGGATCTGCCGCCAATAATCGATCAGCGTGTTTTTGAGGATCATGCCCTTCGGCAGGAAGAACGGGAAGCCCGGACCCTCATCCATCAAAGCAAACAGCTTGAGCTCACGGCCGAGTTTGCGGTGGTCGCGCTTTTTCGCCTCTTCCACGCGCGCAAGGTATTCGTCGAGCGCGGACTGCTTCGGGAATGCCGTCGCGTAAATGCGCTGGAGCATTTTGTTGTGCTCGTCGCCACGCCAGTACGCGCCCGTGCAGGAGGTCAGCTTGAACGCCTTGACAGGGCCCGTGGACATCAGGTGCGGGCCGGCGCAAAGCTCGTCAAATTCGCCCTGGCGGTAAAACGAAATGGGCTCGTTTTTCTCCGCGTGTTCTTGGATGAGCTCGACTTTGTAGGCCTCGCCCTTTTCCTCCATGCGCCGCAGCGCCTCTTCGGGCGAGAGCGTATAGCGTTCGAGCGGCAGGTCTTCCTTGACGATTTTTTTCATCTCGGCTTCGATTTTGGTAAGCACTTCCGGCGTAAAGACCGTCTCGGAATCGAAGTCATAATAGAACCCGTTGTCGATCGCGGGACCGATGGCGAGCTTCGTTTCGGGGTACAGCCGCTTGACCGCCTGCGCTAAAATATGCGAAGCGGTGTGGCGGAACGCACGCCGGCCGTCCTCGTCGTCAAAGGTCAGGATTTCCAACGTGCAGTCTTTTGTGATCTCGGTGCGCAGGTCGCACGTCTTGCCGTCGATTTTGGCAAGACACGCCGCCTTGTAAAGCCCCATGCCGAGGCTCTTGGCGACTTCAGCGGCGGTCACGGGAGTTTCAAAGCTTTTGACCGAACCGTCTTTGAGCGTAATGTTCAACATAATGATCCTCCTTATACTCAGGAACGAATAAACCGGAATAAACTGGAACAGAACCTGAAATAAAAAAGCATTTCATCCCAAAACAGGGATGAAATGCTCACATTCCACGGTTCCACCCAAATTGGCGCAGCGCGCCCGCTCAAGGTAGCCTTAACGCGGCAAAACGGCGCGCCTTAACGGCATAGCTTTGCGGCGCGCACTCGGGAGGGGTGTCGGGCTTTTGCGCTCTGCCCGCGCTTGCAGCCGCGGCGCGGACTCTCTGGGAAAGCGTGTTGTAAAGCCGTCGGGCTCCGTCAACGATTTGCGGTATTGTTCTTGTATACCATATTATAGCTATCCCCGCACGAAAAATCAACCCCTATTTTCGAAGACGCCCGCCTTTGCAAAGGGACTGGAAATTTGCGGGAAACTATGCTATACTGATTGCGACAGAAAAACATCGAAATATAGGAGAACCCCCTATGTCACCCTCCAAAAAGACCAAACGAAGCGGCGCCTTGCGCACAGGCGCGCTGCTTGCGGCACTTTTGCTGCTGCTTTCCGGCTGCGGCACGGGCGCTGGCGCGCAGAAGCTGGACGTCGGCTCGCGCACCGTGGAAGCCGCGCAGTATGCCGGTGCAGAAGCGCATCATACCGATTCGCAGAATCTGATCTATGTGATGAGCTCGGGGCTTATCGAGCTGTATTACGACAGCGTGACGGATTCCGCCGCCGTGCGCGAAACGAACACGGGCACCATGTGGCAGGCGCTCCCCGCCGCGCGGACGGACGGCGCCGAGGTGCAGGCCGCCGTCGTTACAGTGCAGGTGTCGAACGGCAGCACGGTGTATACCCTCAATTCACAGGACAATGCCGTGGCGTTCGGCTCCGCAGCGTTCAATCCAACGCAGACCGGCATGGAACTGACGTATGACATGGCGCTGAGCAGCGAAATCGCTGCGGGTACGTTTGAGGAAGTCCCGGCGGGCGAGTTGTATGTTTCCGTCACCGTGGCGTTCACCCTGGAAGACGGCACGCTGCGCGTCAAAGTGGACTGTGGGGACATTTTGGTGAGCGCAGGCTATACGCTCGAAAGCCTGACGCTGCTCGACTGGTTCGGCGCAACGGATTCCGCCGCCGACGGGGACTATATGCTGCTGCCCGACGGCAGCGGCGCAACCGAGTCCATTTCGGGGACTTCGGCAGACGCCTACACCGAAAAGACCTTTGTGACTTACGGTGCGGACGCCGCCCTCGGGGAACAGGCAGCTTCGGCGGATGGCAGCATCCGGTTTGCCCCTGCCGTACTGCCCGCATACGGCATGAAGCGCGGGCAAAGCGCATTCGTTGCCGTGATTGAAAGCGGCGATGCCATTTCGCGCATCACGTCGCACCGCGCCGCCGAGGAAGAGCTTTACAACCGCGTCGGCCCGACGTTCTGCGTGACGGACACCGCCCTTTTGGGGGAGGACGGCGACCAAACGTTCTATACCGGCAACGCATACACCGGGGAAATCGGGGTCTGCTATCGCTTTTTGTCCAACCGCAACGCAGGCTACTCCGGCATGGCGGCCGCCTGCCGCGAGGTGCTCATCCGCAACGGCGTGCTGCCTTCGCAGACGGCGAGCGTGCCCGAAACGCTTCCGTTGCTTTTGACCGCCTACGGCGCGGCGGCTAAGAACAACCCAAACCGCAGTGAAACGCTGACGGATTACACGCAAATGCAGGAACTCCTGCGCCTTTTGAAAGCGAAAAGCGTCGATAATGTGTATCTGCGCGCTGTCGGTGCACTGGACGGCGCAACGTCGCAGGGTCTTTTGAAAAGCAGCGACCTTCTGGGTAAGCTCGGCAGCCGGAAGGAACTGGAATCGCTGCTGCAATATGCGCAGACCCAGCAGTTCTCTGTATATCTGGATGTGGATATCGCCTCGTTCGGCAGGCGCAGTGCGCGAAAGTCCGCTTATGCCGCCGAAAGCATCACAGGCGATACAATGACGATGGATGTCGGCAACATGTTCACGGGCTTTGTGGGCGGCGCACAGCACACGCGCTATCTGCTGCGCCAAAATGAAATCAGCGAGAACGTGGACGACTTTGTCAATGATTTTCACAGTTATGCCTTCAGCGGCTACTGCATAGCCGATGCGGGCAGTACGCTCTATTCCGATTATTCGAGCGCAGGCAACACGCGCACCGTCGCCGCGGGACTTTTGCAGGCACAGGCGGCGACCCTTGCCGCCGGGCGGACGCTTATGGTCGACACAGGCAACGCCTATCTGCTCAAGGATGCCGACATTGTGGTGAACCTGCCAAGCGCGGCGGCGTATCCCGAGACCGACGGCTATGCATCCGTACCGTTCGTGCAGATGGTGCTGCACGGGGCAGTGACCTATGCGCTCCGGCCGATCAATATTGCACAGGACACGGAGACAGCGTTCTTAAAGTCGCTGGAATACGGCGCCATCCCGAGCTATGCGTGGATCTATACGGCGACGGGCAACGAGGCGATCGACGCACTGTATCATTACGAGACGCAGATCAACACCGCCGCGGAAAACTACCTGACGGCAGCACAGACGCTTGGTGACCTGCAGGATGCGCGCATGACGTCGCACTACGAAGTCCAGGAGGGTGTTTACTGCACAGAATATAACAACAGCATTACGCTGTATTTCAATTATACGGATGAAGCGGTCACTGTGAATTCCATCACCGTTTCGCCGATGTCGTGCCTGCGCGTGAACTGACGGGCGCGTGAAAAAGAAGTGCAAAGAAATACCGCCCCCGCATCGATCGATGCGGGGGCAGTTCTTATATTATTCAAGTAATCTCCGCAAACTTCGCGTTCGCGGCTTTCGAAAGATCGCCGGGTGCAAGCTCTACCTGCACGCCGATCTTCCCGGCGCTGACGATGATCGTTTCAAAGTCCTGCGCCGAGCGGTCGATCACAGTCGGGAACGCTTTTTTCATCCCGACGGGGCTGCATCCGCCGCGTACATAGCCCGTTGTGGGCAAAAGGTCCTTGACGTGCAGCATCTCCACATGCTTTTCGTCGACGCACGCTGCCGCGGCTTTCAAGTTCAGCTCCGCAGGTGCGGGGATCACAAACACATAGTGCTGTCCGCTTTTGCCCTGCGTTACAAGCGTTTTAAAAATACGGCGCGCATCCGTGCCCAGCAGCTCGGCGACGCGCATCCCGTCCACCGCCCCGCCGTCATGCGGATAGGTGTGCACACGGTACTCGACGCCCTCACGGTCGAGTATGCGCATGGCATTGGTTTTCGGAACACCTTTCGCCATGGGAAACACCTCACTTTAAATTTCGGAAATTCTTTATCGTTTTCGGGGCTCTTCGACGCTTTTTCTGGCGGTTGTGCCGTATAATCAGCCCGATATAAACGGCGAGCACCAAAAGCACCAGCGCGAAAACAATCAGGAACACCGTGGAGTGGAACAGCTTGCTGATCCCGTTGCCGAGATACAGCAGAATGCTCACATCCACATCCTCTGCGGCGACCAGATTTACCGTTGCGATCTCGTCTTCCGCATAGAGAATGCGCGCCTTGCCGAGTACGTCACCTTTTTTGATCGGCGCGTCCACGACGGTCGGCGTCTCTTCGGGGATGGCCTCAATGAGCACGCTGTTTTCATCGTTGCCCACGGGCACGAGCGCGGTCACCTCGGATTCGGGCACCAGGCGCACATGGTCGGCATCGCGCGAGAGCCGCACGTCCACCACAGTCACGATGCGCGTGGGGTCGGCAACTTTCGTCAGGCGCAGATTGTCGAACGCCCACTCAAAAATCTTTTTGCATTCGAGAAACGCGCAGTTGTCCGGGTTGCCGTCACCGTTGACGTCCTCATACGGCGCGCCCATGACCACCGCAAGGTAGTTGTAGCCGTCCTTGCTTGCCGTGGAAATGACGCAGCGCCCGGCGTCGGAAGTCGAACCGGTTTTGACGCCGGCGGCATATTCGCAGTAGTATGTTTTGAAATTCGGATTGATTAACCAGTTTGTCGAAAGCAGGTTGCGCTCGGGACTTTTGTTGGTTGCGGGCAGGGTGTAGCTGACGGTGTTGACGATCTCCGAAAACAGCGGCAGCTCGAGCGCGTGTTCCGTAATCACCGCAAGGTCGCGTGCGGTGGAATAATGCCCTTCGGCGTCCAAGCCGTGGGGGTTGACGTAATGCGTGTTTTCGCAGCCGATGGACTGGACATAGTCGTTCATCATCTGCACAAAAGCGGAAACGGAGCCGCCGCCGATATAGTCGGCAAGGATGACTGCCGCTTCGTTGGCGCTGCGCACAAGCAGACAGTATAAAAGCTGGCGCACCGTAAGCTGTTCGCCTGCAAGCAGGCCTGCAGTCGAGCTGTTCGTGCCGGCGATTGCGTCCAGAGAGGATTGCTTGACGGTCACGACCGTGTCCAAATCCTGGCAGTTTTGGATCGTAACGATCGCGGTCGTGATTTTGGTCAGTGAAGCGGGCGCCGTGACCTTGTCTGCGTTTTTATCAAAGATCACGGTGCCGCTGTCGCGGTTGAGAAGCAGAACAATGTCGGCGCTGGTGTTCAAAGAAGAGTTGAAGGCGGCAAAGCTCGGCAGGATACAGGTGCAAAGCAGAAGCACGACCGCCAGAAAAAAAGAAAAAGCACGCTTCAAAGCGTTTCACCTCTTGAAAAGAAATCGTAAAACGTGTAAAATAAAAAAATATCCAGAAAACAGTATACCAAAGTTTTCAAACGATGGCAACACAAATCAAAGGATGTGAAAAATTTTGATATACGTTACGGGCGACACCCACGGCGAAGCCGACCGACTTTCCCACTCAAAGCTGCGCGCGCTGAAGGCGGGCGACACACTGATTGTCTGCGGCGACTTCGGCTTCTTGTGGGACGACAGCAAAAAAGAACAAAAGCTGCGCGAGCAGCTCGGCAAACGGAAATACAACATCTGCTTCATCGACGGCACGCACGAAAACTTTTCGCTGCTCAACAATTATGAGGTCAGCGAATGGAACGGCGGCAAGGTGCACCGCATCTACGGAAACCTGTACCATCTGATGCGCGGGCAGGTCTTTCATATCGACGGCCTTTCGGTGTTCACCATGGGCGGGGGCGAGAGCCCCGATATCGACATCCGCTCGGCGGGCGACACCTGGTCGCGCGAGGAAATCCCCACGCGCGAAGAGCTTTTGGAGGGTGCGCACGCGCTCGAAAAAGAGAACTACCATGTGGACATCGTCGTGACGCACGAACCGCCGATGCGCATCAAGGGCTTTTTGCAGCTCAAGGACTATGACGCCCTGCGCGTGACGGCGCTCAACGCCTATTTCGAGGAGCTTTCCGATTCGTGCACGTTCGACAAATGGTATTTCGGAAGCATGCATATGGATAAGTATATTTCCAGCACGCATATTGCCGTGTTCAAAAATATCCTTCGCGCCGATACAGGCGAAAAAGTTTGATATACAAGGTATGTAAAAAATGAAAATGACCCGTTCCCGAAAAATCCTCGGCACGGCGGAGGTGATCGCAGCCGTTCTGGTGCTGGTGCTTGCCGTTGCGCTCGCACCGGCGTACACGGGCGGACAGCCCACTGCAGAAACCACGACCGCAACCGAAGCAACCGAAGCCGCAACCGTTGCGCAACCCGCCGAAACCACGACCGAACCGCCCACCGAACCACCGGAAGTCGGCGACTACACAGTGGAAAATTATATCGTCCTGACAAGCGATTCCGCCATGGAAATGTATTCCGTCGCGCAAAAGCGGCTGACCGAATACGGCGAAACGCTCAATGCGCTCAAAGCCCGCGTCCCCGAGATCAACGTGTATTCCCTGCTTGCGCCCACGCGCATCGCGTTTTACGGACCGGAGGAATACCGCACCGGCTCGCATTCGCAGACGCGCGGCATTGAGATTGCCTACGGTGCAATGTCGGATGATATCGTCAAGGTGGATGCATACAGCCACCTTTCCCGCCATACGGACCAGTACATCTATTTCCGCACCGACCACCACTGGACCGCGCGCGGTGCGTATTATGCATACGAAGCGTTCTGCGAGAGCGCGAACCTCGAATGCAAACCGCTTTCCGCGCACGAGACCGGCAGGCTCGACAACTTCGTGGGCAGCATGTACCGTTACACGCACAGCGAAAATTTGAAAAACAATCCCGACTATGTCGAGGTGTTCTACCCGACGGTCGAGGCGAGCGGGCAGTATTATTCGACCCCCGCGATGGATGACGGAAAAAACCTGCGCATCATTTCGACTTCGATCGAGGACTCTTCCAGCAAATATATGGCGTTTATCCAGGGTGATAAGCCGCTGATCAAAATGACCTCCGCGTGCGGCAGTAACCGTAAGGTGCTGCTGGTCAAGGAGTCCTACGGCAACGCCTTCGCCCCGTTTTTACTGGAAAATTTTGGCGAGGTCTATGTGCTCGACCCGCGCCAGGACGGCATGAAAGGGATGAACCTCCCGCAGTTTTTGCGCGACCACGGCATCACGGATGTGATCGTATTAAACTACCTGATGGCGCCGTCGAATTCCACCTTTATGGATGCGTTCAACGAAATGGTGTATGTGTAACACGGCATAATTAGGATTGGAAAAAACCGGCTTTCTATACAAAACGCGCCCCGCCTATTTCTGCGGGGCGCGTTTTGCATGTCGGATTTATGCGTTGGTTTATGCGTTTTCCAAGACTCTGCCGTCCGTCGTAACGGTGCAGACTTGCCAGGGGATCAGCTTGCCGCTTCTTTGCAAGGCTTTTTTGACCGCCTGCAGCTCGCGGAGTATCTCGCCGCAGACCGCAGTGCGCTGTCCGCCGTGCTCGGGCGGCTGCGCGACGAAGGGGTTCTGTCCTTTCACAAGAATGTATTTACACTGCACAGGACGCGCGAACCGTAATCCGGCGTAAAATCCATGCAAACCCTGTCGATTTGGGGCGGCAACCGGCTTTTGCAAACAACGGTTGCCGCTTTTTTCCATATTCGCAAACCGAAGTGTATGGCGCAACCACCTTTTTGTGGGTATGATAAAGGTGTTCTTACGAACAAGACTTTTCCCGGAAATATTTTCCGGATATCCCGAATACCATTTGAAAAGACAAAGGAGATGTTCCCTATGAAAACCCTGAACACCACCCACTTCGGCATCCAGAGAAAGATCGTTGCGAATATGACTTCGGAAAGCTGGGAGACGATCCCGCATGTGACCTATATGTATGAACCCGACGTGACCGATTTCATGCGCGAATACAAAAAGCTGAACTTCGACCGCAGCGGCGCGGATAAAATCACCGTGAATACGCTGATGCTCAAAGTCATTTGCGAAGGGCTCAAGGCCGCCCCCGCCATGAACGCGCACATCCATTTTAACCGCAAGCTTGTGCGCGGCGAGATCAAGAGCTTTAAAACCATCAACATTTCCATGCCGATGATCCTGCCGAACGGCGAGATGATGACGGTGAACCTGCACGATTTTGAGGATAAAAATCTGGACGAGATGACCGCCTATATTCAAGATGTTACTCGCCGTGCGGAAAACACCGATCTCAACGAAGCCATGTTTGAAGTGTCGCTTGACAACACGCTGACAGCGCTGCGCCATGGTAAGATCGGGCAGACTGTCTGCCGGCTGATCGGCTCTAAGACGGGGAAACACAAGGTGCGCACCCTGCACGGCAAGGCAAAGCGCGCGTATGAAGCGATCCCCGTTTCCGACCGCTTGACAAAAGCGGATCTGGAGCAGGGCACGGTCACGGTCTCCAACATCGGGTCTGTGTACCGCGGGCAGAAAGGCGCGTGCTCGCTTCTCGAGATCGTCCCGCCGCAGGTCACGGCGTTCGGGGTGGGCGCAGTGCAGGATAAGCCCGTGGTGGTCTGCGATGCCGCCGGCAAAAAGACCGTGGAGGCGCGGCAGGTGCTGCCCATCTGCATCGCGTTTGACCACCGTGCGCTGGATTTCGGCGACATTGTCCCGTTCCTCCAAAGGCTGGACGACATCTTTGCGCATCCGCAAATCATGCACATCTGGAAGAGCCGTGAAAAGTCCGCACGCACGGCGCGCGAAGCGTAAACCGAATCCATAAGAACCGCAAGGCGGCCTCCCAAAAGGAAAGCCGCCTTGCTTTTTGTGCCTGTCAGGTCTGCGGAAAATCGCGCAGGGATTTGAACACATACCCTTGCGCGCGCGCCCAGTCGATGATCTGCCCGAGTGCGTTCGCATTGTCGGGCGAGACCGAGTGCAGCAAAATCACGGCGCCGGGGTGCAGACGGGAAGTGACCGTGTCAAAAGCGTACTGTGTGCCGCGCTGGTTGTCAAGATCCCAGTCCTCATACGCGACCGACCAGAACACGCTGCTATATCCGATCGAGCCGACCAGATCCAGAGCACAGTCGGAATACTCGCCCATCGGGAAACGGAAGAACGGTTCGCTGTATCCGAAATTCGTGCGCAGGTAGTCGTCCATCCCCTGAATCTCCTGCGCCATTTCGAGCCGCGTCAGCGTCGGGAAAGACGGGTGCTTGACCGAATGGTTGCCGACGATATGCCCTTCGTTTATCATGCGGGCGATGAGCGCCGGATTGTCCTCCACCTGCGGCAGCGTGCAGAAGAACGCCGCCGGCACGTCCTTTTCCTTGAGCGTGTCGAGAATTTTTTCGGTGTAGCCGTTTTCATAGCCGCAGTCAAATGTCAAATACAGGGTCTTTTCCGTGCTGACGGTATCCAGACAAAACGCCCGATACCCGTTCCCCGAAAAATACGCCTGGTTTTGGACCGACGTTTCGTGCGGCGTTCCGTTTTTCGCCACGCCGTAGCTGTACCCGATCTTTTTGTTTGAAAGCCCGCGTGTGTTTTCCGGGTCGGTGACGGAAAAATCCTGCAGCGGCAGCGCGGGCAGCCCCGTGTAAGTCTCACCGTTCTGCAAAACGGGCTTTTGCGCCGTCACGGGGAGCGGCGTCGCCACGAGCGTGGTTTCACCGGGTTCCCCTTCGGTTGCGCCCGGTTGCGTATCGGTTGCGGGCGCGGCTTGCCGCGCGCCGTCGGAAACCTCCGCGTTGCCGCACGCGCTGCAAAGCAGCACGCACGCGAGCATCAGGCAGCAAATTTTTGTGCGTTTCATGGTAGTTCCACCTATCCGTGTCTGCCCGCCGAAGCGCAGCGGCGGACCGCTTCGCCAAAAGTGTCGGTTACTTCATCATCGTATGCATATTATCCACAAGGTTTGTGAATGTGTCAACCGCTTTTTTCGCCGTCTTTTTAGCCTTGCGTTTGGTCGAGCCGCTCTTGACCATGCCGCTTACCATCGCAACGGCGCTGCCGACTGCCAGGCTCACCCCGACGGCCTTCATGGCGGAATTCATGGAATTGTTCATCACTGTTCCTCCTTTTGCTTGGGTTCACCCGCACTTGCAAAATATTTGAAAATACAAATTGAATTTGCTAATGCGAGTCAATCTTAGTTTGCACATGCAGGCCCAATTTAGCCGTGCAAAAAAATTCTGTATCGGAAAATTTTAGAAAAAGAAAAACCTGCCCGCCTGTGCGGTTCAGGCGGGCAGTCGAAACGCTGGGGAAGGTACGACCCGGCAAAGAAAAGATCCAAATGATTAACTATTTTACCACGACTTGTGATAAACCGCAACATAAAATTACGAATACGGCAAAGCCATCCGGGCGGCACGCCTTTACTTTTTTGGCAAAACCCGCTATAATGGACGGCAAGATCCGAATCAAAAGGAGGTCGGCGGCACAGGCGTGCCGCAGGGACTATGGCGTTAAATATTGTTTTGGTCGAACCCGAGATCCCGCAGAACACGGGCAACATTGCGCGCACCTGCGCGGCGACCGGCGCACGGCTGCATTTGATCGGTCCAATGGGATTTATGATCGACGACCGCAAGCTCAAGCGCGCGGGCTTAGACTACTGGCGGCTTTTGGATATTACCTATTATGATAGTTTAGAGGATTTTTTGCAAAAGACACCGCAGGAAAACAATTTCTTCTTCTTTACGACCAAAGGCAAGCACGTATATTCGGATTTTCGCTATCCCGACAACGCCTATTTGTTTTTCGGAAAAGAAACGAAAGGGCTGCCCGAATGGCTGCTGCATGAAAATCCCGCATGCTGCGCGCGGCTGCCGATGCTGGACGACGCACGGGCGCGCAGCCTGAATCTCTCGAACACCGTTGCCGTCGCCGTCTATGAAGTGCTGCGGCAGTGGGGGTTCCCGTCGCTTTTGTGCGAGGGGCATTTGCGCGAATACGACGATTAAAGGCGGGCGGCGCGCCATAACGGAATTGACAGCATAACGGTTCCGTGGTAAAATAAAGACCGTCAACGGGGACGCATGAGCGATTGCATTTGTGCTCATGCGCCCTCTTTTTTACAGAATTTTGTCCGACAGGGGACGCACAGTTCCAATCCAAACGTATGATGCAAGAAATGATTTTAAGCGCCGGCATCGACATCGGCACGACAACGACCCATCTCGTCGTCAGCCGCCTTGGCATTCAGACGACCGAGGCGTTCGGTACGGTGCCGCGTGCGCAAATTGCTTCCAAAGAGATCTTATATCAAAGTCCGGTCTATTTCACACCCCTGCTCGCGGACGGCGACATTGACGGGAAAGCAGTCGCCGCCATCCTGGAGCGCGAATATAAGGCGGCGGGGTTGACGCCCGCCGACCTCAAAAGCGGTGCGGTGATCGTTACGGGCGAAAGCGCTTGCAAGGGGAACGCCGCCCACGTCTTGCAGGAGATTTCTGCGCTTGCGGGCAGCTTTGTCGCCGCCCAGGCGGGCAGCGAGCTGGAATCGTACCTTTCCGGAAAAGGGGCGGGCGCCGATCGAATCAGCGCGGAAACGGGCAAGCGCGTCGCGAACATCGACATCGGCGGCGGGACGACCAATATTTCTCTGTTCCAAGACGGCGAATGCATCGACACCTGCTGTCTGCACATCGGCGGGCGGCTGGTCAAAAGGGTTGGGAAGGAAACAGCGGTTTCCCGACCTCTTGCAGAGCTTATAACCGACCGCCGGCTTACGATCCGGAATTTGGAAAACGACAGGGCGGACCTCTGCCGCCTTTGCGATTTGCTTGCAGGCTATATTTTTTCTGCCTTGGGCTTTCGGGACGGAGACGTCCCGGAAATGCTCGTGGCCGACCATCTGCTGAAACCCGCCGCGCCCCCGGACATCCTCACCTTTTCCGGCGGCGTTGCAGCGTGCATGAAAGAGCAAAAACCGGATTTCGTTTACGGGGACATCGGTGTGCTGCTTGGCAAAGCCGTAAAGGCGCAGGCAGAAAAATGCGGCTGCTGCGTTGCGGTGCCGCCCGGCGATCCCATCCGCGCCACCGTCATCGGGGCGGGGCAGTTCAGTATGGAAATTTCGGGCAGCACGATCGAGTATGCCGACATCCGTTTCCCGCTGAAAAACCTGCCCTGTGTTTGCACCTTGGAGCAGGTCGGCAGCGAACCCTGCGCGATATGCCCCACGGATTTCAGCGCGCCTACCTTTTCGTCGGTCAGCGCGCTTGCCGAAAAGATCATGCAATCGTCGGGCAAATTGCTCGAAAAAAAGATCCCTCTGATCGTCATCACGCAGGCGGACTGCGCAAAGGCGCTCGGGCTTTGCTTAAAAAGCCGGCTGCCAAAGCGTTATCCGTTTCTGTGCGCCGACGGCGTTGCCTGCAAAAGAGGGGATTACATCGACATCGGCGCGCCCGTTGCGGGCGGGAGGGCCGTGCCGGTGGTCGTTAAAACGCTTGTTTTCGGAGGATAAGATATGAAGCTTCAAACAACGCTCTTCGGAAAACCCTATACCTTTCATTCCGTGAAAGAAGTGCTGGCAAAAGCGAATGAGCAAAAAAGCGGGGACACGCTCGCCGGCATCGGGGCTGCGGACGCAAAAGAACGGGTCGCCGCAAAATATGTGCTGGCGGATTTAACGGTGGAGGAAGTCACGAACTCGCCCGCCGTGGAATACAGCGAGGACGCCGTCACACGCATCATCCTCGACGATTTGGACCGGGCACAATATGAAAAAATCAAGGGCAAAACCATCGGCGAGCTGCGCGAAACGATTCTCGACAATTTAATTACGGGTGACAGGATCCTGACGCTTGCGCGCGGGATGAGTTCCGAGGTGATCGCGGCTTTGGCAAAGCTGATGGGCAACCTCGACCTGATGTATGTCGCGCGGAAACTGCATATCACCGCTACCTGCAACACGACCATCGGGAAGCCCGGCACGTTTGCCGTCCGGCTGCAGCCGAACCACCCGACCGACGATGTGAAAGGCGTGACCGCTTCCCTTCTGGAAGGGCTTTCCTACGGCGCGGGTGACGCGGTCATCGGATCAAACCCCGCGATCGACACGCTCAAAAGCACCTCGGATATCCTGAATCTTTTTAACGATGTGAAAACCAGACTGCATATTCCCACGCAGATCTGCGTTTTGAGCCATATCACCACACAGCTGGAGGCGCTCAAAGCCGGCGTGCCGATGGACCTGTGCTTTCAGTCCATCGCCGGCAGCGAAAAGGCGCTGGCGTCTTTCGGCACGGATGTGGATATGCTCGCCGAGGCGAACGAATTGATGCGACAGTACGGCACCTCCAAAGGTCCAAATTACCTGTATTTTGAAACAGGGCAGGGCAGCGAGCTTTCTGCCGGCGCGCACAACGGCGCGGATCAGCTCGTCATGGAGAGCCGCTGCTACGGCCTTGCCCGGCACTACAAGCCCTTTCTTGTGAACACGGTGGTCGGGTTTATCGGGCCGGAGTATATTTACGATTCCAAGGAACTCATCCGCGCGGCGCTCGAGGACAATTTCTGCGGGCATATGCACGGGCTGCCCATGGGCTGCGACATCTGTTATACCAATCATATGAAAGCGGACCAGAACGACTGCGACAGCCTGCTTGTAATGCTCGCATCCGCCGGCTGCCATTATGTGATGGGTATCCCGCAAAGCGATGATGTTATGCTGATGTACCAGTCCACATCCTACCATGATATTGCTGCCGTGCGGGAAATGCTGGGGCTCTCGCCGATCGAGCCGTTTCGCGAATGGCTGGAAAGCTACGGCATCTGGGAAAACGGGAGGCTTGGCAAAAACGCAGGCAATCCGCGCATATTCTTGTAAACCTTGGAACCAACAGAAAGAAAGCGATCAATATGGATTATTTTGACAGCTTACGGGCCGCAACGCCCGCGCGTCTGCAAATCGGCAGAACGGGCAGCCGGTACAAGACGAAAAGTTACCTGGACTTCCGCGCCGCCCACGCCGCAGCAAACGACGCGGTGATGAGCGAGGTAAGCGGCGAGACACTTCAGCGCCTTGGGCTTTTCGAAGTGCGGACCAAATGCAAAAACAAATATGAAATGCTCACTCGTCCCGACTGGGGCAGATGCTTTTCGGAGGAGACGAAAGCCTATCTCAAGCAACACGCGACCGTTGGGGCGGATGTGCAGATCTACTGCGGCGACGGGCTTTCCGCCCCGTCGATTGCAGCGAACGTCCCGGATATGCTGCCGATGCTGCGTCTTGCACTTGAACAAGACGGCATAACCGTCGGCAAACCGTTTTTTGTGCGGTACTGCCGCGTCAATACGGCGCGGGAGATTGGGCCTCTTTTGGATGCAAAGGTTGTCTGCGTGCTTATCGGCGAACGTCCGGGACTCTTGACGGACGAGAGCATGAGCGCCTACATTGTCTATAAACCGCATCCGGAGATGAGCGAAAGCGCGTATACCGTTGTTTCCAACATCAGCCGGTTCGGTATGCCGCCCGTGGAAGCCGCCGCGTATATCGCGGACGTGATTCGGGAAATGCTAAAACAAAAGGCAAGCGGGCTGCGGCTCAAATTGTGATCTGCCGGTGCATCGGGAAAGAGAAAGACACGGCTTGATAGATATTCAAGCCGTGTCCTGTTTATTATAATGTTTTGCTGCTTGGGGTATGCCGAAAATCCAGGCGTGCCGCTTTGCAAGGGTTACTCGTACAGGTATACCCGCGCTTCATACGGGCGCATGGGGCAGACGTTCGGCTTTGCGGGGGCATCCTTGTAGTTGCTCAAAAGCAGCTTGCCTTTGGTCAGGTCAAAGCCCTCCGGCGCGCGGAAAGTACGCGTTTCGTCTGCGAACGAGCAGATGATCAACGCCTTTTGCCCCTCGTAGTTGCGCTCGTAGCAATAGAAATCCTTGCTCTCGTGCATGTGCTCGCGATAGCTGCCGTAGATGAACAGTTTGCTTGACTGCCGGATCTTCAACAGCTTGCGGTAGTAGTGCAGAATGGAATCCTTGTCGCGTTCGGCTTCCTTGACGTTGATCTCCTTGTAGCTGGGGGTCACACCGAACCAAGGCTCCACCGTCGAGAAGCCCGCGTATTCGCTCGAATCCCACTGCACGGGTGTGCGCGCGTTTTCGCGGCTGGTACGGTTGGCGATCTCGAGGTATTTTTCATCGGAAAAGCCGAATTTCTTAAACAGCCGCTCATTGTTGAAGGTCACGACGTCCTTAAACTTATGAATGTCGTCGAGATGGTTGTTGATCATCCCGATCTCCTGCCCCTGATAGATGAAAGGTGTGCCGCTTTGGAAATAGCACATCGTCGCGAGCATCTTGCCGCTTTCCTTACGGAATTTTTCATTGCCGTAGCGGCTGATGATGCGCGGGTGGTCATGATTTTCCAGATACAGCGCGTTCCAGGATTTGCCGTACAGATCCTCCTGCCAGCGCGTAAATGCCTTTTTCATTTTGCGCAGGTTGAAAGGCATGGAAATGGTGTCGGTCATGAAGCAGTCCGCCTGCATGTGGTCGAAGCTGATCATCATGTCGAGTTCGCGGTTCGGCCCGGAGGTAAACGCCAGCGCGTCTTTGGAATTCGTCATGGGCGATTCGCCGACCATGAAGCAGTCGTAGTCCTTGCAGATCGCTTCGCGGAACTGCGAAAGGTATTCGTGGATGTGCGGCCCCTTGTTATAGTGCTCAATGCCCGTGGCAATCGGCAGCGGGAAGCCGTTGGGCAGCCCTTCGCGCTTGGAGATGAACGTGATGACGTCCTCGCGGAAGCCGTCCACACCCATGTCGAGCCAGAAGCGCATGATGTCGATGACCTCTTGGCGCACCTTCGGATTGTCCATGTTTAAGTCGGGCTGCTTTTTGGCGAAAACGTGCAGGTAGTACTCCCCGCGCATCTCGTCAAATTCCCAGGCCCCGCCTTCAAAGGTGGAAAGCCAGTTGTTCGGCGGCTTTTTGCCGTTCTTCCCCTTGCCTTTGCGCCAGAAGTAATAGTCGCGGTAGGGGTTGTTCTCACCGCCCTTGCGGCTTTCCTGAAACCACATGTGTTCGTCGGAGGTGTGGTTGACCACCAGATCCATGATTACTTTCATGCCGCGCTCATGCGCGCCGTCGAGCACTTTTTTGAATAGCTCCAGGTCGCCGTAATCGGGCGAGATGTTGCGGTAATCCGCGATGTCATAGCCGTAGTCCGCGTTGGGCGAGGGGTACAGCGGCGAAAACCAGATGGCGGTCGCCCCAAGGCTTTTGATGTAGTCAAGCTTTTCAAGCACGCCCCACAGATCGCCGATCCCGTCGCCGTTGCCGTCCTTAAACGAGCGCGGCCAGATCTGATAGATGACCGCCTCTTTGTACCAATCCGACATGTCGTTCTCTCCTTTTTGCCTGAATTTTCTATATCGTATCATATTTTTTTATGAAAAACAATGGGGAACAGCAAAAAACCGATCCCGGCAGCTATACGGCGAAAGGGTAAAGCGTTCTTGTACCAATTTCGAACAAAATGAACAAAACCGCCGAAAAAAACGCCGTTTGTTCTTGCAAAATGCAGTTGTACTTTGCGAAAAAAAGTGCTACAATCTGTTCTAAATAAAACAGATGATCGGAGGGCTTTCCGTGGAAAACGCGCTGAATATGATCGTGGAAGCGGACCGTGCCGCACGCGAACGCGTCGAACAGGCACGCGAGCGGCGCGAGGCGTTGACCAAAGCGCTTGCTGAGCAAAAGAAAGAGATCGACGAAGCGCACACCGCCGAAGCAAAAGCGGAGATCGACCGCGCGCGCGAAGCAAAGCAGAAAAAGCTCGACGCGCAAAGCGAGACGATCCGCAGGCAGGAAGAACAGCGTTTAAAGCGTCTGGACGAGCGGTATCAAGCCTCGCACGAGGCGTGGGAAGACGAGATCTTCCGGGCGGTAACGCAAGGCAAATAAGGCGGCAAACGCAGAAAAAAGGAGGTCCGGCGCATGAAAAAGATCGCATCGCTTTCCGCGGGCGCGCTCACGGCGAAAGCGCACGCGATGTACGGCGAAATCCTGGACGCCGGGACTTATCAGGAAATGCTCAGCTGCCACAGCATCGCGGAACTGGCTTCTTTCCTGCGCGACCATACGGCGTATGCGTCGGTATTCGGCGATCTTGCGCGCATGCGCATCCAGCGTGCGCGGTTTGAGGCGCTGCTGCGCAAGTATACGATGTCGCGCATCGCGTCGCTTGCCGCGTCGGAAAAGGCGCTCGGCGGCAGCTTGTATAAAATATTGATTATGTACTATGACGCGGAGCTGCTCATCACCTGCGCCGAATACCTGAATTCGGAAGGCATGGGGGAGTCCATGCAGTTTGTCCCTGCGTTCTTCCGCGAGAATTCGGAACTGGATGAGCAGGCATTGTTCCGCGCGCGCAGCGTGGACGATATGGCGGCGGCGATTGCCGGTACGCCGTACCAAAAGCTTTTGGACGGGTTTTCCGGCGGGGCGCCGTTTTCGGTGCGCACGCTGGAGCTTCTGGTGGATGAGTTCGTCTATACCCGCGCTGAGCAGGTGATCCGCGAGGGCTTTTCGGGCGAAGCGCGCAAAGAGCTGCTCGAAAGCCTACGTATGCGCGCGGATATGAAGACGGTGGAATGCCTGTATCGCATGAAGACCTACTATCCGGATGCAGATGCGCGCCGCACGGGGGTGCTCTCCAACACAGTGACCGCTTTTACCCCAAACGAGCGCAACGCGCTGCTGGAATGCCGCAATGCGGCGGAACTGACGGAGGTTTTAAAGCATTCGGTCTACGGCAAGCTGCCCCAGCTGTTTCAGGATGGCATCATCGAGCACAAGACGAACGAGGCGCTGCTGCATACCTACGCGCACAAACTTCGGTTTTCCACAGTGCCGCAGGTCGTCATGACCGCTTTTATCGGCATTCAGGAAAATGAGATGACCAATTTGACGCACATCGCGGAGGGTATCCGTTACGGGCTCCCGCCGGAAGAGATTGCCGCTTTTCTGGTGACAAACGAGAGCATTCACGCGTCCGAGCCGTAAGTGAAAGGAAGGACTTTCCATGAAAAAACAAAAATACGCAGTCCTTCGGCTCCTGATCGCCTCAGGGGAAATGGAAACGGCTTGCAGGGCGCTCAAACGCTTGGGATTCCAGCCGCAGCCGGACACCGAGACTCCGGTGTCGGCATACCGTGGGATTGAAAAACAAAACGGTGTCGAAAGCCCGTATGCCCACGCGCTCTCGCACCTGCGGTTTGTACTGGATACCGCGAAGCAAACGCTTCCCGAATCGGATATCGAGGCTTCTCTGCCTGAGAACTGGCGTGAAAAGACCGAAGAACTTTACAAGACCTGCCGGTCGCTGCAAAATGCGAAAACGCAGCTGCAAGAGCAGGTGGACGCCTGTTTGCAGGGGCAAAAGAAGTTAGAGCTGTTCGGCGATTTATCCGTGGATTTGCAGGACATTGCGGAATGTGCGTTCATCCGCGTGCGGTTCGGGCATATGCCCAAAGAAAGCTATGACCGCCTGCGCACGCTGTATGCAGAAAACCCATATGTGGAGTTTTTCCCGTCCTTTTCGGAGGGCGGCGAGATCTACGGTATGTATTTCGCCCCGCGCAATATGGCGGATAAGATCGACGCGATCTTTGCTTCGCTTTTGTTCGAGTCGCTTGCCATTCCGTCGCTGTCGGGCAGCACCGCCGAGGTCGGCACGGAGTTTGCGCGGAGTATGGACATTTTAAAAACGGAGCTGTCCGATGTGGAACAGCAGCAGGGCCGTTTTTTCGAAAAAGAACGGGAAACCGCCTGCTCCCTATACGCCGCGCTTGCCGGCGCAGAATCGCTGTTTGCGCTGAAATCCTATGCGCTGTACTGCAAGGGCGCGTATATTTTGACAGGGCTGCTGCCCGAAGAGCGGATGCAGGACCTGCACGCCGCGCTTGAAAACAGCAAACGAGTCTATGTGATCCAGAAGGGCTGCGTCAAGCAGCGTTTTGCGACGGCGTGACCGCCTCCGCAAAAAAGCTTCTCAGGAAAAGGAGATACCATGGCGATTGAAAGCATGAAGCTGATGAAGATCAGCGGAGATCTGGCACAGCTGGAGCCTTTGAGCACGCGGCTTTGTGAAAGCGAGTGCTTCCAGCCGGATGCGGCGGCGAACTATATTTCATCCTCCATGGGCTTTCTGCCGTTCGCAGACGAAAACCCCTATACGCAAAAGCTCTCGGAACTGACAGAGTTTGCCAATTCACTTGGGTTTCCGCTGCAGCTGCAGACGGCGTCGGAAACCGAATCGGACGATGCGGACGACGCCTACATCCACACGGTGGAGCAGCGCGCGGCGGCGCTTTTGGAGGAACGGCGCGTGCTGACCGAGCAGAAAGAGGTCTGCGAGGAGGGCATCCGCAAATACTCGCATTTCACGGGCCTTGACATGAATCTGGACAGCATTTCTGCCTGTGAGTTTGTCAAGATGCGCTTCGGGCACATGCCCAAAGAAAGTCTTGCGCGGCTGAACACCGTGTTCCACGATTACCCTTATCTGCTGTTTTGCCCGTGTTCAGAGGATAAGACCGATTACTGGGGCGCGTATTTCGCCCCGGTGGATAAGCTTGACGAGGTGGACGGCATCTTCGCTTTTCTGCTGTTTCAGCCGTTTTCCGTACCGGGGGCGGCGGGCACGGTGGACGAGGTGCTCGTCGAGATCCACAAGAGCATTGATATTCTCGAAAGCCAGCTTGCCGAAAACGAAGCGAAGCTGCACGCGTTCTGGGAAAAGGAAGAGGAGCACTGCAACCGGCTGTATACCAAGCTGATGCGGCGAAACGCGATCTTCTCGGTGCGCAGCTATGCGCTGCACAACGAAAAGAACTTTATGCTTGTCGGCTTTGTGCCGGAAAGCAGCGTGCAGACGCTCTCTGCAAGCCTGCAGGACCTCCCGGAGATTTCGGTGGAGGTCGACGCCCCGCCGGACAGCGAAAAGGTCACCGTCCCGGTCAAGTACAAGGAACGCGGCAGGCTGTACCGGGCGCTGGTTTCGCCGTACCGCTATTATGTGGAAATGTACGGCTCGCCCGGCAAGAACGACGTGGATGTGACCCCGTTCGTCGCCGTGACTTACACCATCCTGTTCGGCATCATGTTCGGCGACCTCGGGCAGGGGCTTGTGGTGAGCCTTGCGGGCGCGCTCATGTGGAAGCTCAAAAAGATGGAGCTCGGCAAGATTTTGATCCCCTGCGGGTTCTCATCGGTCGTGTTCGGGTTCCTGTTCGGCAGCGTGTTCGGGTTTGAAGACGCGCTTGACCCTGTGTACCACGCGCTGGGCTGGAGCGGCAAGCCGCTTTCCGTTATGGACAGCATCAACACCGTTCTGCTTATTGCCATCGGCATCGGCGTGTTCTTAATGGTCTGCGCCATGCTTATCCACATGTACGCGAGCATCAAGCGCCGCCAGTTCGGCGAAGCGCTGTTCAGTCAGAACGGGCTTGCGGGGATAGTACTGTACTTAATGGGCGTGAACCTTGCCTCCGGCTTTATGGGCGGCCCCGCGCCGGTCCCGACCGGGCTTTGCTTCGTGCTGCTCGGTGTGACGGCGGTGCTGGTGTATATCCAGCAGATCCCCATCGGCATCATCGACAAGCACCCCGATTGGAAGCCCGACAGCATTCCGGAATTCCTTTTGCAAAACTTCTTTGAACTGGTCGAATATATCCTTTCTTACCTTTCCAATACGCTGTCCTTTTTGCGTGTCGGCGCCTATGTGCTGGTGCATGCGGGCATGATGATGGTTGTGTTCTCACTTGCCGGTGAGAGCGAAAACCCGGTGGTTATCCTTCTCGGCAACGTGCTCGTGATCGTGCTCGAAGGGCTTTTGACAGGCATTCAGGTACTGCGTCTCGAATATTACGAAATGTTCAGCCGGTTTTATGAGGGCGACGGCAAACCTTTTGTCCCCGTCACCCTGCAAAAAATACAAAGCCATACAAATTGATTTCAGGAGGAATCTGCTATGACCGCACTTTTCTATGTTTTGTTGATCGCCGCGCCGGCGGCGCTGCTTACCACCGCCTTTATTGCCGTGCGCAAACGCAATCAGGGCCGCTCTGCAAAACGGGCGATGGGCATGAACCTTGCCACGTTCGGCGTGCTGGTGGTGCTGATGTCGGTGCTTTCGTTTAACGTGTTTGCCGCGGATGCGGATACGGCGTCTGCCGATGCCGCCGCGCAGACCGAACAGACGGCTGCGGAAGCGAGCACGAGCGACTCTTCAAAAGGCCTCGGCCTGCTCGCCGCTGGCCTTGTAACGGGTCTTGCCGGTATCGGCGGCGGCATCGCGCTGGCGGCGGCTGCCCCTGCGGCAATCGCGGCGACCGCTGAAAATCCGAAGTCCTTCGGTAAATCCCTGATTTTCGTGGCATTGGGCGAATCCATCGCGCTGTTCGGCGTGGTTATCTCCATCCTGATTATCAACAATCTGTAAAGAGGGCGCAAATATGCGACTGTTCTTAGTCAGCGATAAGCTGGACCCCGTTATCGGCATGCGCCTTGCGGGGATAGAGGGCTTATGCCTGCGCTCGAGCACCGATATGGAAAAGGCGTTGTGCGACGCTGCCGCGAATGCGGAAATCGGCATCGTCCTTTACACGGCGGGCGTAAGGGAGGCCTGCCCCGACACCATTGCGCGGCTGCAGCGGCAGACGCGACCGCTGCTTTTGGAGATCCCGGACGGCGAAAGTGCAACGGCGAGCTCCAGCAGCATTACCGAATACATTCAAGAGGCGGTCGGCATCCGTTTGTGAGCCGACGCCGGCAAGAGGTGAGAGTCCTTGGATATTCCAAACGGCAATATCAAAGTTTTCCTCGAAGCCGTCCGCGAACTGGCGGATGCGGAGTGTGAAAAGATTGACCGCGAAACAGAGGCTGTGCGCACGCAGCGGCTCGACGCTTTGCAGGAAGAGGCAAAGGTGCGCAGCAAGACTTATGCGGATTATGAAATTTCGCGCATCAACGCAGACTTCAACCGTGAGATCTCTGAACTCGAGGAGACCTCGCGCAAGCGGTTGACCGAGCGGCGCGAAGCATTGGAGACGCAGGTGTTCGAACGCGTGCGCGCGCGCATCGCCGCGTTTTGCGAAACGCCCGAATACCATGCCTTGCTGCAAAAAAGTGCTGAACAGGCGGCAAAGGCGGTCGGCGGTAAACGATTGACAGTCTTTCTGCGCGAAGCGGATATGCCGCTGACGGATACGCTGTCCGCCGTACTGCCGAAAGATACGCGTTTTGCCTGCGACGAGACGATCGCGCTCGGCGGGCTGAAAATCCGCTCCGAAGAGACCGGTCTTCTGGCGGACGATACGCTGGATGCGCGCTTGGAGCAGCAGAAGGCGCAGTTCCTTTCGGTTTCCGGACTTTCCATTGAGGAGGCGTGAGCATGACGGCTTATCAGATCTACGGCATCAACGGGCCGGTTGTCACCATCCGCGGCGAAACGCAGCTGCAAATGATGGAGACGGTCTATGTCGGCAACGCGCGCTTAATCGGCGAAGTTATCCGGCTGGAAAAAGACCGGACCACCATTCAGGTCTATGAAGAGACGGCCGGTCTTACGGTCGGCGAGCCGGTGTATTCCACGGGCAGCGCCATGAGCGTTACCCTGGGACCCGGGCTTTTGGGCAATATTTTTGACGGCATCCAGCGCCCGCTGCCGGCTTTGGAAAAGAAGTTCGGCGCATTCATCGGGCGCGGCGCGCAGTTTTCGCCGCTGGATACCGAAAAGACCTATGACGTGCACCTTTGCGTAAAACCCGGTGACCACCTTGCAGGCGGTGAAGTCTATGCTACCTGCCAGGAAACGGCGGCAATCGAGCACAAAGTCATGCTCGCCCCCAACCTCTCGGGCACCGTGACAGAGGTGCAGCCCGACGGCGCTTACCGTGTGCAGGATACCGTCGCGAAGCTGAAAACCGACGACGGCAAAGAAATCGACTTAACGCTCATGCAGACGTGGCCTATCCGTACCCCGCGCCCCATCCGCAAAAGGCTGCCTGCCGATGTGCCGCTGATTACCGGTCAGCGTGTCATTGACACGGTGTTCCCCATCGCCAAAGGCGGCGCCGCGGCGATCCCCGGCGGGTTCGGCACGGGCAAGACCATGACGCAGCACCAGCTTGCCAAATGGTGCGATGCGGACATTATTATTTACGTTGGCTGCGGTGAGCGCGGCAACGAAATGACGCAGGTACTTTCCGAGTTCTCAGAGCTTACCGACCCGCGTTCCGGCAAACCCCTTCTCGACCGCACGGTCCTGATCGCGAACACTTCCAATATGCCCGTGGCGGCGCGTGAGGCGTCCATTTATACGGGCATCACCCTTGCGGAATATTACCGCGACATGGGCTATCACACTGCTTTGATGGCGGACTCGACCTCCCGCTGGGCGGAAGCGCTGCGCGAGATTTCGGGCAGACTTGAGGAAATGCCCGCTGACGAAGGCTTCCCCGCGTATCTGCCCTCGCGCCTTTCCGAATTCTACGAGCGCGCCGGACGCACGGAGACCTTGAGCGGCGGCGAAGGCTCCGTCACGCTTATCGGCGCGGTCTCGCCGCAGGGTTCGGACTTCTCTGAACCGGTCACGCAGAACACCAAGCGGTTTACGCGCTGCTTCTGGGCGCTGGACAAATCACTGGCTTACGCGCGCCATTACCCCGCGATCAACTGGACGCTGTCTTACAGTGAATATATCGGCGACCTGCAAAACTGGTACCGCGACAATATTTCACCGGAATTTTCCAAAGACCGTGACGAGCTGTGCGCGCTTTTGCAGGAAGAGAACACGCTCATGGAAATCGTCAAGCTCATCGGTGCGGATGTGCTTCCGGACGATCAGAAACTCGTTATTGAGATCGCGCGCGTGATCCGTGTCGGCTTTTTGCAGCAAAACGCTTTCCACGCGGAGGATACCTATGTTCCGCTCGAAAAGCAGTATAAAATGATGCATGTGATTCTGCACCTGTATCACCGTGCGAAAGAAGTTGTCGCGCGGCAGATCCCGATCTCGACGCTGCTGAAAACCGGGATCTTTGACCAGCTTGTAAAAATGAAATACGACGTGCCGAACGACAGGCTTGAGATGTTCGACGATTACACCCGCGACATCGATGCTGCCGTTGACGGCATCCTGCGCTGAAAGGGGGCGGGACCTTGCTTATTCGACATTTAAAGCTCAACGGCGTCAACGGGTCGCTGGCAACGCTTTCCGGCGTGGATAACGCCGCCAATGAGGAGATCGTCAAGCTCCATCTTACGGATGGCACTGAGCGCACGGGGCGCGTTGTCCAAATCAACGGCGACGAAGTCTCGGTGCAGGTGTTTGAGGGCACACGCGGCATTTCCATGGCAAATACCGAAACCGTGTTTACGGGCAAGCCCATGGAGGTTGCGCTTTCTCCTGAAATTCTGGGGCGCGTGTTTGACGGCCTCGGCAGACCCATCGACGGTCTCGGCGAAGTGTTCCCCGAAGAGGTGCGCGACGTAAACGGCGCGCCCATCAACCCCGTTTCGCGCGAATATCCGCGCAACTATATCCACACAGGGATTTCTTCCATTGACGCGCTCGCCACGCTCATCCGCGGGCAGAAGCTGCCGATTTTCTCGGGCTCCGGCATGAAGCACAACGAGCTTGCCGTGCAGATCGTACGGCAGGCGTCCACCGCTGACGGCAGTGATTTCGCCGTCGTATTTGCGGCCATGGGCGTGAAAAACGACGTCGCGCAGTATTTCCGCTCTTCATTTGAAGAGGCGAACGTCATGCGCCGCGTGGTCATGCTCTTAAACCTTGCCAATGACCCCATCGTCGAACGCATCATGACGCCGCGCGTGGCGCTGACCATTGCGGAGTATCTGGCGTTTACGCGGCATATGCATATTCTTGTCATTCTCACCGATATGACGTCTTACGCCGAAGCACTGCGGGAATTCTCCGGCTCCAAGGGCGAGATTCCCGGCAGAAAAGGCTTCCCCGGCTATTTGTACTCCGACCTTGCTTCGCTTTACGAGCGCGCGGGTATGATTAAAGGCGTCGAAGGCTCGGTCACGCAGATCCCGATCCTCACCATGCCCAATGACGACATCACCCACCCCATCCCCGACCTTACGGGGTATATCACAGAGGGGCAGATCGTTTTGAACCGCGATTTGGACTACAAAGGCGTTTACCCGCCCGTAGACGTGCTGCCGTCGCTGTCGCGTCTGATGAAAGACGGCATCGGCAAGGGCTTCACGCGGGAGGACCACGCAGACTTAAGCAACCAGCTGCTTGCGTCCTACGCCAAGGTGCAGGATGCGAAAGCCCTCGCGTCGGTCATCGGCGAAGAAGAACTTTCTGCGGACGACAAATTGCTGATGGAATTCGGCAGGGCGTTTGAATCGCGCTTTTTGAACCAGAGCTTTACGGAAAACCGCTCGATGGATCAGACACTTGACCTCGGCTGGGAGCTCTTGTCCATGCTGCCGCGTCGTATGCTGGACCGTGTGGACGATGAGACGCTCGACAAGCATTACAAAGGCAGAGCAGAAGCAACCGCATAACGCGGGCAAAGACCGTTACAGGAGGTGAATTCGTTTGGCGCAGGTGTTTCCGACCAAGGCAAATTTGATGGCAACGCAGAAATCGCTGGAGCTCGCGAAGCTCGGCTATGAGCTGATGGACCGTAAACGCAGTATTTTGGTGCGGGAGATGATGCAGCTTGTGGATGAGGCGCGCGCGGTCGAATCGCAGATCGGCGACGTGTATAAACAGGCATACGCTTCGCTGCGGCTGGCGAATATCACGCTGGGGCTTTGCGGCAATTTTGCGCGCAGCGTTCCCGTGGATGACGGGCTTTCCGTGCGCGGGAAGAGCGTAATGGGCGTGGAGATCCCGCTTTTGGAACTGGCGGAAAATCAGGCGGAGCCGCACTACGGATTCCACCGGACAAACTCGTATTTGGACGAAGCCTACCGGCAGTTTAACAAGGCAAAGCAGCTCACCGTGCGCCTTGCCGAAACGCAGGCGTCCATTTTCCGACTGGCGGACGCGGTCAAGAAAACGCAGAAGCGCGCCAACGCGCTCAACAACATCCTGATCCCGCAGTTCGAGGCGACCGTGAAATTTATTACGGAAGCGCTCGACGAAAAAGAGCGCGAGGATTTCACCCGCTTGAAGGTCGTCAAAAGTGCCAAACAGCGCGCCCAAGCGCAAAGCGCCGAATCAGACGACACAGCACAATAAATTCTCCATAAAACACAAACAGGCTGCCCAACCGGACAGCCTGTTTGTGTTTTTACCGGGGTATGATTAGATTATTTTTCTTTGCGCTTTCGCAAAAATTTCCCCAATTCATACCCTGTACACAGCGCAAATAACAACGCATACAATATGATGCTCATATACAAGCGGTACTGGCTGCGGCGCGCAGCCAAATCGACCCGGAGCACGACAACGGCAATGCCCGCAAGGAGCAGAAAAAGCAGAAGCCACAGAAATTTATGCAGGAGCTTTGACCTGTCGCAAAAATAGGAAAGACAAAACGCCGCAGCAAAAATCAAAACAGCAGAACCGCCGAATGAGCACCAAAATACGGTCATATTGTTATTTCCCCTCCGAAAAAGCCGCCCATAGGGTGGGCTTATCGCTTTTGCAGCCGTGTGCCGAGCGAATCGGCTAAATACAGCGCCAAAAGCAGCGCGGCGGCAACGATGCTCGAATACAGCCGGTTCCAGCCGTAGCGCGCTTCCAAAACGCCGGTCGCAAACAGCACGCCGATCACGGCAAGGATATACAGCGCCAGCAAAAACCCGCGAAACCGATTCGGTTCACCGCCGAAATAGGAAAGGCAGAACGCCGCGGCGACGATGACCGCCGCCACACTGAGATAAACGCCGAAAAATACCGCCATCTGTCTGCCTCCGCTTAAGCTTCTGCTGCTTTGTCCAGCGCCTCGGCGACTTTCAGCATGATCGCGCATTCCATCCGCTTTTTGAAAAGCTGGCAGCCGAGCTCGTAAACGCCGGTGACGGACCCCGTCGCGTGGTAGGCGTTCGCCGCGCACCCGCCGCTGCAATACAGCTTCGCCCAGCAGTCGCGGCAATCTTCCCGCGCGTAGGCGTTGCACAGCTTGAATTCCTGCTGCACGGCCGGGTTCGTGATGCCGTTCCAAATGTCGCCCAGACGGTATTTTTCCTCGCCGACGAACTGGTGGCAGGGGTACAGGTCGCCCCACGGCGTTACGGCGAGGTATTCTGTGCCCGAACCGCAGCCGGAAATACGCTTGTAGATGCACGGGCCGCCCGTCAGGTCGATCATATAGTGATAGAAGGTAAACGGATGCCCTTCCCGACGGCGGCGCAGCATTTCCTCCGCCAAGATCTCATATTGCAGGTAGAGCGTGGGCAGGTCCGCTTCGCTTAACGCATACGGGTCGTCCGGCGCGCTGACCACGGGTTCCATGGAAAGCTCCGTGAAGCCCAGATCCGCCATGTGGAAAATGTCGTTTGTAAAGTCCAAATTGTATTTCGTATACGTTCCGCGCACGTAGTACCCGCGGTTGCCGCGTTTTTTTACGAAATCCTGAAACTTCGGAACGATGAGGTCATAGCTGCCTTCGCCGTTCACGGTCTTGCGCAGACGGTCATGCACTTCCTTGCGACCGTCAAGCGAGAGCACCACGTTGTGACACTCTCGGTTTGCGAATTCGGTGACTTCGTCGTTTAACAGCACGCCGTTCGTTGTTAAGGTAAAGCGGAAGTTTTTGCCCGCTTCCTTTTCCATGCTGCGCGCATACGCCACAAGCTGTTTTACGACTTCAAAATTCATCAGCGGTTCGCCGCCGAAAAAGTCCACTTCCAGGTTTTTGCGCGTGCCGGAATTCTCGACCAAGAAGTCCAGCGCGCGTTTGCCGGTTTCAAAGGACATCAGCGCACGTTCCCCGTGGTATTTCCCCTGTGCGGCAAAGCAATACGAGCAGTTGAGGTTGCAGGTGTGCGCCACATGCAGGCAGAGCGCCTTGATGACGGTGTTGCGGTTCTTGAAATCAAAGGCATGGTCGGCGTAGACGTCCTCGGTGAACAGCTTGCCGTCGGCTTTGAGCTGTTCGATATCGCAAAGGACCTCGGCAATATCTTCTTTTGTTACGCCGTCGTCTGCGTATTTTTCGGAAAGCTCGGTTTGTATTTCGTCCTTCGTATGCGTTTCATACAGCGCGATCGCGTCGTAGGCGACCTCGTCCACGGCGTGCACTGCGCCGCTGAACACGTCGAGCACGATGTTATAGCCGCCAAGCTTATACTGGTGTACCAAATCGGCACGTCCTTTCCCATATCTTGTCAAAAAGAAAAGCCGTCTGACAACGGCTTTTCCGAAGTGTTTGTTTGCAAACGGTTATTTCTGCTCCATGCACTTTTCGCACTGCTGGTTCGCAACGCCGCAGGAGGTCTTGCAGGCGCTCTGGCAGGAGGTCTGGCACTCGCCGCAGCCGCCGGTCTCGACGCTCTTTTTCAGGTCGCGGGTCTCGATGGTCTGGATTCTCTTCATATGTATCGACTCCTTATCGTTTTGTTCGGTAGTATAGTAGCACACCGCGCGCATTTTGTCAATCGCAAACGAGCGCGTGCCCCGGCTTGCCGCAGGAGGTGAGCACTTGCAGATGATGTGCTTCGGCCGCTTGCAGCTGTTCGACGATAAGCGCATCAAATACTTCCCCGGGTACGAGCAGGGGGGTGCCCGGTGGGTACAGGCGGATATAGGAAAGGCCGGTTTTGCCGAGGCAGTCCGAAAACCCGCAAAGCCTTCCGGGAAGCGCGGCGGCTTCGGCAGGGGTAAAGCGCATTTCGGGCAGCGTCTGCGCCGGGAAAACAGGCGGCATTTCACAAGGCGCCGCTTCGCAGTCGATGGCATGCAGGGCATCCGCAAGGCGTGAAAAACCTGCGTCCGTGTCGCAGACGGAGGTCATCAGCAACGCATAAGACACAGCCGCCATTTCGCCTTCGATGGCAAATCTTTGCCGCAGTGCCTGCAAAAGCGTTTGCCCGTCCATTTGCGTGCGCGCTGTGACCACCGGCAGCTTGCCGAAGTCGAAAGCAAAAAAGGTTGGATGGTTTTCAAGTGTATCTCTACCTTTGCCGAGCGCTACAAGATGCCGCAGGTCACGGCAGCTATCGGAAAATGCGGCGAGCCGGTCGCGATAAGATGCGAAAGCCGCCGTGCCTTTCGTCTCTAAAAAATCGGCGCACTGCGCGATGGATGCAAGCAAAATATAGGAAGGGCTTGACGTTTCAAAAACGGAAAGCGCCCGCGCAAACCGCACCGGGTCTACGAGCGCGCCGCACAGATGCGCGGCGGCGCACTGCGTCAGCGCGGGGAGGGTCTTGTGCAGGGAATGGATCACAATATCCGCCCCTGCGTGCACGGCGCTGTATTTTGCCAACTCGGTAAACGCCAGATGCGCCCCGTGCGCTTCGTCGGCGAGCACGGGAATCTGCTTTTTATGCGCAGCGTCCACGATCCCCGCCATGTCGCTGATCACCCCGTCGTAGGTCGGCGAGGTCACGATAATAAGCCGCGTGTTCCGGTGCGCTTCGAGTGCGCGGCGGACTTGTTCAGGCGTGATGCTCCCCGCGATCGAGCTTCCGGCATCCACCGGCGGCAAAAGATAGACCGGCTTCGCGCCGAAAAGTTCCAGCGCGTGGTATACCGACTGGTGGCAGTTGCGCGCCACGAGCACCGTGTCCCCGCGAGAGACGCACGCCGCAACGCCCGCCAGAATGCCGCAGGTCGAGCCGTTCACCAGCGCGAAACTCTGCCGGCTTCCCCAGATTCGGGAAAGCTGTTCGTTTAATTTTTTGAGGATGCCTTGCGGCGCATGGAGGTTGTCAAACCCGTCGATCTCGGTGATGTCGAGGGCATAGGGGAGCGTTTCGCCCAAAAGTGCCGCGTTGCGCTTGTGCCCGGGCATATGGAACGGATATACGTCCAGCTTCGCGTAATGCAAAAGCTGCTCGAGTAAATTTTTCTCGTTCATACGGCGTTTCCTTTCCGGTATTGCTTCGGCGTTGTGCCTTTGTATCTGCGGAACGTCTTGACAAAATAGCTCAAATCGTTAAACCCGCACGAAAGTGCGATTTCCGTCACGCTTTCGCCCGTATAGGTCAGCCGTTCGCAGGCACGCTCCACACGGTAGAAATTCAGATAATCAATAGGCGTGCGGCCGGTCATCTCCGAAAAAAAGCGGCAGAAATAGCGCGGCGACATCCCCGCCGCATGGGCGATCTCTTCGAGCGTAACCGGCATGGCGTACCGTTTTCGGATGAAAGCGAGCGCGCTTTTTAACTGCCGCACCCGCCGCATGGAGCGTGCTTCGCGTTCGCCGCTGGACGTGTACCGATGGTTTTGCAAAATCAGCCCCACCAGCTGTAAGATCAGCCCCTGTGCCAGAAAGGCGTACCCCGTGCCCTCGGTCTGTACGGTGTCGAACAGCCGATCTATGGTGTCTGCCTCCGCGCTTCCCTGCGGGAACGTCGCGTCGAGGATGACCGTTGCGCCCTCCCGGGCAAAATCCGGCACATTGCCGCGCAGAAATTCGTTTAAGTCCATGTCGATGCACTGGTACACGCAGTCCTTCGGTACGCCGCCGTGCACGACGCCCTCCTGCACGAGCGCCACGTCACCCGGCGTGAGCACCAGGCTGCGGGTGTTGAGCGAAAGCGTCAGCTGCCCCGAGAGCACGCGGATGAGCTCATAGTCCATGTGCCAGTGCAATGGCATATGGTAGCGCGGATGGGTCTTGTCCACATGGTGGAATTCCAAGGGAAAAGCAAATGTGCCCCGATGTTTTTGCTCCTGAACGGCAGGTGGGAACATAAGCGCCTCCAAAAGTGAATATCCTTATACTTTACCGATAGTATACTACAAGTTTTCCTGTAAAAACAACAGTATAATGAAAAAAAGATATAAAAACGAGAGGAGCACCCCTATGCGCAACAGATATGTAGGCGATTATCCCGTGATCGGTATCCGGCCGACCATTGACGGCAGACGTGGACCTTTAAAGGTGCGCGAATCCTTAGAAGCCCAGACGATGGGCATGGCAAAAGCCGCGGCGGCGCTGTTCCGCGAAAATCTGCGGTATACGAACGGCGAACCTGTCGAGGTCGTCCTTGCCGACACCACCATCGGCCGTGTGGCGGAAGCCGCCGCATGCGAGGATAAATTCCGCAAGGCGGGCGTCGCCATTACGCTGACAGTCACGCCCTGCTGGTGCTACGGCTCGGAAACCATGGATATGGACAAAAATACCATCAAAGGCGTTTGGGGCTTCAACGGAACGGAGCGCCCGGGCGCGGTGTACCTTGCCTCTGTGCTCGCGTCGCACGCGCAAAAGGGACTTCCGGCGTTCGGCATTTACGGGCGCGACGTCCAGGATGCCGACGAGACAGAGATCCCCGACGACGTCAAGGAAAAGCTCCTGCGCTTCGGGCGCGCGGCGGTGGCGGCGGCGACCATGCGCGGCAAATCCTATTTGCAGATCGGTTCCATTTGCATGGGTATCGCGGGGTCGATCATCAACCCCGATTTCTTTGAAGAATACCTTGGCATGCGTGTGGAGTCCGTGGATGAGGTCGAGATCCTCCGCCGTATGGGCGAGGGCATTTACGATGAAGCCGAATTCCAAAAAGCGCTTGCCTGGGCAAAGGAGAACTGCAAAGAGGGCTTCGACAAAAACCCAGACTGGTTCAAAAAGACCGACGCACAAAAGGAAGAGGCGTGGGAATTCGTCGTCAAGATGATGTGCATCATCAAAGACCTGTATGCAGGCAACCCGAATCTGCCCGAGGGCTGTGAGGAAGAAGCGGTCGGGCACAACGCGCTGTGCGGCGGCTTCCAGGGGCAGCGGCAGTGGACGGATTATTACCCGAACTGTGACTTCCCCGAGGCGTTGCTCAACTCCTCGTTTGACTGGAACGGCGCGCGCGAGCCGTATGTGCTTGCAACCGAAAACGACACGCTCAACGGCGTTTCCATGCTGTTCGGCAAACTGTTGACCAATACCGCGCAGATGTTTTCCGACGTGCGCACGTTCTGGAGCCCCGAGGCGGTCAAAAAAGCGACAGGCTATACGCTCACCGGCAAGGCGGCAGAAGCGGGCGGCTTTATCCACCTGATTAACTCCGGCGCGTCGTGTCTCGATTTCTGCGGCGAGGTCAAGGATGAGAACGGCAACGGTGTTGTCAAGCCGTTCTGGGAGATGACGGAAGCGGACTGCAAGGCGTGCCTGGACGCGACCACCTGGAACGCGGCGGACATGGGCTATTTCCGCGGCGGCGGCTTCTCCTCACGCTTTTTAACGCGCAGTGAAATGCCTGCCACCATGTGCCGCTTAAATATCGTCAAGGGGTTGGGTCCCGTTATGCAGATCGCCGAAGGCTACACCGTCGATTTACCTGACGAGGTCTCCGACAAGCTCTGGAAGCGCACCGACTACACCTGGCCGTGCACCTGGTTTGCGCCGCGGCTTACAGGCAGGGGGGCATTCAAATCGGCATATGACGTGATGAACAACTGGGGCGCGAACCACGGTGCGATCAGCTACGGGCACATCGGCGCGGATCTCATCACGCTGTGCTCGATTCTGCGTATCCCCGTTTGCATGCACAATGTCCCGGAGGAAAAGATCTTCCGCCCCGCGGTTTGGAACGCGTTCGGCATGGATAAGGAGGGGCAGGACTTCCGCGCGTGCGCGGCGTTCGGCCCGATGTATAAATGAGCGCTGAAAAACGGTATCTGTGCCTGGATTTCGGCGCGTCGAGCGGGCGCGCCATCCTCGGAAAATACAACGGCGAGACGCTCGCATTGGAGGAAGTTCACCGGTTCTCAAACGACCCCGTCGAGGTCTGCGGCACGCTGTATTGGGACGTGCTGCGGCTGTTTTACGAGATCAAGCAGGCGCTCTTGAAAACCAAGGCTTACGGCGCGCTCGAGAGCATCGGCGTAGACACCTGGGGCGTGGATTTTGGGCTTTTGGACCGTGACGGCTATCTGCTCGAAAACCCTGTGCATTACCGCGACGCGCGCACGGCGGGCACGTTAGAACAAGCCTTTCAGAAGCTTCCGCGCGAGGAATTTTATCAAATTACGGGCAACCAGTTCATGGAGATCAACACCGCGTTCCAGCTGTTTGCGCTGCAAGCACAGCGGCCGCAGGTGCTCGAAAACGCCGAAACGCTGCTGCTCATGCCCGATCTGTTCAACTATCTTTTGACGGGCGAGCGAAAAGCGGAATATTCCATTGCCACCACCACGCAGCTTTTGGATGCGCGGCGGCGCGTGTGGTCGGACCGTGTGCTGTCCGCTTTGGGGATCCCGCGGCGGCTGTTTCCCGAGGTGATACCGACCGCAACGCCTGTCGGGCGGCTTCGCACAGCGCTTTGCGAAGAGCTGGGGCTTCCTCCCACACGAGTGACTGCCGTGGCGGGGCATGATACGCAGTGCGCGATGGCAAGCGTTCCCGCCGAAACAGAGGATTTTCTGTTTTTAAGCTGCGGCACCTGGTCGCTCTTAGGCACAGAGCTTGCCGCACCGCTGATTTCAGACGAAGCTTACCGCTGCAACGTCACCAATGAGGGTGGCTACGGCGGAAAAGCATCCTTCTTAAAAAATATCATTGGGCTTTGGCTCATTCAGGAGACGCGGCGGCAGTGGCAGCGCGAGGGCGAATCGATCTCTTTTGCCGAAATGGAGTCGCTTGCCAAACGTGCAAAACCGTTCCAAAGCTTTATCGACCCCGACGATGCACGTTTTGCGCCTCCCGGGGACATCCCGACGCGCATTCGGGCTTACTGTGCCGAAACGGGCCAGCCCGTTCCTGAAAGCAAGGCGGAGGTGCTCCGCTGCATCTACGACAGTCTTGCCATGAAATACCGCTATGCGATCGGGCAGATTGAGCGATGCACGCAGAAAAAGTACGACACGCTGTACATCGTCGGCGGCGGGGTCAAGGATCGGCTTTTGTGTGCGCTTACAGCGGACGTCTGCCGGAAAACCGTGAGCGCCGGCCCTGTGGAGGCGACTGCCTACGGCAATCTGCTTTTGCAGATGCTAGCCGACGGTACAATAGAAGATCTGCAAGCGGCGCGTGCGCTGGTGCGCCGGTGCGAACACCCGCAGATTTTTGCGCCGCATCTGTCCGACGATACGGAAACGGCGTATCCACGATTTTTGAAGGGGACTGGCTTATGTTAAAAGGGATCCCGAACATTTTACCGCCCGCGCTCTTAAAGGCGCTTTGCGAAATGGGGCACGGCGACACGCTGGTGCTCGCGGACGGCAATTTCCCGGTTGCTACCGTCGGCAAAAACGCTGTGGTCGTGCGCATGGATGGGCACGGCATTCCGGAAATTCTGGATGCAATCCTGCAGCTTTTCCCGCTGGACACCTATGTGGACAGACCCGTGGGGCGCATGCAGGTCGTCCCGGGAGATAAGGTGGCAACACCGATTTGGGATGCGTATGATACGATCTTGGAAAAACACGACGCGCGCGGCGCGGATATGGTCGAGGAGATCGAGCGGTTTGCGTTTTACGAACGCGCAAAAGGGGCTTATCTGATGATTGCGACCGGCGAGCAGGCGCTGTATGCCAATTTGCTTTTGCAAAAGGGCGTAGTGACGGACTGATACAAAAAGGAGCGAGATTATGCAATACATGGAAACGCGCGAAGTGATGTGCGACATCTGCCACAAAATGTGGCAGCTTGGATGGGTGGCGGCAAACGACGGCAACCTTTCCGTCCGCCTGCCAAACGGCAATTTTTTAGCGACCCCCACGGGGATCTCCAAGAGCTTTATTACCCCCGAAAAACTGGTGGTGATCGATGCCGAAGGGAACGTACTCGAAGCCGAAAACGGCTACCGCCCCTCGTCCGAGATCAAAATGCACCTGCGCTGCTACAAGGAGCGCGAGGATGTCGGCGCGGTGCTGCACGCGCATCCGCCTACCGCAACGGGTTATGCTGTGGCGCATGTGCCGCTCGATCGATATACGATGATCGAAACGGTCGCCGCCATCGGCTCGATCCCCGTCACGCCCTACGGTACGCCGTCCACCTATGAAGTGCCCGATGCCATCGCGCCCTATTTGCAGGAGCACGACGTGCTGCTTTTGGCAAACCACGGCGCATTGACCGTCGGTGCAGACGCGATCACCGCCTATTACCGCATGGAAACACTCGAACTGTTCGCGAAGATCAGCTTAACGGCGCATCTGCTCGGCGGGGAAAAGGAGATTTCCGAAGAGAATATCCAAAAGCTCATCGACCTGCGCAAATACTACGGCATTACGGGCCGTCACCCGGGCTATAAGCACTACCGCGAGGATTGAAGATCACACACAACCAACGACCCCCGAAGAGAAGCTCGGCTTTCTTCGGGGGCTGCTTATATAGGATTTCATTAAAATAAGGTGGGCAGCCATTCTGCCAAAAACACGGCGGCGCAGGCGCACAGCGCGACGGTGACAAGGCCCTTTTCAAAAAAGGCGAGCACTACCGCGACAAGAAGCCCCGCAAGCGCCGACCACAGCCCGCCGCCCGTGGAGGAAAACACGGCGGGGAAGGTCATGGCGGCAAGCACCGCGTAGGGGATGTAGTGCAGGAACGAGCGGATAAAGCGGTTTTCAATCTTTTTGCGGAAGATCACCAGCGGCAGCATCCGCACAAGATAGGTCACGCCCGCCATCACCGCAAGCTGGATCCAGAAATAAGAGGTCATGTCGTGTCCTCCTTTTCGGAAACAGGCTTTAGAAGTGCGCCGAGCGTTGCCGCCGCAACCGCGCAGATGATAATGACAAAGCCCGACGAGACGGACTGCAAAAACGGAAGGTAGTGAAATGCGCAGCTAAGCCCAGCCGCCGTGAGCACCACCGCTGCGACTGCGCCCGATTTTTTCATCGGCGGGATGAAGATCGCCAAAAACATCCCGTAGATTGCAATGCCCAGCGCCGAGCGCAGGCTCTCGGGCAAGAGATTGTTTGCCGCTGCGCCTAAGAATGTCCCAAGCGCCCAGCCGACATACGGCACGGCGATGAGCCCGAGCATATAGCGGCTGCCCACCTGTGCGCTTTGCCCGCTTGCGACGGCGAAAATCTCATCCGTGTTGCCGAACGCGATCCAGAAACGGTCGAAAAGCCGCACGCTCTTATGGAGCTTTTGCGATAGGGAGACAGACATCAGCGCATAGCGCAGGTTGATGACGAACTGTGCAAGCGCCATTTCCGCATATGCGCCGCCGCTAAGCATTAAAGAAAGCCCCGCGAACTGCCCGGCGGAAGTGAGGTTTGTCATGGAGATCGCCACGGCAAATACGGTAGGGAGCCCTCCCGCAGCCGCCATCATGCCGAATGTGAACGAGACAGACAGATACCCGAGCGCAATAGGGACGCCGTCGCGCAGCCCTTTTGCAAATCGGTTTTCACACGCTGCCATATTCCCGCCTCGCTTTTTCTTGGTTTTTCGCCGGACTATTGTAGCACGCGCCGCCCTAAAGCGCAAGACGGATTTTTCGCGTCAGAACGCCTGTACGCAGTGTTTCCGCTGCGCCGATGGGCACTGCCGGTTAATTCCGCCATTTTTATGTGTATTTTGTCAATGTTTCTTTTTCCGGTACAGAAATCTTGCTATAATATGCCTGTCGGGTGAACGTGCGGTTACCCAACCCAGTGTTGGGAAAAGTCCGGCAATTTGAGGGTTGACATAAAGTGCGTATGTCTGTTGCCCGGCAAAGCGCTGCTTTTTTTGCGGCGCGGCGGGCAGGGCGCAGGCTCTGCCCGCATTTTCCGAAGATGCGCACAAAAAAACGCCCCTTCGCGTGAAGCGAGGGGGCGTTCTCTTTGCTTTTGTTAGGCCTTCTTTGCAGGCTCTTTTTCTTCTTCCTTAGCGTCTTTGTCCTCTTTTTTCTTGTGGAACAAGATCTTATCTACGGGGAAATACAGGAAGAACTGGATTGCTCCACACACGGCACCGGAAATGGAGATCGCGGCGTTTTCCCCGACATATGTCGTGAAGAAACTGATGAGCGTCGGCGAAAGCCAGGCTGAAAAACAAATGAGTGCGATCGTAAATACGATATAGATGGGCAGTGTCACCGCGATGTTCGCGCTGGAATTGAACGTCTTTTCACGATTGATGAAGAAAGAGACGATCTGGGCAATGACGTTGCTGATATTGGCGGCAAGGAAGATGCCGAGACCGGTTTCAGCCGTCGACTGAAAAAGACCCCAATCGAAAGCCTGATGCAGAAATTCATCTGTCATCGGGAGCTTGATAAGCAAAGGAAGAAAAGTCTGAATCACAAAAGCACCAAGACTGACAACAATAAACTTTATAAATTGCCACAGGGTCTCAATCCCCTTCCCTTTGCCTGCGGCAGCTTTATCGATTTGATTTAATTTACCCATACAAAATTACTCTCCCTATGTAAAAAATCTACATTATTGTAGCATGCTGTCCATCTATTCGCAAGGGCTAAATCGAACAAGATTTCCCGGACTTATTTGTGGACTATACCCAAAAATTCGTTGCAAAATTTGGCAAATATTTAACAAACTCGATCTATCCGGCCTTAGAATGTTGCATTGCAAAACCGAGCGGAAATCTGTATAATAAGAAAATACAAAGCTGGCAGAAACCAAGTTCGGAGGGACAAAATGGACGAGACCTTTTCGCGCGAACGGCTGCTCTTCGGAGACGACGCGATGGAAAAACTGTGGCACGCGCATGTGGCGGTGTTCGGCGTGGGGGGCGTCGGCGGCTATGTGTGCGAAGCGCTCGCACGAAGCAGGGTCGGCGCGCTTACGCTCATCGACGGCGACACGGTAAGCGAGAGCAACATCAATCGTCAGATCATCGCGCTGCACTCGACGGTCGGGCGCAAAAAAACCGAGGTCATGCGCGAGCGGCTTTTGGACATTTCTCCCGAAATGCAGGTTTCGGTGCGCGATGCCTATTACACCCCGGAAAATGCGGATACCTTCGATCTTTCCGCTTTTCAATATGTGGTGGATGCCGTGGACGACGTGCAAGCCAAGGTCGAGCTTGCCGTGCGCTGTGAACAGGCAGGCGTGCCGCTGATCGCCTCCATGGGCGCGGGCAACAAGCTCTATCCGGAGCGTTTTGAGCTTGCCGATATTTATGAAACTTCCGTCTGCCCGCTGGCGCGCACCATGCGTGCGGCGCTTCGCAAGCGGGGCGTGCGGCGTTTGCAGGTCGTTTATTCCAAAGAAAAACCCCGTGCTGCGGCGGTACCGTCGGTAGACGGGCGGCGCGTGCCGGGGAGTACGGCGTTCGCCCCGCCTGCGGCAGGGCTTGTGCTCGCAGGCGCGGTGGTGCGGGCCCTCACAGGATTAAAGGAGGAAATTTAATGCAATATCGGAATTTCGGAAAAACCGGCGAGCGCGTTTCCGTTCTGGGCTTCGGCTGCATGCGTCTGCCCGTGCGGGAGAACCGGTTGAAAAGCATTGATACGCCGGCAGCAGTCCGTCTTTTGCATGAGGCAATCGACGGCGGCGTCAATTATTTTGACACGGCGTTTTTCTATCATCGCGGCAGAAGCGAATCGCTTGTCGGCAAGGCGCTCGAGGGCGGCAAGCGGCAGCAGGTGCTGCTCGCGACCAAATCGCCGTTCGGCGGGTTTAAGTTCGGATTCGAGTTTGAAAAAACGTTGGAAACGCAGCTGCGCCGCCTGAAAACAGACTACATTGACATGTATCTTCTGCATGCGGCAAATCTGCGTTCCTGGCAGCAGTCCGCGCTGAAGCTTGGTCTGCTTGAAAAGCTGGAAAGAGCGCGCGAACAGGGGAAAATCCGTTATATCGGTTTTTCATTTCATGACAATTTCGATGCATTTATGACCATTCTAAACGGCTATGCGCACTGGGATTTCTGCCAGATCCAATACAACTATTTTGACGTGGATTATCAGGCGGGCGAGCGCGGCCTTCTTGAAGCGGCGAAGCGGGGATTAGGTGTGATCGTCATGGAGCCGCTGCGCGGTGGAAAACTTGCCGCTGTGCCCGAAAACGTCCGCGCTGTACTGCCGGAGGGCTCGCCGGTGCAGGCGGCGCTGGATTTCGTATGGGATCGACCGGAAACGAGTCTGCTGCTCAGCGGTATGCACAATGCCGAGCAGCTGCATGAAAACCTTCGCTTTGCCGACGAGAGCCGGCCGAACAAGCTGACCGAGGCGGATCAAGCGAAATTCGCCGAAGCAAGAAAGATTTTGCAGACCACGGCGCGCGTGGGCTGCACGCACTGCGAATACTGTCTGCCCTGCCCAAAGGGCGTAAAGATCCCCGAAGTGTTCGCACTGTACAATCGCAGCGTGATGGATCCTGCCGACGCGAAAAAAGCGTATGCAAAGCTGAAAGGCGATGCGCGCCGCTGTGTAAAATGCGGCAAATGCGAGGAAAAATGTCCGCAGCAGCTGCCGATCCGCGCGCTGCTGCAAGATGCGCATGCCGCCCTCGGCGGCAAACGGTAAAGAGGGAAGCGTATGTCCACCCGCAGTAAGGCCGAACCTGTAAACAATCTGCAAAGCAGTCCGCCCGCGCCAAAGGACGTCCGCGTGACGGATGCGTTTTGGCGTGAAAAGATGCGGCTGGTGCGCAACACGGTGCTGCCGCACCAGTGGAAGCTTTTGAACGACGAGATCCCCGGCGCACAGAAAAGCTATTGCATCCATAATTTCCGCGCCGCCGCCAAGGCGACTGCCCGCCGAAAAAGCGGGGACGAGACTGCCCCGCACTATACCGACCGCGGCTTTGAGGTTCTGCCCGAAGACCCGGACGCCCCACAGCCCGACCGCTTTTATGGCTTTGTGTTTCAAGACAGCGATCTGTACAAATGGCTGGAGGCGGTCGCCTATGCGCTGACCGACAGCCCGGATCCGGTGCTTGAAGCACAGGCGGACGAAGCGGTCAAGCTGATTTGTGCCGCGCAGCAGCCGGACGGCTATTTGGACACTTACTATATTTTAAACGGACTTGACGGTGCGTTTCGGAATCTCAAAGACCACCATGAGCTGTATTGCTTCGGACATCTTGCTGAGGCTGCCGTGGCATATGCAAATGCGACGGGGAAAACGCGCCTTCTCGAAGCGGTTTGCCGCTGGGCGGATCTGCTGTGCGCGCGCTTTTCCGATGCGCCCGGCGGCTGCAAAGGGTACCCCGGGCATCCGGAAGCGGAGCTTGCACTGTTCCGGCTGTATGAGAAAACCGGTAAGGCGTGTTACCGTGATCTGGCGCTGTGTTTTTTGAACCGCCGCGGGCAGAAGCCGTATTATTTCGATGGGGAGCACGGCTGCGACCCAGCCGCGCCGGACGAATTGCGCTACACCTATTATCAGGCGCACCTGCCCGTGCGTGAACAGCACGAGGCAGTGGGCCACGCAGTGCGGGCGATGTATCTGTATTGCGGTATGGCGGATGCGGCACGCCTGACGGGGGACGAGACACTTTTGAAAGCCTGCCGTGTGCTTTGGGAGGATGTCACAACGCGCAAAATGTATGTGACGGGCGGCGTTGGCAGCACCGCCGACGGCGAAGCGTTCACCTTTGCCTACGATCTGCCGAACGACACGGCATATGCCGAGACCTGCGCGGCGGCGGGGCTTGTGTTTTTTGCACGCCGCATGCTGCAGATGGAACCGCGCGCCGAATACGGCGACGTGCTGGAGCGCGCGCTTTACAACGGGCTTTTGTCCGGCATGTCGGTGGATGGCAAACGGTTTTTCTATGTCAATCCCCTGGAGGTCGATCCCGCCGCCTGTGCTGGCGATCCGCGTAAACGCCATGTCCGTCCCACGCGGCAGGCGTGGTTCGGCTGTGCATGCTGTCCGCCGAATTTGGCACGTGTTATCGGCTCGGTGGGACAGTATGCCTTTACAACGGCGAACGCACATCTATTTGTGCATCTCCACATTGGCGGGGAAGTGCAAGTCCCAACGGCGAGCGGAAAAATTCGCGTGCAGATGACCTCTGAACTGCCATGGGCAGGGCGCTTTGCCATTCAATTTCCGGACTGCTGCGGTGACATATTTACTCTTGCGGTGCGTGTACCCGCGTGGTGCGCGGGGCAATATACGCTCGAGGGCGCAGACGGTGCGCAGCAGTGGGTGCGCGACGGTTATTTGTATCTGCAAAAAGCTTGGGCTGCGTGCGACACGCTTTGCTTTTCCTTTGCCATGCGCCCGCAGCTTGTGCAGGCAAATCCGCTGGTGCGCGAAAACATCGGCAAGGTCGCGCTTACGCGCGGTCCGCTGGTTTATTGTATGGAAGAGGCGGACAACGGCAAACGTTTGCACCTGTGCACGCTTGACCCTGCCGCTGAAGCAGGCGTTTCGTGGGAGACGCTTTTGCCGCATATGCGTGTGCCTGTCTTGACGGCAGAGGGCTGCCGGCAGCGCGAGCCCGGGGTGGGGGAGCCGCTGTATGCAAATTCTGTGCCGCCGGAACCCGAAAAGACGCGGCTCCGGTTTATTCCTTACTACCTGTGGGCGAACCGCAGCGTGGGGGAGATGCAGGTCTGGACGCGCACGGAACAGTAAAATGTGCGGCTTCGCTTGAAAAAAAGGTGTTGACAAGCCGCCGCCTTTATATTATAATAACAAAGCCGCCGAAATGGCGGCAACCATGGCGGCATAGCTTAGTTGGCTAGAGCGTCCGGTTCATACCCGGAAGGTCACAGGTTCAAGTCCCGTTGCCGCTACCAAATCGCGGCGGCAGAAGCTACCGCGTATACGGCCCGGTGGTCAAGCGGCTAAGACACCGCCCTTTCACGGCGGTAACACGAGTTCGATTCTCGTCCGGGTCACCAAAACCGCGCAGACAAAAACGTCTGCGCGGTTTTTCTCTATATAGCAGAAAAACAAAAAGCCCGCACGTCCAAAACGTGCGGGCTTGTGTTGCAAGTTTAGCCCTGCTGCTCTTTGAGCTTCGCAAAGCACTCGCTGCAATACACCGGACGGTCGTCACGGGGCTGGAAAGGCACCTTCGCCTCGCCGCCGCACGCTGCGCACGTCGCGGTATACATCTGTCTTTCTCCCCTTGCCGCGTTCTTTCTCGCGTCCCGGCACGCCTTGCAGCGCTGGGGCTCGTTCACAAAGCCTTTCTCTGCGTAGAACTCCTGCTCGCCGGCGGTAAAAACGAACTCGTTCCCGCACTCTTTGCAAACAATGGTCTTGTCTTCGTACATGTTGTTACCTCGCTTGAAAAAATTTTACCCCAAGCGGACTTGCACCGCCGCATAGTTTCAATGCTCTCCTTGCCGAGAAAGGGCATATTTTGGTGTGAGTGCCGAAGGCCTATGCCCGCAGCTTGTGCCGAACCCTTTGAAGCGCATTGTCAACGGATTTTGGCGTGGTGCCGATTTTTTCTGCAATCTCCTTATAGGAAAAACCGTTTAGGAACAGACGAAGCACGGTTCGCTCAGCAGGCGAAAGGCGCGTGGAAACGCTTTGCAGCAGTTTTTCGCACTCGTCGCGCAGCATCTGCTGTTCCTCGGGGCTTTGCGCCGCATCGGGAAGGAACCGGTCGTCCAGCGGGACGAACTCCGCAGCCTGCGCGCCGCCTGTGCTTTTGCGCAAGGCGGAGACGATGTGGTTGTGGATACACACCGCAGCATAGGTCCGAAAAGAAGCACCGCCGTTTTTCGAATACGTGCGCACCGCCGAAAGGAGCCCGAGCATCCCTTCTTGAAACAGGTCGTCCCTGTCAAGCAGAAAGCTTTTGTATTTTGCCGCCTGGCTCCGCACAAGCGGAATCATCTCCGCCGCGAGGTGAGAGAGCGCCTCTCGGTCCCCCCGCTGCGCAGACAGCGCCAATGCCGAAGTCGCGTCGCCCGACTTGTCTGCCGGCTTAGTCAAACACGTCACCTCGCAGACGCAAAATACAAAGTTACAATCGTACAAACTTGATTGTACCATATTTATGAAATTTGTCAACAAAAATTTTGTGTAATATGCATAGTTACCGCAATTCACTGAAACAGTGCCGCTCAATAGCCGCCGAACAAGGTCAAAAGCACGGTAAGCGTGCCGCCCGCCATGAGCACGGCGAGCAGCACGCAGATCACACGAATTGCGGTTTTTTGATTGAACATAAATTATCCTTTGATCCCGAGCAGCGCTTCCATATCTTTCCCGATCGTCTGGGCTTTCGCCTGGGCGGCGGGTTCGGAATCGGCGACTGCGGTGATGTATACTTTGATTTTCGGTTCCGTGCCGGACGGACGCACGATTACGCCGTCCGCACCGTCGAGCCGATAGCTGAGGACATTCGAGCGTGGCAGGTCGATGGGCGTTTCGGCGCCGCTTGCGACGTCCGTCGTCAGGCGGGTCTGGTAATCCGCGATGCTGCGCACCGTTTCACCGGCGACCGATTCCGGCGGATTTTGACGGAGCGTATCCATCATGCCGCGCATGGTCTCCATGCCCGCCGCGCCCTCAAAGCCGAAGTTGAGCACGGTGTTGCAATACATGCCGTAGCGAGCGTATAGGCTCTGCATAAAGTCATACAGGCTCATGCCCTTTGCCTTGTAATACGCTGCCATTTCGCAGATGAGCATCGAGGCGACCACCGCGTCCTTGTCGCGCGCATGCGTGCCGCGCAGATAGCCGTAGGATTCTTCCATGCCAAGCACAAAGCGGTCCGCTTCGCCTGCGGCTTCCAGCTTCGTGACAAGCTCGCCGATGTACTTGAAGCCCGTGAGCAGGTCGGCGGTCTCGGCACCGTAGTGGGAGGCAATCTCGGCAATCAGGCGCGAGGTCACAATGGTTTTCACGACGATCGGATCTTTGGGCAGTTTCCCCTGTTCTTTCAGCGTGGAAAGGATATATTCTGTCAGCATCGCGCCGACCTCGTTGCCGGTCATCAGCTTGTATTCATCACCTTCACGCACCGCGATGCCCACGCGGTCGCAGTCGGGGTCGGTCGCCAAGAGCAGATCCGCTTTTTTCGTCTCGGAAAGGGCGATCGCGCGCTCAAACGCCTGCCGGATCTCAGGGTTCGGATACGGGCAGGTCGGGAAATTCCCGTCGGGATATTCCTGCTCGGGCACGACGGTCACGTCGCGGATGCCGATGTGTTTGAGGATCTCGCGCACGGGTTTGTTGCCTGTCCCGTTCAAGGGCGTGTAAATGACGGAAAGGTCTGTGTTCGCACACGCAGCGGGATTGACCTGCGCCTGCAGGACCGCCTGATAAAAATTCTCAAACATATCCTGCCCGATGTAGGCGATCTTCCCGGACCGGATCGCTTCATCAAAATCCATGGTCTTGACACCGTCGAACATATCAACCTTTTGAATGTAGCTATAGGTCTTTGCCGCCGCTTCATCGGTCATCTGGTAGCCGTGCGGGTCATAGCACTTGTAGCCGTTGTATTTCGAGGGGTTATGGCTCGCAGTGAGGATGATGCCCGAACTGCAATGCAGCTGGCGCACCGCGTAGGAAAGCATGGGCGTGGGTACAAGTTCGGGGTAGATATAGACTTTGATGCCATTCGCTGCAAGCACGCACGCCGCCGAGCGCGCGAACACGTCGGACTTGATGCGTGAGTCGTAGGCAATCGCCACGGAAGGCGCTTCAAAATCCGCGTTGAGATAATCCGCGAGCCCCTGCGTCGCCTGATTGACCGTGTAAATGTTCATACGGTTCGTGCCCGCGCCGATCACACCGCGCAAGCCCGCCGTACCGAATTCCAGATTTTTATAGAAGCGGTCGAGGATCTCCTCTTCGTTACCCTTCACGGATTCGAGTTCCGGCAGCAGGTCCTTGTCCGCCGTCGCCTTTTCGCACCAAAGGTCGTAAAGCGCATGGATATCGTTCATGGAAAAGCCTCCTAAAACTTTCCGATATTAGTTTCAGTATACTATATTTCCCAAAAGAACGCAAATAAAATCTGTCGAAGAGGGGATGCGGTACGCGCATTGCACCGATCGACAAATTGTGGTATGATAAGCAGCAGAAAGAAAAGGGGGGCTGCTGTTTTGTTCGCAAGCGTCAACAGCATCGGGCTGTTCGGATTGGAAGCATATGCCGTTGCGGTGGAGGCGGATCTTTCCGCAGGCCTGCCGCGCTTTGATATGGTCGGGCTCCCGGACGCGGCAGTCTCAGAGAGCCGCGAGCGCGTGCGCGCCGCCATCCACAACAGCGGACTGGAATTCCCCGTTTCCCGCATTACCATCAATCTTGCGCCTGCGGACGTCCGCAAAGAAGGCCCGGTCTACGATCTGCCCGTGCTCATTGCGCTGCTCAAAGCCACGGGGCAGCTCAAATGTGACACGGATGTGCGCGCGTTCGTCGGGGAACTGTCTTTGAGCGGCGAAGTGCGGCACGTGAGCGGCGTGCTGCCCATGGTGATCGAAGCGCGCAAAGCAGGGCTTGAGGAAATCTACATCCCGCACGCAAATCTCGCCGAAGGCGCGGTGGTCGAGGGGATCCGTGTGTACCCGGTCAGGACCGTGGAGGAATTGCTCAAGCATCTGCGCGGGGAAGAGAAGATCGAACCCGTGACCGCCAAGGATTATACGGAATATACCCTCCCGCCCGACCTGCCCGACTTCGCGGACGTGAAGGGGCAGCACGAGGCCAAACGCGCGCTGGAGGTCGCCGCGGCGGGCGGGCACAATGTGATGATGATCGGCCCGCCCGGCTCGGGCAAAAGCATGCTTGCCAAGCGCATCCCGTCGATTTTACCGGATATGACCTTTGAAGAGGCGCTGGAGACGACGAACATCTATTCTGTGGCGGGCGCGCTGCCGCGGGATGTTTCCCTGATGAAAGCGCGGCCGTTCCGCGCACCGCACCACACCGTCTCCCCGGCGGGGCTTTCCGGCGGCGGCACCGTGCCGCACCCCGGCGAAATTTCCCTGGCGCACAACGGCGTTCTGTTTCTCGATGAGCTGCCCGAATTTTCCCGCACGGCGATGGAGATCATGCGGCAGCCTATTGAGGATGGAAAAATCACGATTGCGCGCGTGGCAGGGACATTTTCGTACCCTTGTTCCGTGATGCTCGTGTGCGCCATGAACCCGTGCCCCTGCGGGTATTACGGGCATCCGACGCGCAAATGCACCTGCCCGGCGGGCACGCCGCAGCGCTATCTTTCCCGCGTGTCGGGACCGCTTTTAGACCGGCTCGATATCCACATCGAAGTGCCGCCCGTAGACTTTGACGATCTTTCCAAGACAGCGAAGGAAGAGCCTTCCGCTGCCATCAAAGCGCGGGTGGATAAGGCGCGCGCCGTCCAGCGCGACCGATTTGCCGGAACGGATATTTCCTGCAATGCCAAAATGGACGCTGCCATGACGCGGAAATACTGTGCGCCCACCCCCGCCGCAGCCGAGCTTCTCAAACAGGTGTTCGAACGCCTCGGGCTTTCGGCGCGGGCATATGACAAGATCTTGCGCGTGGCGCGGACGATTGCCGACCTTGCGGGGGATGCGCAGGTGGATGTGCCGCACATCGCCGAAGCGGTGCAGTACCGCAGCCTCGACCGTAAGTTCTGGAAAGCTTAACGAAATAGGGTTTGCATAAAATACAGCCCCGCGCACCGTTCTGCGTGCGGGGCTTTGCTGTATTGGATAGAATCAATATGCGATTTCGATTTCCGCGGTTTGCGGGGCGCTTTCATTGCCGTAGGTGTCCGCAGCGTACAGCGTGACGGTGTATGTGCCGGCCGGTAGAATCGCTGCATATTTTTCAGCCGGCAGCGTAAAGCGCATGGTATCGCTGCGCTGAGAAGCCGGAAGCGCATAGTCGGAAATCAGCGTCAGACTGTCATAGGCCGTTTCGCCAAAGGTGAACGTCACGGGACTGCCGTTTTGCGCGAACACCGCGCGATAGCTTTCCACAGCGTCCGCGTGCAGCGCCGCCGGGAAAGAGATCTGGCAGCCGCGCGCTTCTTCGTCCTCGTCATTTGTGAACGATACGCCCTGTGCCGAAACGGTAAACCCGTCCGCCCAGGTCGGCGCCGCCGAGGTTTGTGCACGCGCCTCGGTATAACGGAAGTTGTCTTTATCCATGGGAAGGTCAATCACCCACGGCGCCTTTTGCGCTTCACCGGTCAATACGCTGTACCGCTGTATGGAAAGCTGCGCGCCGTCCACGCTGAGAATCATAACCATCGGGTTGTTTTCGATAAATGCGCCGTTGTCGTGTACGACTGCATTTTCGGTTTCCGGCAGACTTATATAGGATACGGACTGCGTGTTGACCGCTGTGTAGTCGCCCTGCCAGATCGCGCGTTCATCCATCAGCGGCGCATGGCTGTGCGCCCCGATGGAGATCACCTGCGGGTATTCCCGATACAGCGCGTCTAAATTTTGAAACGTGTTGTCCTCGCTCATGGCGACGGTGTTTTCGGGGCTGTAATGCGTCATCACAAACACGGGAAGCGCGGGGTCGTCCGCCACGGCAGCTTCGATTTGCTCCCGCATCCATGCAAGCAGATCCTCATCGTATGAACTGCTGTCCATGTCGCCGCTTTTCGGGCTTGCGGCGATAAAGTGATAGCCGTTCACAACGGTGTGCGTCCACGGAGACGGCGAATAGGTGTATTCACAAAAGCGCGACTGCATCACACGCGTAAAGGGGATCTCCCAACAGTCCACGAACATCGGCAGCCAATAATCATGATTGCCCATGATGCTGCAAAGGACAAGGGATTCGCGCTCCGCTTCGGAGTACACGCTGTCGAAGATCCGCTTCTGGTTTTGATACGCTTCTTCGGTAGCGGTGTCTGTAAAATCCCCTGCGTTGAGGATCACATTTACGCCCTGTGCTTTGAACAGTTCGAGCGCCTTTTGGTAGTGCATATCATAGGCCCCGTCCTGCCCTTCCGGCGTGAGTTGCAAGTCGCTTAAAATGCCGATTCGCAAAACGCCGTCACCGGTGTCCACCTGCCGTTGTACCGTCTCAGCGGGGGAAAGCCCTGTCATCAGGTAAAGTACGGTGCCGCCCAAAGCGACCAGAACGACCAGAACAACACATAAAATGATTTTCCAGACTCTTCGCTTTCTCATACAAACCTCCGTATCTCCCATTTGCCTGCTTTGGGGCAGGGGATCGCCTTATGCCACTATATTTTAGCATACGGTGCATGGCATGGAAATGGGAAAACTGTCAAATTTGTGCGGCAAAACTTTGGAGGAAGCTACAAATCAAGGTGCAAAAGAAAACGACGTGCCCGCATTGCGTTTCGGGCACGCCGTTTGTGTCGATATAGTTTTGGCTCTGTTACTGCGAAAGAAATTCTGCGGGAATCACGTCCTGCACAAAATTTTCAATGTAGGCGACGCTGAAATCCGACTGCTTAAGCCGCCCTGCCTGGCGGGAAGCGAGCTGATCCGTGTATTCAGACAGCGGATAGATCTGCACGTCGTGCGAGCCGCTGACGTAGTGCGTAACGATGGTCTCAAATTTCACATTGCCGACCGTGACCGAACCGCTTTGCGGGTCGATCGTCATGTCGTAGTGCAGCATCCCGCCGATGACGCGCGCGGCGGTGTTCTGCTGGGAAATGAAGTTGCCCAGCGAATAGGCGACCAGCGTGCGTGAGCCGCCGTCGTTGTCGATCCATTCCACAGGCTGCAAGACGTGCGGATGGTGGCCGATGATGACGTCCGCGCCCCAGGAGGCCATCTGCTTTGCGAGATTGCGCTGGTCCTGCGAGGGCGTGGTGGTGTATTCGCTGCCCCAGTGGACGTTGACAACCACCGCATCGCAGCTTTCGGCTGCCGCCTTGATCTTGCGTTCAATGGTGTCGGTCTCCGAGGTGTAGATGATCTCCAGTTCGCTGTTTTCGGGCAGCGACAACCCATTGGTGTATTGTGTAATGCCCACAAGCCCGATCTTCAACCCGTCGCGCTCTATGTATTCGACGTTGGCGAGATCGTCGGCGTTTTTGTAGGCGCCCGTGCGCACAACGCCGTCCTCGCCGTCCCAGAATTCAATAGATTCCAGAAGGCCCTTTGCGGTCTTGTCGAGCATGTGGTTGTTCGCCATGTTCACCACGTCAAAGCCGATCTTTTGCACTTCCTGCCCCAATTCCACCGGGGAGTTGAACAGCGGGTAGCCGGAAGGGTCATAGCTTTGGGCAATGGGTGTTTCCTGGTTGATGGTGGCGATATCCGCCGCAGCGACGGTGTCGGCGATGCGCTCGTAGCAAAACGAGAAATCATAGCTGCTGCCGCCCGCGCGCCGGTTCGCCTGTTCGTAAATGCCGTCGTGGATCAGGTTGTCCCCAACGGACAAAAACGAAAGCGTGACCGGTTGCTCGGTCGGTGCGGTGCTTTCGGGCGCCTGCGTTTCCGCGGCAGTTGCCGCGGCGGGCACGGCCTGGGGCTCTCTGCCATTGAGGATTACGTCCCCCACGGCAATGGCGCCGCACACCAGCACGACCGCCAGCACGACCGACAGAAATATCTTAACAGCCTTGTTGTTCATATCTTCCTCTTATCTTTTGATCTGTGTGCGTTATTTTTCGGGATACAGTTCATTGTAGCGGTCGATCGCGTCCTCAATGATCTCCACAGCGGTCCGCGCGCCCTTTGCCTCGTCAATGACGGTCTTTTTGTGCTCAAGCATTTTGTAGACCGAGAAAAAGTGCGTCATTTCGTCGAACACATGCTTCGGGAGCTGCGAAATGTCCGTGTAGCTGTTGTAGGTCGGGTCGCCGACGGGAATGGCGATGATCTTGTCATCCGGATCGTCATTGTCGAGCATCGTGATGACCCCGATAGGGCAGCAGGTCACGAGCGTCATCGGGACAATTTTTTCCGAACACAGCACCAGCACGTCGAGCGGGTCGTTGTCCAGCGCATAGGTGCGCGGGATCAGCCCGTAGTTTGCGGGGTAGTGCGTCGAGGTGTGCAGCACGCGGTCGAGCCGCAGAAGCCCGGTCTCTTTGTCGAGCTCATACTTCATCTTGCTGCCTTTGCTGATTTCGATGACGGCGTCAAACGAATGGCTGCTGATGCGTTCGGGGGCGATGTCGTGCCAGATATTCATTTGCGAACTCCTTTGTATTCCTCAATAAGCAACTTGCGGATCTCCCACAGCTTGGAAGAAAGGTCTACATAATATTTGTGCGGGTTTTCAAAACGTTTGACCTCATCCCATAGGGTGTCCACCTGTTCCGAGCAGTATTCGCGGATCTCGGTGGGCGTGGGGGAATGATACACGCACTTGCCTTTTTCGAAGATCTGTACCAGAAGCGGGCGCGCGACATAGTTTTCGATCTCCTTGCGCTTCCAGGTGTAGTCAGGGTCAAACAGCTCATAGGGCTTGGAGTCGTCGAGTTCCTCGCTGTCGGTCGTCAGCACATCGGCGATCGCCTTGCCCGAATCCATATCGAACAGGCGGTAGACGTTTTTCGAAGAGGGAATGGTGATTTTGTGCACGTTTTCCGAAAGATTGATCTTCGGCACAATGCGCCCGTCCGGCTGCTCGAGCGCGCAAAGCTTATAGACCCCGCCGAACAGCGGCGACGAAGCAGAGGTGATGAGCCGCTCCCCGACGATAAAGCAATCCACTTTTGCACCCTGCACGAGCATTTCCGAGATGATGTGCTCGTCGAGCGAGTTGGAGGCGAGAATGCCGCAGTCGGGGAAGCCTGCTTCGTCGAGCATCTTGCGCACGCGCTTGGAAAGATAGGGGATGTCACCCGAGTCGATGCGCACACTCTTCGGCCGCCGCCCCATCGGCAGCAGCACGTCGTTGAACGCGCGGATGGCGTTCGGAACGCCGGAGCGCAGCGTGTCGTAGGTGTCCACCACAAAGGTGCAGTCGTCGGGATACCGCTTTGCATAGGCGCAAAACGCCTCGTATTCGGAGTCGAACATCTGCACCCAGCTGTGGATCATGGTTTGCAGCACGGGAATGCCGAACTCGCGTGCCGGCAGCACGCCGGAGGTTGCCGTGCAGCCGCCGATGTACGCCGCCCGCGCGCCGTAGATCGCCTCGTCAAAACCCTGCGCGCGCCGTGCGCCGAACTCTGCGACCGCCGTGCCGTGCGCCGCACGCACCAGACGGTTTGCCTTGGTGGCGATAAGGCTTTGCTGGTTGATGCACAAAAGCAGCATCGTTTCGATCATCTGCGCCTGCACCACGGGCCCGCGGACTTTTACGATGGGTTCGTTCGGAAAGATCGGCGTGCCCTCGGGGATTGCCCATACGTCACAGGCAAAATGAAAATCCCGCAAATAGTCGAGGAACGGCTCCGAAATGCCCTGTTCGCGCAGGAATTCCAGATCTTCTTCGGAAAAATGCAGGTCTTGCAGGGCATCGATCACCTGCTGCAAGCCCGCCATAATGGCAAAGCCGCCATGGTCCGGGACCCGGCGGAAAAACAGGTCAAAACAGGCGACCGTATCACCCAACCCGCAGGAAAAATACCCGTCCGCCATGGCAAATTCATAAAGCTCTGTGACCGCGGCCGGCCGCATGATGCTTTTTTCAGACGCACCCATACGCGCACCTCCTAATAAGATGGTTTCATTGTAGCACACTTTCTGCCTTTGCGCAACGTGAAATCCACTGTGCGTGCCCAAAGGGTAACGTTGCATTTCTACGGAATATCTGTATAATAAAGGGGAAAACACCAAAAGCGAGGAGAATGCATATGGAATCCTTTTTAGATTTAGAACGCCGTCGGCAAAGCTGCCGCCGTTTTTCGGCGCGCGAAGTCGAACGCGAAACCTTAGAACAGCTCGCCGAGGCGGTCAGGCTTTCTCCTTCCGCCTGCAATTCGCAGCCGTGGCATGTCATTTTTGCGACAGGTGAGACGGCAAAAGCGGTGCGCGCGGGCGTGCAGGTGGATGGCAGCAATCCCTTTGCCGAGGGCTGCCCCGCGTTTGCGGTGCTTGTGGAAGAACCCGCCGTGTTAAAACCCGCCGTGGCAGAAAAATTCGGCAGTCAGGCGTTTGCACAAATCGATCTTGGCATCGCAACGGCGCATTACTGCCTTGCCGCGACGGATCTGGGGCTTTCGACCTGTGTGCTCGGCTGGATCGACGAAGCGGCATTGCAAAAAGCGCTCGGCGTTTCACCGGAACGGCGTATTCGGCTGGTGATCGCCACAGGCTATGCCGAAGCAGGCGCGGCGATTCGCGAAAAAGCACGAAAACCGCTCTCTGAGATCGCGGATTTTCGGGATTGAGCGCGATGGAATATTTCCCGCTTGTACTCCTCATGGCGGCGCTGCTGTTTTTGGGGCTCTCCTATCGCTTTCGATGGTATGCAAAACCCTATGATCCCCAAAAACGCACGCACAATCTTTTGCTCGCAGGCTGTGCGCTCTGCTGCCTTGTGCCGTGTGTGGCGATTTTCTGCGCGCTGCCGCATGAGAATATCGCCTATCCGTTCGAGGGGCTTTTGGAAAACCAGAATGCCTACGAGCAGCAGTTTGACGCCTTCTTAAAAGGGCAGATCGCGCTGGATTTTACGCCGGACAAGCGAATCTTGGCACTCGAGAACCCCTATATTTGGGACGCGCGCACCGCGACGGGCGCGTGGTACCCGTGGGACCGCGTGCTGTTTGACGGGCAGTATTATTCCTATTTTGGCATTGCGCCGATCCTCACGATCTATTATCCATGGCATTTCCTGACCGGGACGCTCCCCGCCGCCGAGACCGTCTGCTTTATTCTGTGTGTGGCCGGGATCCTCGCGGCAGCCGCGCTGGTTGTCGCTTTGGTGCGGCGGTTCGTGCCGAATGTGACGCTTTCCCTTTTGTGCCTCGGCATTTTTGCCGTGTCGTTCGGCAGCCTGATGTTCATGGTGCAGGCTTCTGCGGATATGTATTACATCGCCGTGCAAAGCGGCATGACAAACCTCCTGTTGTTCCTGCTGTTCGCCGTTCTCGGCTGTGGGCAAAATGGGAAAACGCCCCGGCGCGCCGTGTGCCTGTTCCTTTCGGCGGTGTTTTTGGTGCTGACCGCCCTGTCGCGCCCGAACCTGCTGCTGTTTGCCGCCGCGAGTGTGCCGCTGTTTCTCTCTGAGCTTACCGAAAAATCGGTCCACCCGGCAAAGCGTGCTGTAAAGCTTCTAAGCTTTATTCTGCCGGCGCTGCTCGGCGCAGCATTCGTCATGTGGTATAACTATGTCCGCTTCGGTTCGGTATTCGAATTCGGCGCAAGGTATCAGCTGACCGTCGCCGATGTGTCCACCTATTCGTTTTCCCTTTCACTGTTACTGCCGTCGATCTACTGCTATTTCCTGCAAATGCCCGCGATACAAGGGAATTTCCCGTATTTGGTGCTGACGTATGAGCCGGTCGCGGGGTATGGGCAATACCTGTATACGACCTGGATGATGGGCGCGTTTGCCATGCCCTCTCTGAGCGGTATTCTCCTGTCTCCGATCACGTATAAGCGAGGACAGAAGAAAGACCTTGTAAAGTTGTTTACCTTTATGCTCGCGGCATTCTGCTGCTTCCTGCTCGCCTTTGTGGACATCTGCTTTGCGGGGGTGTGCATTCGGTATTTGGCAGACATCACCGCCGTCGCCGCCGTGTTTTCCACCGTGCTTTGGCTCGACCTCGATTCGCGCGCGGCTTCACTTTCCCGCGGCAAACGGTTCGCGGTGTATGCCGGTATCTCCCTTTTGCTGTTCGTGACGATCCTGGTCGGCACGCTGCTGATTTTTGAAAACGAGCGACGGTACATTTTGCAGCCAGCAGCATGAATCGAATCCCTTCATGAAAATCAAAGCGGCGGCTCTTAAAAGAGCCGCCGTTTGTTTTTGCTTTGATAAAAGAAGCCCCACTTTTGAGAGAAATATGCTTTGAAAAGCAAACCCTCCAATCCGGATTTCAATCGGAAAAGAGGGTTGATGCATATTTAATCGCCATAAAATGCAAAAGCTTTTTCGTAAAGCGTTTTTGTCTGGGCTTCATCTCCCCAAGACAAACTATCGTCTGCATAACATAACGTCCAGAACGGCTCTGTTTGTGCAAGGTTGGAAGGAATATCCTGCCACAGCAGCGCGCAGCGTTTTCCAAAATCTGCAAGCGTGAAGGTGTTTGTATGGTAAACGCTTTCTAATCCGGCAAGCAGGCGTTTTCCAAACGCATCCGCGTTTATTTCGGCGCAAGAATCGCCCCAATAGCGCATAAAGCATCCCTTTGTGCTGCGAAAATCATGGGAGCATTCTTCCAACTCTAATAAGAAACTGTTATTTGGATTGTTTAGGAAGGCTTCATTCAGCAATGCTTCGTATTGCGCTTCAGAGTGGAATCCATGCAGCGATAAAAGGAACTCCGCATATATTTCTTCCATCATACATACTAACCTTCCGACTTCCGTTTATCTGCCCGATGAGAACACGCTATGTAGATGGTAGGCATATCCAATGCGCATAACAGGGTATAGTGGGATTTATTCCACCGGTTCCTCGCGTACAAAGTCGGAAGCCTCTTTCGCGTCAAGCGACACCCACTCGGGCTTTTGCACCATGATGCGCACGGCGTGCTTTAAGGTGGTGGCTTCCACCTCAGTTTGCTCGCCGCCGAATTCGCCGTCAAGGGTGAAAGGCGTAGGCGTGTCAAACATGAATTTGATGTGCTTACAGTGGCGGATGGTTACGAGCGGATTGTCCGCCACGGTCTTGTGCACCATAGCGTTGGCGAGCGACAGGATCTCGGCAGGATTTTTAAACATTTCCACAAGCACCAGCTCGTGCAGCCCGTCGTCGAATTCCACGCCCATATTGTGCAGCACCGGCATCCCGCCGACGCCGTAGGAATTGGACGCCGCGCCGTAGAAATAATCCCCCTCGAAGAATTCCCCGTCCGCTTCCACGCGCGCGTGGTACGGCTTCATGTGAAAGAAATCGTGCACCGCCTGCAAATAATAGGCGTTTTTGCCGAGGACATTTTTCGCTTTCTGATTCGCGGAATAGGAAATTGCCGTGAAGTTGCCGAACGCCGCGACATAAATAAAATATTCGTCGCCGAATTTCCCGATGTCCACGGGCTTGGGTTCGCCGTTGATGATCGCTTCCACCGCCGCGAACACGTCGGTCGGGATCTCCAGCGAATGTGCAAAGTCATTGGTTGAGCCCATCGGCAGATAGCCGACGGGGATATCCGTCCCAAGGCTCATGATCCCGCAGATCGTCTCTTTCAGCGTCCCGTCGCCGCCGCAGCAAACCACGATGTCAAATTCCCGGCCGCGGCTGCGCACGATGTCGTAGGCATTTTTGTTGATCTGCGTGCAGCAGGCTGTCACGCTGTACCCTGCCTGATCGAAACGGTTAATGATCCGCATCATATATTGCTTGGCAAGCCGTTTGCCCGAAACGGGATTGACCACCAGCAGCATTTTCTGTTTGCTTTCTTCCGCCATCTCCGTCACCTCAATGCTGCTTCCGTTAAAAATGCAGCTTTTCCGCAATGTACGCCGAAAGGGAATCTACGGGAATACGCACCTGCTCCATGGAGTCGCGGTCGCGCACCGTTACGCTGTTATCTTCGCCGCTTTGGAAATCATAGGTGATGCAGAGCGGCGTGCCGATCTCATCCTGCCGGCGATAGCGCTTGCCGATGGAGCCGGTCTCGTCGAAATCGACCATGAATTCCTTTTGCAGACGCTCGTACACGGGCAGCGCCTCGGCGGAAAGCTTCTTGGAAAGGGGCAGCACCGCCGCCTTGTACGGGGCAATGACGGGGTTTAAGTGCAGCACAACGCGCGTGTCGTTTTTCTCGGCGTCGAGCACTTCTTCATCATACGCTTCGCACAACAGCGCAAGCACCGTGCGGTCCAGACCGTAGGTGGATTCAATGATATAAGGAATATAGCGCTCGTTCGTCTCCGGGTCGAGATATTCCATCTTCTGCCCGCTGTATTCCTGGTGGCGCGTCAAGTCAAAGTCCGTGCGGTTGTGCGTGCCGTTGATCTCGCCCCAGCCGAACGGGAACAGGAATTCGATGTCACACGCGGCTTTCGCATAATGCGCCAGCTTTTCATGGTCGTGGAAGCGCAGATGCTCAGGCTGGATGCCGAGATCTTCGAAATATTTCTTGCCGTATGCCTTGAAATATTCATAAAGCTCCGTGTCCGTACCCTCCTTGCAGAAGGTCTGGAATTCCATCTGCTCGAACTCGATGGTGCGGAACGTGAAGTTGCCGGGCGTGATCTCATTGCGGAACGCCTTGCCGATCTGGCCGATGGAGAAAGGCAGCTTCGCGCGCATACTGCGCTGGACGTTCAAATAGTTGACATATTCGCCCTGCGCGTTTTCGGGGCGCAGGTAAATGATGTTTTTCGAATCGTTCGTCACGCCGCGGAAGGTCTGGAACATCAGGTTGAACTCGCGAATCGGCGTGAAATTATGTTTGCCGCAGTGCGGGCAGGGGATGGAATGCGCCTTGATAAACTCGAACATTTCATCTTTCGTCATGCCGTCTGCGTGGGCGTCCGGGTCAAAGTCGTCGATCAGATTGTCCGCACGAAAGCGCATTTTGCACTCCTTGCAGTCCAGAAGCGGATCGGAGAAGCTCGCCACGTGACCGCTTGCTTCCCACACGCGCGGATGCATGAGAATGTCCGCATCCACTTCATAGCTGTTTTTGCGTTCCTGGATGAAGCGCTTGCGCCAGGTGTCCTTGACGTTATTTTTCATGCGCGCGCCCAAAGGACCGTAATCCCAGGTGTTCGCAAGACCGCCGTAGATCTCGCTGCCCGGGAAGATAAAGCCTCTGTTTTTGCACAGCGCCACAATTTTTTCCATGGTTTTTTCAGTATTGCTCAGCATAAAAACCGTCCTTTATCCCCTTTCGGACGAAAGGTTTCTGAAAGATAATTCTATCCTATAAAAAATACCGTGTCAAGGCAAATCCCAACATTTTGACAAGTTTTCAAAATATGTCGATTGCATCGGACAAACGGCAGACGGCACACCAGCGTCAAGGGCGCGCAAACGCAGCGGATCAAGAAAAAGCAAAAAAGATAAAATTTTGTAGGTTTGTCAATGATGTGTTACAGAATTGTGGAAAGAAAAAAGGACTTGTTTCGGGGAACGCCAATTAAGAG
>CALWVM010000007.1 GCA_944384985.1 uncultured Clostridia bacterium | reverse complement strand
TGGTGCGAGAGACGGGACTTGAACCCGTACGGGATTACCACACGCCCCTCAAACGTGCGCGTCTGCCGATTCCGCCACTCTCGCATATTCTTTTTGCTGCTTTCGCAACGGTGATAATTATAGCAAAGGTTCGCGTTTCTGTCAAGCAATTTTTGCAAAAAGACGCATGCTTTTTGCTGCGGACTGTGAAAGGCCCGCCGGTCGGGTCGCCGGCATGGGTTTACGCCGTCTTGCGCGCAAAGCAAACGCATTGGCATTCCGCCGGAGACGCGAGGAAAATCTTAGACGTTGTCACCTGCATTATTCTCAAAATCCAAAAATTCATTCGGCGTAATGCCGAACGTGCGGCAAAGCGCCGTAAGCTCAATGTCTGTAATGAACCGCTTGCCGCATTCCATACGCTGTACGGCGTTTTTGTCTATATCCAAGCCCATCAGCTGCAAACGGTCGGCAAGCATCCGTTGGCTCATATAAGGGACCTGCGCACGCCGCAGTTCTGCAATTTTTTTACCGCAAAGGTTGTTGCGCCCGTCCGCACTTTTGTTTTTGAACATAAAAGCCTCCCAAATTGACATTCAGTACTTGTCAACAGGAGTATTTTATGTTGGAATATCAGGCAAAATGACATTCATAGAATGTCATCCTAAAATGCGGCATGACGGAAATATATAAATATGTGACGCTGGATTCGTGCAAAGTTTACGTGCCTTCATGCAAAATTCGTGATCCTATCGGATTCAGTCTTGCTAAGAGGGGAACGATGTGGTAAAAATAAGGGAGGAGCAAACAGCCCCTCCCAAGTGAAACCGATCTTTATAAAAACGCCGCAGCGGGGTTACCGGATATGCACGATCTCGCCCGAAGTGATGACTTTTTCCCCCTCAGCGGTGCTGACCACAAGCCCCCCGCTCGGGGCGATGTCTACGGCGCGTGCCTCATAGCCGCCGTCGGGTGTCTGCACGCGGATCAGCTGCCCGACCGTTGCCGAGCAAGCTTTCAATCGATCCACAACTTCTTTACGGTCCTCCGTGAGCGCGCCGCTCCTTTGGATATAGCGATCCATATTGTGCACAAGCTCAATGCAGAGCTCGTTGCGGTCGATCTCACCCTTGTAATATTCGCCGACCGCGCCCGCGATGCAGTCCACGTCGTCGGGAAACGCGCCGCGCTGGATATTGAGCCCCACGCCAACGATCACATATTTCGGGCGGTCCTGCTCGTTGAGGATTTCGCACAGGATCCCACAGAGCTTGCGCCCTTCATGCAAAATATCGTTGGGCCACTTGATCTGTACCTGCAGGTCGAACATATTATACAGCGTGTCGCGCACGGCGAGCCCCGCAAGCGGCGAGAGCATGTCCAGATTCTTTTCCGCGCCGGAAAGCGTGTATACCGCGCTCAAATATACACCTGTGTCGGGCGGCGAAACGAAATCGCGCCCAAGGCGGCCGCGCCCCGCGGTCTGGCAGTTGGCAACCACCAGCGCCCCCGTGCCCTTGCCCTTTTCGCAAAGCGCTTTGGCGGCTGTGTTGGTGGAATCCACCTCCGGGAAAAAGTGTACGCGCCGCTTCATGCGATACTGCCGGATCTGATAGATCAGGTTTTTTTCACTGAGTTCTCGAACCATTTTGACCTCACCGTTTTGGATTTCGTCGGGGCGAAAGCGCCCTGCAAAAAAGTGGGGTATCCCACATGTTATTGTAGCATTATACATCATTTGTCCCAGTCAATCAAGTGCGGAGGTGCAAACTTTTATGCGGCTGGAAGCCAAGAACATCACAAAAAGTTTCGGCGAGAAGCACGTGCTGCGCGATGTTTCGTTCTCGGTCGAGAGCGGGCGCGCACTCGGGCTTTTGGGACGGAACGGCGCGGGCAAAACCACCAGTATCCGAATTTTGATGCAGGTTTTCCCGCCGGACAGCGGGGAGGTCCTGCTCGATGGCGAACGCCTGCGTACGGACCGTGTGCGTATCGGTTATCTGCCCGAGGAGCGGGGGCTGTATCCGAAAAAACCGATTATGGAGCAGCTTGTGTATTTCGGACTGCTCGCGGGGATTTCGAAAAAACAGGCGTTGCAAAACGCCGAGCGGCTGCTTGACCGCCTCGAGGTCACGGAATACCGCGATCGGCGGCTTGAAACGCTTTCCAAAGGCAACCAGCAAAAGATCCAGTTGGTCGCGACCTTGATCGCCGACCCCCAGATCGTGATTCTCGACGAGCCGTTTTCGGGGCTCGACCCGGTCAATGCGCAGCTTCTCAAAGACGTGGTGCGCGAGCTGATCGGGCGCGGCAAGCTGGTTCTGTTTTCAAGCCATCAAATGAATTACATCGAGGAGTTTTGCGACAACATCGCCATCCTGCACGAGGGAAAGATCGTGCTCTCGGGCGCGCTGCGCGACATTAAGCGCAGCTTCCCACGCAATATGCTGGAGATCCGCAGCACGGATTTCGGGCGCGTGCTGGATCTCCTGCGCGCGGGGGAGAAACCTTGGCTTGCCGGTATGGAAAAGCAGGAAGATACGCTCGCCGTGACGCTGCGCGACCCAGCTGATAAAGGGGAATTGTACCGCGCGCTCGCACCCTGTGCCGATGCGCTCGACGCAGTTTCGGTGCGGGAGCCGTCGCTCAATGAAATTTTCGTACATTATACAAAGGGGGCGTCGGTATGAAACAGTTTCGGCATATTTTTGCATTCGAATACCGCAGCTACGCCAAAAACAAGGCGTTTGTGGCGACAACCGTCATTTTGATTCTCATCATGGCGGTGGTGCTGTGCTTCCCACGGTTTTCAAGCGGGGATTTCCTCTCCGGGCTTATGGCGGGTGAGGCGCGCACGCTGGCGGTGGCAGGCGAAGACGCGGATTCCGTTGCAGCATTCCTGCAAACGGTGCTGCCCTATGACCGTGTGACCACGGCTTCGGCGGATGAAGCGGCGCTGCACGCAAGCGTCCTTTCCGGAGAATACGACGCGGTGATTCTGCTGGAGAGTCCAACGCAGTATCAGTATATCACCGAAACCGCGTCTTTAACGGATACCACGTCCATGACGGTCAGTGAGGCGCTGTCCGCACGGCTGCAAAGCATACAGCTTGCCTCTTACGGGCTGACCGATGCGCAGGTCGCCTCTGCTATGAATGCCGCTGTCACCGCCGTGCCTGTAACCTTAGGCAACGACCAGTCCCAGACGTTTTTCTATACGTATATCCTGATCTTCCTTTTGTATATGGCGGTGATGATCTACGGCCAGTTTGTCGCGCAAAGCGTCGCTGTGGAAAAAAGCTCGCGTGCTATGGAACTGCTTATCACGTCGGCGAAACCGGTCAATCTGATGTTTGGCAAGGTGCTCGGCGCGGGCGCGGCGGGCTTTACGCAGCTCATCCTCCTTTTGGGCAGCGCATTTCTCCTGTACCGTGTCAATGCGGATTATTGGGCGGGCAATGCTACCGTCGCGTCCATATTCGATATGCCGCTTCCCATCCTGCTTTATACGATCTTGTTCTTTGTGCTGGGCTTCTTGCTGTATGCGTTTTTGTATGGTGCGCTTGCGTCGCTTGCAAGCCGGCTGGAAGATATCAATACGCTGGTTATGCCCGTGACGTTCCTGATGATTATTGCGTTTATGGTTTCCATCTTCTCGATGCTCGGTGACGTGGACAGTCTCTTGATGCGCGTGGCGTCTTTTGTGCCGTTTACTTCGCCAATGGCGATGTTCACACGCATCTGTATGGGCAGCGTCGCACCGTGGGAGATTGTGCTTTCTATTGTGATCCTCGTGGGCTGCACCGTGGGCATCGGGTACGCGGCTGCGGCAATCTATCGCGTGGGCGTGCTGATGTACGGAAAGCCTCCGAAATTCGGTGAACTTATACGCGCCGTGAAAAACGACCGCGCTGCGCGCCGCAAACGGTAAAAAAGGGTTGACAAACGGCGGGCACGGTGCTAATATACTTGCAGCGACGCCGAGCGTCTGCAAAAAATCGAAAGGAAAAGCGAAATGTCGAAGTTTGCATTTGCAGCCGAATACTTTTACTTTTACTTTACCGGCTTTTTCGGTAGGGTTAGTTCGGCGTTCGCTGTAAATGTGTAGTTTTCGTTTTCCCGTGAGCCTTGTAAAGCTACTCCGCAGTGAACCGCACTGCGGAGTTTTTTTATGAAAAAGATTCTATAATAGGAGCGATGCAAAATGGTTGTTATCTTAAAGGACAACGCGGACAAAAAGAAGGTCAAGAATTTAACGGACTGGCTGGAAAACCAGGGGCTTGCCGTTCATTCGGTGGTCGGGAAATACCAGACGATCCTCGGCCTTATCGGCGACACGAGCAAGGTGGACATCGACCTCATCCAGGGGCTGGACATCGTCGATGATGTCAAACGCATTTCCGAGCCTTACAAAAACGCCAACCGCAAATTCCACCCCGACGACACCGTCATTGACGTAAACGGCGTGAAGATCGGCGGCGGGAACTTCCAGTTCTTCGCGGGTCCCTGCTCAATCGAGGGGCGTGACCAGATCGTTTCGATCGCCAAGGACGTGCAGAAAGCAGGTGCGAAGATCCTGCGCGGCGGCGCGTTCAAGCCGCGCACTTCGCCCTACGCGTTCCAGGGTATGCGCGAGGACGGGCTCAAGCTGATGCTCGAGGCGAAAAAGGAAACGGGCATGCCCATCGTCACCGAGATCATGGATGCCTCGCACCTGCCGCTGTTCGAGGATGTGGACATCATTCAGGTCGGCGCGCGCAACATGCAGAACTTCGAGCTTTTAAAAGAACTCGGCAAAACCAGAAAGCCGATCTTCTTAAAACGCGGGCTTGCCGCCACCTTGCAGGAGCTTTTGATGAGCGCCGAATACATTATGGCGGAGGGCAACGAAAATGTCATCCTGTGCGAGCGCGGCATCCGCACGTTTGAGACAGCTACGCGCAACACACTGGATCTGTCCGCTGTGCCGATGCTCAAAGAGATGTCCCACTTGCCCGTGGTCGTGGATCCGAGCCATGCGACTGGCATTGCGCGGCTTGTGAAGCCCATGGCGTTTGCGGCGGCGGCCTGCGGCGCGGACGGTTTGATGATCGAAGTTCACAACGACCCCTCGCACGCGCTGTGCGACGGCCCGCAGGCGCTGCGGCCCGAGGAGTTCGCCGAGGTAACGGACGGCGTCAATAAAATTCTGCAAGTAGTAAAAGGACTGTAAACCATGAAGATCGGAATCGTCGGCTTGGGGCTGATCGGCGGCTCGCTCGCCAAGGCTCTGAAATACAACACCGAGCACACCGTGCTCGGAACAGATACGGATCGCGACGTGCTCTTAAAAGCAAAGCTTTTGGGCGCTGTCGATGAGGAATTGTGCGAGCAGGATCTGGCACAGTGCGATCTTCTGATCGTGGCGCTGTATCCGCAGGATACGCTCGACTTCGTGCAGCAAAATGCGGCGAAGTTCAAAAAAGGTGCGATCGTGATGGACTGCTGCGGCGTCAAGCGCGTGATCTGCGCGCCGCTGATGGCGTGCGCCAAAGAAAATGGTTTCCATTTTTACGGCGCGCACCCCATGGCGGGGCTGCATTTTTCGGGCTTTCAGTATTCCGAGGTCACGATGTTCGAAAACGCGTCCATGATCCTCATCCCGCCAGACGATGCAGACATCGAAACGCTCGCCGCACTCAAGGCGCTGTTCAAATCCATCGGGTTTACGAATATCCAGATTTCGAATCCCGACGAGCACGACCGCATTATCGCTTACACCTCACAGCTCGCGCACGTCGTCTCCAACGCCTATGTCAAAAGCCCTGAAGCCAAGGTGCACAAGGGCTTTTCGGCGGGCAGCTATAAGGACTTAACGCGCGTGGCAAAGCTCAACGCCGATATGTGGACTGAATTGTTTTTAGACAATCAGGACAATCTCACTGCGGAATTGGACGCGCTCATTGCGAATTTGCAGCAATACAGCGCCGCGCTCAAAGCCAAAGACGCACAAACGCTCCATGCGCTCTTAAAGGCGGGCAGCGACCGCAAAGAGCAGATCGACGGCGTGTACCGCAATTAAGGAGAGTCGCGATGCAGAATATCGAAGTACAGGCAAGCCGGAAGTATACCGTGCAGATAGGCGCGGGGCTTTTGAAAAACGTCGGGGCATGTGTGCGCGCGGTCACACAGGCTGAAACGGCGGTGGTCGTGACCGACGATATCGTAGACGGGCTCTATGCCGCGCAGGTGCTCGACTGTCTGCAGGAAGCAGGCTTTCGCACGCTGCGGTTCGTGTTCCCGAACGGCGAAGCGTCCAAAAACCTTACTGTGCTTGGACGTTTGCTGGAATTTTTGGCGGAAAACCATGTAACACGCGCGGACTGCATTGTCGCGCTCGGCGGCGGCGTGGTCGGGGACCTTGCAGGCTTTGCCGCCGCAGTGTACCAGCGCGGCGTGGATTTTGTGCAGGTCCCGACAACCTTGCTTGCGTGTGTGGATTCCTCTGTCGGCGGCAAAACGGCAGTGGACCTCAAAGCCGGCAAGAACCTTGCGGGCGCGTTTTACCAGCCCAAAGCCGTGCTTTGCGATTATGAGACGCTTTCCACACTGCCCGATGCGATCTTTGCGGACGGCATGGCGGAGGTCATCAAATACGGTGCGATTTTTGACCGCGCGTTTTTTGATTTTTTGAAAGAGAACGATGCGCATGCGGCTCTGGAAACCGTCATTGCCCGCTGCGTGACGCTCAAGCGCGACGTCGTCGCAGAAGACGAGACCGACCGCGGCAGGCGCGGGCTCTTAAACTTCGGACATACGCTCGGCCATGCCATCGAGGGGTGCAGTAATTTTACCATATCCCACGGCAGCGCGGTCGGCATCGGCATGGTGCTCCTATCCCGCGCGGCATATCGGTGCGGGTTGACGAAAACGGACTGTTCCGGTGAGATCGCCGCTTTGCTGCAGCAATACGGTTTGCCGACAGAAACGACGTACACCGCAGAAGCCCTTTGCGAAAAAGCGCTTTCCGATAAAAAACGAAGCGGCAGCCATATTACGCTGATTATCCCCGAAACGCTCGGGCACTGCGTGCTCCACACCATTGAAACAAAGGCGTTGCTGCCGATCATTCAAAAGGGGATGGAAGCATGAAGGTGCGTTTGACGCCCGCGAAGCTTTGCGGCAGTATTCCTGCAATCTCCTCGAAATCCGATGTGCACCGGCTGCTGTTGGCCGCCGCGCTCGCAGACCGCAAGACTGAGATCACCTGCAATGTCCTGTCCGAGGACATCCGCACAACTGCCCGCAGCCTTACTGCACTCGGTGCACAGGTGGACTTTTCGGAAAACCGGATGCTTGTCCACCCCATCTCGCGCGAAAACGCCGTTAAAGCATTGCCGGTGACATTGGACTGCGGTGAAAGCGGTTCGACTTTACGCTTTTTACTGCCCGTCGTTTCGGCTTTGGGTAAAAACGGCGTGTTCACGGGCGGCGGACGGCTTCCACAGCGCCCTGTAACGGAACTGCGGGAAGCCATGGAAGCCCACGGTGTCCGCTTTTCCCCGAAAGGTGCGTTCCCCATCCATACAAGCGGGGTGCTCGAGGCGGGGGAATATATCCTGCGCGGCGACGTCAGTTCCCAGTATGTTACCGGGCTTCTGTTTGCTCTGCCGCTGCTTACGGGTGACAGCACCCTGCGGCTTTTACCGCCTGTGGAGTCTAAACCCTATATCGAAATGACCCTTGCAACGCTTGCACGCTTTGGCATCGCTGTGCGGCGCGAGGGCTATACTTATTTTATAAACGGGAATCAAACCTATCACTCGCCCGGCACCGTGTCCGTCGAGGGCGACTGGTCGAACGCGGCGTTTTTCCTGACGGCGGGCGCGCTCGGCGCGCCGGTTACGGTTACGGGGTTAAATCCGGATTCTCCGCAGGGCGACAAAGCGATTTTAGATATCCTACAACGCATGGGCGCTCAGGTCAAAACGGCAGGGGAGGCGGTCACCGTCTCGCCGGGGCAGCTTCATGGAATCGCACAGGATATGGCGGATATTCCCGATCTCGCGCCAATCTTCTCCGTCGCGGCGGCAGGCGCGCGAACCGGGGAGACCGCTATCCAGAACGCGGCACGGCTGCGGCTGAAAGAAAGCGACCGCCTTGCGGCGATTCACAGGATGCTCGGTGCCTTCGGCATTCGATGCACCGAAACGGCGGATGGGCTTTTGGTCCCCGGCGGGCAGTATCTTTCCGGCGGCGAAACATCAGGCTTCGGCGATCACCGCATGGTGATGGCAGCGGCAATTGCATCCGTTCTCGCCGCGGCGCCCGTTACGATCGATGGTGCCGAGGCAGTCGAAAAATCCTATCCGCAATTCTTTGACGATTTCAAAAAGTTAGGAGGTAAGGTCGATGTCCTCGATCCTGCAAGGTAATCATATCCGCGTGTCGGTATTCGGGCAGTCACATTCCAAAGCCATCGGCGCGGTGATCGACGGCTTGCCCGCCGGGTTCCGAATTGATTTCGACAAGTTGAAAGCCTTTACAAAGCGCCGCGCACCCGGGAACGCGAGTTTTTCCACTGCACGTAAAGAGGCGGATGAACCCGTGATTTTATCGGGCCTTTGCGACGGTGTGACCTGCGGCGCGCCGCTTGGGATGCTGATTGAAAATACGAATACCCGTTCGGGCGACTACGATAATCTGCGCAATACCCCGCGACCGTCGCATGCGGATTTTGCTGCGAATGTAAAGTTCCACGGCTTTCAGGACGTTGCGGGCGGCGGGCATTTCTCCGGCCGTCTGACCGCCCCGCTTTGCTTCGCGGGCGGCATCTGTTTGCAGATCCTCGAAGCGCGCGGCGTGCAGGTGCGCGCGCACATCTATTCTATCGCGGACGTTTTGGATACGCCGTATGACCCCGTGCACGTCCAGATCGACGACGTAGGGGCAAAACCGTTCCCCGTGCTTTCCGATAAGCAGGGCGAAAGGATGCGCGGCGTAATCGAACAGGCGCGCATGGACTGTGATTCTGTCGGCGGCGTGGTGGAATGCGCTGTGACCGGCTTCCCGGCGGGATACGGCGAGCCGATGTTCGACGGCATTGAAAACCGCCTTGCGCAAGCGCTGTTCGGTATCCCCGCTGTGAAAGGGCTGGAATTTGGCAGCGGGTTTGCGGGAAGCAAACTTCGCGGCAGCGAAAACAACGACGCGTTTTTGACCGACGGTTCGGGGCACGTCACCACGGCTACGAACAACCACGGCGGGATCTTGGGCGGCATCACGTCCGGCATGCCTGTGGTGTTCCGTGTAGCGATCAAACCTACCGCCTCTATCGCAAAACCACAGCAAAGCGTGGATCTTGCGACAGATACGCAAACGACGCTTGTCATCAAGGGGCGGCACGACCCGTGCATCGTCCCGCGCGCCGTGCCCGTTGTGGAAGCCGTTACAGCAATCACAATGCTTGACATTCTCGGAGGTTGACGATATGGATATTCAGGATCTGCGCGGCGAGATCAACCGCATTGACGACGAACTCGTGCCCTTGTTTTTAAAACGCATGGGCGTGTCTTTGGAAGTCGCAAAGTATAAACAGGAAAACCATCTGCCCGTTCTTGACCGCGCGCGGGAGCGTCAGCTGCTTGACCGCGTCGCCGAAAAATCGGAGAACGAGGATCTGAAGCTGTATACACGGCTGCTGTATTCCACGATTATGGGGCTTTCGCGCTCATATCAGCATAAATATCTGGATCCCGGCAGTTCTGCGCTGAGCCGCCGCATTCGTGAAAGTGCGGAACGCTTTTCCATGCAAAACCTGCCCGAAAGCGCTGTGGTCGCGTGCCAGGGTGTGGAGGGCGCGTATTCCTCCCTTGCGTGTGAGCGGCTGTTCAAAAATCCGAATATTATGTTTTTTGCTTCGTGGGAGGATGTTTTTTCTGCGGTTCAGCAGGGGCTTTGCCGTTACGGGATTTTGCCGATCGAAAACAGCACAGCGGGCTCCGTCAACCATGTGTATGACCTGATGAACCGGCACAACTTCTATATCGTCAAAAGCGTGCGCCTAAAAGTTGACCACACACTGCTGGCGAAACCCGGCACAAAGCTTTCCGATGTGCGCGAGATTTTTTCGCACGAACAGGCGATCCAGCAGTGCAGCGTGTTCCTTTCGAAGCTCCCGAACGTCAAGGTCACGGTCTGCGAGAACACCGCCGCTGCCGCAAAGCGCGTTTCCGAAAGCGAGCGCACCGATGTTGCCGCGATCTCATCGAAGGATTGCATGGCGCTTTACGGGCTGTCGTTGCTCGGCGAGAGCGTGCAGAACAACGCAAACAACTACACGCGCTTTATCTGCATCGGCAAAGATTTGGAGATTTTTTCAGGCGCTAACAAAACGAGTCTGATGCTCACCCTGCCGCACCGCCCCGGTGCGCTTTACGAAGTGCTTTCGCGGTTTTATGCGCTGGATATCAACCTCTTAAAGCTTGAAAGCCGCCCGAAGCCCAACAGCGATTTTGAATTTCTGTTCTATTTCGATATAGAAGCGTCGGTCTATTCCGAAAATTTCCTGCGGATGATTACAGAATTGGAATCTTCCGCAGAGCAGTTCAGTTATCTTGGGAGTTACAGTGAGATTCTGTAAACAAAAAGTAAAAATCATCTTTGCTTTGAGTTTACAAAACGTTCAATAAATCTCTATTGTATCGCCATAATTTACCGGTATACTGTGACCATCGAATCAAGAGATACCCCACTCCTGATTCGAGGCAAACAGAACTCCCCCTTCTGTTTGGCAGAACTTTTTCATTTCTCCCCCTTTCTTTTTTTACGAAAAGAAGGAAAGCCGCCCGGGCCCCTCTCGGGCGGCTTTTCCTTATCTGTAAGCCCCGGCTGCGGTCGTCCGCACAGGCGCTTTGTGAGTTTACAAAACGTTCAATAAATTTCTATTGTATCGCCATAATTTACCGGTATACTGTAACCATCAAATCAAGAGAAACCCCACTCTTGAGGCGACGCAAACAGAATTCCCCCTTCTGTTTGGCAGAACTTTTTCATTTCTCCCCCTTTCTTTTTTACAAAAAGCGAAAAAGCCGTCCGGGTTCCCCTCGGGCGGCTTTTTCGTGCGCTTCTGTTTTTGCGAAAGGCGAATGGCTTTTCTAAATAAAAGGGATGCGCCGACGCGGAAGGGAAACCGCGCCGGCGCCACAGGAGAAAAAATGAGGTATTTATCAGAGAGCGGTGCAAAGCACACCGCTTTCTTGCCTTAGATTAATACTTGGTGAGGTAGTTTCCAATCTCCCAGTCACTGACGCTGGTGCGGTATTTATCCCACTCATGCTCCTTGCCTTCCAGATACTTTGTAAAGACATGCTCGCCGAGTGCTTCCTTGATGAACGGATCCTTCTGGAATTCGACCAGCGCTTCTGCAAGCGAACCGGGCAGGCTGTCGATCCCGTCCGCCGCCAGCTCTTCGGGCAACATGGCAAAGATGTTTTTGTTCGTGCCCGCGGGCGGGGTAAGCTTGTTTTTGATGCCGTCAAGACCCGCGGCAAGGCAAAGCGCCATTTCAAGATACGGGTTGCAGGACGGATCAGGGCAGCGCAGTTCAACGCGCGTACCCATACCGCGCGCAGCAGGCACACGGATCAGTGCGGAACGGTTGGAAGCGGACCAAGAAAGGTAAACGGGCGCTTCATAGCCGGGAACCAGACGCTTGTAGGAGTTGACCAACGGATTCGAGACAGCCGCAATGCCTTTGATGTGCTTCAAGAGCCCCGCGATAAAGTACATGGCGGTTTCGCTTAAGCCCAGTTCCGTGTCGGGATCATAGAAAGCGTTTTTGCCGTCTTTCATCAGCGACATGTTGGTGTGCATGCCCGAACCGTTGATACCGAATACGGGTTTGGGCATGAACGTCGCGTGCAGACCGTGGCGGCGTGCATAGGTCTTAACGACATGTTTGAAGGTCATAACATTGTCCGCCGTTTTCAGGACTTCGTCAAAACGGAAGTCGATTTCATGTTGACCTGCGGCGACCTCGTGGTGCGAAGCTTCAATTTCGAAGCCCATGTCTTCCAGCGCCAGGCAGATCTCGCGGCGGCACTGTTCACCCTGATCGGAGGGGCCCATGTCGAAATAGCCTGCGACATCGCCGGTCTTGGTGGTGGGGTTACCCTCTTCATCCAGCTGGAACAGGAAGAACTCGCACTCCGGACCGACATTGAACGTGTAGCCCATATCGGCGGCTTCTTTAATGACTTTTTTCAGGACGTTTCTGGGGTCGCCCAAAAACGGCGTTGTGCCGTCTGCACAGTAGACGTCGCAGATCATGCGCGCGACTCTGTCTTTCCACGGCAGCAGCACAAAGGAATCATAGTCGGGGCGCAGATACATATCGGATTCATCAATGCGCACAAAACCCTCGATCGAGGAACCGTCGAACATGCAGTCGTTGTCCAGCGCTTTTTCAAGCTGGCTTTCGGTGATGGCGACGTTTTTCAGCTGACCGAAAATATCAGTAAACTGCAGACGAATAAATTTTACGTCTTTTTCCTTTGCAATGCGCAGAACGTCTTCTTTTGTGTAACCCATTTGTTTTTTCTCCTTTCGAATAAAAAAGAGGGCAGCGACGCCTTATCGTAAGACGTCGTTGCCCTGCGTTTATGGTACTATTATATCCGTCTATCCCGTTTTGTCAACGAAAACCGGAAAATTTTTGCACGATTTGTCGCGTTACACAAAAACAGCCCATGCGTTCAAAAAGCTTTTTGGGCAGAATGATTGCTGCGCGTCCAGCTTCTTCCGACAGCACCGCAGGCTTCCTTTCCGGCCGGTATTTGGAGCGTGCAAATACGGCGCCGGTACGCTATACTGAGGCCACACGATGCTTGACGGCATCGGACAAAGGAGGAACACAACGTGAAAAATACCATGAAGAAAATCTGTTCGGCGCTGCTCGTCGTTGCGGCTGTATTGGCACTCGCCGTTCCGTCGTTCGCTGCGGACGCCGGCAGCCGCGCGGGCACGGTGCGCATTTCCTCGGGCAGTCTGAACGTCCGTTCGGCACCTACAACCTCGGCAGGCGTCGTCGCGTCGCTTTATAAGAATGAGACCGTCACGCTGCTTTCTAAAGAGGGAAATTGGTGGCGCGTGGAATATGCGAACGGCAAAAGCGGATATACTTCGGCAAGCTATATTGCGGAAGTTTCCGGCAGTTACGCGATGCGCGTCAAAACGACGAGCGGCAACCTGAACGTCCGCTCGGGCGCGGGTACGGGCTATTCCGTTAAAGCGTCGCTGCCGAACGGCAGAGTCGTCGTCGTGCTTTCGCAGTCCGGCGGCTGGGCAAAAATCGTCTATAACGGCAAGAGCACAGGGTACGTGAGCGCATCGTATCTGGCATCCGTGTCGTCCGGGACGACCGGCGGTTACAGCGCGGTGCGGCTTTCTGTGCCGAGCTTTAAGCAGACGGATTCCCGCTGGGCAAACGTACTGCTCGGTTCGTCGGGCGAGACCATCGCGCAGTCCGGCTGCACCACCACGGCGCTTGCCATGACCGAATCTTTCCGCACGGGCACAACGCTCACGCCCGCGGATATGGCGAAAAAACTCACCTATGCGCCCGCAGGCTGGCTGTACTGGCCGTCCAACTATGTAACGAGCACCAATGGAACGAACTACCTGCAAACGCTCTATAATCTGCTTTCGCAGGGCAAGCCTGTGATTCTCGGCATGAAAAAGTCGAGCGGCAGCCAGCACTGGGTCGTCGTGACCGGTTTTACGGGCGGTTCGCTTTCCGCTGCGAACTTCACCGTCAACGATCCGGGTTCGAATTCGCGCACCACGCTTTCCGCGTTTATAAGTGTGTATCCGAACTTCTACAAGATCGCATATTACAAGTAAAGCGGCGGCTTTCAAAAACCGAAAGCCAAAGAAAATGCACGGCAGGGGAGACCCCCTGCCGTGCAAAATTTTTTGCAAAGAAGGCGGCTTAATCCAACATAATTTTAATGACGATCTTGCGCACGGCGGCGGGTTTGTCGTCTACACAGCAGCCGGGCTTGTGCGCGTCCTGCGGATAGAACACAGCGAATTCCCCTGCACGCACAGAGAAGCTGCGCACACCTTCGTCCCCCGCAAAAAAAGCAATGTCTTTTTCTGGGGCATAGGGAACGGTGCTTTCCAGCGCGGCAACAGGTGCCCAGAGCATCTGCTCGTTGCCGTCGGACATATACTGGATGTCGGCGTAATTGCGGTGCGCTTCAAAATCCTTTTCCGATGCAAAATCCGTGTCATAGGTTTGCACAAGGGCAAAGCAGCGGTCCCCGTCCAGTTCATAGCGCCCGGGCGGCAGCGGATTTTTCCTGTCGTTCATAATGAAATCATACGCCAGAATGGTGTTTTGGTTTTTGTGTGCATATTTCATGAAATTCTCAATGCTATCCAAAATCATTCTTTTGTACCTCCTTTTTGAAGCGTCGCCGCTTCAGCAATATGCACGTTGATGTGCGGGTAGGTCATTTCGATCCCCCGTGCATCAAAATCGGTTTTGATCTGCTCCAAAAGGCGATAACGCGCCGCCCAGTAATCCGACGTTTTGACCCAAGCGCGCAGGACATATGAAATACTGCTGTCGTCAAAAGCCTGTACCGCGGCAAAGGGTGGGTCGGGTTCCTCTGTAAACATGCCGACGGCCTGCACGGAATCGAGCAGCGAGCGGCGGACCTCTTCCATCGGCGCATCATAAGAAACGGCAATGCTTAAGTCCACAAGCCGTTGTTCCTGCTGGGTATAATTGATGATCTTTGTGTCAACGACCTTGCTGTTGGGCACATAGATGATCTTGTTGTCCGTTGTTTTGAGTTTTGTGTGGATGAGGCTGATAAAACTGACCGTGCCGCTCACATCGTCGATCTCCACATAGTCGCCGATCTTAAAAGGCTGTGTGACCAGCAGCATGATGCCGCTTGCAACATTTGCGAGGCTGTCCTGCACGGCGAGCGACGCCGCAAGACCCACAACAGAAAATGCCGCGATCAGCGAGGTGATCGAAACGCCGAGCGTTTCAATCACCAGCATCGCCGTAATGAACCAGAGCACCAGCTTGATGATGGCGCGCAGGATCTTTAAAAGCGTTGCGTCGAGTGAAACGCGGGCGAACAGGCGGTCAAAAAGCTTGCACAGCAGCCGCTGGAGCAAATAGCAGATGACAAACACAACAACCGCGGACAAAATTTTGCCCACGGTGAAGCTGCCAACGGAATAATCGAGAATGGCGTGCAGGGTATCCATAGAAAACGTAATCCTTTATTTATTGTGCGCAAAGAATGGTTGCCGCCATCGTGAACTGCGCGGCGTAGTAAAGTGTGTGGTTGAGGATGATGTTGCCCTTGGTGTTCTTGCCTTCGCCGAAATACATGCCCGAAAGCACCAGATCGGAGAGGAAAAACAGGATGCCGCCGATGGACATGACCACCCACATCTTTTGAAAACCCGAAGTATACGCCGTCACCATGGCGCTCGTCATCGTCCATGCGAGCATGAACGAATACAGAAAGACGATCCACTTGAACTTGCCGTAATGCATTTTGAGCGGCTTTTCCATCCCAAGTGCGATCAAGGCGATCACAAATGCGGCGCCTGCCGAGATCAGAATGGTTTTCGTCGTAAAGTCGCTTGTGGTCAGCACGGCGGTAACAAAGCAGACGTGCCCGAGCAGGAAGAAGATGAAACCGGAATAGAGGTAGGAATCCTTATCCTGCAAATAGATCCATTTCAGGTCGAGCCAGACGTCGCCCAAAAGCCCGCAAATCAGCCCGAACGTCATCAGCGAGCCGAATTTCAAAAACGCGTGATTTTCATTCGTCGCCGCCACCGCAGTGGCGATGAAGCAAAGGCTTGCCACTGCTTTTGCATACAGCGCGGCAATGCCGCCGTATTTTACGCGCAGGAACAGAAACACCGCCGTTGCCACAATGCCGACACCCAACAGCACCCAGTACACAAAATCACTCCAAGCCTTTCGGACGCGCGAGGGAGCCTGGGCGGCATGGCGGTATCGTGTTTGTGATGTCGTGCCGTTTTGCCCAAGCCAAACGAATTCGCTGCTATCCGGAATTTCAGTAATACTATACAATATTTTTCCGGATATTTCAATATGTTTTTGGGAATTCGGCAAAAATCAACGTTTTTCGGGGAATTGCATATTTAGAAGAGATAATCCGCTGCAAGACGGTTTTTCACATACGGTGCCATGCGCTGTTTGTGCGCCAGATGTAAGGGGTGGTCCTGGAACGCACGCAGCGCCTCTTCGGACGTAAATTCCGTGTAAAAGACAAAATCGCAGTCGCTTTTTGGGAGTGCCTCGCCGATCTCACAGCGCACCACGCCGTCAATCGCTTCAAGCGTCTCCACAGAGCGGTGCAGCAGGTCAAACACCTCGGCGCGGTTGTCTGGCGTGACTGCATCCGAAAACCGCCAGAATAAAATGTGACGAACCATTGTTTTCACCTCTGTTTTATTGTAGCACAAATTTTCAAAAAAGAAAGTGTTGACAAAACCGTTTTTTTGTGCTTAAATAGACGAAACCGATGAAACGGAAGTAAAACTGCATGACGCGCTTACAGAGAGCGGGCGGCGCTGAGAGCCCCGCAGCAAACGCAGCAGACAAATGGTCCGTTGAGGGCGCATTGAAAAGATGCGACGGGGCTTTCCCGTTATAGAAAGAGGGATATGTCCGTATCCTGTTTGAGCGGGCGGCGTTTTTGCCGTCAAGCAAGGTGGTACCGCAGGTAATTTTCGCCTGTCCTTGTATTTGCAAGGGCAGGCGTTTTTATTTCTTCGCCGCCGCCTGACGGACAAAAACATTTTTTGGGAGGAACCCGACATGAAAAAACTTGTATCCATCCTTTTGGGGCTCGCGCTTGTTTTAGGCGTTTGCACCGCGTGCGGCGGCGAAACCGGCACAGCCGGCCAGACTACCCCGCGCGACACCGACAACACCTACAAAGTCGCGATCGTGCAGTATGCCGACAACGCTGCGTTCACCGAAATGCGCGAGGCGTTTATTTCGCGGATGCGTGCGCTCGGCTATGACGAGGCGATGATGAGCTTCGACATTCAAAACGCGCAGGGCGACCAGTCCATGCTCGCGAGCATTACCCAGCAGGTCTGCAACGGAGATTACGACCTGATCGTGCCCATCGTTACACCTGCGACCATTTCCGTCGTCAACGGTGAGCCGGACTGCCCCGTGGTGTTCATCTCCGTAACGGATCCCGTCGCTTCGGGCATTCTCACCACGATGGAAGCCCCCGATAAAAACGCAACAGGCACGTCGAATATTGTCCCGGTCGATCAGATCTTCACGCTGGCAAAGCAGCTGACCCCGTCGGTGCAGAACATCGGCATCCTTTACTGCTCGGGTGAGCAGAACGCCGTGCAGACGGCCGAAAAGGCAAAAACGTATCTGTCTGAAAACGGCTTTACCTACCGCGAAGTGACCGTGGCGAACTCTGCGGAAGTGCAGCAGGCGGCGCAGTCGCTTGCGTCGGATGTGGACGCGATCTATATCCCGATTGACTCCACCGTGCAGGCCGCCATGGCGCAGGTCGTCGAAGCGGCAAACGCCGCGAAGATCCCCGTGTACGGCAGCGACCCGGTTATGGTGCAGTCCGGTGCACTCGCGTGCGTGAGCGTCAGCAACACACAGCTCGGCGAACGCAGCGCCGAAATGGCGGATGAAATTTTGCGCGGCACGCCGGTCGCCGAAGTGCCTGCCGAAGCGCTCGATGAATATCAGTATGTCATCAGCCGTGCGACCGCCGAAACGCTCGGCATCGCCATCCCCGAAGGCGACAACTATCAGGTGATCGGCTGATATAAAACAGTTTAGCAGAAGATTTTCGGGCAGCCGCAGCACGGCTGCCCGTTTCTCAGGAAGGAGAAAGCGTTTGTGGATATTGTACTCAGCGCCCTGCTTTTGGGGCTGCAATACGCCATGCTGGCGCTCGGCGTCTACATCACCTTCCGCGTGCTCAATATCCCCGACCTGACCGTGGACGGCAGCTTTACGCTCGGCGCGGCGGTCTCAGCGGTGCTGAGCGTGGCAGGACATCCGTTCTTAGGGCTGTTGGCGGCGCTCGCCTGCGGCGCGCTCGCGGGCGGCGTGACGGGCTTTTTACAGACGAAAGCCGGCATCCATCCGATCCTGGCGGGTATTTTGACCATGAGCGGGCTGTATACCGTCAACATCACGATCATGGGCGCGCCGAACGTCTCGCTCATCGGGAAACCCCGTTTTTATGATTTTGTGGACGCGCTTTTGCCGAATGCGGGCAAGGACACGCCCGAGATCCTCGCGGTCGCGGTGCTGTGCGTTGTGGTGACCACGCTTCTGATTTTGTTCTTCCGCACGGTGTTCGGGCTTTGCATCCGTGCCACGGGCAATAACGAGGACATGGTGCGCGCTTCCTCTATCAACACCAACGCCACGAAGATCACCGCACTGTGCATGGCGAATGCGCTTGTCGGCCTTTCCGGTGCGCTTCTTGCGCAGACAAACGGATTTGCCGACATCAACGGCGGCAGCGGCATGATCGTCGTGGGGCTTGCCTCCGTCATCATCGGCGAGGTTGTGTTCGGCGGCAGGCGTTCATTGGCTTTGGGGCTCATTTCCGCCGTGGTTGGCTCGGTCGTGTACCGTTTGATTATCGCGCTCGCGCTTGAAAGCACGGTGTTCTCCGCAGATGCTTTGAAGCTGATTTCTGCGGTAATCGTCGGCATCACGCTTTCGGTGCCCGCCATGCGCGCCGCGATTGCGCGGTACCGCACGCGAAAGGGGGCGAAGCGCCATGCTTAACGTTCGGCATATCACCAAGACCTTTTTAAAAGGCACGCCCAACGAGCACACGGCGCTGCGTGATTTTTCGCTGCACCTTGTCCCCGGCGAGTTCGTCACGGTCATCGGTTCGAACGGCGCGGGAAAATCTACGCTGTTCAATGCCATCGCGGGCAGTTTCCTGTGCGACGGCGGTGAAATTTTACTCGACGGCACGGACATCACCTATCAAAAAGAGCACCTGCGTGCGCGGCAGATCGGGCGGATCTTCCAGGACCCGATGAAGGGCACCGCGCCGGATCTCACGGTCGAAGAAAATCTGGCGCTTGCCTACTCCAAAGCGACGCGCCGCATCCTCGCGCCCGCGCACCGCAAAAAGGATACGGCGTTTTTCCGCAAGCAGCTCGAACGGCTGCACATGGGTCTGGAAGAGCGCATGCGCACCAAAGTTGGGCAGCTTTCCGGCGGACAGCGCCAGGCGGTCACACTTTTGATGAGCACCATGGTCACGCCTAAATTGCTGCTTTTAGACGAGCACACCGCTGCGCTGGACCCCGTCACGGCGCAAAAGGTCATGGATATCACGAAAGAGATCGTCTCGAAAAACCACATCACCACCATGATGATCACCCACAATATCGAGCAGGCGCTGCACACGGGCACACGCACCATTATGCTTGCAGGCGGGCGCATTGTGCTCGATCTGCAGGGCGAGGCGCGCGAAAAAATGACCCTGCCCGCGCTCATGGACCTGTACCGCGAAAAAGCGGGCAAAGTGCTCGACAATGACCGTATGCTGCTTTCCGAACCGACAGGGGAAAGCACGGAAAACTGAATATCCCGAAAAAAACAACTGCCGCGTGCGTCCCGCCAAAAACGCACGCGGCTTTTTTATTTTCTTTGTTCCTTTTCCCATTCTTCGCGCCGTATGGAATATACGATATGCGGCATGTCGAGCCCGTAATAGTGCTTTGTAAAGCTGCCGCACGGGTGCATCCCGTTGCGTTCTGCTACGCGCTGCGAGGGGTAGTTGTTGTCGCGGATGATGGAGAAAACTTCTTCGGCGTGCAAATGTATAAAGGCATATTCCTTGCATGCCCTTGCCGCCTCTGTGGCGTAGCCCTGTCCCCAAAAGGCCTTGCAGAACAGGTACCCGACCTCCAAAACGTCTTTGCCGTCGCAGTCCTGGACCGTCACGCCGCACTGCCCGATTATTTCGCCGCTTGACTTCAGAATTACTGCCCAAAGCCCGAAACCATTCTGCCGGTAGCGCGCCTGCTGGCGCGCAAGCCACGCGTGCGCTTCTTCGTCCGAAAAGGCGTGTGCGTAGGCGTACATGACCTCTTCATCCTGCAACATGCGGCAAAGGGCAGGGTAGTCCGCATCTGTCATCTCCCGCAAAAGCAATCGTTCGGTTTCCATGTCGGCACCTCCCCGCGAAAAAGTTTTGTAATGTTCAGCGGCTATTTTACACGATCTTTCTGAAAAAGACAAGCCATACCGCACAGAACCGCTGTCCGAAAACGAGCATATACTGTACTGCTCCCCACGTTTTTCAGAAAATATGTTTATGCAAGGGATTTGGTGGCAAAACTAAAGGTACCAGTACATCAAATCTTCTTTGGAGCGTGATGCAAGATGACGATCAAACGCGGGGACATCTATTATGCGGACTTAAGTCCCGTCGTCGGCTCGGAGCAGGGTGGCACACGGCCGGTCCTGATCGTTCAGAATGACGTCGGCAACAAATACAGCCCCACCGTCATTGCCGCCGCGATCACCAGCCAAAAATACAAAACGCAGCTTCCCACGCACATCCGTGTGCATGCGGAAAACTGCGGGCTGCAAAAGGATTCCATCGTCCTGCTTGAGCAGGTGCGGACCATCGACAAAAAGCGCTTAAAAGAGCGAATGGGCAATTTGCCGCAGGCGGAAATGGAACGCGTAGACCACGCGCTCTCCGTCAGCTTCGGGCTCGGCGCAGAATGATTTCCCCGCCAAACGCATAGCAGAAAGAGCGCTGCCGGACGGCGGTGCTCTTTCTTACAAAAAAATTGAAATGCATAGCGTAGATTTAGCTGCAAATCCTAAGGAAAAAGAAAGGAGCCTGTGCTATGGCAAATCTGAGCACCACCGAACTGAAAGGCATCGAGGACGGCTTGAACGCGGAAAAACTACTGATTTTGAAATATAAAAATTACGCGCAAATGACCGCCGACCCGACCGTGCGGGGATTGTGCGAGCAGCTTGCCGCGCAGCATAAGCAGCATTATGATACGCTTTTGGGAAATCTCTCATAACAAACGCACGCACGCCGAACCGCCGCAGAAAGACGCGGCGCAGCCCGACGAAAAGGAGACGATCTTTATGCCGAAATCCCAGCCGCAGCCGCTTTCCGACCGCGAGATCCTTGACGATCTGCTCGCGTCGCAAAAGCATATGGAAACACTGTACAATACGTTTGCGAGCGAATGCAGCAGCCCGGCGCTGGAAAGCGATATGATGAACATTTTGCGCGAAGAGCACAATCTGCAATCCGCTGTGTTCACCGAAATGAAAAAGCGTGGCTGGTACAGTCCCGCGCCCGCCGAGCAGGTGCAAATTGAAGAAACTAAAATCAAATTTCAAAACGCGGGCAATTCGCTTTAGAACGCGATCCGCTGTAAAGCGAAAATGCAGATACAAAATCCCCCAAGGCATCCATAGCGACCTTAGGGGATCTTTTTGATATATATGTTTTGAAAACGGCTTATCGCGCCATTCTGCCGCGCATCACTTTTTTCAGCCTTTCCCGTGCGGCAAGTGTGAACACCACGCAAAGCACGATTTTGGCAATGTCCCCGGCGATAAAGGGGATAACGGTCAGCGTGAGCGCCGCTTGGAAGCCGGAGCCGGAAAAAACGGTGAACCACGCCGTGCCGCCGGCATAGCAGACGAGCAGGGAGAAAAGCAGAACGCCAGCCAAAAACGCCGCGCGCAGCGCCAGACGTTTTCCGGAAAAGCGCTTGTCGTAAATTTGCATCAGCGCGGCGATCAGGACCGCCATGATGGGGTAGACAAGTAAGTACCCGCCCGTCGGGCCGGCAAGGCGCGCCGCACCCGCCTGAAAGCCCGCAAAAACAGGGACGCCCACTGTTCCCAGCAGCAAATAGACAAGCTGGCTTACCAATGCGAATTTCACGGGCAGCAGCAACCCTGTTAAGTAAACGGCGATCAGCGAGCAGGAGATCGGTACGGGACCGATCGGAACAGAAAGCTGCGAGAGCACCGCGGTGATGGCAGCAAATACGCCAACCAGGATGACAGCGCGCACACCGGAAATCGCCTGCGCCTTTTTGGGAGCGTTTTGTTCTTGCATAGACTGCGCCTCAGTCCAGAATCACGCCAAGCGTGCCCGCCGGCGCCATAACAGCGTTGGATTCATCTGTGTCAATGTGCATGGCAAGCGCATAGTTCGGGCTCACGCGCACGACCGTGTCGCCGAAGATCAAAGAACGCTCTGCCGATTTGATCTGCACAGAGACAACCTGTTTGTCGCGCATCCCGTATTTTTCGGCGTCCTCGGGCGTCATGTGGATGTGGCGCTTGGCAATGATAACGCCCTCCGAAAGCTCCACTTCGCCTTTGGGGCCGACGAGCTTGCATGCGCCGCTGCCCTTCACGTCACCGGATTCGCGCACGGGCGCGGTAATGCCGATCTTGCGCGCGTCGGAGGCGGAAAGCTCCACCTGGTCCGCCGAACGCTCCGGGCCCAAGATCGAAACCGCCGGGAAGCTGCCCTTGGGGCCGATGACCTGCACGCGCTCCTCGCACGAAAACTGCCCGGGCTGCGAAAGGTCTTTTTTCTTGGTTAAGGTATATCCTTCGCCGAACAGTGTCGCAAGCGTTTCCTTCGTCACATGCACATGGCGAGCAGAAGTTTCTACCAAAACAGTTTTTTCCATTGTTATTCTTCTCCCTAAAAATTATTTGCCTGCAAGCTCGGCGCGCGCTGCGCGGATGTTCTCCACAAAGCGGCGGCCGGTCTCGGTGATCTTTTTATAGTCGCCGGTCTTTGCACCCGCCGTCAAGGACGAACCCGCGCCCACAGCGACGGCGCCCGCCTTGATCCATTCGCCCACGTTGTCCGCAGTCACGCCGCCTGTTGGCATCATTTTGGCGTAGGGGATGGGCCCGCGAATGTCCTTGATGATCTTCGGCCCGAACAGGTCGGCGGGGAACACCTTGAGAATGTCCGCACCGTTTTCCATGGCGAGAAGCCCCTCGCGCACGCTCATGATGCCGGGCATCATCGGCACGCGGTAGCGGTTGCACAAATGCAGGGTGTCCAAGTCCAAAGCGGGGCTTACGATATACTGTGCGCCCGAAAGCATCGCAATGCGCGCGGTGGTCGCGTCAAGCACCGTCCCGGCGCCGAGGATAATTTGGTCGGGCGTGTAACGCTTTGTCAGTTCTTCAATGACCTTGTCCGCATGCGGCACGGTGAAGGTCAGTTCAATGGCTGCCACGCCGCCCTCGATGCACGCGTCGGTGATGCGGATCGCCGTGTCCACCGATTCCGCACGAACAACGGCGACAATGCCGCAGTCCTGGATCTTCTGTAAAATCTGTTCTTTATCCATACTTGCATCTCCAAATTTATATAGATTTCAGTAATTTGACATATTTCCCGTCGGTATCTTCACCGACAAAAAGCAGACGATCAAAGCCAAGCTGCCAATACAGCTTCAATGCAGCATAGTTTTCAAGATCTACACCGATCGAGATCTCGCTGTAACCGAGCTCTTTTGCATATCGTATCACATATTGACACAACGCGGTGCCGATCCCCCGGCGACGGTATTCTTTCTTTACGATCAGTCGGGAAAAATAGGCCCTTTGATTCGGAATGGTGTAATCCCGATCTTGGTTATCAAAAACGATGCTCGCTTCGCCGATAAACCGCCCCTTTTCCGTGTAAACAAAGGTGATTCTTTCGCCGCTGACAACTTCCCGATAGAATTTTTCCGCCATCTGCTTGTTTTTACGCAGATTCCAAATGTTGGAGCATTTTTCAAAATCCTGCGGGGACAATATTTGAATTGCCATACGGATGTTTCACCCCTGCTTTGTCGGTGTTGCGGGTTTATCGCTGCACCCGTGCGCCCGCGCCGTTTACGATGTTTTCGACTTCTTTTAAAGACGCCATGGAGGTGTCGCCGGGCGTCGTCATCGCCAAAGCGCCGTGTGCCACGCCGTAGTTGACCGCTTTCTGCGGGTCGCCGGTGGTCATAAGCCCGTAAATGAGCCCCGACGCGAACGAATCGCCGCCGCCCACGCGGTCAAAGATCTCAAGGTTCGGCAGCGACAGCCCGTTGTAGACCTTGCCGTCCGCATAGCAGATAGCGCTCCAGTCGTTGATGGTCGCCGTCTTAACGGTGCGCAGCGTCGTAGCAATGACCTTGAAGTTCGGATAGACCTTGACCACTTCGCCGAGCATTTTATAGTAGCCCTCAATGTTCAGGGATTTGAGATTTTCGTCGTTGCCCTCGACTTCAAAGCCGAGGCAGGCGGTGAAGTCCTCTTCATTGCCGATCATCACATCAATGTAGGGCGCGATCTCGCGGTTGATCTCCTGCGCCTTTTCCTTGCCGCCGATGTCCTTCCACAAGGAGGGGCGGTAGTTTAAGTCGTAGGAAACGACCGTGCCGTATTTCTTTGCCGTCTTGACCGCTTCAATGACCACATCCGCCGTCGTGTCGGACAGAGCGGCAAAAATGCCGCCCGTATGCAGCCAGCGCACGCCGAGCGTGCCGAAAATGTAATCCCAATCGATGTCTCCGGCCTTTAACTGTGCCGTCGCCGTGTTGCCGCGGTCGGAAACGCCGACCGCCCCGCGGATGCCGTAGCCGCGTTCCGTGAAGTTGAGCCCGTTGCGCACCGTCCTGCCGATGCCGTCATACGGCACCCAGCGGATAAGCGTTGTGTCCACGCCGCCTTGGAGCATAAAGTCCTCCACCAGCCGCCCGACTTCGTTATCCGCCAAAGCCGTGACCGCGGCAGTTTTTAGCCCAAAGCAGCGCCGCAGGCCGCGCGCGACGTTGTATTCGCCGCCGCCCTCCCAGACGCGAAAGCTGCGTGCGTTTTTGATGCGCCCTTCACCGGGGTCGAGCCGCAGCATGATCTCACCTAAGGAGATCATATCATAGGTATATGTGCCCGGTGCTTTCAACTGTAAATCCATCGTGTTTCACTCCATTTGCTTTTTGCCGTTATACACCTGAATACGCGTTAAACCCGCCGTCCACGGCGATGGTCGTGCCCGTGATAAAGCTCGAATAGCTCTCGTCGCACAGGAACAGAAGCGCGCCTTCCAGCTCTTCGGGCTCGCCGAACCGCTTCATCGGTGTGGCGGCAAGGATTTTGCCGGTGCGCGCCGTCGGCGTGCCGTCCTCGTTCCACAAAAGCGTCTTGTTCTGGTTGGTCGAGAAGAAGCCCGGCGCAATGCTGTTGACGCGGATGCCCACTTCGGCAAAGTGCACCGCCATGAATTCGGTAAAGTTCTTGACCGCCGCTTTTGCCGCGGAATAGGCGGGAATCTTTGTCAGCGGACGGAATGCGTTCATCGAGGTGATCATCACGATGCAGGTATTCTCTTTCGCCGCCATGTCGCGTGCAAAAACCTGCGTCGGGATCAGCGTACCTAAGAAATTTAGGTTGAATACAAACGAAATGCCCTGCGGGTCGAGGTCGAAAAAGGTCTTGACGTTCTCGTCTTTTTCCACCAAATCGACCGCTTCCAGCGTTTCCTTGGTGGTTGTACCTTTCGGGTTGTTGCCGCCCGCACCGTTTAAGAGGATGTCGCAAGTGCCCAAGCGCTCGTTTACGATCTTGCGCGCCGCTTCCATGCTTTCGGGCTCAAGCACATTGCAGGGGACTGCAATCGCCTCGCCGCCCTCTGCGGTGATTTCATCTGCAATCTTCTGTGCAGCCGCCTCATTCAAATCCAGCACGGCGACCTTCACGCCCTGGCGCGCAAGCGCCTTTGCAAAATCGCCGCACAGCACGCCGCCGCCGCCCGTGACAACGGCGACCCGGCCTTTCAAATTCTCGTGTGTCATGTTATTTCCCCGCTTTCTGTTTTTTTACGGCTTCCCAAAGCCCGTTCAGATATGCCGCGCCCAGCGCCCGGTCATAAAGCCCATAGCCGGGGCGCGCGACTTCGCCCCAGATCATTCTGCCGTGATCGGGGCGGATATACCCGTCAAACCCGACATCCTGAAGCGCCTTGATGATCTCATACATGTCGAGCGAGCCCGCGTCGCTCTCATGTGCGGTCTCGTTGAAATGCCGACCCTCGACCTTGACGTTGCGCAGATGCGCAAAATAGATGCGGTCGCCCACCTCCCGGATCATCGCGGGCAGGTCGTTGTCTAAACTCGCGCCCAAAGACCCCGTGCAGAAGGTGATTCCGTTATATTTGCTCGGCACGGCTGCAAGCAGGCGCTTTAGCGCGTCAATATTCGTGATAATGCGCGGCAGCCCGAAAATGCCCCATGGCGGATCATCCGGATGGATCGCCATTTTGACGTCGCATTCTTCGCAGACCGGCATGATCTGCTCTAAGAAGTAAATGAGGTTGCGCCAAAGCGTCTCTTCGTCCACGCCCTTGTATTTTTCAAACAGCTCTTTGATTTCGGGCATGCGCTCGGTCTCCCAGCCGGGCATGGCGTAGCCGTTGGAATTGTCGTCGATTTCGCGGAACATCTCTTCGGGGGATTTCCCCTCGATCTGCGTGCCGTCGTAGGCAAGGCAGGTGGAACCGTCCGCTGTGCGCATGGAAAGGTCCGTACGCGTCCAGTCGAACACCGGCATGAAGTTGTAGCAGATCACCTTCACGCCCGCTTTTGCGAGATTGCGGATGCTCTCTTTGTAATTTTCAATGTACTGCTCGCGTGTGGGCAGGCCGATCTTAATGTCCTCGTGCACATTGACGCTTTCGATGCACTCCATCGTGAGGCCCGCTTCTTCGATCTGGGCTTTCATCTTCAAGATGTCGTCGAGCGGCCAGGGCTCTCCTGCAGGCAGGTAGTGCAGCGCGGGCACCACGCCCGTCACACCGGGGATCTGACGGATCTGCTCGAGCGTTACGGTGTCTTTACCGCTGCCGAACCAGCGAAACGTCATCTGCAAAACGATCATCACCTTTCAAAGGAAAAAGAAATATTTCCCGTTTTTTGATTATTTTATCACCCCAAGGCATATTTATCAACCTATATTTCGCCGCAAAAACGCCGAGAATCCGTACTTGCGGCGCGCAGATTTTGACCATTTCGGCGAGGCGCGTAAAGATAGGGTTTGACAGATTTCGTCGAAAGAAGTATAATCAACTGAAATATACATTCGACAAACAGCTCGGGCAAAGCCCGACATCTGGATACATGGTTCGTATCGGCGCAGGAATACTATCCTTGAGGTGTGAGATGGCAAACGAAAATCGTCGTTCCGAGGAGCGGGAAGTGCGGCTGAACCGCAAATTGGACGCAAAGGTGGATAAAAAATTTCGCGACGAACAGATCAAGGCGCGCAAAAAGCGGCGAAAAGAGCGTAAGCGTGCCGAAAAGCGGGCGAACAGCAAATTCCGCAACAGCAAGTTTGGCAAAAAATGGTTCGGCATGAAAAAGTGGAAACGTGTGGTCGTCTATGTTGTGCTCGCGATTCTGCTTTTGGCGCTGCTCCTGTTCGGCGTGGTATACGGCATTTACAACAGCTTCCGCAATGACATCAATGAGGAAAACCTCGGCATTTCGTCCGAGATTGAAGATAAGTACGGCAACACAGACATTTTCAACGTGGCGCTGTTCGGTGTGGATACGCGCGATGAGAATTCGTTCTCCGGCAGGTCCGACACCATCATCATTGTGAGCGTCGACAAGGCAAACAATACTGTGAAGCTGTCCTCGATCCTGCGCGACAGCTATGTGGCGATCGAAGGGCATAAGAACCAGAAGATCACACACGCCTATATGTACGGCGGCGCAGAACTTGCCATTAAAACGCTGAACCAGAATTTCGGCATGAATATCACCGACTATGTGACAGTGAATTTTGCCAAGGTCGCCGAAGCGATCGATGTTCTCGGCGGCGTGGATATCGAAATCACCGAGCGGGAGCGCGAAGAAGTCAACAATATCGGCGACGACGATGATCCCGATTTCCCGTATGTCGAAAACGCCGGGCTTGTGCATTTGAACGGGAAACAGGCTGTCGTGTATGCGCGCATCCGCCATATCGATTCGGATGTGGCGCGTTCCGAACGCCAGCGCAAGGTGCTCGACGCGCTGCTTGTTAAGGCGCGGCAGATCAGCCCCACGCGCTATGCCGAGGTGCTGCGCACGATGATGTCGCTATGCGAGACCTCCCTTTCTTTCTCCGAAATCATGTCGTTTGCGCCGATGATCAATCAGGACTTGAATATCCAGTCTATTGTGATCCCGGGGGATGAAGACAACGCCATCGGCGGCATCTATGACGGCGCTTGGGTGTGGCGGTACGACCTGACCGCCGCGACCGAACGGCTGCATATGTTCATTTACGGTGAAGTGAGTGAAACGGCGACGTCTGTTGATTTGAACAACAGCGGCGGCTCGGGCAGCAGCGGCGGGAGTGGGTCCTCGTCCGGTGGCCGGTCGGAGACAACCACCTCTACACACGCCGGAGAACGAGAAGACGGGGAGACAACGACGCACGCGGGTGTGACGACTACAACCCCACATGTGACGACTACGACCCCGTCAGAGACAACGACTGCGCCGCTTGAGCCCGTTACCGATCCGCCAGAGGTGACAGACCCTCCCACGGAGCACACAACACTGCCGAATGCGGCAGCATAGCACGGACGCATTGTCGCAGATACGTTGTGCTTACAGTTTCCAATCGTTCGGACGCCCGCATTGCGGGCGTCCTGAGTTTGTCAAAAAAAGTGCCTTTTGCTCCCCTTGTCAGGGGAGCTGTCGAGCAAAGCAGGACTGAGGGGTAGTCAAAAACCTTGCTATTTCAAGGTTCTCTCCCTCCGGCACACGCTTCGCGCGTGCCACCTCCCTCGTCAGAGGGAGGCAAAAAGACTTTATTGACAGTCTGAGGACGCCCACAACGCGGGCGTCCTTTTCCTTGCGCGATTTTTTGCGCGCAAGGGGAGAATGCGGTAGATTTTCCGCGGCAACTGTGTTACAATATTACAAACCATCGGATTTTCCGGGAAGGAGGCGCTTCGGTGCGAACCAAGATACTTGCTGTGCTTTTGGTGCTGCTGTGCGTCACGCTGCCGCTTTCGGGGTGCTTCGGCAGAATGCAGGAGGACGAGCCTTTTTCCATGCCCGTCACGGACGAGCCGGACAGCCTCGACCCCCAGATTGCCGATTCCAACGCGGAACGCCTCGTGGCGGTAAACTGTTATGAGGGCTTGATGACCGTCGATGAAAACGGCACGCTGCTGCCGGGGGTGGCGGAAAGCTACACCGTTTCCGACGACGGGCTCGTCTATACGTTCACACTGCGGCAGGATGCGCATTGGGCGCTGTTTTCAAGCCATGAGGAACTGCTGGGTGAAAATTATGCCGAAACCTTCGACAGCACCGTGTATGCCGAGGATTTCGTGTTTGCCCTGCGCCGCGCCGTGGACCCGCAGACTGCGTCCCCGGATGCCTATCTGTTTTCGGCGATCTCCGGTGCGCGCGATATTATGGCGGGCAGGGCGGCGGTCGCCACGCTCGGCGTGGAAGCGCCGGACCCGTTTACCGTGCGCATCACGCTTGCCTACCCGGACGACAATCTGTTGTATACGCTTTGTGCACCCGCCGCCATGCCGTGCGATGAGGCGTTCTTTGTGTTGACGGGCGGCCGCTACGGGCTGGAGCCGGGCTATACCCTGTGCAACGGGCCGCTGCATGTGTACCGCTGGACGGAAGAGACCTCTATCCGCCTTGTGCGCAATGACGATTACCATGGCGCACGGGCTGTAAAGCCTGCGTCCCTTACGCTCACGTATGTAGAAAATGCGGAAGAAATTCCGGAACGCTTGGCGTCCGGGAACTATGACGCCGCATTCTTGACGCAGGCGCAGGTGGATGCGCTGGGAGATACGTCTGACCTTTCGATCCGGAGCATTGACAACATCACCCTGTCGTTCCTGTTCAATCAGACATCCGACTCGCTTGCCAATGAGAATTTGCGCAAAGCGCTTGTGACTGCGTTCTCGCCGGACCGGCTTTCCACACTGGGCGAGGACGTCGTGCCCGCCGAGGGGATCGTTCCGCCGTATTGCACCGTCGGGGAAAACAGCTATCGTACCGCGCGGGGCAGTGCGAACGCTTTGGCATATGACGAAAGTGCGGCGAGCGCCTATTTCAAAGAGGCGCTTTTGGAACTTGGCGCATCGTCGGTGGAAATCGAGGTTTTGTGCGATGAGGCGTATGCCGAGCTTGCGCGGCAGACTGTGCAGGCATGGCAGCGCGCGCTGGGCGTCAAATTCGTCGCGACGGTCCGCGCCGTGAGCGCCTCCATGCTCCAAGCGAGCATTGCCGACGGCAATTTCACCGTCGCGCTGTATCCGCTGGCTGCCGATTCCTCTTCTACTGCCGGCTTTCTCGAAAGCTTCGGCGAGGACAACCTGTTCGGCTTTTCGGATGCAGGATACCGTACGCTGCTGGACACCGTACACGAAAACGCGGGCAGCTTTTCGGAACTTCAAACCGCCTGCGCCGCAGCAGAGGATTACCTGTTGCAGCACGCGGTTTTGCTGCCGGTCTGCTACCTGCAAAGCTGTTTTGTGACTTCTGCCGATACATCCGGCATCTATTTCTATTCTTCGGAGGATTATGTTTACTTTATCAACGCAGTCAAAAAGTAACGGACGTCTTTCGTTCCGGCAAAACAGGCGCTTTTGGATCGTGTTCTGCTCGTGGGCGGCGGTTGCGGCGTGCGCGGCGGTCATCTTTCTGCTGTCCGCCGATGATGCCACAGAGTCTACGGCGCGCAGCAACGGCGTGCTTGCCCTTTTATTTGAACGCCTGGGGATTACGCTGACATCGCATATCGTCCGCAAGGCGGCGCATATGTTGGAATACTGCGGCTTTGCACTGCTGCTTTACAATGCCTATCTACAGTCTTTCGGCAGTCCGCAGCCGCTGCTCGCCCTGCTTACAGCGGCGTTTTATGCGACCACGGATGAGATCCACCAGTATTTCTCGGCGGGGCGCGCCTGCCTGCTGCGGGACGTGTTTATTGATACCCTCGGCGCGGCGGCGGGCCTCCTGTTTGCAGTCGCGGCGTACCGGGTATATTTGCACATACGAAACAGAAACAAAAGCAAGTGAGGTTTACAGTATGGCGGTTTTGAAAGCATTCCGGGCATACCGCCCGGCGGCGGGGTACGCCGACAAGGTCGCGGCGCTGCCCTATGATGTGATGAGTTCCGACGAGGCGCGCCGCGCTGCATTCGGGAATCCGTATTCCTTTTTGCATGTGGATAAGGCGGAAATCGATCTGCCAAAGACCGTAGACATTTATGACGACCGTGTCTATGAGACGGCGGTGAAGAATCTGCGCAAGCTGATCTCGGCGGATGTGCTGCGGCAGGATGAAACACCCTGCTTATATATTTATGCGCAGACGCGAAACGGGCGTGTGCAGACGGGGCTTGTCGGCTGCACGTCGGTGGACGACTACCTGCAAAACATCATCAAAAAGCATGAGCTTACGCGCGCGGACAAAGAACAGGACCGCATTCGCCACGTCGATGCGCTCGACGCAAACACAGGGCCGATCTTCCTGACCTATCGCGGCAAAGCGGAGATTTCAAATGTGCTTGAAAGCTGGAAGCAGTCGCACGAAGCCGTATATGATTTTACCGCGGATGATGTACGCCAGCGGGTCTGGGTCATTGACGACGCTTCGGTCATTGAATCGCTTTGCGCGTCCTTTGCGGCAGTTCCTGCGCTTTACATCGCGGATGGGCACCACCGCGCGGCGTCTGCAGTAAAAGTGGCGCAGATGCGCCGTGCCGCGCACCCTGATTACGACGGCACCGAGGAATTCAATTTTTTCCTTTCCGTCCTGTTCCCCGCCGAAGAACTGGAAATCTTGGATTATAACCGCGTGGTCAAGGATCTGAACGGGCTGACAGGAGAGGAATTTTTGCAAAAATTGCAGGCGGATTTCACCGTCACGCCCGCGCCCGCTTCCCCTTACCGCCCCGAAAAACGGCACATGTTCGGGCTGTATCTGGGTGGAAAATGGTATGTGCTCGCCTTAAAACCCGGTACGGTGGATGAGCATGACCCGGTTGCGAGCCTGGACGTTTCTGTGCTGCAGTCGCGCGTCATTGCGCCGATATTGGGCATCGATGACCCGCGCCGCAGCGACCGCATTGATTTTGTCGGCGGCATTCGCGGGCTTTCGGAATTGGAAAAGCGCGTAGACGCGGGCGAAGCGGCGGCATTCGCCATGTTCCCGACTTCGCTTTCGGAGCTTTTGGCGATCGCCGATGCCGGCAAGATCATGCCGCCGAAATCCACTTGGTTTGAACCGAAGCTGTTGAGCGGTTTGTTTATCCATTTCCTTTCGTAATCTTGCGAAAGCGCGTGCAAAAAGGCAGAGTGGCAATGGTTTGGCGCTTTGCTGCGGGGACGGGGCGTGCGGAATCGCAAGTAAATCAAAAAATTCTGTGATTATTTCGCACAAATTTACATAATGACGAAAATATCTATTATAATGTCATTATAGTAAATTTTGAGGGTGAAAAACGATGATGAAAAATCCCGAGCTCGCGAAACAAATGCGTGCGCTTCGTACCGTGAACCACTATACCCAACAGCAGATTGCAGATATTTTGAATATTGACCGTACAACATACACGTCTTATGAGATCTCTAAGAATACGCCCGACATCATGCTGCTCGACGCGTTCGCCAAGATCTTTTCGGTGGATATCGACTTTATTTTGCATATCGATACGCAAAACCTTGATACGCTCTGCGACGAGGTGGAAGCCTATGAGGCGGACAGCAGCGATTGCTCGCTTGTCTCGAAGCTCAGCAAGGAGGAGCGCGAGCTCATCGGCGAATACCGCATTTTAAGCGAAAAGGACAAGAAAAAGGTGCGCAAGACCATTGCCGCCTGCAATTCCTTTAAAAAAGAAAAATAAGCAGAGCCTGTAAGAAACAAAGCGGCCGGGAAGAGCGATTCCCGGTCGCTTTTTGCGTGCATGGTTTCGGTTGACACATCGGCGCGGAAAAGGTACAATAACCTGTGTGCGCCCGTTCCCGCTGCTTTCAGCAGGGTCGTGTAGGCGCGATTTTCGTTCGGAGGTGTTGTTATGCAGCGGGTCTCTATCGTCGGCGGCGGCGCGTCCGGTTTTGCGGCGGCTGTCACCATTGCGCGTGCGGGGGGCTTTTCCGTCACGATATATGAGCGGCTGCAAAAGCCCTTGAAAAAACTGCTTGCCACAGGCAACGGGCGCTGCAACCTCACCAACATGCAGGCAAATACCGCACACTATTGCGGCGACGCACGGTTTGCCGAAGCGGTGCTTTCACGGTTCCCGCCGCAAAGCACGCGGTCTTTTTTTCGCTCGATGGGGCTTTGCACCAAAGAAGAGGATGCGGGGCGCGTGTATCCGCTTTCGGGGCAGGCGTCGTCCGTGCGCGATGTGCTGCTTGAAGAGGCCCGGCGGCTTTCAGTGCAGATCGTTACAGACTGCGAGATCACCGAGGTGCGTGCGCAGGAAAAAGGATTTTTGCTCAACCAAACCTATTTTTGCGATATTTTGGTGCTCAGTGCCGGCGGCAGCGCCGCCCCGCAGCATGGAACAGACGGCGGTGCGTTTCGATTATGTAAACAGCTCGGCATCCCGGTGGTACCGCCCGTGCCGGCGCTCACGGCGCTCGTGTGCAAACGCTTCCCGAAAAATCTGAAAGGTGTGCGCTGCGACTGCATCGTTACGCTGTGCACGCGCGAGAAAACGCTCGCCGAGTGCGAAGGCGAAGTGCAGTTTACGGAATACGGGCTTTCGGGCATCCCGATTTTTTCCCTGTCGCGCAGGGCTTCCGAAAGCACACAGCCGGTCTTTGTCCGCGTCAACTGCGTGCCTGCTCTGTCTGCGTCGGCTCTGCTCGATTTCCTGCATACCGCCGTGCGCAAAACGCCGGAAAAAAGTTCCGGCGTGCTGGCAGAAGGGCTGTTGCCGCGCGCGCTCGGGGATTACCTGCTGCTGCAAAGCGGTATTCGAAAGGATACCCCCGTCGGCGCGCTTCCCGAAGCGCGTCTGCGCAGCTTTGCGGGAATCGTACAGGCGTTCACCGTCGAAGTCGAGCGCCCGCGCGGCTTTGATTTTGCACAGGTGACGGCGGGCGGTGCGGACTGCCGTGCTTTTTCCCCGCAAACCATGCGCGCAAACGATTATGAAAACCTGTATGCATGCGGGGAAGCACTCAACGTGGATGGCGACTGCGGCGGCTATAACCTGCAATGGGCGTGGAGCTCGGGTCGTGCGGCAGGCGAAGCAATTATAAAACGGCAAAAAGAGCAAAGGAGGAAGGCTTGTGCTGCGGATTCAGGAGTTGAAGATCCCGCTTGAGGAGGATGAGCAGATCCTGCCGCGCCTTGCGGCAAAAGCGCTGCGCATCGATGCGCGGAACATCCGGCGGCTTTCCATTTTCCGCAAATCTCTGGACTGCCGCAAAAAAGAGGATATTAAATTTATCTATACTGTGGACGTGGAGATAGACGGCGACGAGGACCGCCTGCTTTCGCGTATCCATTCCAACCGCGTGCAGAAGGTGCAGGCGTATGTGTACGAGATTCCCGAAAACCGCCGGAAAACGGATCTGCGCCCTGTGGTGGCGGGCTTCGGCCCGGCGGGCATGTTTGCCGCCCTGATCCTGGCACGCGCAGGGCTTCGGCCTGTTGTGCTTGAGCGCGGGAAATGCGTGGAAGAGCGGCAGAAAAGCGTGCAGCGCTTTTGGGATACCCGGGTGCTCGACCCCAATACCAACGTCCAGTTTGGCGAGGGCGGCGCGGGGACGTTCTCTGACGGAAAGCTCAATACGGGGACAAAAGATACCCGCCAGCGCGAGGTGCTGCGGCAGTTCGTTGCGCATGGCGCGCCACCGGAGATTCTTTACAGTGCCAAGCCCCACATCGGCACCGACAAGCTCCCTGCCGTAGTGCGCGCGTTCCGCGAGGAGATCATCGCCTTAGGCGGCGAAGTCCGCTTTGAGACGCGCTTGACCGATATTTTTTTGAACAACGGCGCGGTACAGGGCGTACGCATGACGGATAAAAACGGAAAAGAGGATGATTTGGAAACCGATGCGGTGGTGCTCGCAATCGGGCATTCCGCGCGCGACACGGTCGAGATGCTCTATCGCCGCGGCGTGCCGATCCAGCAAAAAGCCTTTTCCATCGGTGCGCGCATCGAGCATAAACAGGAGATGATCGACCAAGCGCAATACGGCACGTTTGCAGGGCATCCGAAGCTGCATGCCGCGGATTATAAACTTGCCTGCCACCCCTATGGCGGCAGGGGGGCGTATACTTTCTGTATGTGCCCGGGCGGTACGGTGGTCTGCGCCGCCAGCGAGCCGGGGACCGTTGTGACCAACGGCATGAGCCCCTATGCGCGCGATGGCGAAAACGCGAATGCCGCGCTGCTTGTAGGCGTCGAACCCGAGCAGTTCCCCGGTGACCATCCACTCGACGGGATGTATTACCAGCTTGCCATTGAGCAGAAAGCATTTCAGCTCGGCGGCGGCGACTATACCGCACCCGCCATGCTCGTCGGCGATTTCCTGCGCGGTACGCCGTCGAAAAAACTGGGTTCGGTTACGCCGACCTGCCCCACGGGCGTTCGTCTTGCGAATCTGTACGACCTGCTGCCCGAGCGTGTGACGCAGACCATGCGTGAGGCGATCGTGAAAATGGACGCCATGCTCCACGGTTTCGCGTTCCCCGAAGCGGTGCTGACCGCGCCCGAGACGCGCTCTTCTTCACCGGTGCGCATCGTGCGCGATGAATTCTTCCAGAGCAAGGCAAACGGGCTTTTCCCATGCGGCGAGGGTGCAGGCTACGCGGGCGGCATCGTCTCCGCCGCAGTGGACGGCATTAAATGCGCCGAAGCTGTTTTGCGCGACGAGCACTGACGGCATAAAACAAAACAACAGCCGGAGGACCACAATCGGCGGCCATCCGGCTGTTTCTTTTATGTAAAGCTAATTCTCTTTACACGAGGAATGTCAACACATTTACACATACAGGCTGACTTGTGCGCGCAGTTTGCCTTTTTTTGTCTCGCGCAAAATGCCATCGTACCGAAATCTTCCATGCCCGCGCACCGAAAGAATCTGCCCGGGCTTCGGCAGCGCATCAGCGCGCAGCACGGCGGCGCTGTCTACAGATACGCGCTCGGCGGCAATGAGCTTCTGCGCCTCGCTGCGCGACAGGTGGAATACCGCGGCGACCAGCGCATCCAGACGTTCGGATGCAATCACCGCTTCGCGCGGCTCCAGCACCGGCTCCGCCTCCGGCGGAAGCGTGTCCACGAACGCGCAGCGCACGGTGGTGTGCCGCACGCGCTCCAGATTCTCCGCCAGAAAATCCGCCGCACGCGCCGTGCAAAACACATAGGCGCAGTTGTCTGCAAGCAGGATGTCGCCCAGCTTCTCCCGCCGCAGACCAAGGCTCAACATGCTGCCCAGAAAATCCCGGTGTGAAAGCGCGTCGGCAAATTTTGGGTTGGCGGGCGCAATGCGTAAAAGCCGAAAGTCCGCCGCGTCTTTTGCATCCTGCAAAGCTGCCGCGCCGAAACAGGCAGCCTTGCGCTCCGCGCCGTCAAAGCCGCCGAACAGCGTCACAGGTACGCCGCAGGAAACTACCGTCAGCAGGCTTTGTTCATGCAGGTTCAAAAAATCCGAAACGATGACTTTTCCGCTCACCTCGGCGCGCCCGGCAAGCTCAGAAAACCGCTTGCGCAGCAGTTCATCAGAGGTCTGCATCTTATTTTCTCCTTTACGATTCTTTGGAAGCTTTGCGGCGTTCGAGCACCGTTTTGATCAAAATCCCGATTGCAGCAGCCGGGGCGGCAATCAAAATGGCAATGAGAATCAGGTTCGTCGGGATATAGTCATATGCCGCGTCCCCAAGCAGGGTGAAAAGGATCACACGCGGCGCGATCCCGAGGACGGACAGCACCGCATACCGCCAGAACGGGAAATGGCTTGCGCCCAAGAACAGGCTGACAAAGTCGATGGGGAAGACCGGCAGCAGCCGCATAACGAACACGGAAGCGCTTCCGCTTCTTTCTTCCTGCCACTTCAGGATCTTTTGACCGCCCTTTTTCCTTTGCAGGAGCGCGCGGATCTTTTCCCCACCCAAAAACCGGCCGAACAGATAAGATACCACCACCTCCAGCGCAACGCCCGCCAGATTGATGGCAACCGCCGTGCCGGAAGGAAACGCCATCCCGACCGGGATATACAAAAGCGCGGCAGGAATGATGAAAACGAGCCCTTTGAGGATATATACGCCGAGCACCAAAAGTGCCGCAGCGAAAACGGACGAAGCGGCTGCGGTCAGCGCACGCACGTCCAGATGCGTCAGCTCGTCATAAAACAGCAGCACGGTGATGAAAACGGCTGCAGCAACGGCAATTTTTACACCGGCCAAAAGATTGGCTTTGGCTTTTGGGGACATAATAGGATCCTCTCCGAAAAAATATACAGCGGGCTTTTACAAAGTGGCGACTTGTGCTACAATAAAAGGAGTTTATGGAAAAGAAGGTTCTTTTATGCGATATTGTGTGGTTGGTGCAGGCGCAGTCGGCGGGGCGGTTGTAGCATACCTGCTGCGCGCAGGGTTTATGTGCGACGTCATTGCCCGCGGCAAAACGCTGGAGGCGCTGCAAAGCGGGGGGATCCGGCTTGTGCAAAACGGAAAGACGCAAACCGTACCGTGCGGACTTGCTTCCACAAGCGAAGCCTATAATGAACGGCCGGATGTGATCTTTGTCGCAGTCAAAGGCTATTCGTTGGACAGCATCCTGCCCGCGCTCTCGCGCGTGTGCAAGGGAAATACGGTGGTTATCCCGCTTCTCAACATCTACGGCACGGGCGCGGCGCTGCAGAAAAAGCTGCCGAAACCCCTGGTGACAGACGGCTGTATTTACATTGCCGCTTCTGCACCGAAACCGGGGACCGTGGCGATGCAAGGGGAGATCTTTCGCGTGGTGTACGGCGTGCGGGACAACGCGCAGAAACGCCCCGTCCTGCAAAGAATTGCAGAGGATCTGCGCGCGGCGGGGATCACGCCGGTGCTTTCAGAGCACATCCGCCGCGACACGCTGAAAAAATATGCCTACACGTCACCCATGGCGGCAGCCGGATTGTACTTTGACGCGGACGCGGACCGCTTTCAAAGAGAAGGGGAGGAACGCGCGCTGTTCGTCTCGCTTATGCGGGAAATCGAAGCCCTTGCCGCGGCGATGGGCGCCCCGTTTGACATCGACATCGTCCAAACGAACCTTGCCATCCTCGATGCGCTTAGCCCTAATGCCTCAACCTCCATGCAGCGCGACCTGCGCGCGGGAAAGCCCTCCGAAATGGACGGTCTGCTGTTCGAGCCCGTTCGGCTGGGAAAGAAGTATGGCGTGCCCACACCCTGTTACCGGAAAATTGCCAAACAGTTCGGCTTTGCCGAATAGATTCCCGATTTTTGCTTAGTAAAACGCTTCCCGTTACGGGAAGCGTTTTTTTACGATGCGGCCGCCGATTCCGTCGATTCACCGCCCGTTGTTGCGGGCAAGGTGGTTTCAGGAAGCGTTGTCGGTTCAGTGGTTGCAGTGGTTGGCGGATCTGTGGGCTTCGGCGCTGCCTTTTGCAAAATGACCGCCTGCCGCCCGAGTGCGTTGTAGGCGGCTGTTACCGAACTTTTCGAATAGTAGAAGTTTTTGCTTTGCAGCGGGTCGTTGAAGAAATATCCGCTGTCGTTGTAGCCGACCAGCACCAGACAGTGCATCGGGCGCTTCCAGGTAAAGGTCTCCGAAGTGCCGTTGATGTACCAGGTCTTGCCGTTCTCCGCCGGCTCCATGTCTGCCGTCGCCCAGAAGAGGACGGGAATGCCGTTGTCAATGTACCGCTTGCAGAGCGTATCCGGTGAAAGACCGTAGACCGCATTGACTTCAAACTTGTCATGGTCAATGTATTTATTGATGGCGTTGACGATCACAGGTGCATAGCATCCCCAGCCCAATTCACTGTATGGATTGCCCAAAAAGACCTTGCGCGGGTCGTCGCCAAAATACGTCCCGGTGCTGTCGCGCACGGGTACGCTGCCTTTGGCAAGCAGGTTGTCAATGAAATATTCGGGAGAAATGTTCATGCCCCAATAGCGCATCACCATCACCGCCGACACGCTTTCGCAGCCGGTGGGGTACTTCGCTCGCTGGTTAATGTATGGCACATCCAGGCAGACAGAAGCCGTTTGTTTCGGCGGCTCACGTTTCGGCGGTTTGGTTTCCTCCGGAGCCACGGGTTTCGTCGTGCCTACGGGCTTGGGCGGTTCGGTTGTAGTCGGCGCTTCGGTCGTCGTTTCGGGAATCGTCGTCGTCTCCGTTGTGGTCGTCGGCGCTGCCGTCGTCGCCGTTTCAACCCGCGCTGCCGCCTCTGCTTCCAAGGCGGCCCTGTGCCGCCGCACGGCAACAACCGTAATTGCCGTACAAATCAGCACAAGCGCAAGCGCACCTGCCGCGATCCCCAGCGCCTTTTGGTTCTGCCTGCAAAAGCGTTTGAATTTTCCCCATTTTCCGTTGTGCAATCTCATTTCCTCCGTTGCTTTCGGTGCTTACTGCTGCATATCCGCCGTCAGCGCATCCGCCAGCGCATCTATTTTCGTCAAGTCGTCCGACTTTACAGTCGAACGCAGAGAAACCGACTCCTCCAAAAGCTTGGTGTCTTTCATGGAAGCCAGCAGCTCGCGCATGAGCTTGCCGCTCTGCGGCGCCCACGAGCCATTTTCCATGAGCGCGACCGTGCGGTTTTTCAGCGCGTGGGCCTGCAAGTCGAGCAGCAGCGTTTCCATATTGGTGAAAATACCGTTGTTATAGGTAGACGAGGCGAACACCAAGTGGCTGCACCGAAACGCTTCGCTGACGAGATAGGACGGATGGATGCAGGAAACGTCATATACGGCAAGGTTTGTCACCCCGCGGTCCGCGAGCTTCGCAGCCAGAATCTCCGCCGCGTTCTGCGTGCCGCCGTAAATCGAGGCGTAGGCGATGAGCACCGCCTTTTCCTCCGGGGTGTACGAAGCCCATTTCTGATATTTTTCTACAAATACGCCGATGTCCTTGCGCCAGATGGGCCCGTGCAGCGGGCAGATATAGTCGATCGTGAGCCCCGCCGCCTTTTTGAGCAGCGCCAGCACTTGCGGGCCGTATTTGCCCACGATGTTTGCATAATAGCGCCGCGCTTCGGCGAAGTCCGCTTTGCAGAAGCCTGTTTCATCGGCGAAAATACTGCCGCCGAGAGCCCCAAACGTGCCGAACGCGTCCGCAGAGAACAGGATGTGCTCGGTCTGATCGTATGTGACCATGACTTCGGGCCAGTGCACCATGGGCGCGGTATAAAAAGCCAGCGTGTGCCGCCCTAAAGAGAGCGTGTCGCCCTCTTTGACCTGTACGCAGCGTGCGGCGAGGTCAGTGTTATAGAACTGCCCGATGAGCGCCGCCGCCTTAGCGGTACAGACGATTTGCAACGCGGGATACCGCGCGCAGAGTTCGCCGAGCGCGGCGCAGTGATCGGGTTCCATATGGTTGACAATCACATAATCCGGCGCCCTGCCGTGCAGCATGGCCTCGACGTTTTCAAGATAGAGTTCGGAAACGGCCTTGTCCACTGTGTCGAGGATCGCCGTTTTCTCATCGTCAATAAAATAAGCGTTGTAAGATATGCCGTTCGGTACGGGGTAGATGTTTTCAAACAGCGCAAGCCGGCGGTCGCTGCCGCCGATGTAAGAAATATCGTCTGTGATTTTGCGAGTGCAATACATGGTTTGATCCCTCCGATTGCTTTTTCTGCGGTTTCCAACCGGTACAAGCATTGTATCATATTTTCTTTCTAAATGCTATGGAAAATTCCATAGCCCGCAAAAAAACGGCAAAGCGCTGTGCTTTACCGTTTTCTGTGGGAAAAAGTAGTTATTTTTGCTCGTTTTCCGGTTTCTGCTCCGCTGCTTTGTTCGGCTTATAGAAGCATGCCACGCTCCAGTAATACAGCGGGATGAGCAGGAAAAGGATCCAGCTCGGATTCCAAAGATGTGCCAAAAACCCAAGCGTCAGATACACGAGCACAATGATCTCGGGCACGGGCATGGTAAGCGCGCGGGCTTTTTTGCTGCGGATCGTCAGCGCCCCGGCCAGATGGTAATAGATCGGGATGAACAGGAATATCAGCCACGCGGGATGCCACAAATGCCACACAAAGCCGAATACCAGATAAACGACGATCACTACCAGCGGGAAGGGGAATTTCAACATGCTTCTCCCATGCTTTTGCAGGGCGGTTTTCGGCAGCTTTTCCGTCTTTTCCGCCTGCGCTTCGCCGTTTGCGCCATCCAGCACATAGGCGTCGTTTTGGGTATTTAAAAGATCGTCAAGCGTCATGCCGTAAAGCGATGCCAGCGCCATGAGATTGTCGGTATCCGGCGAAGCTTCGGCGCGCTCCCATTTGGAGATCGCCTGACGGCTGATGCCGAGCTTCTCGGCAAGCGCCTCCTGCGAGAGCCCGTTTGCCTTGCGCAGCGCGACCAAGCGGTTCGCAATTTCAATATTCATGTCCATACTCCCTTCAAGCGGTTGTTTTCAGTATTATAAAAAATCACGGCAGAATTTTCCATCCATTCCGGTTTGCGGCGGGAATTTTTCCTGCAACCTGCGGTTGCTACGGGCAGTTGCCAAAAGCTTAATAGCCCATCTCTTCGCAGTTTTTCTGGTGTTCCTCATACGTTGCGGCAAAACGCGCTTCGTACGGGGGTTCGGTATCAATCACAAAATACAGATAATCTGTATCGTCGGGGTTCAGCGCCGCGTTGATGGAGGAAAGCCCCGGGTTGCAGATGGGGCCCGCCGGCAGGCCATAACAGCGATAGGTGTTGTAATAGTATTTGTAGTGGTCGATCTGGTCCGGATATTGCAGCTCGATCACGCCCGTGCAGTATTTAACGGTCACGTCACACTGCAGCTTCATACCCGCATCCAAACGATTGTAAAGCGTGGAGGCAATCAGCGTGCGCTGTTCGGCGGTGTAGGCCTCTTTTTCAATAATAGAAGCCATCGTCAAAATCTCATGGATGGAATACCCCATGGATTTTGCCTTGCTTTTCATGCTGTCTGTGATCCGCGCGGCGGACGCGGCGACCATTTCGTCAAGGACAGCCTTGGGATCTGTATCCTTTTCAAATTCATAGGTCGCGGGGAACAGATACCCTTCCAAGGGGAAACAGACATTTTTTGCTGCGCGTACATCGGCAAGCAGGGGGTTCGAAGAGAGATCGTAATTTTGCGCCGCCTCAATAAAATCGTCGCTCGAGCAAATGCCCTTTTCCTCTAAAAGCCACGAGATGCGCACAAGGGTATACCCTTCGGGCACGGTGACGGAAATCAGGTTGGATTGCTGTGCGTACGTTTCAGGTGCGTCGGTGCCGTCGGCATAAACGCCGCCGCTGAATTTTGTTGTGCCGTAGGGGCTTTCCTCCGAGGCCGCGCCATCGTCCCCGGAACCGCACGCCGTCAGTACCAACAGCGCGCACGTCAAAAGCAGGCAAAAAAAGGATTTAAATTTATACTTCATGGTATGCTCCGATTGGAAAGAATAAGCGACATATTGCTTATCCGCTATTTTATCAGATTATCCCGTTCTTTGCAACTTTCTGACGAAAAATGTAACACAATCGAAACAATTCAGCGTTGCTTTTGTCAACCATCCATAAAAAGCGGCGGATGCTTAGCTTCCCCGGCGAACACACGGAACAGCGGCAGGCAGGCGGAGAAAAATGTTTTGTACGCCTCGCAGTAATCGGCGCTCTCTCTCGTGCGCTTGCAGCCGCCCGCACGGCACAGCGGGAAGAACTTGCAAGCACGGCAGCGTTCGGGTACGGGCAGACTTTCTTTTATGAAGCGCACAGCGGTCTCGCTTTGTGCCATAGCAGCAAAGTCCGTATCGGCAATGTTGCCGAGGAGGTATTCGTCCATACAGTAAAAATCGCAGGGGTAGATGTTGCCGTTGCTTTCCGAAACAAACTGGTGCGAGCAGTGCCCCGCCATGCCACATTGCTCGGGCTTCTGCCCTAAGTACAGACGCACGAGGTTATCAAATTCCCGCACACTGATGTATTGTCCGCGCACATAGTCCTTAACATACAGGTTGAATACACGGATCAAAAAGTCGGCATACTGCGCGCTTGTCATATAAAGCTCGCTTTCCTCGTCGGAGCCGAACGGCCGCAGGCAGGGGATAAACTGCAAATACCGATAGCCCTTTTTGCGGAAAAATCGGTAGATGCGCTCGCCATTTTCGGCACAATAGCCCGTGAGCACCGTCAAAATGTTGAACTGCGCGCCGTGCTTTTCCAAAACGGCGGCGGCGTTTTGGATTTGATAATACGTGTTTTGTCCAGAGGGCTTCTTGCGGAATTTATTGCCGTCAAAATCGCCGTCCAGGCTCAACCCCGTAAGAAAATTGTGCCTTGCAAGAAAACGTGCCCACGCATCGTTCAATTGCGTGCCGTTGGTTTGGATGCTGTAAAAAACAGGGCTGTTCTTTTTATTTTTTTTCTGCACGGTCCGCACAAAATGCTCGAAATACGAAAGCCCCGCCAGGGTCGGTTCGCCGCCCTGAAAGGCGAACGCTACGCTTTTGCCGTCGGCGAACGCCAGCGCCTTTTCGATCAGGCACGCCGAGGTCTCAGGGGTCATAATGCCGAAGCCGAGATGCTCGCGGTGTTCGGAAACATCACGATAAAAGCAATATTCGCAGCTCAAATTGCAAAGCGAGGAGGCGGGCTTGATCATCAAAGAAAGCGGGGGCATGGAATCTCCTTTCCCTTACAGGATGCCGCGGCGGTTCTCCGCAAAATCACGCTGGATCTCGTCAAGCCTTTCGTGGTACTCATCCGCGATTTCGGGATACACGGTGGTGCGGTTGTAGTTTTCGCCTGCGTCATCGGTGAGGATGTGCAGCCAGTTGTTGCGATACTTATCAAAGAAAGCCGAGTTGTCGTTTTGGATGCGGTCGAAATACTTAAAGGTGATGTATTCGTTTTCCGTCAGGATGTCATAGGTATAGTCCGGGTACTGCGCGCGCACCTCGGCGGTGGGAACGGTATATTGAATCGCCTTGATATCCTCGCGCTTCATGTGCAGAATGGGGTGCTCCTTCGTATGGATCACCGCGTCGTCGCGCAAAAGCGAGGTCATGGAAATACCGTCGATCACACGGTCCTCCGGCAGGAAGTTCTCTTTTGTGCTGTTCTCTCCCGTGATGCCGCACAGTTCCACAAGCGTCGGGTACAGGTCTACCAGCGTGGCGGATTGTGTGCGTGTTTCACCCTTGCCGCCAAGCGCGCCGTTATCGTTGTCCCAGCGAATCAAAAACGGCACCTTCTGCCCGCCCTCATAAGCAAGGTATTTTCCGCCGCGCAGGTTGTCGACCGAACCCTCCAGTGCGGGGCCGTTGTCGCTGGTGAACACGATGATGGTATCTTCCAGCTCGCCGAGTTCTTCAAGTGTCGCGAACAGTTCGCCGAGATAGGTGTCGAATTCCGTGATGCAGTCTACATAGGTGCCCATGCCGCTGATCCCGTCAAATTCGTCGCCGGCATAAACGGGCGCATGCGGCCACGGCGAAGTGTAATATGCCATAAACGGTTGGTCGGCTTCTACCTGTGCGGTGATCCAATCCGTCAGTTCCTCATGGATCCATTCGGTCGCCTTGGATTGGTCGCGAAGCTCGTCCGTGCCGTGTGCGATGGTGTATTCACCGCCCTCCTCACGCACATGGTAGAACGGCGTCATATCGTTGACATGGTGGCTGCCGTAAAAATAGTCAAATCCTTGATTGGTCGGCAGGTACTCGCCGTAATCGCCAAGGTGCCATTTGCCGAACAGCCCCGTCGTGTAGCCCGCCGCTTGGAAAGTTTCCGCCACAGTGACCTCATCGCCAAGCATACCGTCGGCATTGGCGCCCATTTCAATGGAATTGAAGATGCGCGTGGAAGCAAACGGCGAGAGCGTAGCGACCGTTGGGTACATCACGTTGTCGGCATAGCCGCGGTAGGGATAACGCCCCGTCATGGCAGCGAAGCGCGCAGGGGAGCAAACGGAGTAGGAGGAATAGAAGTTCTCTAAATTCAGTCCGTTTTCCCCAATGCTGTCGATGTTCGGCGTGTCGTAGATCGCGCCGTTGAGCGAAATATCGCCCCAGCCCATGTCGTCCATTAAGATGACCAGCACGTTGGGGTTGTCTGATGTGGCGGTATTGTCTACTTTGCTCAGGTAATCGTCATGCCCCTCCCACATGCGCTCGGTATTGGGCTTTGAACGCAGGTTCATGGTCAGCACATACAAAACGCTTGTGCCCATGAGCAGCAGAACGAGGAAAAACGAGGACACCCTTTGCAGCTTGATGCGCTTGCCGCCGTTGCGTGCGGTCAAAAACAGCGCCCACAGCACCACCGCGCCGGGCAGTGCCAAAAGCAGGTTGCCTAAAAGGCGCGTACCAAAATTGCCCGCGTCTGTAAAATACGGATGCTCAGCCGTGGAAAAGCCCGCAAGTCCCGAGGTGAATGCGCCGAAGCCCGCATCTGCACCCCAAATTATGTAATACACGATGATGCCGACCATCGAAGCGGCATAGCCGAGCACCATGGGTGCGTACACCTTCTTTTTGGCGAGCAGAGCAATGAAGATTACAGCGGACAGGATGCAGCAGTATGCAACGGCGACTACACTCACGAGGTTGAGCCGCACGATCCACTGTGCGAGCATCAGCACAACGCCAATCGCCGTCGTCAGCCACGGAAAGACTTTCTTTTCCCAGCCTAGAGAGATTCTCTGCTTCATAGTTCTCCTCCTGAAAGGCATTTTTGATTATACTAAATTATACTAAAAAAATGCACCGCACGTCAAACAGGGATTGCGCGCTTCGACTGCGGCGGTGCAGGGAAATGGATTGGTGTATGGGTACGGGCAACGGAAAATGGAGAATATACGCTGTCGCCGCCGTGGGCGGTACGGCTCAAACCATGTGACGACGGGATATCCATCCGTTAAGCTGAAATGTATTGCCGGAAAGCCACTGTTAACAGCCAAGTTCGTGCTGCATTTCTTTGAGCTGCGTCTGAAAATCCGCACGCAGCCCTTCCGCCGCTCGGTCAAAGGTAATGCACTTTTGATAATATCTGTCGTTCGTCATGGCAAACACCGCAATATCGTTTCTGCTTTTACGGCGCGATATACGTTTCGGGGTCAAACATCGGATAACGGTCTTTATCGGCTTGCGTGATCTCGCGCACCACGCGGCAGGGCACGCCCACGGCGACGACATTTTGGGGAATGTCCTTTGTCACCACGCTGCCTGCGCCGATGACTGCATTGTCCCCGATCGTCACGCCCGCAAGCACGGTCGAGCCCGCCCCGATCCAAACGTTGTTGCCGACGGTGATGGGCTTTGCGATCTCTAAGCCGGCCTTGCGCTGTTCGGGGTCAGTGGGGTGCTCGGCGGTCGTAAAACAGCAGTTCGGCGCGATGAACACGTGATCGCCGAACGTGACCTTTGCACCATCGGTGATGACAAGGTTATGGTTCGCATAAAACCAGTCCCCAACCGAAATGTTGTAGCCGTAATCGCACCAAAACGGCGGGGTGAACACAACCTCTTTCCCCATTTTGCCAAGCAATTCGCGCAAGATCTCTTCCTGCGCTTCGCGGTCGTTGGGATTGAGCTGATTATACTTGTAGCATTTGTCCTTCGCCTTGCGAATTTCCGCTTCAAACGCGGGGTTGTAGCAGCCTTGAAACAGGCAGTAAAGCGGGACTTCCGGTTTGCCGTTCATGTGTATTCTCCTATGTGCGCTCCGAATTCTCTTTGCACAAAAACCAAAAAGCGCGCCCAAAAATGGGCGCGCTTTTCTCAACCCTTAATTGTATTTTTTGCGCGCAATATAGGAAGTGTGCAAAATCTCATGCGCCTTGTGGCTGCCGGGTTCGCCGAGGAACTCCGCGTACATCTTCTGGATCGTTTCATTCTCGTGCGATTTACGCTTCTTGTTTTTCGCGTCCGCGTCATACAACGCGGCAGCCCGGCGGGCCTTGAGGTCCACAAAGTTGCGCACGACCGCGTGCTGGATCGGCTGGCCACCGCCGTTGATGCAGCCGCCCGGGCAGCCCATGATCTCAATGAACTGGTAATCCGCTGTGCCGTCCTTGATCTTGTCGAGCAGCACTTTGGCGTTCTTTGTGCCGCTTGCCACGGCGACTTTGATCTTCATGCCGTCCACGTCATATTCCGCTTCCTTGATGGCTTTCATGCCGCGGACTTCGTTAAAGTCTACGCTCGGCAGCTCCTTACCGGTCATCGTTTCGACCGCCGTGCGCAGCGCCGCTTCCATCACGCCGCCTGTCGCGCCGAAGATGGTGCCCGCGCCGGTGGATTCGCCGAACGGGATGTCAAAGCTCTCATCAGGCAGGTGCTTGAAGAAGATGCCCGCGCTTTCAATCATGCGCGCAAGCTCGCGGGTCGTAATGGCGATGTCCACATCCGGGTAGCCGGACGCCGCCTCATTCGGGCGCTTCGTCTCGAATTTCTTAGCGGTACAGGGCATCACGCCCACAACGACCATGTCTTTCGGGTCCATGCCCATCTTTTGCGCATAGTAGGTCTTCATCGTCGCGCCGAACATCTGCTGCGGGGATTTGCAGGTAGACAGGTGCGGGATGAGCTCCGGGTAATAGTGCTCGCAGTATTTGACCCAGCCGGGCGAGCAGGAGGTAATCATCGGCAGCACGCCGCCGTTCTGGACGCGGTCGATAAACTCGTGGGCTTCCTCCATGATCGTAAGATCGGCGGCAAAGTCCGTGTCGAACACGCGGTCAAAGCCGAGCCGGCGCAGCGCCGCGACCATTTTGCCCTCGACGTTGGTGCCGATGTGCATCCCGAACGCCTCGCCGAGTGTCGCGCGGATGGAGGGTGCAGTGTTGACGATGACGAACTTGTCGGGATCGTTGATGGCAGCAAGCACCTTGTCGGTGTCGTCCTTTTCTACGATTGCGCCCGTCGGGCAGTTGACGATGCACTGTCCGCACGAAATGCACGAGACCTCCGCCAAGTCCTTGTCGAAGGCGGAACTGATGTGCGTGTCAAAGCCGCGCGCGTTCGCGCCGATGACCGAAATGCCCTGCGCGTCGCAGGCGGCGACGCAGCGGCGGCAGAGGATGCACTTGTTGTTGTCGCGCACCATATGCGCGGCAGAATCATCGAAGTCGTAATGGATCGTCTCGCCCGCAAAGGCGTTTTCGTCGTCCACGCCGAACTCTTTGCACAGCGCCTGCAATTCGCAGTTGCCGCTTCGTACGCAGGAAAGGCACTTCTTGTCATGCGTCGAAAGGATCAGCTCCAACGTCGTCTTGCGCGAATGGCGCACGCGCTCGGTGTTGGTGAAGACCTCCATGCCTTCGTTTACGGGATATACGCATGCTGTTACCAGATTGCGCGCGCCTTTGACCTCGACCATGCAGATGCGGCACGCGCCGATCTCGTTCATGCCTTTGAGATAGCAAAGCGTCGGGATCTCAATGCCGGCGAACCGGGCAGCTTCCAGAATCGAAATGCCTTTCGGCACGCTTAAGGGCATGCCGTTGATTTTGATGTTTACGGTTTCCATTGGGCACACTCCTTATCTTTTCACAACCGCGCCGAATTTGCACGTTTCCATGCAAACACCGCACTTGATGCACTTGTCGGGATCGATCGAATGGACTTCCTTGACCTTGCCGGAAATCGCGTCCGCCGGGCACTTGCGCGCACAGGCGGTGCAGCCGCGGCATTTGTCCGCGTCGATGGCATAAACCATCAGCGCCTTGCAAACGCCCGCCGGGCAGTGCTTGTCGCGGATGTGCGCCACGTATTCCTCACGGAAGAATTTGAGCGTGGCGAGCACGGGGTTGGGCGCAGTCTGCCCAAGGCCGCAAAGGGAGTTCGCCTTGATATAGTTGCAAAGGTCCTCCAACTTGTCGAGATCCTCCATCGTCGCCTTGCCGGCGGTGATCTTGTCGAGCATCTCTAAAAGCCGCTTGGTGCCCACGCGGCAGGGCGTGCATTTCCCGCAGGATTCATCCACCGTGAAGTTCAAGAAGAACTTCGCGATGTCCACCATGCAGTTGTCCTCGTCCATGACGATCAAGCCGCCCGAACCCATCATGCAGCCGATGGCGGTGAGGTTGTCGTAGTCGATGGGCGTATCCATAAGGGACGCGGGGATGCAGCCGCCGGAGGGGCCGCCCGTCTGTGCCGCCTTGAATTTCTTGCCGTTCGGTATGCCGCCGCCGATTTCTTCGATGATCTCGCGCAGCGTCGTACCCATCGGAATCTCCACAAGGCCCGTGTTGTGGATCTTGCCGCCGAGGGCGAATACCTTGGTGCCCTTGGAGCGTTCCGTGCCCATGGAGGCGAACCAGTCCGCGCCGTTCAAAATGATCTGCGGGATGTTCGCAAACGTTTCCACGTTGTTTTCCGTGGTGGGCTTGCCGAAAAGGCCCTTGACCGCAGGATACGGCGGGCGCGGGCGCGGCTCGCCGCGGTTGCCCTCGATAGAGGTCATCAGCGCGGTCTCCTCGCCGCACACAAACGCACCGGCGCCGAGACGCACATGCACGTCAAAATCAAAGCCGGAATCGAAAATATTTTTGCCTAAGAGCCCGTATTCGCGCGCTTGTTCGATCGCGATCTGCAAACGCTTGACCGCGATGGGGTATTCCGCGCGCACATACACATAGCCTTCGCTCGCGCCCGTGGCGTAGCCGCAGATTGCCATCGCCTCAATGACGCAGTGCGGGTCGCCTTCCAAAACGGAACGGTCCATAAACGCGCCGGGGTCTCCCTCGTCCGCGTTGCAGACGACATATTTCTGGTCGGCTTCGTTCGCCGCGGTAAAGCTCCACTTCTTGCCGGTCGGGAAGCCGCCGCCCCCGCGCCCGCGCAGTCCCGAATCCGAAACGATCTGGATGACCTCTTGGGGCGTGTATTCCTTTAAGCACTTTGCAAGCGCCATGTACCCGTCAAAGGCAATATATTCTTCAATGTTTTCGGGGTCAATGACACCGCAGTTGCGCAGCGCAACGCGATGCTGTTTCTTATAAAAGTCCGTTTCCTGCAGGGACTTCACATCGTCCATCGTGACGGTCTCATCATAAAGCAGCCGCTTGACGATGCGCCCTTTGAGCAGGTGCTCCTCGACGATCTCAGGCACATCCGAGACTTTCACCTGGCTGTAAAAGCAGCCTTCGGGGTAGACGATCATAATCGGGCCGAGCGCGCAAAGGCCGAAACAGCCCGTGCGCACGACCTTGATCTCATCTTGAAGGCCGCGGTTTGCGATCTCGGTTTCAAGCGCCCGGATGATCGCCGGACTGTTGGAAGAGGTGCAGCCGGTACCGCCGCAGACCAAAACGTGGGAACGATACATAGGGGCGCCTCCTTACTTCGTCGCGGCGCCGACCGTGAAGTCTACGATCGGGTTGCCGTTTACAAGATGATCGTTTACAACTTTGACCGCCTTTTCAGGGGTCATTTTGACATAGGTGATCTTTTCCTTGCCGGGTTCAAAGACCTCGACGATCGGCTCGTATTGGCACATGCCGATGCAGCCGGTCTGCGAAACGGTGACGTGATGCAGCCCGCGCTTTGCGATCTCATCCACAAAGGCGTTAAGCACCGGCCGTGCGCCCGCTGCGATGCCGCAGGTCGCCATGCCCACGACCACGCGCGTGCAGTTTTCGCCCGTCTCCTCCCGGACGGTCATTTTTTTCTTCGCTTTGTCGCGAATCGCCATCAATTCTTCAATCGTTTTCATATGTTTCTCCTTTATACAGGCTTTCCGTATTTTCCCGGATAAAATCCCGCAGCCACTGCGCCACAGCAGGGTCAGAAAGCGGTACGCCGTCCAAAAGCGCGGTAAGCTCGGCTGTGTCGAGCACAAATTCCCGCCCGTCCACACGGTGGCGGTATAAAAACTGCCGGTCCGTGTTCATGGTGATGAGCGTGCACATCGTGGATGCCATATCCCCGAGCGGTGTGCAGTCCACATTGTCGGTGTGGAACGTTGCCCGGACATTCGTGCCAATGCCGACCTTCGATGAGATCTTCAAGTCGCCGCCCGATTGCTGCGCCGCCATTTTAAAGAGCGGGATCCCCATCCCGACCTTGCGCGTGGTGCGTGTGGTGTAAAACGGGTCGAGCACGCGCTGCACCTGTTCTTCGGTCATGCCGCAGCCGTCGTCGTAAATGCCGATGACGAGCGTGTGCGCGTTGCGGTCCTCCAGCACCTCAATGCGGATGCACGCCGCGCCTGCCGCAATGGAATTCTGCGCAATGTCCAGTACGTTGAGCGAAAGTTCGCGCATCAGCTTCTGTATTTCGCAAGAATGCCGGCAACGTCGTCCTCGGTGATCTTGCCGTACACTTCGTCATTGACGGTCAATACGGGCGCCAACCCGCACGCGCCGATGCAGCGGCACGCCTCCAGCGAAAATGCGCCGTCTGGCGTGCATTCGCCCGCGCCGATTCCTAAAAGCTCCGAGAGCTTGTCGAGGATCTGCTGGGAGCCCTTGACGTAACACGCCGTACCCAGACACACCGAAATGTTGGTTTCACCCTTGGGCGACAGCGAAAATTGCGCGTAAAAGGTGGAAACGCCGTAGACCTTCTCCAGCGGGATATCCATCCCTTCGGCAATCATCACCTGCACTTCATAGGGCAGATAGCCGTAGATCTCCTGCGCCTCCTGCATGACGTGCATGAGCTGGCTTTTGTCGTCCTTGCACGCCTCGATCACCGCCTGCAGCCGCTCTTTCTGCTCGGGCGTGCCGCGAAACGGGACCGTACTGATTTTTTTGAGCATTCTTGACTTTCCTCCTTTGCAAAAGGTGCGGGCAAATGAACACAAGCCGTGTTATTCGTCCGAAACTTTCGCGTATACACTCTCATTATAACAGAAAGAATGTTAAAAATCTATCATTTTTTACAAAAAGTTTATCAGTATTTTCTTACTGATTTGTATGTTTTTACATATTCTGGTTTTTTCACAAAAAATGTCTGAAATTTGTTTCAAATGAGACAATTAGAGAGATTTCTCCGAGCTCGACGGAAAACAGACGTCACGCAGCAGCTCCGTTGCCGCGGGAAAGTCCGTAGCGCGCACACCGGAACAGGCGAGGAACAGCGTGCAAATACCGCCTGCGCTGTCCTCTGCACGCAGCGAAACGCCGACCGCCCGCGCGCGGTGTTCCAGAGTCCGGGCATCCCAGGGCACTTGTATACGCGCCTGCACCACAAAGCCGGCTTCGCCGCGGCTGACTTCTGCTGTGCTGCCGAACGCGTCACGGACGGCGGCTTCCAGCAAACGTGCTTTCTGCGTGTAAAGCTTCCTGACTTTCCGGATCTGCCCCGCCAGGTGTCCGTCGCGGATAAACTGGCACAACGCGATCTGCTCGGCTTTCGAAGCGGTTTGGTTGTACAGCGGCGCGATCTCCCGGTAGCGCGTCAAAAGGCTGTCGGGCAGCACCAGAAAGCTCAAACGGATGGAGGGCAGCAAAAGGCGTGAAAACGTCCCAATATAGATCACATGCCGCCCGCCGTCCAGCCCCTGCAGCGCGGGGGAAGGGCGGTCAAAATAGCAGAATTCGTTGTCGTAATCGTCTTCAATGAGCAGTGCGCCGCGCGCCGTTGTGCGCTTGAGCAGCGCAATGCGCGCATCGGTCGGCATCACATCGCCGCGGCGGTTCATGTGCGAGGGGGAGGTGTAGAGGATCTGCGCGTCTGCTTCCCGCTCGCAGATCGTAAAACCGTGGTCTTGAAAGACCGCGCGCCCCTGTAAAAACGCCTTATCCTGAAACGCCACGGTCCTGCGGTCGCGCAGCACCGGGCACAGCAGGTGCAGAAGGCTTTGCACGCCCGCGCCGATCACGATGCTGTCCGCCGTGCACACGACGTTGCGCTTTTCGGCAATGTATTGCGCCAACGCCTCGCGCAAGTCCCGTTCGCCCTGTACTTCGCCGTAGGAGAGCAGCCGTTCATCCTGACGCAGCGCGCTTTTCAGATACCGCCGCCAGAGATTGAAGTCAAAGCTTTCGCGGTCGGCGGAAAGCGACGCAAAATCGTATTGCGGGGCAGGCGGCTCCTGCGTTTTGGGCGCGTGGGCTTGCTTTTGCGGGCGGAACAGATCGGTCACAAAATAGCCGCTTTTAGGCTTGGAAAGGATATACCCGTCCGCGCAAAGCTGCAAATACGCGCCCTCCGCCGTCGTTCGGCTGACTGAAAGCGCTTCGGCGCATCGCCGAAGCGAGGGAAGCCGCGTATTTGGCGGCAGTTTGCCGGTAACGATCAGATCTTTGTAATAATTGTATACCTGCATATACAGCGGTGTGCCCGTGTCGAGCAGGGGCGAAAAAGCGGCGTTCAGTTCCATGTGATCTGTCCCCTAAAAAATATATGATTTTGTGTATTTTCTTAATGACAACTTTGTTCTATTATATAGGAAATCCAAGGAGGATGCAAGACGCAAAAGGCAGGTGGTTTTATGAAGCGCATCGCGGTCGTCAACGATCTTTCGGGGCTTGGCCGCTGTTCGCTCACAGCGGCGCTTCCGGTACTGTCCGTGCTCGGCACGGAGTGCTGCCCGCTGCCCACGGCGATCCTTTCCAATCAAACGGGCTACGACAGTTTTTTCTGCGTTGATTTCACCGACCATCTGGACGCATACCTTGCCGAATGGAAAAAACGCCATGTGCGCTTCGACGGTATTTTGACCGGCTACCTTGCAAGTACGCAGCAGGCAAAGCGCATTGCGGCGTTTCTGGACGCGTTTCAAACATCGGATACCCTGTTCGTCTGCGACCCCGTCATGGCGGACGACGGTCAGGTATACGATACCTACGACGCCGCGCTTTGCCGCGAAGTTGTGCAGCTTGCACGGCGCGCCAACGTTATCACACCGAATCTTTCGGAACTTTGCCTGCTTTGCGGCGCGGACTACGACGCGCTCGCGCGGCTATGCGCGCAGGGGGACGGAATGGCAGAAACGGTCGCGCTCGCCAAGACGCTGCTGTCCGACGTACTGCACACCGTTGTGGTCACAGGCGTGCGCCATGCGGACACGATCTCCTGTGTGCTGGTCACACGCGAAGGCGAAACGGTCGTCACGGGCAAACGCTTCGGCGGCAGCTTTTCCGGCACGGGCGATCTCTTTTCCGCCGTGATCACGGGGGAGCTTGTGCGCGGTATCGACGCAGAAACCGCCGTGCGCAAAGCGGTCCGCTTTCTGGAGGCTTCTATTGAAGAAAGCTATCGCGCGGGTACGGACCGCAACGACGGTGTGAATTTTCAAAACCATCTGGAGATGCTTTTATGAGCAAAAAGCAAACGCCAAGGGCGTTATATAATCTGATTTTAAGCGCGCTGTTCGCCGCGCTCATCGTCGTGATGACGGCGTTCGTCAAGGTCAATACAGGCATCAACGACGGTTATGTGCATTTCGGCGACAGCATGATCTATATCGCCTCGTGCATTCTGCCGCTGCCGTATGCCGCAGGGGCTGCAGCCGTGGGCGGCGCGCTTGCGGATGTGCTCGCGGGCAGCGCAGCCTGGGCGCCGTTTACCGCGATCATCAAGGCGTGCAACGCCCTGCCGTTTGCACTTGTGTATGTGCGGCGGAAGCACGTGCCGCACCGCCTGCTCAATAAGGCAACGGCGTTTATGCCGCTTGTGTCCGGCGTTGTTACGGTGCTGGGCTATTTCTTGGCGGAGGGGCTTTTATACAGCTTCCCGACGGCGCTCACGTCCGTTCCGTTCAGCGTTGTGCAGGCGGTCGGCAGCGCGGTAATCTATTATGCCGCGGCGGCGGCGCTCGACAAAGCCGACATCAAAAAAAGGATCTATCGAAATTTTTAAGGAGATGGCATTATGACGGACATCGTGTATACCTATGAAAACAAAGTCTATTTGAATCTCACCAACGCCTGCCCGTGCCGCTGCAAATTCTGCATCCGGCAAAACGGCGACGCCGTGGGCGAGGCACATTCGCTTTGGTTCGAAGCGCATTCGCCGACATTTGAGGAGATCAAAGCGGCAATTGATGCGTGGGATTTCACCGGGTATGAAAACGAGGTTGTGTTCTGCGGTTACGGCGAGCCGACCTGCGCATATGATAATATGTTGAAAACGGCGGCTTATTTGAAAGAAAAGGGCTTAAAGCTGCGCGTGAATACCAACGGTCTTTCGGACCTCATCAACAAAAAGCCGACCGCAAAGGAAATCTGCAAATATTTTGATACGGTTTCCATTTCGCTGAACGCCCCGACCGCCGAAAAATACGATGACCTGTGCGCGCCGTCGTTCGGGAAAGCGGCGTTTGACGCGATTTTGAAATTCGCCCGCGAATGCAAAGAAACCGGTGTAAATGTCAAATTTACGGTAGTGGATGTGATTTCGAAAGACGATATTGCCGCCTGTCAAAAGCTTGCGGACGAAATGGGCATCCCGCTGCGCGTGCGCACATACTCCGCAGGATAACGGAAGATCAGGATATAAGAACAGCGGTATGCTTCCAAAGAGGCATACCGCTGTTTGTTTCATCTTTATGGATTTTACAGCCGAATCGACCAGTCGCCGTAATCGAATTTCCCGCTGCCGTGTACGAGTTTCCCACACTGCGCAAGGTCACGAAACGCATCGCGCATGCGCGCAAGAAGTTCCGGTTGCATGCTTAAATCGTGGTGCGCGGGAAAGACCCTTTTTGCGGGCAGTGCTGCCACCGTTTCAAGCGACCGCAGATACGCCTGTGGGTCGGTGGAGGGGAAATACGCGGTCAGCTCGCCTTTGTACGCGAGGTCTCCCGTGAATAGATACCCGCGGTCCGCTTCCCAAAAGCACATGTGCCCGGGCGAATGCCCCGGCGTATGCAGTACTGTGATCTGTCGGTTGCCAAGGTCAATTTTCTCACCGCCGCACAGCACCTTTGTCGGCGTCCCCTGAAAAAAGACATAGGCATTTACATCATAGCCCTCCGGCAGGCGGCAGCGCTCTGTGACATAGCCGCGTATGGTCTCTATGGACTGCGGAAAGCCGCCTTGCAGCCAGCTAAGCTCGGCCGCGTGCGCATAAAAGTCGGGGTAATACCGATGCCCGCCGATGTGGTCCCAGTGGATATGGGTGGCAACGGCGGTAACCGGCTGATCCGTTAAAGGCGTTACGGCGTCGCGGATGTCGCAAATGCCAAGCCCTGTGTCAAGCAGCAAACTCCGTTCCGAACCGTTCAGCAGATAGCAGTGGTTTTCTTCCCAGTGCCGGTATTCACTTATGACATAGGTGTCCGCATCTATGCGGTCTGTTGTAAACCAGGGTTCCATGCTGTGCCTCCTCAGCTTCCGCCCGTACAGCGGCGGGCGTTGTTTCGAAAAAAGATTTTCCTGCCCGAACCGAACCGCTAAAAAGAGCGGCGGCGGGGCGGACCGCCAAAACAGTCCGCCCCGCCGCCGTGTTGTGTGAAAAAAGAAAGGTAGGATCGGTCAGGCTACATGCACGCTGCCGCCGGAGGGCTTTTTGGGTCTGCCACCCTCATACACGCGGAACGCGCGCGTTTTCCGCATCTTATCATACCGCTTTTTGCGTTTGTAGCGGCGGTAATTGACAAAGATGATGCGGTACACTTTCTGCTCAAATGCAATCAGCTTGTCTTCTTTGATAAACCCGTAAATCAGTAACAAAATAAACGCCAATTCCAGGGCGGAACGAATAGCAAGTGCGGCTGTCATCTGTCTCAAACCTCCGTTCGGAACATTTGTTCTGTCTCATTACACCCTCATTATAACAGGCTTTTGAAATTTGTCAAGACAAATGTTCGATTTTTTTACAACAAAAGTCCAAAAAAACGGACTTTAGAAAAATCATTTAGAAATATTTTCCTTTACGCGCTTATCATACCACAATATATAGTGTAAGTCAATACGAAAGACACAATTTGTGTAAACCGAACAGATTATCAGAAATTTTCCCTTTTTTCCCGATCGTCTATTTATCTTTTCGGTGGATTTTGCTATAATAACAACGACCCGGCCGCAAAACAGGCGGCAAAAGGAAAGATGAAACTATGTTTGTAGACGTTGCAAAAATCAAAATCAAAGCGGGGAACGGCGGCGACGGCGCGGTCGCATTCCACCGGGAAAAGTATGTTGCGTCCGGCGGCCCGGACGGCGGCGACGGCGGGCGCGGCGGCAACATCGTTTTTGTCGTGGATGACAGCCTTTCCACGCTTGCGGATTTCCGCTACAAGCGCAAGTATACGGCGGAAAACGGGCAGAACGGGCGCGGCGGCCGCTGCAATGGCAAAAAGGGACAGGATCTCATCATCCGCGTCCCGCGCGGGACGATCATCCGCGAAGTGGAAAGCGGCGCGGTACTGGCTGATATGTCGAACGACGAACCGTTCATCGCCGCAAAAGGCGGCAAAGGGGGCTTCGGCAACCGCCATTTTGCCACGCCCACGCGCCAGACCCCGCGTTTTGCGAAAAGCGGCGCGCCGGGGGAGGCATGGGAAGTCTCCTTGGAGCTCAAACTGATTGCCGACGTGGGACTTCTGGGTTTCCCGAATGTTGGCAAATCGTCGCTCCTTTCCGTTGTGAGTGAAGCCAAGCCCATTGTCGGCGACTACCATTTTACGACGATCACACCTGTGCTCGGCGTGGTGCGCATGGGCGATGGGCAGAGCTTTGTGATGGCGGATATCCCGGGGCTCATTGAGGGCGCCGCAGAAGGCGTCGGGCTCGGGCATGCGTTTTTGCGCCATGTTGAACGCTGCCGGATGCTCGTGCACGTGGTGGACGTTGCGGGCAGCGAAGGCCGTGACCCAATCGAAGATTTTGAAAAGATCAACGAAGAACTGCGCAAATTCAATCCGGAACTGAGCGCACGCCCGCAGATCGTCGCGGGGAATAAGATCGACCTTGCCGAGGATGAGCAGCGCGAGCGTTTCCGCCGATATATAGAAAATAAGGGCTTGCCATATTTCGAGATCGTGGCGCCGATTCAGTACGGTACAAAAGAGCTTATTAACGCCGTGGCGGCGAAACTCGCCACGCTGCCGCCCGTCAAACGTTACGAGCCCGAAGAGATCCCGATGGAACTGCTCGAAAAGGAGAAGAAAAACGGCTTTACCGTTACCGTACAGGACGGCGTATATATCGTGGAAGCCGAATGGCTGTATAAAATTCTTTTGAAAACCGACATGGATGACTATGAATCCCTGCAATATTTCCAGACGGTCTTACAAACGAGCGGGATTCTGGACGCCCTGCGGGAAAAAGGGATTCAGGAGGGCGACACCGTCAGTATCTACGACTTCGAATTCGATTATGTACCGTAATTCGACGGCGGAAAACGGATAAACGGGGGAACCATGGAGAACAATACCAATATGTACAGCCCGCTTTCGCTTGCTTTCTTGGGCGACGCAGTATACGGGCTTCTTGTGCGCGAACGCCTGCTTTTGCAGGCGAACCGCCCCGCCGGGCGGCTACATACCCTTTCGACGGCGCTTGTCAACGCTGCGGCGCAGGCAAAAGCAGCCAAAAGCCTTCTGCCCGAGCTTTCGGAAGAAGAGCTTGCCGTTTACAAGCGTGGGCGTAATGCGCACCCTGGGCACACGCCCAAAAACCAGTCGGAGGGCGATTATCACAGCGCCACGGGGCTGGAAGCATTATTCGGCTGGCTGTACCTTAACGGGGATATGACCCGGCTCCGGACGCTGTTCGATCGGATTTGGCAGAACGGGGCGGAGAACGGTGAAAGCAACGGGGAAGCAAAATAAGCACACGGCGCGCAAAATTGCGGCGGATCTGCTGCTGTATTTTGTGGGCGGCTTTTTGTATGCGGCGGCGGTCAATGTGTTTTTGGCGCCGAACGACATCCTGCTTGGCGGGTTTACGGGGCTCGCCACGGTGCTCCACCACCTTTTCGGCACGCCCATCGGTACAGTGGTGTTTCTTTTGAACGTACCGCTCTTTTTGCTGGCATATCGCAAGTTCGGCTTTGCTTTTATTATAAAAACCGTTGTCGCTACTTTTTTTTCATCCTTTCTCATGGATGCGACCGCACCGTTTTTACCGGTTTATTCGGGGGACCGGCTGCTGTCCGCGCTGTTCGGCGGCATCCTGAGCGGCGCAGGGCTGGGGCTCGTGTTCCTGCGCGGGGCGACGACGGGCGGCACGGACATCATCTCGAAGTTCCTGCAAAGGCGGCACCCGCAGATGTCCATGGGGCGCGTGATCCTGCTTTTGGATTTGGCGGTCGTGCTGTTGTCCTTTGCGGTGTACCGCAGCCTTGAGACCGTGCTGTATTCGCTGGTCGTCATCTACGTCAGCGCGCAGGCAGTGGATCTTACGCAAACGGGTCTTTCGCACGACAAGCTGCTGTTCATCGTTACCGATCAAGGTGCGCGCGCCGTGCGCGAGATCGTGGACACGCTCGACCGCGGCGTGAGCGTGCTCGACGTGCGCGGCGGCTATACGGGGGATAAGCGCCAAATGCTGTTCTGCGCTGTGCGCGCAAGCGACGTTTGGCGGCTGACTCAAATCATCCGCGAAACGGATGCAAACGCTTTTGTCGTGATATCCGAAATTTCCGACATCCTCGGCGAAGGGTTCAAGAGCCGCACGGCGGTGTGATTTTCGTTTGAAAAACAGAAACACATGATATGAGGAGATATCTTTGGGGATTTTTGATTTTTTTAAGAGTAATACCATAACGGAACCGATTTTTGTTAAGTCGGATACTACCGCGCAAAAACAACTGGACGCTTTGGAACGTTTGCTTGCAGAGACGCCGGCAAATGCACCGCTTTACCTGAAAATTCAACAGGATATCAAAATGTTGAAAGCCGGAATCCACGGTGAACAGAATGTGGAGTACGAACTAAAATCGAGCTTTATGCCCATTTATGTTTTTCATGATTTATTTTTACATTATAAGGGCTTGACCGCGCAAATCGATTATCTGGTTTTACATAAGAACTTTATCTTGGTGATCGAATGCAAAAAGCTGCTCGGCGACATCGAGATTACCGCCAAAGGGGATTTTATTCGCCGCTTCAAAACCGAGGATGGGCGCACATATAAAAAAGAAGGCATATACAGCCCAATTGTGCAAAACGAAAGACATTGCACGATCTTAAAACAGATTCTCAGCGGGATATTTCCAAAAGTGAGACCGCAACTTTGGAATGCTGGCGTGCATTCAGTTGTGGTTATTGCCAACCCAAAATCCATCGTTTTCGATAAGTACGCGAAAAAAGAGATCAAAGAGCAGATTATTAAATATGACCAGCTCAAAACGCATATGCAGTATCTTGCAAACCAAAATACGGACTCGTTTATCATCGGAAACAAAAGTATGCAAAAGCTGTGCGATGCGCTGCTGACCATGCATACCGAAAATCCTGTGGATTATACGGAAAAATATCGGCGCATGGATAAGCAGCCTTCCGAGACATCCGCTGCCGAGAAGCCCAGTTCCGATACAGACAATACCGCATTATATAACGCGCTGAAAGCCTATCGCTTGGGAACCAGCCGCAAAGAGGGCATAAAGCCATACTATATTTTCAATAATGCACAAATGGAAGCGATCATACAGCTTTGCCCCGTCACACCCCAGGATTTGCAGCAAATTGACGGCTTTGCAGAACGCAAATGCCAAAAGTACGGCAAAGATATTATCCATATATTGAATCAATTCCGCTGATTTGAGAATGGGGCAGCCAAGAGGAATTTTCATCGTCGAAAGCGAATTCCTTAAAGCGGTACGGCTGGAAAGGATATACGATGCGTAGAACAAAGGATAATAAAAGTGGAATGCTCGCTTTCTTGATTTTGCCGATTTTTTGTCTGCTGATAGGGCTTGTGCTGTTCTCTCTCGGCGTCCGTGACGCGGTTTCAAACAGCACGCGCGGCTACCGCGAAGTGACCGGTTATCTGACCGATTACACGCTGCAGGAAGCAGGCGGTTACGACCCGCAGCGGAGAACCGAAACGGCGGATACATATAGGCTTGTCTACCGCTACAATGTGGACGGGCAGGCGTATACGCTTGTCACCTCTTACAGCACATCCTTTGTGCCTTCGCGCGGCAGCGAAGCGACGATCCTTTATAATCCGGAAAATCCCGCCGAGTCTGTGATCGGCGGACCAAATCGATCCGAAAATCACCTGATTTTCATCGGGCTGTTTTTCCTGTTCTGTTCGCTTCCGTTTTTCCTGCCCTTTTTGCCGAAACGAAAAAAGGAAAAGGGAAGCAAACGCACTGCCCGGCGCGCGCCCTCCAAAGGGGCGGCGGTGGACTGGGTCGGCCTTGTGCTTGGGCTTTTCTTGATCGGCATCAGCTACGGCTCGCTTGCCATGATCTCCAGTTCCTATTCGCCCGCCGGTATCGCGCGCTATTATGTGGAATCGTTCCACATTATGCTGCTCGTCCCGCTGCTGATGATCGCGGCGGGCGCACTGCTGCTTTGCAGAAGCCTGCCGTTTTTCCGCAAAAAGAAGCCGAATGGCAAAACCGCCGGGCCGCAAGACGAAGATAAGCCCGAACATTCTGACCGCTGAAGTTTCAAAATATATACGAGGTAACGCATGCAGAAAAAAGAAAACATCCGCAATTTTTCCATCATCGCGCACATTGACCACGGCAAAAGCACGCTCGCCGACCGCCTTCTGGAACTGACGGATTCCGTCCAGAAGCGGGATATGGAAGAGCAGCTGCTCGATAATATGGATCTGGAGCGCGAGCGCGGCATCACCATCAAGGCGCACGCCGTTCGCCTGGATTATAAAGCGAAGGACGGCGTTACATATGCGCTCAATCTGATCGACACCCCCGGCCATGTGGATTTCAACTACGAGGTCTCGCGGTCGCTGGCCGCCTGCGAGGGCGCCGTGCTTATCGTGGACGCCTCGCAGGGCATCGAAGCGCAGACGCTCGCGAACACCTATCTGGCGCTTGACCACGACCTCGAGATCGTGCCCGTCATCAATAAGATCGACCTGCCCGCCGCCGACCCCGAGCGCGTCGCGAAAGAGGTGGAGGACGTCATCGGCATCCCCTGTATGGACGCGCCGCGCGTCTCCGCCAAAACAGGCGAAAACGTGGAGCAGGTGCTCGAAGAGATCGTTAACCTCATCCCCGCGCCCGAAAACCATGACGATCAACCTTTGCGCGCGCTTGTCTTTGACTCGGTCTATGACAGCTACCGCGGCGTCATCGTCTATGTCCGCGTGGTGGACGGCGCTATTCACCCGGGCGACACCATGCGCATGATGGCGACGGGTGCGGAATTTACTGTGGTGGAAACGGGCTATATGCGCGCCACGCGCATGGAGCCGACAAAAGGCCTTTCCTCGGGCGAGGTCGGCTATATCACCGCATCCATTAAAACTGTGTCCGACGCGCATGTGGGCGATACCGTCACCCTTGCCGACGCCCCCGCCGCCGAGCCCCTGCCCGGCTACCGCAAGGTCAATCCCATGGTGTTCTGCGGGGTGTACCCGGCGGACGGCGCGGATTATGAGAACCTGCGCGACGCGCTCGAAAAGCTGCGTTTAAATGATGCGGCGCTCTCGTTTGAGCCGGAGACCTCCGGTGCGCTGGGCTTTGGCTTCCGCTGCGGCTTTTTGGGGCTTTTGCATCTCGAAATCGTGCAGGAGCGCCTCGAACGCGAATATGACCTCGACCTTGTCACCACGATCCCAAGCGTCGTGTATAAGATCCATTTGACCGACAAATCCGTGGTCGAGATCGACAATCCCTGCAACTATCCCGACCCGGCCACGATCGACTATGCCGAAGAACCGATCGTCGAAGCGCACATCTTTTCCCCGCCGGAATACGTCGGCGCGATCATGGATCTTTGTCAGGACCGCCGCGGCACCTACAAGGAAATGACCTATCTTGCGGAAGACCGCGTGGATATGAAATACATGCTGCCGCTCAACGAGATTATCTACGACTTCTTTGATGCGCTCAAGTCCCGCACGCGCGGGTATGCGTCGTTCGATTATGAGATGCACGGCTATGCCCGTTCGCAGCTTGTGAAGCTTGACGTACTCTTGAACGGCGATGCCGTGGACGCGCTTTCCTTTATCATCCATGCGGATAAAGCCTATGCGCGCGCCCGCAAAATTGCCGAGAAGCTTAAAGAACACATCCCGCGCCAGATGTTTGAGATCCCCATTCAGGTCGCGATCGGCGGCAAGGTGATCGCGCGGGAGACGGTCAAAGCCATGCGCAAGGACGTGCTCGCCAAATGCTACGGCGGCGACATCACGCGCAAGAAGAAGCTCTTGGAAAAACAAAAGGAAGGGAAAAAGCGTATGCGACGCTTTGGGACGATCGAAGTCCCGCAGGAGGCGTTCATGGCGGTGTTGAAGTTAGATGAATAGCAGAGAAAATATTTTTGAACGGCTGCAAACGCTTGGGATTTCTTATGAATTGGTCGAGCACGCCCCCGCGTTCACGATGGACGAATACAACGCGTTGGGCTTCAATCCGAATGACGAGATCTGCAAAAACCTGTTTCTGCGTGATTACAAAGGCAAGCGCCATATGCTCGTCGTCTTAAAAGGCAGCAAGCATGCCGACCTGCGCTTAATTCAGGTGGAGGTCGAGTCCTCAAAGCTGAGTTTTGCTTCCGATGAACGATTGGCGAAATATCTGGATGTTAAAAAAGGTTCCGTTTCTCCGTTTGGGCTGATTAACGACACAACAGGTGCAGTCGAGGTCTATTTTGACAAGGACCTGCGCGACGCGCCGCGGCTGGGCTTCCACCCGAACGACAACACGGCGACGGTGTTCCTCTCATTCGCGGATGTGCAGCGGTACATAGAGAGCACGGGACACGCCATTCGGTTTGTTCAAGTATGAAAGACCACATCGGGCTTTACCTGCATATCCCGTTTTGCCGCTCAAAGTGCCCGTACTGCGATTTTTACTCCATGCGCGGGAATGCGGTGCAAACGGACGACTATGTGCGCGTTTTACGTCGAAAAATCACGGAAAGCGCCGCGGCCTTACAGCGTAAAGCCGATACGCTTTACATCGGCGGAGGGACGCCGTCCGTTTTGGGCGCAGAGCGCCTGAAAAGCCTTGTAGAGCAGGCAAAAGCAGACTTTTTGACCGACACCGCCGAGATTACCGTGGAGTGCAATCCGTATGGGCTTACCCCGGATTTTTTCGAAACGCTCGCCCAGGCGGGCGTCAACCGCGTTTCCCTCGGGCTACAGTCCGCCGTGGACAGCGAACGCCGGATTTTGGGCCGGCTTTCGGACGCAGAAGGCGTGCGCCGGGCTGTGCTTTGGGCAAAACGCGCGGGGATTTCCAACATTTCGCTGGACGTGATGCTCGGCATCCCGCACCAAACCGCACAGACGTTCCATGAAACGCTGCAATTCTGCCTGTCCCTCGGTGTCCCGCATATCAGCGCCTACATGCTCAAAATCGAAGCGGGTACGCCGTTCGAAAAACGGAAGGATTCGCTCGGTCTTCCGGACGATGACCAAACAGCGGACTTGTATTTGCAGCTCTGTGAAACACTTGAACAAAATGGGCTTGCCCAGTATGAAATCTCCAATTTTGCACGCCCGAGATTCCAAAGTCGCCACAATCTGAAGTATTGGCACTGCGAAGCATATTTGGGGCTCGGCCCCGCCGCGCACTCGTTTTTGGACGGCAGGCGGTTTTACTACCCGCGCGACCTGCAGGCGTTCTTAGACGGGAAACCGCCCGTGCCCGACGGCACAGGCGGGGATTTCACAGAATACGCGATGCTCGCGCTGCGCCTTTGCGAAGGGCTTTCGGAAGAAAAAACCATCGCGCGCTTTGGGCACGGCATCCCGCAGGAAATGCGTTTGCGCGCCGCGCCGCTCGCTTCCCATGGGCTGCTGCATATAGATACGAACGGCATACGTTTGACGCGCACGGGCTTCCTTGTCTCCAACGCCGTTCTTGCGGAATTGCTGGACTTCTGATACCCTACGAAAAAGATATGAAAAACGCCGAAGCAAATGCCCGGTGCTGATAAGGCTGTAAAAAGTAGAGAAGATGGTGTAACCCGATATGTGGCGGGTTACACCGTTTTCTTTTTTTACCTTGCCATGCCGATTTCTGTGTGTCCCTTAGGATACTGCTTGATACACACGCAGCAAATGCCTCGGCGTTTTCATATCCTTTCGCGCAGTTCCTCCACCGCCCGTGCTGCGAATTCGCGCACATCCTGTGCATCTACCACTTCGGGCTTGCCGCCCGTGCGCATTTTCTGCGAATTTTCCTGCGCGCGTGCCAGCCCGAACACCAGCGTGAATGCCAGAAGTAGGACGCTTAATACCAGCATATACCGTGAAAAAACGCTTTTTCGTTTCATTTTTATACTTCCTTTGTTATCCTTTATATTTATGGCGCGTAGGACAGCAGCAGTTCGGCAAGCGCCGTGCCGATCAGCCGCCCGGCGTATACCGCTTCTTCCAGGGTGTTCGAATCGCTGCCCATTTCCAAAAGCACGGAACAGGGCGTAATGTCCATGTTGTATTTACGTGCAGAAAATAAAATCGGCCGCATTAGCCCCGGGTATTTTGTTTCCGCAGTCTGCTGGAGCTGAAGCGCAAAGGTCAGGTTTTGCTCCCAAGTCGGGAAGTTCGTTACTTTGCCGTCTTCGCAGCCGGCGATAATCATGATCTGTGCCGATTTCTTGCCGTTGATCGTCGCCACGGGCTTGATGCGCGTGCCGTCCTGCTGCTGGATGGCGTCGCGGTGCACGTCGATGACCACCTGGATGGATGGGTTCTCTGCCATAATCGCTTCAATGCTTTCGCGGGAACGGTCATACGCGCCGGTATATTTTGCGTCATGGATCTCCGTATCGTGTATAACGCCGATCCCCGCTTTCGTGAGTTCCTCGCAGATCGCGTCGCCTACACGCACCATGTTGCGCGCCGGGTCGTCAATGCGCGTGATGTAATCCGCTGCGTACCAGTTGCGATCTAAAAGCTCATAGCATTCCGTCGTATGCGTGTGGAAAATGAGCACCAGAGGTTCGGCGATATTTTCAATGGAAAGCGAAGCGGGTTTTGCCACGCTCGAAGCAATGTCGATACCGTGTGAGGAGGTCGTGTTACGCACCGTGATGTTTTCCCAGGTGTCCGTTGCGTTTCCAGTGCCGTATTGCTTTTCCACGATCGCGCCCGCCCGCGTGGCGTTCGCGGCGGCAGCTTCGGCGGATGCCATCATCGCAAGAATATCTTCCGGTGTGTCGGTAATCGCCGACGCTGCAGGGGCTTGCGCAACAGGCTCGGCGGGCTCCTCGGCAGGCGCTTGTGTGGCCGCTTCCGTTGTCTCTTCGGCGGTCAATTCTTCGCGAATCGTCTCGGCCGTCCCTTGCGGCATGGCGAGCGACGCGCTGAACATGGCGACTTTGGCGACGGGTGCGGCGAAACGCGACCCGGCGTAAAAAGTCGCGACACTCAAAGCTAAAAGCAGCATCAGCAGCGCGGCGGGGTGTGCGGTCCCCTCAGGATTCGGTTTTCTGCGGCGGTCTCTTCGTGTATTCGTTTGCAGCATAGGCTGTCCCTTTCATCTTCTCTTTTCGGTGCAGTATATGCGCCGGGAACGGAAAATAGACGGGACGAGCCGTTTCGGTCACACAATATGGAGCAGCAGTTCCGGCTCAAGCGAGGGCTGCAGCGCGCAATTGATGGCGAGCGATAAAAACCGCGACGCGCGCTTAACGAGCGTGTCCACCTCGCGCGGGGTGACCATCATGGTGTTTGCCTCCCGGGCGTGCCGCGCGTGCGGCGTGTGGCCGTCGGTAAAGTCGTGGATGAGGGTGGCGGCGTCCACCACGGTCGGCACGCCTACGGCAATCACAGGTACGCCGAGTGTCTCGCGGTCGATGCGTGCACGGGCGTTCCCGACGCCGGAGCCGGGCGTGATGCCTGTGTCGGTCAACTGCACAGTCCTGCCAAGGCGCGCAAGACTGCGGGAGGCCAGCGCGTCTACCGTGAGCACGGCACACGGGTGCACGGTGTCCACCATGCCCCGCAGCGCTTCGGCGGTCTCAAGCCCTGTCTGCCCGAGCACCCCGAATGTCACGGCGCAGACTTCGCGCAGGTCTGAAAAGCCAAGATTCTGCGCAAGCGCCTTGTCAATGTGGCGCGTGGCAAAGATCCCGTGCGCTGTGCGCGGCCCGAGCGCGTCGGGCGTGATGTCTATATTGCCAAGCCCCGCCACAAGCACCGCGCCTTCTTTCGGCAAAAGGGAAGAGAGTGTTTCGACCATCGCCCCAAGCCGCCCATCCAAAAGCTCGCTGTCGTGCGCAAATTCGGGGATCTCGACCGTGATGTATTTGCCCTGCGGCTTGCCAAGCTCTTTTTCGCCCGCCGCGTTGCAGATCTCGATTTCGGTGATTTCCGCATGCCCGCGCGTGTATTTGCGCACCTGCACGTTTTCGGATGTTTCACCCGTTATGAGCTCGCGCCGTTCGAGCGCCAGGTCTGTGCGGATCTGCATAAAACCGCCTCCACAAAGTATTTCTGCACTTTAGTATGGGCGGTTCTTCGAAAAACTATCGGGGATTTTGAAAAAAAACTTGCTTTTTTTCGAAAACAATGGTAATATATAGTCCGCTATTGTAAGGGAGGTGTGACCGATGCCGAACATTAAGTCCGCAAAAAAGCGTGTGATCGTCAACAACAAGCGTGCACAGCGCAATAAGTCCATGAACTCCGCGCTCAAGACCGCCATTAAAAAGGCGAACGTCGCGATTGAAAGCGGTGCTGCCGACAAAGAGGCGCTCGTGACCGCCGCCGTCAAGAAGATCGACCAGGCGACCGCGAAAGGGCTTCTGCACAAGAACAACGCCGCCCGCAAAAAGTCCGCCCTCGTTACGAAGCTGAACAAAGCGTAACAAAAGGCACAGCATTTGCAGGATAAATGCCGCAGACCGTCGTGGTCCGCGGCGTTTCGCGTTTTAGGGCGTTTTTCTTCCGAAAAGATAATTAGCGCAGGGTATTTCTCAAAATACCCTGCGCTTTTTGCTGGCTTGAAAAAGCAGGCGTTATACGCGGCTGTCTTTGTCGAGCGCCGCGTCCACCGCGCGCGCGATTGCTGCGTCAAAGGTGTCGGCCTGCAAAGAGGCAACACCTTCAATGGTTGTGCCGCCCGGAGAACATACGCGGTCAATGAGTTCCCAGGGGTGCGTGTCGCTCTCCAGAATCTGCTTGGCGCTGCCCAAGACCGTCTGCGCCGCGATGTGCAGCGCGTCCGCTTTTGCCATGCCGTTTTTCACCCCGGCGCGTGCGAGCGCGTCTATAAACATATAGCTGTACGCCGGTGCGCAGCCCGCGAGAACCCCGAACAGCGGGAACATATTTTCCGAAAGCGGCATGACTTCACCGAAAGCGCCGCAGAGCTTTTCGGTAAGCGTGCGCTGTTCGTCCGTTACGCGCGCATTGCAGCAGTAGGCGCTCATGGCAGCACCGACCGTGGCGTTGATGTTCGGCATCACGCGAATGACCGCTGCGTTATACGCTAAAAGCCCTTCTATAAACTCGATCGTTTTCCCTGCCGCGATGGAGATCACCAGCGGGTCATGCGCTTGGAGTGCGGCGCGAATCTGCGGCAAAAGTACGGGGAAAACATTCGGCTTGACGGCCAGAACCACTACATCACAGTCGCCGGCAAGGGCTTCTGCGCTTTCTGAAACACCGATACCGAGTTCCTTTTGGAGTGCCGCTGCCTTTTCTGCCTGTGTGTCAAAAGCTGTCAACGTCTCGGGGGAAAACGCGCCCGAACGCACCATGCCGCGCAGAATGGCGCTTGCCATGTTGCCCGCGCCGATAAATCCAATCTTCATTATGCCTCGTCCTTTCCGAAGGCGGGCAGAACTGCGCCCGCATCCAATTCAGTATAGCATATTTTCGCTGATTTTCAAACCCCCGTCAGATCAAAAGCGGGGATAAAGCGCTCGTCCGCCGATGCGCCCTCCTGCATGAAGCCGTTGTGCAGCCCCAAATCGAAAAAGGCACGCAGCACGCGATCATACTCCGCTGTGGTCAGCCGCCGATTGAGTGCTTTGTACGGATATGTCCTGCCGCAGGGGGAATACTGGCGCATAAGGCTTACATAGGTATCTTTAGAAAGGAATTCGGCGATCCAGCGCAGGATCTCGACGGAATCCTTTGTCCCCTGCGGGAGCACCAGATGCCGCACCAAAAGCCCCGACAGCATCCGCCCGTCGGGGGCGAAACGGTCTTCCGTCTGGCGGCGCATCTCTAAAATGGCGGCTTTGGCACGGGCGGGGTAGTCGGGCGCGGCGGAATAGAGCCGCGCCGTCTCTTCGGACATATATTTGAAATCCGGCAGATAAATGTCAATGAGCCCCGCAAGGCTTTGGAGCGATTCAACCGAATCATAGCCCCCGGAATTGTAGACCACGGGCACGCGCGGTTTGTATTTTGTCAGTGCCTCGCGCAGAAAAGGCGTAAAGTGCGTGGGGTTTACAAGATCGATGTTCTGCGCACCTGCCTCTTCCAGCTCCTGCAGAATTTCAATGAAACGCTCGACACAGACCGGCTTGCCAAAATTCTTGTGGCTGATCTCAAAATTCTGGCAGTAGATACACCGCAGGGTGCAGCCAGAAAAGAAGATCGCGCCTGCGCCGCCGTGCGCGCTCAAAGGCGGTTCTTCCCAGAAGTGCAGCGCAGCGCGCGCAAGCACCGCATTGTAGGGCATCTTGCAAAAGCCCGCCGAGGGCTCGTTTTCCGTGCGCTCAGCGCCGCATTGCCGCGGGCAGGCGTAGCACCGCATCTTACCGCCTCCTTTTTCTGAAAAGGTTTTGAGCTTTACAAGGGATCGACGCAAAAATTGCATACGCATTTCGCATACGCCCAGTATAGCCGCCGCGCGGCGTTTTGTCAATTCGTCAAAACCGCAAAGATTTTTAATTGAAAGGCGCAGAAAACAATGCTACAATGAAATAAATCCTAAAAAACGAAAGGGGATCCTACATGAAGAAATGCATAGCTCTGCTTTTGACGCTGTGTTTGGCGCTTTGCTCATTTGTAAGCGTTTCCGCAGCACAGGGCAGCGACATCGTTATCCTTTATACAAACGATATGCACTGCGCTATGACGAACGGCGTAACGCTTGCGGGCGTTGCGGCGTATAAGCAGCAGATGCTTGAAGACGGCAACTACGTTGCGCTTGTGGACGCGGGCGACGCGATTCAGGGCGACGCGGTCGGCGCGCTGACCGAGGGCGAATACATGGTCGATGTGATGAACCGCCTTGGCTATGTCGCGGCGGTGCCCGGCAACCATGAATTTGACTATGGCATGGACCGCTTTTTGGAAATCGCCGAAACCGAAGCGCAGTTCCCGTATATTTCTACGAACTTCACGGACCTGCGTACAAACGAAACGGTCTTTGACCCCTATGTGATGCTTACCTTCGGCGACACCAAGGTCGCGCTCGTGGGTATTTGCACACCTAAGACCATCACCAGTTCTACGCCTGCATATTTCCAGGATGAGAACGGTACGTTTATTTATGGCTTCCAGCAGGGGGATGACGGGCAGGCACTGTATGCGGCGGTGCAGGCAGGCATCGACGAAGCAAAGGCTGCCGGTGCGGATTATGTCATCGGGCTTGCGCACCTCGGGGTGGAGCCCTCCTGTTCGCCATGGATGTCCACCGAAGTCATCGCCAATACCTCGGGCTTTGATGCGGTGATCGACGGCCATTCCCACAGCGTGATCCCGCAGCAGGAATGCACCGATAAAGACGGCAATGCTGTGCCGCTGACTTCGTCGGGTACGAAACTTGCAAATCTCGGCAAACTGACCATTCATACGGACGGCACGATTTCCACAGAGCTTGTGGAAAACTGCGCGCCCGCCGCGGATGCGAGCGAGACCGTGCGCGCGGCATATGATGAGATGCAGGCGTATGTCGGCGAATTGCAGGGGCATTTTGAGACGCTTTTGAATACGGTCGTTGCAGAAAGCAAGGTGGATCTGCTCGCCGCCGACCGGGAAGAAACGGCATGGCTTGTGCGCAGCAGTGAAACGAACCTTGGCGACCTGTGTGCGGACGCCTACCGCGTGATGATGGAGGCAGACGTCGCGATTGTCAACGGCGGCGGCATCCGCGCCAATATCTATAAGGGCGATGTGACCTATGGCGATATCCTCGCCGTGCATCCTTACGGCAATCTGCTCTGCGTGGTCGAAGCCACCGGCCAGCAGATCCTCGATGCACTCGAAATGGGTGCGCGCGCCTATCCCGGCATCACGGGCGGCTTCCAGCAGGTGTCCGGCATCACGTTTGATCTGTACGGCGACATCCCTTCGGGCGTGGTGCTCGACGAGAACGGTATGTTCGTGCGCGTGGACGGCACCTATCGCGTGCAGAACGTCAAAATTAACGGCGAACCACTGGACCTTGACAAGACCTATACGCTCGCTTCGCATAACTATTGCCTGAAAAACGGCGGCGACGGCTTCTCCATGTTCCAGGGCTGTAATCTTATTAAAGACGAAACCATGGTGGATAATGAAGCGCTGATCCGCTATATCACCGAGACGCTCGGCGGCGTGATCGGCGAAGGGTATGAAAACGATATGGGCAACGGCCGTATCCGCTTTATGAGCGGTACGCCGCAGACGGGTACGGACGAGGAGAAAACGCCTACCACGCCGGACGATCCCACAACGCCTGAGACCGAAACGCCGGAAACCCCGAATGACACGCAGAAGCCCGTAACCGAAACGCCTGCGATCCCTGCAACGAGCGCGCAGGCACAGGACGGCATTTACACCATCGCAGCGATCCTGCCCGTTTGTGCGGCGGCGCTGTTGGTTACAGCGAGAATCCGCAATCGCCGCGGACGCAAAACAGCTTCGCGCTGAAAATTATAAAAAACACAATCGACCGCTCCGCAAGGGGCGATCGTCTGTTCCGTGTACAAGGTAAAGCCAATTCGATATAAAAGGAGTGTGTATTATGTTACAGGCAGGGGACAAGGCCCCACAATTCACATTACAAAACCAGAACGGCGATCCGGTCCGCCTTTCTGACTTTTTCGGGCAAAAGCTCGTGCTGTATTTCTATCCGAAAGACAATACGCCCGGCTGCACACGGCAGGCGTGTGCTTTCGCAGCGGCGTACAGTGAATTTCAAAAGCGCGGCGTAGCGGTCGTGGGTGTCAGCAAAGACAGCGCCGCTTCGCATAAAAAGTTTGCCGAAAAGCAGAATCTGCCGTTTACGCTGCTGTCTGACCCCGAACTGCAGGCGATACAAGCCTATGGCGTTTGGCAGGAAAAGAAAATGTACGGGAAAGTCAGCATGGGTGTTGTGCGTACCACGTTTCTGATCGACGAAAACGGCTGCATTGCAAAAGTTATGCCAAAAGTCAAGCCGGATACCAACGCACAGGAAATTTTGAAAGCGCTGTCCGCAGCGGAAGAAAAAGGCGGATCTGCCGAATAAGGCGTTGCTATGCTGGCTTATACCTTTACAAAACCCGACACCCTCGTCCTGCGGGGGATCAAAAAAGCCTATAAGCTGTTAGAACAAAAACAGGACGGCGAGCTGAAGATCGCCATCCAACCGTAGTTTTACGGTGCCAAAGTATATGGTTTGGAGGAGGCATAAGATGCTCAATTTCGGTATGCCGACGCTTTTGGAATTGCAGACTTTGGAAGAGACCGCCGCGCTTTGCCGCGAGCTGCGGCTGCAATTTATAGAGCTCAACATGAACCTGCCGCAGTACCAGCCGAATGTGCTGGATGCAGAGCGGTTGCAGGCGATTGCGCAGAAATACGGCGTGTATTACACCATCCATCTCGACGAGAACTTAAATGTCAGCGACTTTAACCCCTATGTCGCCGAGGCGTACCGCCGCACCGTGCGCGAGACGATACGCCTTGCAAAAGAACTGCACGCGCCCATGCTCAATATGCATCTGGCGCGCGGCGTATATTTCACGCTGCCCACAAAAAAGGTCTACCTTTTCGCGGCGCACAAAGTGCAGTATCTCCAAAGCATGCGGGATTTCCGCGATGAGATTGCCGCCGAGATCGGCGATGCAGCCCTTCAAATTTGTGTGGAAAACAGCGACGGCTTTACGGATTTTCAGGTCGAAGCGCTCGACCTCTTGTTGCAAAGTCCCGCGTTCGGGTTGACCTTTGACATCGGGCATAACCACGGCATCGGCGGCGCAGATGAGCCGATCCTTCTGGAGCGCGCTGAGAAACTCCGTCATTTCCATTGTCATGATGCGCTCGGCAGAAAGAACCATCTCACACTCGGCACGGGCGAACTCGATCTGCCGAAATACCTGACGCTCGCCCGTGCGCACAACTGCCGCGTCGTGCTGGAGACCAAAACTGTCGAAGCCCTGCGCCAGTCCGTCGCGTGGCTCGACCGCAACGGCTTTCACACATAAAATCGGCTTTTCCCAACGGCTGATTTGCTGAAAAGGCAGGGGGAAAGGCAATATGCAAAACAAACCCGGCGAGGACACGTACAAACGTCCCGCCGGGTTGCTTTTGGCGTTGTCCGCTGTTTGAATTGGATTGGACGCGCGCAAAATCGGGCATACTGTTTTCGGTGATGTGATTTGAAGGACGCGGGAAAGCTGCTCGGGATTTTGGTTGTGGGGCTTGGCACGGCAGTCCTGTTTTACCCGTTTCTGCACGAACTTGGTCACACTGCGGCCGCGCTCCTTGTTGGGGCGGAGGTAGCGGAGTTCAGGTTGTTTCCGCTGCCGAGCGTGCTTTGCAATATGCGCGGTGTCGGCGCGTGGGGTCAGGCGTTTGTCGGTGCGGGCGGGCTGCTTTTGCCGATTGCAACGATATGTCTGCCGCACCCGAAGCACTTTTGGTTTTGGTATATCCGGCTGCTGCTCCAAGGTATCAGTCTTTTAGCGGCTTTTGTTTCCGCTGTCGCTGCTGTGTTGTATTTTTTCGGCAGCCCGGTTGCGAATGAGGACGTAACGCAAATCCTGCGGGTCCTGCCCGAAGCGCGGTATGCTTGTCTGCCGGTTTTGACGGCGATGGCCGTGTTTTTGCTTGGCGAGCTTCGGCGTATGCACCCGCTGCTAAACATCCTTCGTTACTTTCACATTTCTGCGGTGCACCGCCCCGCCGCATGACGAAAAACCCACCCACGCAATTCAAGCGCGGGCGGGTTTCGAAAGGGGATAGGAAAAGCAGATTCAGCTTTTTTCACGAAACGGTTTTTTCAGCAGGCATACGGTTCTGCATGACCGTTTCGGTATAGTACACGTCGTCCGCCGTATGCGCGAAATATGTACCGCCGTATTTTGCACAGATCTCGCGGATGATTTGCACGCCGTTACCGTGCCCGTCCTCTTTTCCGCGATGCGTTTGCTCGGGCAGAAAACGGTTTCGCGTGTGAATGGAGACTTCTTTTTCGCCTACTTGAATGTGGATGGAAAAGGACTTGTCCGCGGACAACAGCTCCACCGCATGCAGACAGTTATCTATGAGATTAAACAGCACACGGCAAAGGTCGTAGTCCTCAATTTGAATGCCGCAGGTCTCCTGGATTTCAGGGATAAGTGTTACCCCAACGCTTTCCGCCTGCGTCTTTTTGATATACAGAATCACGTTGAGCGTTTCGCTTGAGCAAAGCGAAAATCCGGCAATTCCCGCAAGATTCACCTGCATGCTCGCGAGCGCCGAGAGTGCTTTGTCCGTGTTCCCGATTTCAATATACCCTTGCGCGACGGTCAGGATGTTTGCAAAATCATGTTTGATTTTTTGAAACTCCCGCTTTTCCTCGCGCAGCAGCAGGGTAGACTCGTAATTCAACTGATTTTGCAGCAGCAGTTTTTCGTTTTGCACATTTTTCTGCTCTGTGGATTCCATACGGTCGATGATAAAAATGATGGAAAAATCCAAAAGCAGGCAAAAACTGAACACAATAATCAGAAAAACTTCGATGAATGGATATTGCCCGATATAGTGTTCAAAATCCTCGTCACTGAGCGTTTGCACAAGCCGAAAGTACAAAAGGGTACAAAGAAGGTGCGAAAGCGGAAACAGCAGGAAATACCCGTACTTTGCACGAAATCCGGAGGCCTTGTTGCGGATGTGCGTTTGGATTGCCTGCACCGAAATGATTAGAATGATGGCAACCAAAAGGGTCAGCAGCAAATGGATCAGGAAAAAGCCCATCGGGATCTCATATTGCGTAAGCAAAAAAAGCGCATCCGGCTGCACAAAAAGTTCCAGCAGCGCGGCCGCGAGCATTCCGATCTGGTAGCACACCAGAGCGAACAGCGCGGTCATCAACTTGGAAAAGACTTTTCCGCGCTTTATGCCGAGCAGCACTACGAACACTACCAAGTAGTAAGTGAACATGACGCAGCTTTCCGTTTCTGGAAAACGCACGCCGACCGCACCATAAAGGACGCTGACCGCCAGGATCGTCGTAAAGGAAACAAGCGGGTGAAAACGATCTTTTAAGAAAACGTGCGCGGCTAAAAACACAATGGCGCCTCGAAGAAGCGTCATCAGAAGTCCCCACGGCCAATATATTCGCAGGTCCACAAGCGGCACAGCGATTCCCCCCTTTTGGTCGTTTACATATTTTCCAAATACCCCCGATAGCAGTCAATGACATGCTTATACCTTTTCGGCGGAATGGGAACGGTGCTGCCTGTTTTCAGGAAAAACAGGTGCGGCGCATACCCGACGATGTGATTCATGTTGACCATAAAGCTTTTGTGGCAACGCAGGAAGTTCGGCGGCAGCCGGTCGGCAAAATCCTTAAGGCTTGAATAAATATTGATTTTATCGCCGTCGATAAAGTGCAGCGTCAGGTTGTTGTTAAATGTCTCAATATACAGAATGTCTGCATAGCTGATCACACGGCTGGCGTTGCCCTGTTTGATTACGGTCAGATTTGGGTCTTTCTTGGCAGTCTTTTGCAGTGCGCTCTGCAAAGCGCGCGTCAGGCTTACTTCATCGATCCGCGACTTTACAAGGTAATAGCAGCAGTTTGTCTCGGAAATGTTGTATGCGCTCTCCGGATGAGAAGTCATAAAAATGATCGGTGTACTTTTACCGGCCAAGTGCACGACGGACCAATCCATCGCGTTTTCGTTTTGGATCATAATGTCCAGAAACAGAACGTCTACCCGATTTTGCGAAAGATGCACCTGCAGGGCTGCAAGATCCGCGAAAATGTCGAGATGAAATTCCATACGGAACCGTTCGCTTAGGCAGCATCCGATTTTATGTACAATAATTTCGCAATAGGCTTCATCATCCTCGCAGATTGCAACATAAACCATTGTGAAAATTCCCCGCCTCCCCTTTGAACGGTTCCTTGCCTTTGCGACAAATATTATGTATATTCCCCGCGAGCGCGCGAGTGCGAAGCGGACAGGATACAAGCTCTTAAACGCTCTGCTTTTTAGAGCTTCTTGAGGTTATTGTACCATAAATTCGCTGAAAAAGAAGCGGCTTTTTACCACGCAAAGTCGGTCCGTCGCCACGCAAACCGTAGAATGTCTTTCCTTTTTCTGTAAGATGATATATAGTCATATTACGGAGTTTTTGTCGAAAAATCTATATGCTGTCAGTATACAGTATGCGACATTTTGCGCGCTGTCTGGGGCAGAAAATGCGGCACGGCAGCCGCTTTCGTGTTTTCTTGACAAAAAATCGGTTAAAATATATACTATTTATATGCATAAACATACGTTCTTGCGGCTGAACGGGAACAGATGCAGACGTTGAATCGGGGGATAGAAACTTGGGATATGGGAAAAAATGTCCGTTCTGCGGGGCTGCAATGCCGGAGGAAAGCCATTTTTGTTTGTCCTGCTTTTCTATGTGCACTATGCCAAAACCTGAGCCGGCTGCCGGACGGGCAAAGCCGGCGGCCATTTTGCCCGGGCGCAAGTGCCTTGCGGAGCGCATCGTTTCGGCAGCGCTGACGCTAATTTTGGTCATCGGAATGGCTTTGCCTTTTGCCACTGTTGAAAAGGATATCCCTATGCAAAAGGAGAGCCCGAATGCTGAAAATGCGGACGACACGGCGACGGGAGCTGCATCGCAGACCGCCGCATCGCAGACCAACATGGCGGCCCCTTCAGAAGATACGGAAGAAGACCCTGCCCAAAGGGCTTTCGCACTTTCTCTGCCGCAGCAGGTGATAGCGGCGGTCGTCGGGCAGACAGGCTTGAGCGGTACGGATGCCGCACTGCCCGGCGTGCAGACGCCGGCAGGCGCAATCGGCAACAGTTCCGGCGGTGTCGATACCCCGGATGAAACGCCGGGAACCGAAACGCCGGGTACTGTTACGCCGGGTACCGATACATCGAATTCGGCCGATCCGTCCGAGGAAGAGGTCGATTCCGAGGACTGCTGGGTCTACGAGAACGAGGATGGCAGCACCAAATACGTTAAAATCACCAAATACACGGGCAATGCCACTAAGGTCACTGTTCCCGCAGTGCTGGGCGGCCGCCCGGTCGTCCGCATTGCGAAACGGGCCTTTGCCGACAATGACCGCATCACGGAGATTACGTTTGCAAACGATGCCGCGCGGCCGCATTTGATTTTGAACAGCTCCTGCTTCTACAATCTGACCGCCTTAAAGGTTGTGCGTTTGCCCGAAACGGATCTTGGTGTGCACACCGAATTTGCGAAGGGCTGTGTGAACCTTGCGAATATTGAGGTGGACAACTGGCAGTTCATCTTCCAAGACGGCTGCTTGTATTATTACAACTCTAAAGAGTGGATCGTGCAATGGTACGCGCCTGCATGCAAAAACACTACGCTGACCGTTGCGAGCTGGTGCGCGGGGATAGGGAGCGCCTGTAATCTGCAAGAAAATCCCTATTTAAAGCACATCGTGCTGCATAAAAATGTCAAAAGTTTTCCGAGCCAGTATTGGGTCAACAGCGCGCTGGAGACCGTTACGGTCGAGGCGGGCAATACATCGGGCTTCTCGGTGGACGGCGTTCTGTTCCACAAGTCCAGCACGGGCGAATACAGCTTTTCTCTGTATCCTGAAAGCAATAAAACCAAGATCTTTAAAATGCCCGAAAATGTGAAGCTGAACATCATGCCCTTTAAAAACGCTTATCTCGAGGAGATCTGGATCCCGAAATCCTCCGGCGTCAGCTCGCAGGACAGCCTGTATTTCAGACGATGTTTTACGAATCTGAAGGTGATCCATCTGCAGGAGGGGCATTCGTATGAAGAAAAATGCAAAAGCACCTTTACGGGTATAACCGAAATGTATTGAGGAGGCATGGTTCATGCGGAAATCCACGGCGAAATTGCTTGAGGAACTGCAGAAAACGCCCGGTTCGCTGGATGACTATCTGAAAGACAATGCAGATGCTTTTGTTCAAAGCGATGTCCATGCCTTTTGGGAAGGGCTGATCCGAAAATCCGGTCGCTCAAAGTCGAATATCATCAACAAAGCCGATATCAGCTATTGCTATTTTTATGATGTGATCAGCGGGCGGAAACGGCCCTCGCGCGATAAGGTCGTGCGGCTGATTCTTGCCATGCGGCTTTCTGTGGAAGACTGCCAGCGCGCCTTGACCGTTTCCGGAAAATCCCGCCTGTATCCGCGCGTCAAACGCGACAGCATCCTGATCCACGCGATCGAAAAGCATCTGTCTGTTTTTCAGCTTACCGAACTGCTTGGCAGATACGGCGAGGAAGAATTGAAATGAGTATGGAAGAAAACGAACTGCTCTCCTATATCAACGGCGCCCTTTCCAGCGGTTTTTCCGAACAGGCGGTGTTCAGGCAGAGCGATTTCGGCAGTGTGCGGCTGCTGCGGCACGAGAAGACCGGCAAGGCACTTGTGAAGATCGTTTCCGCTAACCGCAACGACGACGTGTTTCGCCAGCTGCGGGGAAAGCGCATGCCGAATCTGCCCTGTATTTATGAGGTCTGCTCTGCTGAGGATTATCTGCTGGTGCTCGAAGAGTATATTCCGGGTAAAAGCCTGTCCGAACTGCTGGAAGAAGGTCCGCTGGATCGCAAAACCGCATGCCGATATGCCTCGCAGCTCTGCGATGCGCTTACCTTTCTTCATGAAAACGGGATCATCCACCGCGACGTAAAGCCGTCTAATATTATCATCCGACCGGATGATACTGCGGTACTGATTGATTTGAGTATCGCGTGCTGCCTGTTTTTGCCGCCGAGGAAAGAAACGCAGGCGCTCGGTACGGTCGGCTATGCCGCCCCGGAGCAGTACGGAATCTCTCCGTCGAGCCGGGCGACGGATATTTATGCGATGGGTGTGCTTTTGAATATAATGCTTACAGGCGTCCACCCGACGCTCGGCATGCCGCACGGCGCTTTGCGCCGGGTGGTGGAAAAGGCCGTTTCCGTGCAAATGACAAAGCGCTATCAGACCGCGCAAAAGCTGAAGCGGGATATTCGGATTTTCGGGCGATAAAGCGAAGTTGGCAACCGCCGGGGCGGTTACCGTGTGGAATCGGGCTTTTGCCCTGCACAACACAAAAGTTGGCCGTTTCGGCTTGCGCGGCGCGGCCGAATACGATACAATGGAACAAACGGTGCGCTGTGCATGTGTCCAAGCGCGCTGTTTGGAAAAATACAGCTTGCACCTGTCCACAAGGGCAGGGACGCACAGTAAAAGAAGAGGTTAAATGGCACGTTACAGAAAGGATTTCCCGTTTCCGTCGTCTCCCGATGCGCTGCTCAACGCGATTGGGCAGTATTTGTCCATGGAAGGGTACGAACTCACCCAATATGAGCAGGAGACGGTGTTTAAAAAGGGATATGGCATTATGACCGGCCCGACGTATATCAAGGTCTCCTATCAGCCGAATTACATAACCGTGGAGGCGTGGATGAAATACGCACTGCTGCCGGGGGTGTATGTCGGCGAGATCGGGCTGACCGGCTTCGTCGGCGCAGCGGTCAAAGGTCCGTTGAAACGGCGCATCGCGCAAATCGAAAGTATGATCGTGCAGGCGGCGGGCAACGGTTCCTATGCCGCACCGCAGCCGTTTGGTGCACAGGCGCCGAATCCAAGCGCTGCTGCCGCAACCGCCGCGCAGCCGTCCGCTGCCGGGCAGGCCGGGTTTGTACCGCCGGTGCAGGGCTTGCCCACGCCTGCATCTTCCACAGAAGCGGAAACGCAGGTGCTTATGGACAGCGTCTGCCCCGCTTGCGGCGCGACCGTAGCAGCAGGATCGGCATATTGCACAAACTGCGGGCAGAAACTGAATCCCGTCCCGCCTGCACAGCCCTATGTGCCGGCGCAGCAGCCGAACTTTGCTCAAACGCCGCCCTATGCGCCTGCACAGCAGCCGGGCTTTGCACAAGCGCAGCCTTTTGCACCGCCCTTTACGCCGCCGCAGCCGCCTGCCGGGCAGTTTATCAGTAAACGGGATTACCGCATGCAGTATGTGCCGCGTTTTGCCAAAGAGGTGCGCAATGTGGCGATTCTTTGCTATGTTTGCGCAGGGCTGAACGCCGTAATATCGCTTTTCTTTAACCCGATCGGCTTGATCGATTCCCTTATATTGCTCGGGCTGACGCTTGGTATGCATCTCGGGAAAAGCAAGGCCTGTGCAATTGCGGTGCTGGTTTTGGCATGCATTGAAATGCTGGTCGGGATCATACTTTTCCAGTCTCCGACCGGATTCCTTTGGCTGATCGCCGGCATTTGGGCGGTCGTCATTTTCAATAAAGCAGATAAGCAATATAAGGCCTATATGCTTTCTGCCGCACAGTATTCTGCCGGAGCGCCGTACGACCAGAACAGGCAATTTTAATCGGAAGTTCGTTTGTAAAAATAATGTTTCGGTAGCTTATACGGATTCCGTATGCCATACGGCCCGCGCACGTTGCGCGGGTATACATAAAAACGCAGGTGGCGGTTGACACCTGCGTTTTTATGGTATCTTTGGGGATGGAACAGAAGGCTCCGCGTTATCTGGCGGGAAAGACGTAAATCGGAATTTTTCCGTGTGCGAAGAAGGAGACATATGCAAACCATTGACGAAGCGCTCGTGAAACTGCAAAAATCCAAATTCCGGTCGCGGTTCCATTTGACGGAAAAAGACCGGCAGTATATTGAAAAAAAGGGGATGGATACCATCCGCACGCATGCCGCAGATTTTGTAGCGGCACGTCTTGCCCCGGCTGAAATCCCAAACGACGGGAAACAAACGCCGATGCGCGGACATCCGGTCTTTGTGGCGCAACACGCCTGTGCCTGCTGTTGTCGCGGGTGCCTCAATAAGTGGTATCACGTTCCAAAAGGCAGGGCGTTGACTTCAGATGAACAGCGCCGGATCGTCAACCTGCTGATGGCGTGGATCGAAAGAGAATATAAAACCGGAACAGCGCGGCTGTAATGCCGCAAATAGATGCTTCGGCTTGTTGCGGGAGACGGTGGATTTTCCCGCAGCGCATTGGGCCGGGCGTTCAAAAATGATTTTCAAGGAAACCCGCAGCAGATAAAGGCAGTTAAAGTAAACCGGAAAGCCCGCCCTGTTGCGGGCATTTTTGAATGAAAGCTGTCCTAAAATATCACATATCACAAACAAAATACCGTCTGTATTTTCTGAAAATCTCGGGTGATTTTGCCGGTAAAGCAAAAACACTGTTTGTTAAGATCTAAAAATGTGATATTATAGAATCATTAAAATGGTTCAAATTCTATGGAGGGAAAAATGAACAAACAACAACTGGCTTCCAAGATCTGGGAATCCGCCAATAAAATGCGGTCAAAAATCGAAGCGAATGAGTATAAGGATTATATTCTGGGCTTTATATTTTATAAATTTCTGTCTGATAAAGAAGTGAAATTTCTCAAAGAGAATGATTGGACGGAGGAATATATACGCGACTTTTTTCACGAAGAGGATCACGAAACAGTAGTATGGGTGCAAAAAAGCATAGGCTATTACATAGCGTATGAAAATCTGTTTTCCACTTGGATCAGCATGGGGAACGATTTTGATGTTTCGAACGTTACAGACGCACTGTCCGCATTCAGCCGATTGATAAATCCTTCCCACAAAAAAGTTTTTGACGGCATTTTTGATACGTTACAAACCGGTCTTTCCAAGCTCGGCGATACCTCCGGTGCAAGGACAAAAGCAATCAGCGGCTTGCTTTATCTTATAAAAGATATCCCGATGGATGGCAAACAGGATTACGATGTTCTTGGTTTTATTTATGAATATCTGATCAGTAACTTTGCGGCGAATGCCGGTAAAAAAGCCGGCGAATTCTATACGCCCCACGAAGTTTCATTGCTCATGTCGGAAATCGTCGCAGAGCATCTGAAAACCCGGGATGAGATCAAAATTTATGACCCCACAAGCGGTTCCGGCTCTTTGCTCATCAATATAGGCAAATGCGTTGCAAAATATATGGGGAGCGAAGACCGAATTAAATATTACGCGCAGGAGCTGAAAGAGAATACATATAACCTCACCAGAATGAACCTGGTTATGCGTGGGATTCTTCCCGATAATATTGAAACCCGAAACGGCGATACACTGAAAGAGGACTGGCCGTATTTTGATGAAAACGACCCGGTCGGCACGTATGTGCCGCTTTATGTGGATGCCGTTGTTTCGAACCCTCCGTATTCGCAAAACTGGGATCCGCCGGAGGAAACCGACCCGAGATATAAAGATTACGGCCTTGCCCCCAAAAGCAAAGCGGATTATGCCTTCCTTCTGCATGACCTTTATCATGTAAAACCGGATGGGATCATGACGATCGTCCTGCCGCACGGTGTCCTTTTCCGGGGAGGCGAGGAATATACGATCCGGAAAAATCTGATCGAAAATAATAAGATAGATGCCATCATCGGCTTGCCGGCGAACATCTTTTTCGGCACCGGTATCCCCACAATTATTATGGTGCTGAAACACCGCAAAGCCGATATGAACACGGACGTCCTTATTATCGACGCCTCGAAAGGCTTTGAAAAAGCCGGGAAAAACAATGTGCTCAGAGCCTGCGATATTAAAAAGATCGTAGATGTGATCCGCGAAAGAAAGTCCGTTGACAAATACGCCAAACTCGTTCCCAGGGCAGAAATTCGGGAAAATGATTACAATTTGAATATCCCGCGCTATGTGGATTCCTCTGAAAAAGCAGAGAGCTGGGATATTTACGCTTCCATGTTCGGCGGCATCCCATCTGCTGAAATCGAGGAGCTTGCAGCGTATTGGCAGGCTTTCCCAAGCCTGAAATCTGCGCTGCTCAAAACGTCGGATCATGCGTATTACACGTTGAAATCCGACGACGTCAAAAAAGCCGTAGACAGTTGTGCTGATGTGATGGCATTCCGCAATCAATTTAAGGACGCCTTTTCCGATTTTGAAAGCTGCCTTTCACAGCAACTGATTGACCACATGTCCGATCTTGTGATCTCGAAGGAAGAAAATAGCATCAGCGACCAGATTTTCGCCCGTCTTTCCGGCATTCCGCTTGTGGATAAGTATAAGGCGTACCAGTTGCTCAGCGATGCATGGAATAAAATTTCCGTAGATCTTGAAGTCATTCAGACAGAGGGCAGAAATGCCGTAACGCAGGTTGACCCCAATATGGTCGTGAAAAAGAAAAACGGAAAAGATGTTGAGGTGCAGGAGGGCTACGTAGGTCACATTATTCCGTTTGATATTGTGCAGGATGTTTATTTTAAACCGGAAAAGGATGCGATTGCTGCAAAAGAAAGCAGATTGTCTGAGATCGCTTCCGAATATCAGGAGATCATAGACGCCATAAGCGAAGAGGATAAAGAGAGCGACAGCTGCAAATTCCTGAATGAGGCAAAAGACGCTTTTGTTGCGGCGGAAGTCAAAAAGGCAATTCGGTCAGATGCTCTGGAAGGAAGTACGATTGCCCAGCTTAAAAAGGCAACGGAATTCTTTGCGGAAGAAAAGGCCCTGAAAACCGCAATCAAAAAAGCGAAGGAAGAGTTGCATATCCAAACAAAAGAAAAGTTGCAAAGCCTTTCCGAGGATGAAGTAAAACTGCTTTTAAAAGCCAAATGGATTTCTCCGCTTGCGGCGGACCTAAGCGCGCTGCCGGATTCGGTCATTTCCGACCTGATCGATGCTTTGAAGACAAAAATGAATAAATATGCATCCACCTTTTTTGACATTGAAAAGGAGATCAGGGCAACAGAAAATGAGCTTTGCGCAATGATCGACGACCTTGTCGGAAATGACGCGGATATGCAGGGACTACGCGCGTTTCAGGCACTTTTAAGGGGGGAGTGAAATGGCAAAATCGAAGACACCAAAAATCCGATTCAAAGGCTTCACGGATGATTGGGAACAGCGTAAGTTGGGGGAAATTGTCCAAGAAATCACCCGAAAGGATCCGGCTTCGGATGCACCGATTATGATGATTACCGCAAACAACGGTTTTATTGAGCAATCTCAACGCTACGCCTTTAATAATGCCGGGGAGAGTTTGAAAAAATATATTATTCTTGAAAAAGGGGAACTTGCTTACAATCACGGCGCATCAAAATTGCGTCCATATGGCTCTTGCTTCTCCTTAACAACAGCTGAAAAAGCCCGTATTCCTTTCGTTTATCACTGTTTTTCGGCTGACGGACAAAACTCGGAATTTATGTCTATTGAGTTGAACGGTGCTGATGTTGAAAACCAACTTCGCAAGATTGTATCTTCTGGGGCAAGGATGGATGGTTTACTTAATATCTCCTTTGAGGAGTATACATCTGTGTCTGTTCTATTGCCAGAAATTAAGGAGCAGAACAAGATAGCAGATTATTTCCGCACCCTCGACCACCTTATCACCCTTCATCAGCGTAAGTTGGAAAAGCTGCAAAATATCAAAAAATCATGCCTTGAAAAGATGTTTCCGAAAAATGGTGCCAATGTTCCGGATGTCAGATTCGCCGGTTTTACTGACGCTTGGGAACAGCGTAAGCTGGGGGAATTGGGTTCAGTAGCAATGTGTCGGCGCATTTTCAAGGAGCAAACTACAGAAAGTGGCGATGTTCCGTTTTATAAGATTGGAACATTTGGGGCAATAGCAGATGCGTTTATTTCACAAGAACTTTTTGAAGAATATAAATCCAAGTATCCTTACCCAAGAAAAGGAGATATTTTGATTTCAGCTTCTGGCAGCATAGGCAGAGTTGTTGAGTTTACTGGTAAAAACGAGTATTTTCAAGATTCAAATATAGTTTGGCTTAACCACGACGAAAGACTTTCAAACTCATTTTTGAAATGTTTTTATGCAGTCGTAAAGTGGTCCGGAATTGAAGGTAGCACCATAAAAAGATTGTATAACGATAATATACTCAATACACCTATCAGTGTGCCATCTATATCTGAACAGGAGAAAATAGGGAGCTTCTTCATTTATCTTGACAACCTTATCACCCTTCATCAGCGTAAACTTGAAAAATTGCAAAATATTAAGCAATCATGTCTTGAAAAGATGTTTGTTTAATGCTGTTTCAGTAAAAAAGATTTACTCAATTTTGCAAATGAGTTGGATTTGTCAAATTTGTTGCGACCAAACGACTTGAATCATTATAATTATGCGTATTTAAAATTAAATTTTAAAGCTACTTTTTTCATTTTATGCAGCCATTTTTCTGCCTTTTGAAACGGCGGCGCAACAGCTTTACAAATTCTTGGGAACAGCGTAAGCTTGGAGATATATGTATGGAAATGCTCGCCGGCGGGGACATTGATAAGGAAAAAATCGTAGAACAAGGTAAATATCCTGTTATAGCTAATGCCTTAACAAATGATGGTATAGTTGGCTTCTATGAACACGATTACAGAGTAAAATCACCAGCTGTAACAATTACTGGTCGTGGCGATGTAGGACACGCAAAAGCGAGAAAAGTTGATTTTACGCCTGTTGTTCGCCTTTTAGCGATACGAACAAATCACGATGTTGATTTTATAGAGAATGCAATCAACACTCTTAAAGTTATGGTAGAGTCAACGGGAGTTCCTCAACTAACAGTTCCACAATTAGAAAAATATGAACTATTTATTCCACCCACAATAGATGAAGAACAAACCATTGGAGCTTATTTGAGCCAGCTCGACAACCTTATCACCCTTCATCAGCGTAAAAAATGTATAAAACAAATTTTAGGAGGTTTATTGCATGGCATTTAAAGTGGAATCTGATTTTGAAGATGCCCTTATTAAAATCCTAAGTGAAAACGGTTGGGAAAAAGAAGTCATACAATATCCCACTGAAAAAGATCTGATCCAAAATTGGGCGAATATTCTGTTTGAAAACAACAGAAGCATTGACCGCCTGAATGATTACCCCTTGACCGACGGCGAAATGCAGCAGATCCTCGAACAGATAGAAGCGCTGAAAACACCGCTGAAGCTCAATGGGTTTATCAACGGAAAAACGGTAACGATCAAGCGCGACAACCCGGAGGATACAAAGCATTTCGGCAAAGAGGTAAGCCTTAAAATTTACGACAGAAGGGAGATCGCCGCCGGCACAAGCCGATACCAGATCGTAAAACAGCCCAAGTTTTCCGCCAAATCCAAGCTGTTAAACGACAGACGCGGCGATGTAATGCTTTTGATAAACGGCATGCCGGTTATACATATCGAGCTTAAAAGAAGCGGCGTCCACGTTTCCAAAGCTTGCGACCAGATTGCAAAGTATGCGCATGAAGGGGTGTTTACTGGGCTTTTTTCTCTTGTGCAGATTTTTGTCGCCATGACGCCGGAGGACACTTTGTATTTTGCAAATCCCGGCCCGGACGGCAAGTTTAACACCGATTTCTATTTCCACTGGGCAGATTTTTATAATAGCCCGATCCATGATTGGAAAAAGATTGCCAGCCACCTGCTTTCCATCCCCATGGCGCATATGCTGATCGGCTTTTATACCGTCGCCGACGATTCAGACGGCGTTTTAAAGGTGATGCGCAGTTACCAGTATTATGCCGCAAGCCGGATCTCCGACAAAGTTGCCACCAACAAATGGGAAAAAGACGGGCAGCGCGGCGGGTACATTTGGCACACGACGGGTTCCGGAAAAACAATGACCAGTTTTAAATCCGCGCAGCTGATCGCATCTTCAAAAGATGCGGATAAAGTGATTTTCCTGATAGACAGAATTGAGCTCGGTACGCAGTCGCTTAAGGAATATCGCGGCTTCGCGGATGAAAATCAGTCTGTTCAGGAAACGGAAAACACGTCTGTCCTCATAACGAAACTGAAAAGTTCCGATCCGGCGGATACTTTGATTGTCACCTCCATTCAGAAGATGAGCAACATCCATGATGAAGGCGGGCTGAAAAGCGAGGATATAGAGCAAATCACTAAAAAACGTCTGGTATTCATCGTCGATGAATGCCACCGTTCCACCTTCGGCGAAATGCTGCAAACGGTCAAGAAAACCTTTCCCCGAGCCATGTTTTTTGGCTTTACCGGCACACCGATCTTTGAGGAAAACAGCAAAAATGACAGTTGTCTTACTGACGTTTTCGGCGATGAACTGCACAGATACAGCATTGCAGACGGTATTCGGGACAAGAATGTATTGGGCTTTGACCCTTATAAAATCTTAACTTACCAAGACAGCGATGTGCGAAAAGCGGTCGCACTAGAAAAGGCACATGCACAAACCATAGAAGAGGCTTTGTCTGACGAGAGAAAGGAAAAAGTTTTTAATTATTATATGCAGGATGTGCCTATGGGCGGGTATACCGATGAAAACAACCAATATGTCCGGGGGATCGAAGATTATCTGCCAAAATCGCAGTATAACTGCGACAAGCACAGAAATGCAGTCGTAGATGACATCCTCAAAAACTGGGCGCAATACAGCCTCATCGGCAAATTCCACGCCATATTTGCCACAAGCAGCATCGCAGAAGCGATTCAGTATTACAGGCTGTTTAAAGAAAAACAATCTAAAATAAAAGTGACCGCACTTTTTGACCCCCATATAGATAATACCGGCGAAGCGATTTCCAAAGAAGACGGCTTGGTGGAGATCATCGAAGATTATAACGCGATGTACAGAACGGATTTTTCGCTTCCCACAGCCGAAAAATTTAAAAAAGATATTGCCGCAAGACTGGCACACAAAAAGCCCTATCTATATATCGACAACAAGCCGGAAGAACAAATCAACCTGCTGATTGTTGTGGATCAGATGCTTACGGGCTTTGATTCCAAATGGATCAATACGCTGTATCTTGACAAAATCCTGAAATATGAAAATCTGATTCAGGCGTTTTCCAGAACAAACAGGCTTTTCGGCCCGGACAAGCGGTTTGGCATTATACGCTATTACCGTATGCCGCACACCATGGAAAATCATATTAAAACCGCAGTCAAAACCTTCTCCGGGGATAAGCCCACAGGGCTGTTTGTTCAAAAGCTTGACAAAAACCTGGAAAAAATGAATTTCTATTTCGAGCAGATCCAAGCGCTGTTTCGGTATGCCGGCGTAGAGAATTTCGAAAAGCTTCCGCAGGAAAAAGAGGCGCGCGGTAAGTTCGCCAGTTTATTCAAGCAGTTCAACGAAGCGCTTGAGGCGGCAAAGGTGCAGGGCTTTGTTTGGGAGCAGCTTCTATATCACATTCCCGATGACGCAAACAACATCACCATCGTGAAAGTGCAAATCGATGAAAATACCTATCTGATTTTGGCGCTGCGGTATAAAGAATTATTCATTCCGCACGACGATTCCTCGCCCGAAGAAGAACCGCCGTATGAAATCGAGCCGTATCTTGTGGAGATCGATACCGGGCGTATCGATGACGAGTATATGAATTCCAGATTCAAAAAGTATGTCGGTTTGCTGCAAAAGGGAGATGCCTCCGAAGAGGAGATAGAAAGCACTTTAAAAGAACTTCACAAAACCTTTGCTTCGCTTACGCAGGAACGGCAGAAATTTGCAAACGTGTTTCTCCACGATGTTCAGAGTGGGAGTGCAAAGATTGTTGCCGGTAAAACTTTGACCGAATATATTAACGAATACATCGAAAATTCTAAGGATGACCAGATCCATAAATTGGCGGAGGCTTTGGGGCTGGACGAAGCCAAACTTAGAAGTATTATGGATTCTGTGGTAACGGAAGACAATATCAATGAATTCGGCAGATTTGACGCGCTGAAAAACACCGTGGATAAGGGCAAGGCAAAGGATTACTTTGAAAGAATGGAACACGCGTCTGTCATCATTCCCAAAGTGCCGCAAAAGGTGGATTCACTTTTAAGAAGATTTATTCTTTCCGGCGGCTTTGATATAGAAAATTCGGGAAAAGAGGATACTTGAATGAATATGGAGTCGGTCAATTACCGACTCCTTTTTGATTCTTATAAATCTCTTCAGCGCGGAAAGGAAGGACTATGCTCAGCAATATTAAAAGTACAGACTGTTTCTGTGATTATTATCGGCAATGGATAGATATCTATAAAAAAGGTGCTATCCGAAAAGTGACTTTGGATAAATATTTTATGGCACATGCGTGGCTTGTAAAACTGGCACCGGATTTGCAGCTTTGTGATCTCAACCGCAATACGTACCAGCAGATCATCAATGATTACGCCTTGCAGCATGAAAAGCAAACCACAATGGATTTTCATCACCAGCTGAAAGGCGCGGTAATGGACGCGGTGGATGAAGGGCTTGTGGACAGAGATCCAACAAGAAAAGTCATTATCAAAGGCAAGCCACCGCGGGCAAAGAAAATAAAATATCTGAATCAGTTTGAACTGCACACCCTGCTTACCGATTTAGATCTAAAAGCGGATATAAATTGGGATTGGTTTATTTTGCTCGTTGCAAAAACCGGGATGCGGTTTTCCGAAGCCTTGGCTTTAACTCCGGCGGATTTTGATTTTTCACGTCAGATGCTTTCCGTAAGCAAGACTTGGAATTATAAAGAAAGCGGTGGCTTTCTGCCAACGAAAAACAAATCTTCCGTTCGTAAAATTCAGATCGATTGGCAAACTGTGGTTCAGTTTTCAGAACTGGTAAAAGGACTTCCGGAAGACGAGCCCATTTTTGCACATGGTAAGGTGTACAATTCAACGGTAAACGATATCCTTGCGCGGCATTGCAAAAAAGCGAACATACCGGTTATATCCATCCACGGCTTGCGGCATACACATGCATCGATTCTGCTGTTTGCAGGCGTTTCTATTGCAAGCGTTGCAAGAAGATTAGGCCATTCCAGCATGACAACAACGCAAAAAACATATATCCATATCATTCAGGAGCTTGAAAACAAAGATGTGGATCTGGTTATGCGTTCTTTGTCTGGTCTCAGTTAAATAAAAATTGCGCTGAAGAGATTATTTTTGAATAAGTTTATTTGCAACGTAACAAAAGATCGTATTCTCCGGCCCGATCAGAAATTTGTGCTGAATCTAAAAGAATACGATAACAGTCGTAATTGTTCCGAACCTTCCCCGCTGAACGCAAAAGAAAAACGCCAACCTCCGGCTGGCGCTTTTCCTTTTAGACGCGACAAAACCAGCCGCGCGCGAAAAATAAGCTGCCGAGCGTCGAAGCCGATATGCGAAAACGCACCGGCACGGCGGCCTTTCCCTTTTTTACCCAAGGCTGCGGCAGCCTGCCTGCGTGCTCAAAACGAAATTTCCATCCCCGTCGCCATCGTTTTCGGTGTGCGGCAGTTTTCCAGCGGGAGGATTTTTGTGTGGTAAGGCACAAAAGCACCGGAATACGATCGTATTTCAAGCTTTTTAACGCAGCCCGCACCCAAAATGTCCGCTGAAAACCGTATTGTGTCGATTCCCGCCAGCTTAGGAAAAAGAAGAAGCCTCGACGCGGATTGCGCGTCGAGACTCTCAACATGGCGGAGACGGTGGGATTCGAACCCACGAGCCCGTTAGGGCTAACGCATTTCGAGTTTTCCCGCCGTCTGTTAATTACATGGTTTCTCCTGTCAGTTTCAGTCAGCCTTGTACGCTTGCAAACCCGCATGAAATCTGGGCTTTTTGAAAAAATCGCCCGAAAACACTGAGGAATCGCCCATCGGTTCCAATCCACGATTTTTCCGCTTTTGGAAAGAACTGCGGAAAGAACGGAAAGAACAAAAATCAAAAGGCAATACACGGACAGTTCGAATACCGGCAAAGCTTATCAAGATATGAGGTGTATTGTCATGAAAGAAAACGCAGTCAACTGGGACGCTGTTCCCGATGTGATCACGAAGGATCAGCTGTATCGCATTTGCCATATCAGCAAATCCACCGCCCTGTACCTGCTACAAAGCGGGAAAATTCCCTGCGAGTACACGGGCAGGAAAACACGCTGCTACAAAATCAAAAAGGAGGATGTGATTGCCTATCTGGAAAACCGCAAGGTGTTCCCCGAAAGCTACTCCGCCCCGGCGGGCTGGTACAAAGGGGATTATACTGTCCGGATGGAGGAACAAGTTCCCCCAATCGTGCGGGAGCATTTGCGGCTGTATTATACCGAGCTGCTCTCCGGCTATCCCGATGTACCGACCACCCAGATGGTCTCCAAAATCACCGGCTACGGAAAAACCGCTATCAACAACTGGTGCAATCAGGGGCACATCAAGTCTTTCCGAAAAAACAATGTCAACCATATTCCGAAGGTCTATTTGGGGGAGTTCTTCTGCTCCATTTACTTTCGCACCATCACCCGCAAATCCGACTGGCATATCTGGACGCTGAAACGCTTCCCGGCTTGGAGAAGGCAGAAAGAGATGTAAAAGATTACGCCCATAAATTTGTATCGTTTTTACTAAACATTTATTATAAATTCACCAAATCAGCCAAGAAGTATTCTTGGCTGATTTTTCAAAAAACATTAAAAAATTAACCAAAATAGGTTGACAGCAAGAAATTCATGTGCTATACTGTTAACCAGAATAGGTTAAGGAGGGCTTGATATGGTAACAAGTGTTGGCAATTTTTTCAGGCAGCTGCGAATAAATAGAGGAGAAATACTTCGGGATATGGCGCAAAATCTTGGTGTATCCTCAGCGTTTCTTTCGGCGGTAGAAAATGGTAAGAAAAGAGTGCCTGACGCATGGATTTCGAAATTAGAAAAAATATATAGCTTGACGCCCGCGCAAATGGCAGAGTTGAAAGAGGCTATCATGGAATCCAGCAACATCATTGAGCTGAATATCCAAAACGCTTCAATGGGGAATCGTCAACTGGCCGTATCCTTTGCCCGGCAATTTGATACGTTGGATGAAGAAACTTCTCAAAAACTGTTTGAAATCTTAAAAAAGCACAAGGAGGGCTAACGCTTGCCGGAATATATTGTTGAACCAAAGTCCAGAAAAGCATTGCGTCAACTTGCTGATATGCTACGGAACAAGCTTGGGCTGAGCGGGGAGTTGTGGATTCCAATTGTGGAGTTGCTCGACGTGTTGGCAGAAGTTTTTGAGGATTTCAGCTATGAGATCGTTCCAGATTCTGACCTTTCACCCGGTATACATGCCGAAACAGATGTACATACAGGCCATATCACAATAAAAGAGAGCGTATATGAGAGAGCCTGCGATGGAGAAGGAAGAGATCGTATGACGATTGCCCATGAAATAGGCCATTATTTTACGCTCTGCTTTTGCGGCTTTAAATTGCACCGCAATTTTCGACGGCAAAAGGTAAAGCCATTTTATGATCCGGAATGGCAAGCTAAATGTTTTGCTGGCGAATTTATGGTATCCAGTCAATTGACAAGTTGCATGTCACCAGAGGAAATAGCAAAATTTTGCGGAGTTTCGCTTGATGCTGCTACATATCAGGCGAAGCACAGAAATTGAAAGGCGGTGATGTACCCTTGAATGTATTGAATCAAAAAAGAAAAGCACCTTGCAGATTGTTGCGACCAATCTGTAAAGTGCCGTTCTCCGGATATTGCTATCCGTTCTCTGTATATATGATTATAGCAGCTTCCGGAGAAAAAATCAATTCGTTTTGCAAAAAAACTAAATTTTTCTACGGAGGTAGTATAATTGACAAGTAAAGCAATGAGGGATGACCCTCTGTTCATGCGAAATACTTTTTCATCCGTTGGCAAGTGGGGCATACCGCTTGTCCACAAACAGGAATTTCTTACCAATGATATTCAATTGGTAGCCTGTTCGGATACAAGAGCAAACGATAACGAAGAAAACAAGAAAAAAGGCGTACATTTTTTTGTTGATGATTATCGCTTTTCGGGAATTTATAATCACCCTGACCGTTCTTTAGAGCGCTATGCCCAATACGCTTTTTTGCTCACACCCGATTTTTCCACATATGCCGATATGGATTTATGGCGGCAGCTTGAAAGCGTTGCAAAAAATCGTTGGGTCGGCGCATATTGGCAAAATAAGGGCTTAACAGTCATTCCCACAATCAGCTGGAGCAACAGCAGAAGTTTTGAATTTTGCTTTGACGGTGTGGAGCCGGGTGCGGTGGTTGCTGTTGGCATGGTCGGGTGTAAGAATTCGCGTATAGGCTTTATGCGCGGCTATAATGAAATGCTGAGGCGTATACAGCCGGAAGCAATCATTGTTTTCGGCACGCCGTTTCCCGAAATGGAAGGCAATATCCTGTCTGTGGACTATCTTTCTTCCCGAAAGGTGGTGCGCTGACATGGGCGGCAGAGGAACATTTGCTGCGGGCAATCCCGTCCCGTATAGCTATGAGACTATCAACAAAATCAATGGCGTGAAAGTGTTGCGCGGTTTATACGGAAAACACGGTCTCCCGGAAGAGGCGCATTCCAGTAGCGCCTATATCAGTTTACATCACAACGGAATGGTAAGACAACTTCGGCTATATAACCCGAATTTAACTGCAAAAACAGATATTGAATATTCTGTGCATCAAGGCAAACTTTCTCTTCATGCGCACGACTATGTTGGGGGCATAAGGCAGCCTGCACGTCAGTTAACAGAATATGAAAAGAAAGAGTTCTTAAAATTCTTTGGAGGTAACAAATGACAAAAAATGAATTCAACGATTTGTATGATTCTCTTAATTATGGACATGATGTAGATCTAGTTATTGAAGAGCAGCGTTTTTTTCTTGAATGGAACAAAAACGGTCTAACAATCTATAAGATGCAAGGAGATACTGGTTCAGAGATAGTAACCTTACAGGGCGAAAATCATGATGTAATCGTGAAAAAGCTGTTTGATTTCTGCTTTTTGGCAGAGAAAAGTCTTAATAAATCATATCAAGAAATTTCAATTCTTGACATCGAATAAAGATTGTATGGCCAAATCTGATATGCGCTAATAAAAACAAAATGGAAGAAAGCTGAATGAGCGTTTAAGCGGTGAGGAAAAGAAGCTGTTCCTCGATTTCTGCAACACTTACGGCGAGCTGATGGGCGAAAGCGGTCTCGATTCCTTTCTCGTTGGCTTTCGCCTCGGTGCAAAAATGATCTTCGATACCTTTTGCAACGACGACGCACCGTTTGAAAGCTATCTGAAAGGCTGAAAGGTCTGCCGAATCGCAATTTAGTCAATTATGATTGACCAAATTGTAGCTGACTAATTTTTTCAATGTACAACGTGCGATCATCGAAATCGCACATTCGCAAACCAAAACCTCCTTTGGTACAATGATCGTATCAAAGGAGGTTATCTATTATGGCTAAAACAATATTTGAACAAATGGGCGGCACATATACCATGCAGGGCGACTACTGTCTGCCTGATCTTACATTACCCACCGAAGAAGAACGCCCCATCAGCGTGTGGGCACAACGCCGCCTGCGCTATTTAAAGCAGCATCACAAAATCCTGTACTACAATCTGCTCACTTCCGGCAAGCTTCAATCACACCTTGCAGATGTTGAGGAAGAATCACAGTCCCTCTTTCTTCGGCTGGTAAAACAATACGCCGAAAGGGAAGGCGTCACCGAACAGTTTAAGGCGGATAACCTAATGGAGTGGGTAAGGAAGATGAATAATGTACGTAATCGAGTAGATGAAGTAATTACAGAAAAAATGATTTGCATATAGCTGAATATTCGATAAACAAAATAGTCGCTTTTTTGTTTACGAATTACTTACCTGTGTTTTCCCCGAAAAATGTTCTATCAGTTTGTTGATTACAATGGAAGTAAAAGTAGAATAATCATCTCTAAATGTTACTAACCAATATTTTTCTAGTTCCTTTTTTTCAGCATCATCTAAATTGGTAATCACTATATTTTCAGCAAACATATCTTTTACTACATCAAGGATCATTTTGGAATATGAGCAATTTATCTCTGATACCCGATCGGATTTATATAGTAACTCTATTTTTTTGCGAACAGAATAATTTTTAAAAACATTATTGTTAATGCTCTGAGGAACAAATATAAAGTTGAAGATATATGCACTATATTTTTTTATGCTGCTCGGTAATTCAAATGCTTCTTCACCGTCTATATAAGTAACATTTCCAGAAGAATTTACTATAAAGTGCTCAATACTGTAAAGATCATCATCACTTAAAAATTTATAAACATCATCGCAAGAAGAAATATCAACAGAGTTATCCTTTAAAACAAAAAAGTTATAGATAGTCGCCAATGATTTGCACTTGTACTGCAAAGCCTCATTTTCATAATTGCTGTTCCATTTTGCAATCGCTATTTGTCGTGATTCTGAAATATTACCATCTTCAAAAAAGTTTTTGATTGCATAAATAACCTCAGGATAGTAAGAGTTGCTTCTAGAGATCTTTTTTATTTTTTCAGCATCAGATTTTTTGTCACCAAAAAGCATAAATAGAACATTGTAAAAATAAACAGCATATATGTATTTACATTTGGATTTTGAAGCCTTACCATCACAAATCGAAAGATAATATTTGAGTATAAGAATTTTGGGAATTATTAATGTTTTGTCTAAAATCGTTTTCTTTATAAAATTACATATAATTTTTACTTCATTACTTTCAGCATTCTTTAGCAGGTCTCTAATACATCCGGGAGCTCCGCCGTCCGAAGCAATGATTTCAGTTAAAAATTCGATGTATTTTTTTGCTCCTATTAAAACTTCCTGCATATAAGTATTATTTCTAATTACTTTAATGACATGGTCTCCTAAATAATATTTTGTGCCATTAACTTCGCAGGGTGAATCAAGTGTAAATTTTTCATTTATAGAAATATCGTTATATTCTGGTTTACTTAAGACATGACAATATAAATAATGTTCAATTATCTTCATCAAAGAATACACACTTTTTTCTGGCTTGCAGCCACAACGCACATTGAATTTTAACCAAGACTCTTTTAACTCAACCCAATATGTTCTGATTTCCTTGGAAGAATCTTGAGCAAATAAATACCCTTTAAATATGTCTTCTGTATCCAATTTTATGCCTTTTAAATTAACATCAATGTAATATTCAGTACTAATTTTTATATCATCATCATCGGATATGATAACATTCAATGTACACTTCTTCAGATTCTCTAAAAACGAAGCAGCCTTAGCAACCGTATCCAGAATTTTTTCTGCACTTATTGAGGTGTATAATTCGCTTAAAATTTTAATTTGTCCTAACTTGTCACTTGTAATCACTGTTTCTCTCATTGCTTCATCTATATTATTGATATTATAGCCGGAATCTCGAAATAGAGGATATTGTTCAAAACAGTTGATGTTAATAGTTATTAAATCTCCAATATCAGTAATTTGTTGAGAATACTGTGATTTTATGTATGTTATTAACATATTTAACGAAACTAAACGTTGCTGACCATCAATGATCTCATAATCTTTCTCCCCAGAAGAAGATAGAATAATATTACCTAAAAACTTAGGGCCGCGAGAGATATCATTCATTAAAGCAAATAGTGTCTCTTTTTGCCAACGTATTTCTCTTTGATAATTGGGTACAGACATTATACGATCTTTTTTGAAATAAATGATTGGATATTTTTTGCCATTAACCTCTGTAGTTATTTCTGACTCTGCATTAAAAAGAAACTGTCGTAAGGTTGTTATTGTTCCCTTAATATTGGACATCTTTATTCCCCTCTATCTTTAAATCCCTTTTTTATCATCGAGCAAAGATATTAAAAAGTCTTTATTATACTTGAACTCGCTATAGAGCATTTTTGCACCACGATCCAAATGCGCTTTGATATACTTTTGAAAGTATTCATCATCCTCAATATGGCGATTTTCAACCATTTCGATAAGACACTTATAAAGCTCATCCCATTCTGAAGTAATAGTCTGTCGATTAAGCTCTAACCCATATGTATCTGTTTTAAAATCAGCATCCTCAAGAGGAACTCCGCTTTTAATTGAAAGTGAAATTGATAATTTGGAAAGAATAAACGGAGCGTAGTTGGTACTTGCTGTCATCTCTTCATAGAGTTGCATTGTTTTTTTAGAAGTCTTTATTTTAAATACCATACCTACACCTCAAAATACGAATCGCGAACAATAATCGTACGCTTATTATCAGAGTTTTCCAACAAATATGTTGAAGCAATTTTATCCTTGAGAATTTGAATATGAGAACTGTTAATTTCTTCGTTTGTAGAGAGTATAAATACTTGTCCCTTTAGTTGGCTAAAGAAATATTTGGCAATATTTCTACGATGCTCCGTATCGATTCGCGCAAAAGGAGTGTCAATAACAAATGGAATTTCATTGTTACAGAGGCTTACTAACGAATGATACAAGGCCATTATAAATATCTGCTTTTCACCATTTGATAGGGAAGATCTATCTATTTCCAAAGGAAGAAATACTGTGTCAGAATTGCAACTTTTCAAGGATGAAACAATAATATTTATATCAGAAGAGCTAAATAGTTTTTTTAACTCGTCAAGAGCTTTTTCTCCGAGTAAAGCCATAGCCTGCTCTTCAGAATGCGATTCAAGTAATTCAACAATTTTTGATACTTCTATATGGTCTGTACGATAGATATGGATGTTAAAATCGTCATCAATATAGATATCATCAATAAAATGTGTTTTGCGCATCAACATACTAATTTCTGACCTGAAAAAGCTTTCGACTTTTTCAATTTGTTTGCGATAGAGAATATTCTGAAGTTTGTCCAACATAAGAATAGCACGAGCAGAAATATCTGTTATAGATGCTTTCTTTAGTTCTTCTTCGATACGGGCCTGCACTTTAATAAAATTACCCTCAATTTGTTCGACTAATTCTTTTTGTTTAACTATCTGAGATTCAAGTTCAACACGCATAACCAGTAAAGCACTCTTTTCTTCGAAAAGCTGTGCTTTCTTTTTTATATATTCTTGTACACTAGAAATACTGCTATTTTCAAGTTCTTTTCTAACTCTTGAGCTCAAAGCCAATGATCTTTTGATTGCCTTTTTGCACTTATGAATTTTATCTACATCAAAAGAAAGAATACGGCTAATTTGAGCAATCAGAAGTGCGTTCTGCTCGAGAGAAAGGTTGAGAATTGGTTTCTGTTTGTTTCCAAATTGAGATAATGCAATACTACTTATTTTTCTACCCTTATCTCCGAGCAAATCTTGTATAGCCGGAAGACTTATAACTTCAAGGAAGTGCGTATATTTTATTGTATCGTTTTCAGCTTTGATTTGGACCTTTAACTGTTCGATTTTATCACGTATCATCAGGAATGGAATTAATTCATTTGCCCATTTTTTAAGTAAGTTATTATATGTTTCACGCTTTTTTTCTTCTTCCTTCAAAATGGATAACTTTTGATTCCATTCTTCTTCTGTAATACCACCTTTTTTTTGATAATCTGTTTCAATCGCGCCTATAGAAGCTTCACAGTTTGATATATTATCTAAGCAATCTCTTAACCGAAAATCAAGGTCGTTTAGAGAATGTTTTGCTTCGGTTAATGCATCTTTTACTTTGATGTATTCATCAAGGTCGGGAGCAGAGGCGGTTCCATTTCCGATTATCCGCTTGAAATTTTTCCGCATAATGTCAAAAGTATCATATCCGCATAATGTCAGAAAAGCTTCTTTGATTCGCGAACTGCTACCTTCATCCAGAAAGAAATCGGCTATTCTCTCACCGTCAAAAAAGTAAAGATTAAATAACTCCGGTGGAATCAGCGAAATAATATACTTTTCAAAATCGGATACTGCATCATTTGTTAATTGCACTTTGTTCTTATAAACGATGAATGTTTCTACTAAGGAATCTGCCAAATCCCAACTCCGTATTAAAATGTAGGTATCGATTCCTTGGCCATTGTTGAGTTCAATCTCCATAGAAACTTCAGCATGGGCAGGCTTTGACAACTTAGCGTTATTATTTATAAGTTTCGTTATAGCTCTAATATAAAATGAGTTATAATTCTTATACCCCATACTCATATATCCATATAAGCATATTCTTATCGCTGTGAAAAGTGTGGTTTTCCCAGCACCATTTTTTCCTCCGATCAAGACAATATTTTTTTCGGTGGTAGACTTTGTTTCAAAGTTGGTTACTCCCTCGTAAGAGCCGAAATTATTTAGGTGTATTCTGTTGATCTTCATGTTCTAATCCCTTCTCTATGCTTTCGAAGTGCAACCAACCTTGATTTATAATACGGTCAAATGCTTTTGTAATAATTGAACTTCTTGTATAATTTTTATTTGCTTCTATTTCAATTATAAGTTTCGAAATTAATTCAAATTCTATTTTATACTCTTCGCACATCACTTTTATTTCGTCAATAACTTCTTGCGAAAAAATGGGCGTTTTAAATTGATCCCAAGGTAGTCTCTCTCCAGTAATATCGTGGTAAATCTCAACAAGACATCTACGCGATAAATCCCCTTCGCTATCCCACATAAGGTCAATTTGTTTTAGTTCTTCTATCGTAATTAAATTGAGGCCAGTATCACTTTGTAATTGTAGGAGCCTACGAAGCATTTCCTTTCTAGTTTCCATTGTAAATGGACCTTCACCAAGGCTCCCGTCGGCCTTGCGGTACATTGTACCATTTCTCCGTTTGTACTCTCTGGAACCGGGAGTTGATCTCATTTCAAGTAACCAATTCCGATAATCTCGAAGAGGAACAAGCCAATCTTCACCTCGGTCTATAAAGGCCTTAAGGGACTTATCTTCTTTGACCATAGTGCAAATCCAGCATCCAAATCTTGAATTTCCAGTAACAGGAATTTTATCCTTATCAATTTCACCTATAACGCTCTGTTCCTCACCAAGATTCTCACCTTGATAAAGAGAAAAAAGGAATTTGTTGTCGGAACCCCAGGGGGTCTTAGCGTCTCCTTTCAAAAGAAATTTCCAAACATCTTCATTGGGAATTTCTGTTAGCGGGTTGTACACATATGCATTTTCTATATCGTTATGAGGGACCAACAATTTACCCTCGATTTCTCGTGCACGGATATTATTAGCCCTATATGTGCTTTCAGCTTTTCGTACGCCAAGAAGCAGTATTACTTCACCATTATTTTTGATCGTATTCAATGTGTAGGCATTCATAGGATGTATCTTTAAACGTTCCGTACACCAACGAAATCCCGGTGGTTCAGGAGTAGGATATCCCAAACCAATAACTTTGCACCAAAATGTATCTTCAACCTTTGGATAAATAATATCTGCCTGAACATTTAGTTCATCGCTTAAACGATTTATCATATCTGACATCCGGTGCATATAGTCACGAACTATGGGGTTTTCAACCAGGGTGTCAGAGGAGACAATATAAACTTTTTTATTTCTTTTAGAAACGGGTAAACGATAAAGCATTTCCATTACAAGACAGCAAAGTAGAGTGGAGTCTTTACCTCCACTAAAACCTATCATCCAAGGACGCTTATCATGTTGATAAACTAAAGACATTTCTTGAATTATGTCTTCATATATTTGAAATTCTCCTGAATATAACATACTATATTTTCTCCGTTAAAATTTTTTCTTTTTGTTCTTCTTCTTTCGATAAAGAAAGTCCAATCTCCATTTTTATTGCTGAACAAGTCAGTGTTACTGCTTCTTCACTGTTCAACACCTTACCGTTTTCTCTGATTGTCCGACCTACCCATAACTTGTTAGATCTTAACCAATCAATTTTTCTTAATTTTTTGAGATACTTTTCCATATCTATGTCACGATTATCGTAGAAAAAACGTCCAAGTTTACCAAAGGCACTGATTGTGATGGCCAGTGCGACAATATAATTTTCCCTAAGAGCCTTTTTAGTCAATGATTTATCTAATACTTCTTGCCATTCAATAATATTAGAAGCTATCAGTTGCCAAAATCGGTGTAAAAAAGCAGCGTCGTCATCAGAGCAGGTGTCTCCGTGCATAATTTTTTGATTAGCTTTGTACATCATATTAAGGGTAAATAAATTTGAAGAATTTTTCCCAAGAATATCACGTTCTTTATCGGTAAAGCGATTAAAAAATGGAATATCGGCAATAACATTTTTCGTTGCAACAGCTATCTCATCTCTTGCATCATAAAGAGTAGACAAAGAATTTGAAGTTTTTACAGCATACTTATTAAGATCTGTAAACATTTGTTGGCTTCTAGCTAAACCTTCATCACTAAAAAAAACTACAGAAATAGTTTCTTCACCCAGCGATGGATCTTCTTTTATTGCAGCTTCAATTGCCGCTTTTCGATGTTGTCCATCATTAATCAAAAAAATGGCATTCATGTCCACTTCGAATATGCCTACTTCTGTGTTCATGAACGGAGTAAAGTTAAAGTCACCGTCAATAGAGGCAGAGAGGGCAGAAAAGACGTATGTATCTCTATTATCTAATATATAGTTTTTGATTTCTGGTATCCTTGCTTCATTAATCCTTCTCTGAGCTCGATATTCAGGTAAAATTATTTCCTCATCTGATGGGAAAAGACGAGACAATAATTTTAAAGGAACCATAGAAATAAAGTATTCACGTCCTGCCTGAATACCTTTTACTGCTGGGAAATGATACGAAAAATTCATATTGCACCTCATAAAAAACAGTTGCGATATACTTAAGTATATACTTAAGTATATCGCAACTGTCGTAAAAAGTCAATAAAATGAATACACAGCACCCATTGTCACATCAAAAATCTGCATCAAGAAGAATGTCGTCTGGCAAAGCATCGATGTCAAGATTTCTACCCTCGACGGTAGAAACTAAAAAGTTTTTAATGTTTTCCATTGACTCTATTGGGGTGTCTCCAATTAATTCTACAAGTTTAGTGATCCCAAAATTTGCAAATTGTGTTAAGAAGTCAACTTTTTTAAATTCTGTCTTCTCTCCAAAAGCCAGTTCTAGACGCTCCTCTTCTGTAAGGTGTTCCGTTGTTGTAGAGAGAATAGCTGCCTGAAAAATGAAATCCAATTTTCCATTGTCATTGTTTTGGAGTACATTACGAGAAATGCTTTTAAATTCTTCATTATCCTCGGAGGGCTTTTCTATTCTTTGGTCATACATAATACCTATCGTCATTGCAAGAATATATAACATATAGTGTGTTCTCGTTTTAAAGATAGGTGCCAAATCTTCAATAGCTCTATTCCAAGCTGTGCCACGAAGATAAATATCAGTTGTTAATTCCATAAGTGTCCCTCCTCTACATGAGCAATATTTTTTTCTTCGTTACTAATGATCGTCCAAACTCTTCCTATGTTATCAGCCTGAAATACTTCATGCAGGTCATCTTTAGAGAAAAGAATTACCTGTGGAGCAAATTTAGGAATCATATTAACAACATTTTGTCTCTGATCAGGATCAAGTTTGGAAAAAGGTCCATCGAGCACTAGAGGATATTCTTTCTCAGACAAGTTTTCATCGCTTTGAAGCATCTTAAAGATACCGCCTATATACGCAAAGGATACTACAGCAAACTGTCCTTCAGATTTAGATTCATCATTAAAACTATCTGTAACACGCACAGCAAATTCTGGGCTGACAGCAACATGTCTTTTGCTAGTTAGCATATTGTCAATAAGTTCTTGTATATTATCTTGCAACTTTTGACTGTAAGCCATAGATTCGTCATCCAGTTTTTTTCGAAAATATGCAATAACTTGTTCCATAATTGATATTTTTGCTATGACTTTTTCGCTTGCAGCATTTCCACGAGTGAGATTATCAAAATCCTTCATTTGTTTGTTACGATAAATTTCAAATTTTTTGATTTCGGTTTCAATGTTTACAACTCGAGTTTCAAGTTCGAGGATTTCTTGTTCCGCTTGCTGTCTGGCAACAATCAAATCTTCAATATCTGGACTCTTTTTCTCATTTTCATCCAATTCTCTAATTTGATTGTCATTTTGTGCTGCTAACTCTGTGTTTTTTAGCACAGTCATAATATAATCTTCAATCCGAGCCTTATCATAGCCGCGTCCCCAATTGTTTGCTGTTTTCGTAAAATCTTGATATAAGCTTGTGAAAGACCTTGGAGGAAGCATATCGAGATAAGCCTTGATATGTTTTTTCTCTTCAGCACCAAGAGAATGACCGCAGACACATTCGGTTGTAGAATCAGACAACAAATAATTGATTAATTTCTTTGATACCCCTTCTGGTAATTTGTTTTGTTCAATATTGAGATGAATCTTCTTTTTTGCATCTAAAACAGCCTTGGAAATCAAAAGGCGAGGAAACATATCAATTATTGCATCACCAAAATGTGATTGAGCGTCTGCACTAGCTTTTAGGAAAGCATCTCTTTGATCTCTTAGCTGCTTGCGTTGCCGCTCATAATCTGTTTTAGACTTGTGGCCTCCGATTTGTTCAGAGACCTTGCAAACAATATTTTGAAGTTCTTCCTTCTTTTTTTGCGCTTCGCTTAAATCTTTTTCGAATTTTTCTAGCTTTGCTTGCGCCCCTTCAATATTGGTTTTAACAGCAGAAATTTGGCTACCACTAGATATTGTTCCTTTGCTAAGATATAACTTGCCGAGAACAGTTGTTTTAAGATCTGTACGTCCAATATGAGCAATAGCAGACTCTAACACATCAAGGTCAAACATCGAATATAGAGCTTTTCTCAGTTTGCTTGCCGAATCTCTTCCTTTTACTCGCAAATCCGCAATCATACTTTCTCCATCAAAGAAGAAATAATCAGACAAGCCGGATGGAAGAAGCTTCTCTATTGTTTCTTTGGGGTTTTCAATTCTTCTCCAGTTATAGTCAGCATCCATATGCAAAAGAGAAACATCTTCAGCTATTTTTTCAGAATCATTGAGTCCTTTTTTGTATGTATAAATTCTTCTCAAAGAGTATTGCACGCCAGCGTGCTCAAAATCAATACAGCCTTTTACTTGAAATGTATCACCAAAAGAACATTCACTTTCATATTGAAGATTATACAAGCGGTCCGTAGTTGTTTTATTAAAATGAACTTGGCCATAAAACACCCACTGAAAAAGCTGATGAAGCGTGGTTTTACCATCACCATTTTTCCCATAAATAATGGTTACCTTCCCGTCAGTAGAGCATTTAATCTCGCCAGGATCTCTAAAGTTTCTAAAATTTTCAAATTCGATTTTACTTATTTTCATCGGTTGTTACACGCTCCAATTCGTCCAAAATCGATTTTACAACATCATTTCTAGCCTGAGTATCTGCGCTCATTTTATTAAATTGCAGTTCCCGTTCTTTCTTTTCAATAAAAGAAATCATATCAGTCACTATTTCTTTTTCATTCATCTGTAATGTCCTCCATTTCATCATAATCATATACTTCAATATCTTCATCAGAAAGGCCATAAGAAATAAGATGACTATTTAAATCACTTTCAAGCTCGTCCCAATTTAATGCAAGATGCGCATATTCTCTAAATCTACGAAGCTCGATTTTAGCCCAACCCTGCATATCATAATTAGGTAAAACTATGACATCATAGATATTTGCATATTTCTTATCACCATATGTACGGAGAATTCGGCCTCTCCGTTGCACGAACTCACGATAGTCATCATTACTTGACAAAATCAAAGCACTTTTAATGGACGGTATATTAATGCCTTCATCTAGGCAACGAATAGCTGCTAATGCTGATATTTCCTGTTTATTAAAGGCATCAACTAATTCCATTCGATCTGCCATATTTTCTTTAGCAGTGAATTGACTCGCTTTGAATCCGTGCTTATTGAGCACACGTTTTATGGATTGAATATGACGAAGCTCTTCACCTGTTTGTTCATCAAATAATTTTCCATCACCGCAGTATACAACAACATGATCTTTTTCTTCAATTCGATCAATGATTTCATCTATCTTATTTTTTTTCTCTTCAGACATAGAAATAATACGCAGTCTGTTTCTCAAAGACTTAACTAGAAGATCCGGGTTAATGCATCTATTATTTTTGAAACACGATAGGATTTTTTGTGTGTAATATTTGAACTTATTTTCTTCTTCTTCGGTTGCTTGCACATAGATTGGATAATAGTTATATGGCACTAAAAAACCTTTTTCAAGTGCGACTTCAATTGGAAGATTAAACACTTGGCCGCCAAACCAATTCATCAGTTCTTTACCCTTCTGAGCAGATGTACCACTATAAGGCGTAGCACTTAAACCCAACATATAGCTATATGTTTCTTTTAGCGTATCTGGATGATCGGTAAATCTGTGTGCTTCATCAACTATAAGCAATTTTTTCTCGGTTGATTTATTTATTGCCTTATTAAAGCGCTGCATTTTAAATGATGCAATAGTCGATATTATGATAATCTGATGGCTAGGATTATATTGTTTACGAATGATTTCTTGAAAAATCTGGGATTCCCAAGTTGGATTTTCTGATGAAACTAGGATTATCTTTGCATTTGGAAAGGCTTTTTCAACATCGTCAGCCCACTGTTTAACCAAATGTTTATACGGAGCACAAATGACAATCATAGCTTGATTTTCATTTATAAGTTTTTTAGCAGCGAAAATGGCGGTCCATGTTTTGCCGGTACCGGTTGCCATAACAAAAAATCCGTGATAACCATTATTTACCCAGGCAGAAATAGCCTCTTCCTGATAGTCACGCAGTTTTATTGGAGCACCAGAAGCATTAGATATCCCTGTGTATTTTCTGCTTTCTATTACCGTGAGAATATTGGCTTTTGCCGAATCTTTGTAATTATAAACATTGACAAACGGATTTGTCCCCTCCCACAGAGATTTAAATTCTTTGCATTCGTCCTCAATGCTTGCAGTGTCTGATGGTACCCAGCTTTCAACCACTCGAATTTTTTCATAATTGTCTTTATATCCACTTAAGCTTTCGTTGGCGGATCCATAAAAAACAACAGTATTGCCATCAAAATCTTCAAGAATACCTAGTTTGTCGTGATAAATACCGGAGGTTCGTGTTACTGCAATTTTAATATCTAAGGTACCATTAGCAATAAGAGCCGCTAATAGTTGTAGTTTACAATCATCAAATACTTCGATTTCACGCATAAAATCTCGAGAAAAAGCCAATTTGATAATTTCATCACGCTTTTGGTATCCAAGATTAATTGCTTCAATATCTTCGCTACTCAGTTGTGGACTTGCTATAATTTCGATTTTTCCACCATTGCGTGATAAAGCTACAATACCGTCAATGATTGGACCAAAAACACCCGAAGAAAAAAATCCGACGCTTCGTCTATATGTTTTGGCCTGTTTAAGCATTGGAACAAGAAATGACTTTGCGATATTTTCTTCTCCACAGCTAATATAACTCCGTTTTATGTTCAAATCCTTATAACTCATATTTTTCCTCCAAGATATCATCAGCAAGAATATCTTCCAAAAGGGAATCTATATCATCGAGATTATCAATCTTAACGAGATTATCCTTGCTTGGTCCAACATCAGCAAATGCCGTTGTGTCCATCTTTCCAATCGGAGCAACCAGCGGAACCGCCATTCTGAATTGGTTTGAGGAAGTGGACACAGATACTTTGCGGCCCCATTTATTTAGCGTACTATAAAGGAGCCAGTCCGTCCACGAAACATTTATTTTAGGAAATTGATCCCATGTCTGAAGCTTAAAAATTGGAGTTGTCGTTGTAATTTCATCAGCAACTAATTTATCGATAGTTTCTGCTATCTCTTTTGTTATCCCAATAGATTCAATTTTCATCATTGTTGCTGCATTAATCAATAAGTATTCGTCATTACAACTGTTAACAAACTCCAATATTGATTGAATCTGATATCGGTTTTCCTTTGCAAATTCGCTTATTTCAGAAACTTCAAATTCATCTGCACTATAAATCAAGTCATGTAAACGCTCAGCAGGTCGACCAATATCAACGCCATTTTTTGCGATATACGGTCTAGAAAATTGGAATTTATCATTAAATAGATATTCTAATATGCTGAAAGTACTGTATTGGTATAAGGATGCATTTCTTTTCAAAATCTCCGGTTTTTCATGGCAGATAATCTCATATATATCCTTACTATGGTGAGCTTGTCCATCATCTAATAAATTGCACAACAAGTTGTATAGATAGCTTTTTTCAGATTCTGATAGTCTAAGATGGCTGGCGTGTAAATACTCACCGAAGTAATTGAGAACATTTGAATCGCCAATTGCAAAGCTAATTACTATATCGGTTACCCCAGGAAATTCTTTCTGTACCATTGCTTTGGAGATCGGATATTCAAATTGCTTGATGAACTCAACAATGGAGGAATAAACCGAAGTAATATTTGGGTCTTTAGAGATATAGTCTCTGCTGAAAGTGAACTCTTCTGAAAACAGTTCACGAAGTACACCTTGTAAGTAATACTTGTTGTTAATACCGGCTTCTACAAGTTCGCCCTCAAAAACACTAAAAAGCGTATTTGTTAGTAAAATAGGACTACTACAATCAATAATATATTCGTGAATTCGATTAGATAGATCCTTAGAAATATACTGCTTTTGCTTGAGTTTATAAATACCTCGTCCGCACAGTACGCAAGTACTAGCAATCCGAGCTGATAAAGCCCTATTGTTTTGTGGTAATTCTATATCTCCATATTCGGAAGCAACGAGTTCTCTGAATTTTTTTATTTCATCTGCATCGTATACTTTTAGACCGTCAGGATAGTATTTTTCAAGAATCTTTTCATAGATAGATGCCAGTGAAAGTCTATGGCGGTGATATAGAGTTCCGGTCAGCCTATATGCATTCAAAAATGATTTTTCTAACATCTCTGCGGGAATATCCTCATCATCGCTTGCATTTCTTAAAATTTCAGACAGTTTATCAGATCGCACTACATCGGGCAGGTTTTCAACATATTGAGTTACTTGATCCTGAATAGAATTGTTTCCAATTACGAATAGGTCTAATTGTCGGTCATAGGTATAGTTTGTATTATTATAGGTACTTAATAGAAAAAGAAGTTCTTGGACATCTTGTCCGCAATATTCTTCGACTTCAAGCGGTGTCAATACAGCGTCTCCGTTCCGTTCCGCTGAAATCTTAGATATAATCCGAATACGACTACAATAGTGTGCAAAGGCCCTTTTGGTTTTAGCCTCGATTTGACGAACACGTTCTCTGGTAATACCTAGTTCTAATCCTATTTGCTCTAGTGTCTTTTTTCTGGCACGACCTTGAATTACGAAGCGATTTCTATCGTTTTTATAGATATTTGCAAACAAATCTTCTATTTCAGCACGAAGATTAAAACTACACCACTTTAAGAATTGCACAAATAACAAATAAACTTTATCTGTTTTAAAAGTTGATGCAGTAGCCATTTCCATAATGGTCGTATTCTCTGAGCTACATAAATCCATTAAGGTGTTTCTTTCGTTATCATTCAAAGTAAATGCATTTATGTAAGGAAAAGCTCTATTAGTTTTGCGTTCTTTAGGAAGCTCCTCTGCTAATTTTTTGACTACAAAGTATCGCTGCGTTTCGTTTTCAAAAGCGTTCAACATATTTATTATTGGAAGTATTTTTTCTGGAGTCATTATGCAATCAAAGGAAAGGTCTTCTCCTAGCAGATTAAATGTTTCTTTGAGCATAATAAGAGTTTCATTTTCTGAATCAGACAGACTAAGCTTATCAGAAAAGGAGAAGTCACCTAATGCGATAGATTTATAATACGGGCGAAAAACAGAGAGGCCATGGACATCCTTTTTGCTCTTTGGTAAAGGTTCTATGTTTTTATCAGCAAGCTTAGAGCAAAAGTCTTCGACTTCTTCTAGACAAGTACGACCAAATCCTTTTAATTCTAATAATGATTGAGGGGTTGAATCCAATAGGGATTCTAATGTTGATATACCATTACTCATAAAACAATTAATAGCACGAACTGATAGTGGAAGTGAACGCACTAGTGTATTAACATATTCTTTTGATTTTATGCTAAATTTTTCAGCAAAGGATATATTCAATTGACATTCATTTTGCTTTTGCATAATATCAAACCTTCTAAAATGGATAGATTTATTCCTACCGATAATGTCTAATGACTTATTATAATCATGCATTGGTAGTGTTTATTCTTTAAAATAATCGGAGTTGATTTTATATATATTAAATGTTTTCACACTCTCAACTCCTATTCCGTATTTGACCATATAATCCGCTAACATATTCCCATCTATTAATTTGATGCTTTTTTGTTGCTGTTGGGTTCCAAATAAGTAAGCCTCTTTGGTATAAGAGGATGTGGTAATAAACACACCTTTTTGAATATGGCCCATTGCGCCAATAAACGCTTGTAATTCCTTACGCCCTACTTTATTTGTGTTTAAATAACGCTTTGCCTGAATATATATAAGATCGAGTCCCAATTTATCTTCACTAATTATTCCATCAATGCCATTGTCGTGTGATCCGCCAGTTACTATACCGGAGTTATCGTCATATCCATAACCCATTTTCAGCAAAAGCTCAACTACAAGTTGCTCAAAAAAATCAGGATGGTTCCACATTATATTATCCAGCAATTGTTGTTTGATTTGTTGTAAATGTTCATCAATAGCATTTGCAATTTTTTCCTCTGGTAAAAATTCAGCGTTATCATCCATTATTCTCTTAGAGGGAGAAGTCTTTTTTTCAGAAATATTATTATCTGCAATGGTAAATTTAAGCTTTTTTCCTTCCTTGCCTGCGATTGCAAAATGTTTTACCGGATATGCAGTAGGGAAATCAAGACCTAAGCAATGTCGCCTAATTTCGCCATTAACAACCCCAACTGGATTTTTAGCTCCAAATTGGTATAAGTTACGATCAATAATTTTTTGATATATTTCTGACGAAGATAAGCCGTTTGGCTCAGATTTCAAAACTTCTTTTATTGCTTCTATTATTGTCATTATAACACTCTTCTTTTACTGAAAATATAATTGAATTCTGCTCATATAGTTCCTCAATCTTAAAGACAGTATAACTATCGTAATAGTAGCTTCGGTTGATACATTTCGTATAGACTTCATGGCTGTTTATGTTATCGGTCAAAACATGGTTCAACGGATGTTTGACTTCAATGTCCTTAATTTGGCTGCATTTCATCGTCATTTGTTATTCCTCATTCTCTAGAAGCCCATAAGTCCGGTAATAGGACAACATCGCCTGAAGTTGTAGCTTATTGGCAAAAAGTTGGCGGTAGGTTACAGTTTTCTCTTTGCCCTCAGCCTTGAGCTTCGCCATCTTTTGTACAGTCGAATCATACTGTGAAAGGATGGCTTTTAGCATATCTTCAAAGGCTTTCAATCTCTTTTCGTCCATGTAAATCACCAATTATTTCTCAGCCGCAACGCCGGATTTCATCCATGCGTCCACTTCACTGATCTTAAATTTCCACAGCCTGCCGATCTTCGTGGCGGGCATTTCTCTTTTGTCTATCCAAGCGAGTACGGTGTCACGGCTGACACCGAGATATTCACAGATTTCTTTCATGGAGTACCAGCGTTCGATGTTAGAGTTCATTCTTAAACCTCACTTTCAGGGAGATACAATAATACAGAATAATTATACTTGAACATTCACCTAAAATCAATGATTTTTGTAGATTTATGTGGAATAGACACGATTTGAGATATAAAAAATATGCCTGCCAGCAATGGCGGGCATATTTTTTTATCTTTCTTTAGAGTTTTTTCTTAAAAATAGGGTGCGTTTTGGCCTCCTAATTCCAAATAAGTGAAGGGATCTTTCACCGAATAAAATTTTTTCGTGGAAAATCTCGAAAATGGGTGTGCATTTCGGCACCCTTTGTCCAAATGAGTGAAGAGGTTTTTAAATCCGTAAATATTTTGCCCGCTTAAGGTGTGCATTTGACCTCACCCAGTGGGAGTAAGTGAAGGCCCTTCATACTGTACCTTGAAAATTGAATAACAATCCGAATTAGATATGACTGTGCCACGACCTTCCGAAAGAAGCGAGCACGGCGACGCCGCTTGACGGGGGCAGGGATAGAAAACGACATTCGGAAAAACGCAGCAGATATCGGATGGCACTATGATCCTCACGCCGGTATCTGCCTTACATAGCCGTAAAAAAGGAGGATTGAAGCGCTATGAAAAAATCGGAGCTCAAAGAGCTTTATCAGATGATGTTTCCGGAATATCCGGACATCGTGACCGTCCGGCAGCTTCGGGAAATGCTGGGTATCAGCCGACAGCTTGCCTACGATCTCATCAACGATGGTGAATTGCAGGCAATCAAAATCGGCAATAGTTTCAAAATCCCGAAAGTCAGTGTAATTAACTTCGTGACCGAAGAGAAAAAGGAGGTGAAATCAAGTGCCTGAAATCCTGCGGCTTACCCCGTCCCAGCGTTCAAGGTGCAACCGCCTGATCAAAAGGCTGTGCGCCAATTATGACGATGGCAACTGCCTATTGCTGGATGACGGCGAGCCCTGCGTCTGTCCACAGACCATTTCCTATTCGTTGCTGTGCCGGTATTTCCGCAATGCGGTTTTACCCGCAGAAAAGGAACTGTATGCGGACATTTTCAAACAGCGTACTTATCACTGCGCCGAGTGCGGAGCGGCTTTTGTGCCAAACTCCAACCGGCAAAAATACTGCCTATCGTGCAGCAAAAAGGTGCACCGCAGGCAGAAAAACGAGAGCGCCAGAAAGCGTAAAGCAGACAATTAGGGACCCAAAAACGCCCTATTTTCAAGGCCTTTTTGACACCAAATCGGGATATATAGGGTAAGAATACTAAACCCTTCGATTTCGGTGTTCTAACTGTCCGAATAACAAAAACGAAAGGATGTACTTATGAAAAGAAAATTAGTGACCGTGGACGCAGAAACTCTGCTGGCCACACCGATGAGTAAGACCATGTTCATTGTCGATGGGCTGATCCCACAAGGGGTGAATGTCTTGAGCGGAGCCGCCAAAATCGGCAAAAGCTGGCTGATGTTGTGGCTTGGATTGCAAGTGTCTCAAGGACTACCCGTTTGGGGAATCCCGACCATGCACTGCGATGTGCTGTATCTCTGTTTGGAGGATACACAAAGACGAATTAAAGACCGACTTTTCGATTTGACCAATGATCCGCCTCGGAGTTTCCATTTGTCTGTAACCTGCGGCTTGATTGGAAACGGGCTGGAAGAAGAAATCATTAACTTCTTGGAGGACTTCCCGAAGACAAAGCTGGTAATTATCGACACGCTTCAAAAGGTGCGGGATTCCAAAGGCAGCGCCGGGAAAACGGGAATGTACGGCAACGACTACGATGACATTTCCTCCATTAAGCGGATCGCAGATGAGCACGATATTTCCATTATTCTCGTCCATCATCTGCGAAAACTCAAGGACGGAGACGATCCGTTCAACGAGGTGTCCGGCTCTACCGGCATCACCGGAGCGGCGGACACCAATTATGTGCTTAAGCGCAAACGAAGCAGCAGGGACGCCACCTTTCTTGCCTGCGGGCGGGATGTGGAATATCAGGAGCTGACTCTGCGGTTTCAAGACCTGAAATGGGAGCTTGTGGAGCACAAAAACACAGAAGAAATCCGCAAAGCGGAAATCCCGCAGTTTCTTTTTCGGGTAGCGGAATTTATGAAATCCCGCACCGAATGGGTAGGAACCGCCACCGAGCTGATCGCTGATATGGCGGAGACGGAAACCACGCCCAATGTGGTAACCAAGTACTTAGGGCAGTTTTACTATGAGGTCTTAGAGCCCGCCGGAATCGAGTACCGCACCAAGCGGACGGGACAAAGCAGACTGATTAAATTCATACGCCGTGACGGCGGTGACGCAAATGACGGGAATATCACGGTATAGCGAAATGACCGTCACAGCCGTCATTGCCGTCACAAACAAAGGAAAGGATTGAGATTTTATGAGAAGCAAAACTCTTGGAATCCATGTGCGGGTAACGCCGGAGGAGAAAGAAAAGCTTTTGAAAAATGCAGACTACTGTGCGCTCTCTCTTTCAGAATATCTTCGGAGACTGGGGCTTGGAAAGGATGTTGAAGCAACAGTCCGAGAAAAAGATTACCGCCTTTTCCGGCAGTTAAAGCAACTGAGAGCAGCCATTCCGCAGCTTGAAAAGGATGAAATTATCCGCTGTATCGATGCACTTTTGAAAGAATTGCGATAGGCAGAAAATGGCTGCGTTATCTTAGCGAGCAGACCGTTTATACTCCCAAAAGTCGTAAAACGGTAAATCTCGTTAGGGAGCGCCCTAATACCCCATAGAGAAAGGATGAAAAAAGATGCAACGAAGAATCAAAAAACAGTTCTGGCTTTCTCCGCAGGACGCCAGAGAGTTAAAACGCAAGGCAAGGCTTTGCGGAATTACAGAGACAGCCGTGATCCGAATCCTGCTGCACGGCTACGAGCCGAAGGAAAAACCGGACGCAAAATTTTATGAAGCAATGCGCCAGCTTTCCGCCATCGGCAACAACATCAACCAGCTTGCCGTGAAAGCAAACGCACTCGGCTTTATCGATGTGCCGATGCTGAAAGCGGAAGCGCTGCGCTGGCACAAATTTCAGGCGGACATCGAAGCGGTGTTTCTCCGCCCCGGCAAAAGCAATCTGAAATGGCAATAAAGGAGGCAACCACAATGACAAAACGAAAATCAGATTTTATTTTACCAACAAATTCGCTGGACGAGCTGTTTTCTTCGCAGGAGGAACGGGATGATGCAAAGCTGGAACGGGTAAAAGAGATTCAATTAAATGAGCTTCATCCGTTCAAAGAGCACCCGTTCAAAATCCAGAACGATGACGAGATGAAACGCCTGATGGAGAGCATCCAGAAATTCGGGACACTTACACCGGCGCTCGCTCGTCCTTTGCCGGAGGGCGGGTACGAGTTGATCTCCGGACACCGGCGGCTGGCGGCGTGTCAGGTGCTTGGCATTGAGACAATGCCCGTAATTATTCGTGAGATGAGCGATGATGAAGCAGTCATTGCAATGGTGGACGCCAACCTGCAACGGGAGCATATTTTGCCCAGTGAAAAAGCGTTTGCCTACAAGATGAAGCTGGACGCTATAAAACATCAGGGTGTAACTTCTCGCCAACTTGGCGAGAAGTTGTTGAGCGTAACACAAGTGAGTAAAGAAAGCGATGACAGCGAGCGGCAAGTCCAACGCTATATCCGCTTGACTTACTTAATTCCCGAACTGCTATCGATGGTAGACGAAAACAAAATTGCTTTTAACCCTGCGGTGGAAATTTCGTACTTAGAGCAGTCGGAACAACGGGTATTATTAAACGCAATGGAGCTGAACGACTGCACACCCTCTCACGCACAAAGCATACGGCTTAAAAAGCTCTCGCAGGAGGGGGTACTGCAAGACCAGACTATCTACGACATCCTCGCCGAGCAGAAGCCTAATCAGCAGGAACAGTACAAATTCAAGCGTGAGGATATCCGCAAATATTTCCCGAAGAGCTACACGGACAAGCAAGTCTGCGATACGGTCATTAAGCTGTTGGAGCAATGGCAGCGCAGGCAGGAGCGGGACAGGGACAGCCGCTGATTCGAACCGAAAATGTGTGCGGAGCACGCCCTTCACACAATGGAAAGAACGGCACCGGCAGGGTACAATGGCCTTGTCGGTGCCGGACTGTCCGTGAATGCCAGATACAAAGAACGGAGGTAAAACAAATATGGTATCAGGACATTTACAGGTTAAAAAGGGATACTACTATGCCGTGCTGAGTTATTACGACAGCAAAAACAAGCGGCACGTCAAGTACATATCCACCGGACTTCCCGAAAAGGGAAACAAACGAAAGGCTGAAGCGGAACTTGTGAAAATTCGCAACGCCTTTGAGCCGCCCGCAGAAATCGGTGAGCTTTGCTCCAATATGCTGTTTGCCGACTATCTGCTGGGCTGGCTGGAGATCGTCAAGGTCAGGGTGAAACCCACTACCTTCGGCTCCTATGAAAGCATGGTAAAGCAGAGCATTGAACCGTATTTTCGGAATAAGCCGATTACCCTAAAGGACTTGGAAGCAAGACACATCCAGCAGTTTTATTCCGAAAAGCTGCAGACGGTCAAACCCAATTCCGTCATCCACTATCACGCTGTGATCCATCAGGCACTGAAATACGCCATGAAAACCGATCTGGTAGCGCAGAACGTGGCGATGAAGGTAGACCGCCCAAAGAAGAACGATTTCCAGCCGGTGTTCTTGGATGCGGCGGAGCTTCAGCACTTATTTGAAGTGGTTAAGGGCACAAAGCTGGAGCTACCGGTTTTGGTCGCCTCCTTTTACGGTTTGCGCTGTGGCGAGGTGCTAGGGCTCAAGTGGGACGCCATCGACTTTGAACGGGGAACGCTGACCATCAAACGGACGGTGACCTCCGTCAATGTGGGCGGGAAAACGCAGATCATCGAGCAGGAGTCGGCAAAAACCAAATCCAGTATACGCACTTTGCCGCTGGTGGGAAGATTCAAGGAATATTTTGCGGAGGTCAAAACGGCGCAGGAGCTGAACAAGCAAGTCTGCGGCAACTGCTACAACTACGAATACGACGGCTTTGTATTCGTAGATGAGCTGGGCGAACGGATGAAGCCCGATTACCTGACCTCTCAATTCCCTGCTTTCATCCAGCGGCACGGCATGAAAAAGATGCGCTTCCACGATCTCAGGCATAGCTGCGCCTCCCTCTTGCTTGCCAACGGCGTACCGCTCAAACAGATTCAGGACTGGCTGGGACATTCGGATTTTTCCACCACGGCGAATATCTACGCCCATCTGGATTACAGTTCGAAACTCTCCTCGGCGCAGGCGATGGTGAGCGGCATGCCCCTTCCCGAAGCGGGCGATTTCGGCAGCAGATGGGAGCAAAACGCAGAAAAAAGTGGGGCATAAAGCAAAAAGCTGTTCTTTCCAAAATTACGGAAAGAACAGCCCAAAATCGGGTGATTTTTGGAGCGGGCGCAAAAAAAGAAAAATCCAGAAACCCGCATGGTTACTGGATTTTTCGATGGCGGAGCGGGTGGGATTCGAACCCACGAGCCCGTGAGGACTACCTGATTTCGAGTCAGGCCCGTTATGACCACTTCGATACCGCTCCCTATATG